>CAYTSA010000063.1:0-23475 GCA_964440345.1 uncultured Desulfovibrionaceae bacterium | reverse complement strand
CAAGCAGGAGTACAAGCGCGAAGGCTTCGAAATGTTCCAGGACATGCTCTTCCGCATCCGCGAAAACGCCGTGCGGGCCCTGAACTCACTGCGCATCCAGCGCGTGGAGGAAGAAGAGTTCGTGCACAGGGACCAGCCCAAAGACCTGAACTACGCCGGCGCAGAAGACGGCGGCAAACCCAAAAAGCAGCCGGTCAAACGCGACGCGCCCAAAGTGGGCCGCAACGAGCCCTGCCCCTGCGGCAGCGGCAAAAAACACAAGAAGTGCTGCGGCAAATAATGTAAAAATTCACCGCAGCCGGTCGCGAGCGAAGCGAGGCGGATGAACGACACACCTGCTCACACCCGCTTACTCATTTCACCGCAGCTGCTCGCCGCCGCCGTTGGCTTGGGGCTGCTCACCTTTACTGCGTTTTCTGCGGTTATTATTGTGTTGCTCGCCCCGGCTGCTTACGCGAACCGGCGCCACATGGACTCGTGGCAGTCCCGCAGAAACGCCGTCATCTCGGCGTAGTCCCCGCTTTCGTAGAAGCGCAGCATGGCGCTGTTGTAGTCAGCCAGGCGTTTGGCGGGGATGGAGAGCGGCGGGTAGCCATGGGTCAGCAAATGGCCGTTGGCCAACAGCAGGCCAGTGCGCTTGTTGCCGTCGTAGAAGAACTGGTTTCTGGCGCAGTCCAGGTGGACGCGGCAGGCCTGGTCCCGCGCGTCGTCCAGACCGGCGACGTCTTCAAGCATGGCAACAAATCGCGCCTCCAGCTCCGCAGCCGGCGGCGGCGCATACTCCGTGCCGGCTATACCCACCTGGCCGGAGCGGAACCAGCCCAGCTCAAGAGCTTCGTCCTTGGCGATAATGGCTTGCAGCTCGCAAGCGATTTCTTTGTTCACCGTAAACAAATCCGTCCGGACAAGCTCCACAAGACGCTCCCAGCCGCGTATCTGCTGCTTCAGCTTCTCTTCGTCGGCAATCTTGTGCCCGCCAACGGTAACGCCCTGGATGTACGTCTGCACCTCGGGCAAAGTGAACGGCAGGCCTTCGAGCTTCTGGGTGTCGAACACCAGCTCGGCAAAGAGTTTCTGCGCAATGAACAGCGCTTTGTCTCTATTCTGCTGCATGGCGTTATTCAGTATAAAGAGAATGCACACCTGCGGTTATATGTTTATTCGCACAGGTCCCTCGCTTCGCTTCGGCCGCATCCCAAGCGCAACAAGCCGCGTTGATCAGCGCATAACGCGCCGTCTTATGGTTTACCATATGACGCCTGCCCCCTGCGCCGCTACGGGGATCAGGCTGCCGCAGCCCCGCGGCTCGCGTTGCTCGCCGCCGCCGTTGGCTTGGGGCTGCTCACTCCTTTTTGTGACTTCCCCGAAAGAGCACCTTGAGCGGGGCGTGGCGCAGGCCAAAGAGCTTGCGCAGATTGTTCTCCAGATAACGGACGTAGCTGGTCTTCACCCGGTCCGGGTCGTTCACGAAGAAGACGAACGTGGGCGGGTGGGTGGCGGTCTGGGTCATGTAGTAAAACTTTGCCCGCCGGCCCTGGACGATGGGCGCCTGGTGCCGGCTGAGGACCTCGCGGAATATCCGGTTCAGCTCGCCCGTGGAGACGCGCAGGCCGCACTCTTCGAACAGGTCCAGTCCTGTGGGCAAAATGGCCTCGGCGCCGGCCCCGCTTTTGGCGGAAAGGTAGAGCAACGGCGCATAGTTGCACAAACTCAATGCGTCCTTGAAGAACTGCTTGGCCTCGCGCTTTTCCGCCCGGGGAACCAAGTCCCATTTGTTGACTACTGCGATGAATGGAATTTTTTCTTTGTCCAGGTAAGCGATGAGCTTCTTGTCCTGGGCGGTGACGCCCTGGGAGGCGTCCATGACCAGAACAACGACGTCCGCGCGCCTTGCTGACGCCAGGGCGGACTGGACACTGACCTTTTCTACGCTGTCCTGAATGTGGCTGCGCCGGCGCACTCCAGCTGTGTCCACAAAGGTGATGCGCAGTGACTGCTCCGGGTTCTCCGGGTCGGGCCGCTCCACGGTCACGTCCACGCTGTCGCGGGTTGTGCCGGCCTGCTCGCTCACTATCATCCGGTCCTCGCCGCACAGCCGGTTCACCAGGGTGGACTTGCCGGCGTTGGGCTTGCCCACCATGGCCAGCCGCAATCCTTTTTCCGGGTCCAGTCCCTCTTCTTCCAGTACGACGTCTTGCTCAGATACATCCGGTTCTTCAGGCAATCGTTCTTCTATGGCGTCTACCAGGCCGCCAATGTTGTAGCCGTGTGACGCTGAAATTGCGACTAAGTCCAGGCCCAGGGCGTGGAACTCGGCCAGCATGGCCGGCTCGTGCTCGGCGCTGTCCACCTTGTTGACCACAGCCAGCAAAGGCTTGCGGCTGCGGCGACAGTGGCGGGCCAGCTGCTCGTCCAGGGGGGTCAGGCCTTCGCGGCCGTCCAGCAGCAGGATGAGCAGCTGCGCCTCTTCCATGGCTATAGCCGCCTGGGCCAGGATGTGGTCTTCAAAGCCGCGCTGGCCCTCCGGTCCGCTCACGGCCCGGCCTGCGTCGTCCAGGGCGATGCCGCCGGTGTCTACGATGCGGAAGGGCTGCGCGCCCTGCCTCACTTCGCCGTAGAGCCGGTCCCGGGTGACCCCGGGCCGGTCGTGGGCAATGGCCCGGCGGGCGCGGACCAGCCGGTTGAACAGGGAGGATTTGCCCACGTTGGGGCGGCCTATGAGGGCGACAAGTGGCGGCATGATTGGTCTGCTCACGCCATGAGAACGCGCCGGCCGGCGTCCGGGTCAAAGCGCAGAGTTGCTCCATCCAGCTCCACAAGACCAGCCTGGGCCAGCCGCTCAATCTCGCCGCGTATGGTGGCCGGCGCTGCATTCAGCACACCGGACAAAGCTTCTTCCAGCTGCTTCACTGCTACGGAATCCAGCCCAGAGCTAGCCAACAGCGCGAGCATGTAGCCGATGGAGGAGGCTACGTCTGCAGGCATGGCCGCCGTGGTGGCGGTGTGGATGCGCTCGGAGAAGTTCTGGATCACCTGGCCCAGTATCTGCGGCGACTGGCGCATGAAGTCTTCAAAGTTGTCCTTGTTCAGCACCATTGTCCGCACAGCATCCACCGCCGTGACTGTAGCGGTGCGCTTGTGGTCCTCCAGATAGAGCGCCATTTCGCCGAATATGGCGAATGGCTCCAGCTCAGCGACCACCTTTTCCTGGCCGCGCACGGTTTTGGTAACACGTATTTTTCCCCCGATGAGCACATAAGCGCAGTCGCCGTTGTCCCCTTCGCGGAAAATCACGTCACTGGCGAAAAAATTTCGTCCTTCTATGCGTTCCATGTGGCGTGCCGGGTTATGCGTTGCGCAGTTTTGCGGCTATTTCCGCCGCGGCCTTTTCGCCAGAAAGGAGCATGCCGCCAAAAATGGGGCCCATGCGATATGAGCCGTAGCTGGCGTTGGCGGCCATGCCGGCCACGTACACGCCCGGAAATATCTCCCGGGTGTTGAGCGGTGTATTCGTCTCCGCCACCTCGGCCCACATGGACTGCTCGCCCTCTATGCCCCCGGAGGGCGTGTTCAACTGCACGTCGTTCTTGCGCATCAGGGTCTGCAGCAGCTCCACAGCGTGGCCGGTGGCCTCAATGGTGTAGCGGCTGTTCAGCACCAGCGGGTCCACGTGCAGGCCGGTCATTTCCACCGGGCTGGAATTGATGACCAGGCCGGTGACGCGCTTGCGCCCTTCTTCCTCGCGGATGACCACGTCCTCCACGCTCATGCAGTTGAAGACCTGCAGGCCGGCCAGACAGGCCTTGGAGGCCAGGGTAGTCGTGGCGGCCACAGCGTCAACCGTGTAGTAGCCGTCTCCGTACGGCTCTGCCGGCAGCTCCAGCTCGTCCAGCAGGTGCTTGCTGGCTTGCTGGCAGACGATGTAGTTGAAGGTCATGCCGCCGCCCCACATGCCGCCGCCCAGGGAAAGCTTGCGCTCAAACATGGCGACCTTAAAGCCGTCCTTAGCCAGCTTGTAGCCGGCCATCATGCCGGAAGGACCGCCGCCCACAATGGCCACGTCCAGGTCGAGACATTTTTTAAATTTTTCGAAATATCTATCCAGTATCGCTTCGGTAATGATGCGTTCGTCAAGGCTCATTTTCTCGCGTCCTTCTACTGCTAAAGGTTATTTTTTGCCAAAGGCTTCAAGAATGGCGTCTGTAAACGGCCGGGTCAAGACGCCTTTCTCAGTTATAATACCGGCGATGAGTTCATTGGGGGTCACGTCAAAGGCGTAGTTGAAGACTTCCACGTTGTCCGGGGTAATCTGGGTTTCTCCCACGTGGGTCACCTCGCGCGGGGTACGGTTTTCAATGGGTATGGCGTCGCCGTTTGGCGTTTCCAGGTCTATGGTGGATAGCGGCGCGGCCACGTAAAACGGCACGCCGTGTTCCTTGGCCATTACAGCCACGCCGTAAGTGCCTATCTTGTTGGCGGCGTCGCCATTGGCCGCTATGCGGTCGGCGCCCACCACAACCTTGTCCACCAGCCCCCGGGACATGAGCAGACAGCAGGCGTTGTCGCAGGCGACCTTCACCGGGATGTCGTCCTTGACCAGCTCATAGGCGGTCAACCGCGCGCCCTGCAAAAAGGGCCGGGTCTCGTTGGCGATGACGGTTACCTTCTTGCCTGCGTCCAGGGCGCCGCGAACTACGCCCAGAGCCGTGCCGTAGCCGGCTGTGGCCAGGGCGCCGGCGTTGCAGTGGGTCATTATGGCGTCGCCCTCGTTTATGACCGTGGCGCCGTGGCGGCCGATGGCCTTGTTGATTTCAATATCTTCGGCGTGTAGCTCCTTTGCCTTGTGTAGCCAATGGGAGGCCAAAGCCCGCAAGTCCCACTCCGGGTGCTCGTCCCAGTAGCGCTCCATCAAGTTCACTGCCCAGCGCAGGTTCACAGCCGTGGGCCGGGCGTCGGCCAGCTCAGCCAGCAGGCCGCGCAGGGTCTCCTTCCAGCCCGGAGCGTTGGGGTCAGTTTCCTGGGTGGCCAGATAGCAGCCGTAAGCCGCAGTCACGCCAATGGCCGGGGCGCCGCGCACCACCATGGTCTGCAAAGCGTAGATCACGTCCTTGGTGGACCGGCATTCGAACCAGTCCTCCCGGGTGGGCAGGTAGCGCTGGTCCAGCAAGATGAGCGCGTTCTTGTCGTCGGAAAACTGGATATGCTCAGTCATATAATTTCCTTGTGCAATTTCAAAGTGTGGTCCGGGGGCGAAACCTTTTGGAAGAGGTCTCGCCTTCGGGCTCCCCCTTCCTTAACTTTTTACAACGCCCGCGCTACACGCGGCCGGAAAAAACGCGCAAACAAAACGTACAGCAAAAAACGAAAGAGAACACTACCCCAATTTCTTCTGAAGCAGCTCGTTGACCAGGGCCGGGTTGGCCTTGCCCTGGGTCCGGCGCATCACTTGGCCCACAAAAAAGCCCATGAGTTTTTTCTTGCCGCCGCGATAGTTTTCCACTTCCTTGGGGTTTTCGGCCAGTACGGCGTCCACCTCCGCCTCCAGCGCGCCGGAGTCGGATATCTGCGCCAGCCCCTTTTCTTTGATGTATTTCGCCGGGTCCTGACCGCTGGCGAACAGGTCCGCAAAGCTGTCTTTGCCAATCTTGCTGCTTATCTTGCCCTCGTCCACCAGCCGCACCAGCGCCGCCAGCTGCGCCGGGCGCATGGCGCTCTCAGCCGCCCGTTGCCCGGACTGGTTCAGCTCGCGCAGCAAATCGCCCATGATCCAGTTGGCTATCTTTTTCGGCTCGTTGTAGGCCTGCACGGCTTCTTCGTAATATTCCGCCAAGTCACGCTGACTGATTAGCAAGTCAGCGTCCTGTTCCGGCAGACCATACTGTTCCATGAAACGGGCCCGCCGCGGCCTGGGCAGCTCTGGCAGGGCGGCCTCCAGCCGGCTGGTCCAGTCCGGGTCCACCAAGACGGGGATCAGGTCCGGGTCCGGAAAATATCTGTAGTCGTGGGCTTCTTCCTTGCCGCGCATGGAAAAGGTGGCGTTCTTGTCCGCGTCATAGAGCCGGGTTTCCTGGACGACTTTCTCGCCGTCGTCCAACATATCTCGCTGCCGCTCGATTTCGTACTCCAGCCCCTTTAGTACGTGGCGAAATGAGTTCATGTTCTTCAGCTCAGTGCGCGTGCCAAACTCCTTTTGGCCCACGGGCCGCAGGGAGACGTTGGCGTCGCAGCGAAAGTTGCCCTCCTCCATATTGCCGTCGCAAATGCCCAGGTACAGCAGGATGGAGTGCAGCTCCTTCAGGTAGGCCACGGCCTCTTCCGGGCTGCGCATGTCCGGCTCGCTGACGATCTCTATGAGCGGCGTGCCGGCCCTGTTCAGGTCCACAAAGCTGACATTCTCCACCTGGGAGTGGATGGACTTGCCGGCGTCGTCCTCCATGTGGATGCGGGTGACGCCTACGCGCTTGGCCCCCTGACTGGTGACAATCTCCACCCAGCCATGCTCGGAAAGGGGCTCCTCGTACTGGGAAATCTGGTAACCCTTGGGCAAATCGGGGTAGAAATAGTTCTTACGAGCGAACACCGAGCGCGGATTCACCGTGCAGTTCACCGCCCGGGACATCATCACAGCGTATTCCACTGCCTGCTTGTTCAACACGGGGAGGACCCCGGGCATGGCGGAACAGACCTCGCACACGTTGGTGTTGGGCTCCTGGCCAAAACGGGTGGAGCAGGAACAAAAAAGCTTGGACTCAGTGCGCAGCTGCGCGTGCACTTCCAGGCCTATGACGGTTTCGTAATCTGGCATAGGTCGATTATCCTTTTTCGGCAGCGTACAGTTCAGGGTTCAAAGAAGGATCGTTATACATTTTAAATTGATAATAGACTCTAGGCTGTTTGGCGCCCCGGCCGTAGTCGTCGATAAGCTCCAGACAGGAGCGGACCAGGTCGGCGTGCTGTTCTTCCATTACAGCCAGCTTAACCCGGCAGCTTTCGCGATGCGCTGCGTCTGCGTCCTGGCGCTCGGCCTGCTCGGCCATATGATACCGTTTCAGGCTCAGAATGGAAAGTCTGTCCAGAGCAGAGCCCAGCGTTTCTGTATTGTACCTGGGCGCGGCTGAGCTGTCGAGAGTTGGCGCGCGCAGTCGAATATGCTCTGTCAAACACGCGTCTAGCTGCTCTATCAGGTCGTTGCGGCGCTGGTTGAGCTTGTCAATGGCCCGCTTGACCCGGGCTATGTCTGCGTCTGTCACGTCGGTGCGGCGGGCCTTGTCCTCTTCGTGCCAGAGTAGAAAATTGACCTGATGCTGGGCCAGAACCAAGCCCCGAAACCGGTCCAGGCCACTGTCTTGTGCAGGCTCTGGCGCCGCCGGCTCCTCGCAGTGCCAGCGGGCCACGGACTCTGTCTGTTCTTTCACCGCCTGAGCGAATGCCTTTGTAATGTCCTTCATGTCCGATTTATTTAATACTATTTTAGTATACATTATTTTGCAACCAGAAAATAGACCGTGGCGCTGGTGTTTGTGCGCATTGCCTGGCGTTCCACCCGGTCCCCTTCGCCCCAAAAGAAATCCACGCGCGGGCCTTTTATAACCCCGCCTGTGTCTTGCGCAAGCCCCAGCCCGGCCAGGGCCGCAGCGCCTCCGCCTTCCCGGGGCAGCCTGGCGGCTTCAAACACCATGGCCGCGCCCAGGGGCGCAACCGCCGGGTCCGTGGCCAAACTGACCCGCGGCGTGAGCGGCGCGCCCATTGTGCCCATGGAGCCGCCATCCAACAGCTGAAAGAACACATAGCTCTGGTTGCGGCTGAGCAACTCGCGCTCGCGCTCTGGATGCTTCTGCAGATGCGCCCGCATGGTCCGCAAGATAATAGGCTCGCCCGGCAGCAGGTTCAGCTGCTTAAAGACGGCCCCCAGTCCTGTGAACGGCAGGCCGTTCTTGCCGGCGTAGTTCACCCGCCGTCGGGACCCGTCTGGCAGGGCCAGCACCCCGGCCCCCTGCACGTGAAGATTGAACAGGTCCACCCGGTTGCGGGCCCAGGCCAGCTCCAAACCACGGTGGGCCAAAGCGCCGCCAAAGTCTATGGCTTCGCGGGACCACTTAGCTGAGTCCAACCCCTTGGGCCCCTGGCCTGGCGCGGCTTTGCCCTCCAGCTCAGGCGGCAGCTTGTACAAAGGATAGTCGTATCCCCCGCCCTGGCGCAGGCTGGCGTCCAGTAGGGGCGTGTAGTAGCCGGTCATGGAGGCTTTGACGGCCAGCTCCAGCCAGACGAATTCCTGTCGCAACAGGTCCGGGTTTTCGTCCATGGTTTCCAGCAGGCTAAGCAGCCGGGCAGCGGCCAGCCGCAGCTTGCGGGGAGTCAGCGGGCCTGGTCCTGGTCTGTCGCGCAGCTTCTGCAGATACTCCATATTGGCGGCCAGGGCCGGCCGCAGGTTGGTCCAGCTCTCCAGCCCCTGGTTGCAGGGATTCAGCTGACGGCACAGAGCCAACTGGGCTTGGTCGTCCGGCAGCCGGAATCGCG
Organism: uncultured Desulfovibrionaceae bacterium; assembly: GCA_964440345.1. Classification (GTDB taxonomy): domain Bacteria; phylum Desulfobacterota; class Desulfovibrionia; order Desulfovibrionales; family Desulfovibrionaceae; genus CAYTSA01. The sequence continues at coordinate 14,958 of CAYTSA010000063.1, read as the reverse complement.
CCACCAGCGGGGCGGCCTCTGGACGTGCGGCCGGGGCTGGCGGCAACGGCCGGGGCGGGCCGGGCAAATTCAAGCAATGCATCTCTTCCGCTTTGGCCAAGACCCTGGCCGGCTGGCTTGCCGGCTCAGGAGTTGTGGCGCAGCCAGCCAGCGTCAGCAGAAGAGCGAACGCCGCGCAGTATACGTAAACCCGCATCATTACCGCATCACGCCTCGAACGTTTTTCCCAGCTCGGCCACGGGCTCATGCCGCCAACAGTCCGTTGGGTGATCGTTCACCATGCCCACCGCCTGCATGAACGCATAGCAGGACGTGGGCCCCACAAAGGAGAACCCCCGGCGCTTGAGTTCTTTGCCCAACCTGGCGGAGAGCTCGGTCTGGGCCGGGACGTCTTGCAAACGCTTGTACCGGTTCTGCACCGGCCGGCCGTCCACGAATGACCAAATAAAGCGGCCAAAATCACCTTCCGCAGACTCCAGTTCCAGCATGGCCCGGGCGTTCTTTATGGTCGCCTCTATCTTGCGCCGGTTACGGATGATTCCAGTATCCTGCAGCAGCCGGTCCACGTCAGCCGGGCCGTAAACGGCTATGGCGGCCGGGTCAAAGCCGGCAAAAGCTGCGTGATAGCCTTGGCGCCGACCCAGAATGGTCCGCCAGCTTAAGCCGGCCTGGGCCGCTTCCAGCACCAGATGCTCGAATAAAAAACGCCTGTCAGCGTTGGGAACGCCCCACTCTGTGTCGTGATAGTGGGCGTAGAGCGCGTCGCCTGCTGGAACCCAGGCGCATCGGACTGGTTCAGCCATGCTACATCACCTCTATGCCTGCGTCGTAGTATTTGCCCACGCCATATTCGCGGCGGCGGAAAAATTTTTCCGGGCTGGGCCCGATAATCTGCATCTCCGGCCGCCTGGCCTGCACCTCCAGAGCAATGGACATTTCCTTGGTGCAGCCTGTGGAATAGGTGGCGTCCTTGCCTATCCAGGCCGGGGGCACGGGCTCGTCCATCAGTTCAAAGCTGCGCTCCACGTCGGCCACGGTCTGGAATCGCCAGATATCCAGCAGACCGCTGCGCTGCACCCGCTCCCACATGTACATCAAATCGTCGCCGTCCAACCCTTCTTCAAAGTGCTCGGCAGGGTTGATAATGAAAATGGAGTCGTGCCGGCTGCGCAGATAGTCCACAAAAGTCTGTAGCACGCGGATGGCGGTCCTGGTCTGGCCGGGAATGGAACCCACGATGGCGCTGTAGAACATGACCTTTTTGCCGGCCTGCTTGGCTTCGCGCATGGCGTGGATGATGTCGTCGGCCTTGGCCCGCAGGTCGGCTTCCGTAAAAACCTGCACGCCAGGAGCTTTGGGCTTGAAATGGGCTCTGAAGGAGCCGCCCGGGTCGCGGTAGAAGCAGAGAATATCCGTGGTGAACTGGTGCGAGTTTTCGATGAGCCGGCGGGCGTGGGGCCGTCCTTTGGCAATGACCAGGTCGCACTCCTTCCAGGCCCGGGCAAAGGTGACGCTGGTCTTGTAAGGGTTAAACCGTTCCTTGCAGCCGTCGGAAATGATGAGCAGCTGGTTGGCCCGCATGGCCTGGAGCAGCTGGTTTTTGCTGACTTTGCGCTCGGTGAGTACATGGCCGTCGCCAATGGCTGTGGCCAGCACGGGATCGCAATCCAAATCCCAAATAGTGGGCCGCAGGCCGCTGAAGCCGTCTTTCAAAGCCATGACCACGTTATGCCCCTGGCGGATGAGGCTGCGGGCGATGAGCAGGTCTACGATCACGCCGCCGCTTTCGTTGGGCAGGTAGAGTATGTTCTTGTGCTCGCGGCCGTGGTCGGTCACGCTGTCCAGGGCGGCGTCGATGTGCGCGAAATCCGGGCAGGGTTTGTGCATCTCTTTTTCCAGGCCGGCCACCCCCGGCCCGGCCTGACCGCGGGTCCACAGCTCCGCCCAGGCGGAAAGGCAGAGCAGCCGGCGAAGCTCCAGCCGGTCCAGCAGTTTGCGCATTTCGGAGATGACGCCGCAGGCCCCCATGCCCTCTGGACAGGCATAGAGCAGCCGCTGTAGGGACTTCCCCCCCAGCAGGTCCGCCGCCCGGCGGTTGGAGAGTTTCTTGATTTCCCGGGCTGGGTCCTCAATGCCGCTCTGGGTAAGAAATATGGAATACAGCCGCTTGGACATGCGCGAAGGGATCATGATGTGCGAGGCCAGGGCGATGCGGAACCGGTGCCTGGCGAACTGCACCATGCGCGAGCGGACCTGGCCCGGGCTGGTGTTGTCCACCACCAACCGAGAGAAGTTTCGCCAGCGGGCGGTGTAGGCTTGCAAAAGCTCCGGCGGCGCCGTGGGCTGCAGCAACATGAGAAAATAGGAATCCGCGCTGGGCACGTACACCTGGTCCTCGTCCAAGGCCACCATGAACCGCAACTGTTCCGGCGAGGCGTTGTGCAGGGGGTTGAGCAGGTAGTCCAGATTGTTCTCGGCCATAAAGTGCAGCACCCAGGCGTCCAGAATGGGGTCCTGGCCCAACCGTATTTCGGCGGATGTCTGAATATCCGGCAGCTCGCTCATACGCAGCTTCTCCCCACGCGCTCGTCCCGGATAAAGCCCTTGGCCAAGAGTTTGGCCGCAAATTGACACCAAGGCGTCTTCACAAAAAGGGCTGGCTGGGCCGACCGGCGCACGACAATCGTGTCGCCCTTTTCCAGGGGCTGGCCCTCCTGGCCGTCCAGAGTCAGATGCACGTCTGCAAACGGATTGGAGAGCCCGACGGTCAGCTCGGAGTCCGGCGGAAGCACCAAGGGAGGGAAGCTGCTCAGAAAAGGGCAAATCGAAGTGACGGAAATCATGCCCACCTCCGGGTGCGCCAGGGGCCCGCCAGCGGACACAGAATACGCAGTGGAGCCTGTGGGCGTGGCGATGATCAGCCCATCAGCGTGGACCCGGCCCAGCGACAAGCCGTCAAGCTGTAGCTCCAGCCGTATGAGGCGCGCCAGGGAGGCGCGGCTGACAACCACGTCGTTCAGCGCCCGGCCCTGCAGCGCTACGCCGCCGTTGCGCCATACTTGGTACTCCAGACACAATCGCTCGGTCACGCGCAGATCGTTTTGCAGCAAGTCCTCCAGTCGCTGGGGCCAGTCCTTAGCGTCCATATCAGTGAGAAAACCCACCGTGCCCATGTTCACGCCCAGCACCGGGATGCGTTGTTCGGACGGCAGCTGGCGGGCCACGCCTATGAGGGTGCCGTCGCCGCCAAGGACCATGACGATGTCCGGCCCGTCAGCAAAGCCGGAAAGGTCCGGCGGCCGGGAAGGATCGTTAGCCCGGACAAGAGCGCGGATGTCCCGGTCCTGCAACCAGTCGGCTATGCTCCGGCCGGTTTTGGCGGCCTTGTCGTCGCCTTTCTTGGTAATCACCAGAATGGAAGAGATGCGCATCGCGTTCTTGTATGCCATCCTTGGCTGGGATTCAAGAACAGATGCAGGCGGCCAGATGCGGTCAGCCGGGGGAGGCGATGTGGGAGCCGTTCGGCCGCTGGATGCCGGTAATGCGGCCCACAGGGCCGTGGCTCAGGGTGGAGGTTTGGTTGTCCTGCCCGGTCACGGTGTGGTCGTTGAATTCTATAGTATTGGCACTGTGCACAAACAACATCACGATATTTTCCTTGCATGCAGACACATAAGTATTTTCCAAACGATGTTTTCATTCGGCTATTGGATACTACATACTGCTTCAATTCGAATAACACATCTGCAACACGCTCAAATGCAGGCAACTATTTATTTACACGGGATTATGAATGTACCCCACGAATTGGCGTGGACTTCCTCGCAAACCAGCGCCCCCTCTCCTCTCCACGCGACAAGCTACAATCTTCAGCCCATAAAACTCGTTATATTCGAAAACCAAATAGATAGTGTGTGGTTGCAAGCACAAATCCATCACCAACGAGGCGTCGCCGCCATGCTCAATGGAGCATCAAGAAGAGTATTAGGGCGGGCGGCCGCAAGGGTTGCCCCTACTCTATGACGTATTGGTGTAAGGTATCGTGCGTGTACTGGCCTGTAGCCGGCTTGTCTGGCCAGTGACCGTAGGCGATGGTTTTTCGACAAGCAGCTCCCCTTGCCAGAACACAAAAGATGTGAAATGACCCCGGCCATGCTGGACGGACTGACAATAGTACTCAACGCGCCAAAATTTCCCGAGAACGTGGGCGCCGCGGCCCGGGCCTGCGCCAACATGGGCTGTCCGAATCTGGTCGTTGTCGCCCCGCGGCAGTGGGACATGGACAAGGCTCTGGCCCTGGCCACGCCAAAGGGCGCGGAAATTCTCAAGCGCATGCGGCTGGAGGAAACCCTGCCTGCGGCACTGGCCGGGCTGCACACCGTATACGGGGCCACCGCCCGCACCGGGGGCTGGCGCAAAGGCTGCCAGACGCCGGCCCAGGCCGGGCCGGACATTGCCGGTTTTCTGGCCCAGGGAATGCACGTGGGCGTGGTCTTCGGCGCCGAGGACCGGGGCCTGACCAACGAGGACATTGAAATCTGCGGCCGGCTGCTGACCATCCCCACGGCGGCTGACGCCTCGTCCCTGAACCTGGCCCAGGCCGTGCTCATTGTGCTCTACGAGTGCTTCACCAGATCGCTTGACAAGCCCTTCCGGCCCAAGGGCCCGCCGCATTCGCCCCTGGCCACCCACGCCGAACAGGAAACGCTCTTCGCGGTCATTCAGGAAACATTGCTGGCCATTGATTTTCTGAAACCGGACAACCCGGACTACTGGATGCTGCCCGTGCGCCGGTTCATGCAGCGCATTCGCTTGCGCCGCAATGACTTCAACTTGTTGATGGGCATTTGCCGCCAGGTGCAGTGGATGGCCCGTCAGCTGCCGCAGAAAAAGTGAGCAGCCCCAAGCCAACGGCGGCGGCGAGCAACGCGGCGGCGTCATATGGCAGTTTCACACTTCCCCGTGCACAGCACATTATACGCTTGGCGTGTGGTCGAAGCGAAGCAAGACGAAGGCGAAGCCGAGAGAATGTGTGAAAAAATATTCCAAAATATTTAAAACGGTCAACGCTTCATGCTGCATACATAAAGTCTATGGCCTCGCCTGGCCGTCAGCTTTTCTTGGACTTGGCGGCAAGTTTTTTGAGCTTTTGGACCAAGGTCTTGGCGTCCGGGTGGGTGGGGTCCAGGTCTATGGCCTTTTTGGCGGCTTCCAGGGCTTCTTTAAGCCGCTTGGCGCGCAGCAGCATATTGCCATACTGCACCCAGGTGCGAAAATCATCGCCAAATTTGGCCAAAGAGTCTTTCAGAGCCTTTTCAGCCTTTTCCAGATCGCCAAGTTTTTCGTGGGCTTCGGCCAGCAGCCGGTAGTTGTGCTCTTCTTCGGGGTCCACTTCCAGCCCCTTGTGCAAGTATTTTAGGGCCTGGCGGGGATAGTCAGCCTTAAGCAGTTTGGAGGAAATAACGAAATACAGCTTATGCTCGTCAACGTACAGCGAGACCGCTTCCTGAAAGGCCTCCTCGGCCTCGCTAATCTTTTTGTGCTCCAGGTGCTTTTCTGCGCGGATGAGCAGCCGGTCTATCTTCAGCTTGCGACGGCGGGCCTCTTCCTGGCTTTCCTTGACCATTTCCCCCTGGACCTTCTTAACCAAGGCAACCACCTGCATAAGCAGTTGTTTTTCCTTGCCAGGCACAAACCTCAGCCCGTTGGGGGCAAATTTTTTTACCTCCTCAGTGCGTGAGTACAGGCCTGTCATCTCCCGCAGAGCGCCGGAGGCCTCGGTCTTGTCGCGTCCCATCAGACGAGCCTTGAACATGGTGCGCATGGCTGTGGCAAAAGAGATCATAGAGCGCAACACCTCGTGCCGGTGATAATAATTCTTGGCCCGGGCGATTTCTTCCTTGAAGGCTTTAAAACCTTTATTCATGGCGCTCAGATGGTTTTTCAGTTATAAAGGAGTGCTCTGAATACGCCGCCAATTGCAGACAAGTCAAGACGCAAGCCGCTCACATTAAGACACTGCGCGCACGTCTTGCCAAGCGGCGTTTGCTGTTTATACTGCAGTAAGAAAATATTCACCTTCTTCACAAGGAGAGAATACCATGCCTTTATATGAATATCAGTGCAATGCATGCCAAACAAAATTTGAAGAACTGATGGGCGCTGGTCAGAATACTGCCCCGGCCTGTCCCACCTGCAAGAGCACTAAAACCCGACGGCTCATGTCCGCGACGGCGAACTGCCAGCCCGTGGCGGGTTTTGGCGGGGTCAGCCCGTCCGGCCCCATGGGCGGCTCGTCTTGCGGTTCTGGCGGCTTTTCCTGAGCGTAATTTTCTGCTACCCCGCGGTGCGGGGTGTTCATGAAAAAAGTACGCGCAGACCAGCTGGCCGCGGACCAGGGGCTGGCCGAAAGCCGGGAAAAAGCCAAACGGCTGATCATGGCCGGCCAGATCCTTCTAGACCGCAACGGCGCCGTGGCGCCCGTGGCCAAGCCCGGGCAGCAGCTTTCGCCGGAAACCATCCTGCAGCTCAAGACGCCAGAACAGTTCGTCAGCCGCGGGGCCTACAAGCTGCTCTCCGCTTTGGAACAGTTCGCCATGGCGCCCACGGGCTGGATATGCCTGGACGCCGGCGCCTCTACAGGAGGCTTTACAGACTGCCTGCTGCAGCACGGCGCGGCCAAAGTATACGCCGTGGACGTAGGGTCCAGCCAATTGCACGAAAAGCTGCAGCGCGACGAGCGCGTGATTTCCCTGGAAGGAGTGAACCTGCGCTACGCAGCTCCGGACCTTCTGCCTTGCCGGGTGGACCTGGTCACCGCGGACCTCTCCTTCATATCGCTCACGCTGGTGCTGCCGGCGCTGGCGCAGTTTCTTAAGCCGGACGGCCGCGCTCTGGTTCTTGTCAAGCCGCAGTTCGAACTGGGTCCGGAAAAAGTCCGCAAAGGCGTGGTGCGCAGCAGTGAACACCAGCAAGAAGCCGTGGACAAGGTGCTGCGCTTTGCCGTGGACGAGCTGGGCCTGGCCTGCCGGGGAGTTACGCCCGCGGGCGTCAAAGGCCCGAAGGGCAACCAGGAATACGTGGCCTATCTGGCGCAGGCGCGACTGGGCGGCGATCAGACAGCCTGATCAGCCTTCAACCTACCCCGCGTCCTTCTCCCGTATCTCGGCCCGCTTTATCTTGCCGCTGATGGTCTTGGGCAGCTCGGCCACATAGTCGACAACCCGCGGGTATTTGTACGGCGCGGTCACGGCCTTGACGTGGTTCTGCAGCTCTTTGGTCAGTTCTTCAGAGGGCGCATACCCCGGCGCCAGCACCACCGTGGCTTTCACGGCCTGGCCGCGGATATCGTCCGGCACGCCGGTCACCGCGGCCTCCACCACCGCCGAGTGCGTTATCAGCGCAGACTCCACCTCGAACGGGCCGATGCGGTACCCAGAGCTCTTGATCAGGTCGTCGTTGCGTCCCAGGAACCAGTAGTAGCCGTCTTCGTCCATCCAGGCCTTGTCCCCGGTGTGGTAGTAGCCGTCATACATGACCGAGGCCGTCTTCTCGGGTTCGTCCAGGTAGCCGGTAAACAAGCCGGTCACCGGTTTGTCGCCCAGCCGGATGCATATTTCGCCTTCCTCTCCCGGGGGACAGACGTTGCCTTCGGGGTCCAGGAGCGCCACGTCCCAGCCCGGGCAGGGCTTGCCAATGGAGCCGGCTTTGGGCTCCATGAACGGGAAAGTGGCTATCTGCAGACAGGTCTCTGTCTGGCCGTAGCCTTCGTATACGGGCAGGCCGGTAGCCTTTTCCCAAGCGTGAAAGATGGAGCCGTTGAGCAGCTCGCCCGCAGTGACGCAGTGGCGCAGGCCAGAAAGGTCGTACGCAGCCAGGTCTTCGCGCACCAAAAAGCGATACACCGTGGGCGGGGCGCAAAAGGTGGTCACCTTGTGTTCGGCAAGCATGCGCAGCAGTTCGTCCGCTTCAAATTTGCCTCGAAAGTCCCAGGTGAAGACACACGCCCCGGCCATCCACTGTCCGTAGAACTTGCCCCACACCGCCTTGGCCCAGCCGGAATCAGCCAGGGTCAGATGCAGGTCGCCTGGCCGCAGGTCGTGCCAGTACACGCCCGTAGTGTAGTGGCCCAGAGGGTACGTGTGCGGGTGCTCCACCATCTTGGGCATGCCCGTGGTGCCGGAGGTGAAAAAAATGAACAACGGATCGCCGCCGCCGGGCTTTTCAGCAGGAACGTAGGCGTCGCTTTGTCCCTCCAACACGTCTTCGTAGGCAGACCATCCCTCGGGCAAGGCCCCGCCGCCGGCCTGGACCAGCACTTCCAGGCTCGCACACTTGGGCCGTGCGGTCTCCATGCGCTCGGTAATGGCGTGCTCGCAAATGACGCCTTTGATCTTAGCGTAATTGACCCGGAATTCTATGTCCTTAGACGTAAGCAGATTGGGCGAGGGCACGGCCACGGCGCCCAGTTTGTGCAGGGCCAGCATGGCTACCCAGAACTCCACCCGTCGATACAGCACCAGCATGACCCGGTCGCCTTTGCCTACGCCTATGGCGGCCAGGCCGTTGGCCAGCTTGCCGGACTCCCGGCTGAAAAACCCCAGGTCATAGTCGTGGCGCTGGCCTTCGGGGTCTATAAGAACCATGGCTGGCCGGGCCGGGTCCTCTGCTGCTGTCCTGTCCAGAAAGTCAAAGGCGAAGTTATAGTTTTCCGGCACAGTCAAAGCAAAATTATCCACAAATTCCTGATACAACTTGGGCGTCAACCGTTCCTGCATAGCGCTCTCCTTGCCCGGCGCCGGGCTAGATTATCACGTCGAGAAATTGTGCCGGTCCGGCGTCAAGCGAACGCATGGCGTGGGGCGTCCGCGAATCCAGATACAAGGAGTCGTGCGGCTCCAGCACCACCTTGTCGCCGCCCAGAAAGACTTCCAGGCGCCCTTCCAGTACGTAAATAAACTCATGCCCGGAGTGGGTGTTGAAGCTCAGGTCCGCCTCGTCCTTGGGCCCCACAGTCACCAGAAAGGGCTCCATCTGGCGGTTCACAAACCTGTAGGCCAGAGAATGGTAGCTGTATTCCTTGCGCCGCTGCACCCGCAACCCTTCGTCCTTGCGGACCACAGACCAGGAGTGCAGATGCGCCTGGCCGCCGGTAAGCAGCTCTGTCAGGTCCACGCGGCATATTTTGGCCACTTTGTACAAGTAGCTCACAGGAATCTCAGTCTCGCCGCTTTCAAACTGCAGCACGTCAGCCGGGTCCACGCCTGCAGAGCCGGCCAGCTCTTCAGGGCTCAAGCCCACGGCGTCGCGCAGCCCTGCCAGCCGCTGGGCAATGTCTTTTGTAGGATTCTCCAGTGTGGTCATGGCTCTCCTCAATGTTAAATTGCTCTAACGCAGGGCGGCCCTCCCGCTCTGCGTAAATGGCGAGAACACATACCATATCAAGTGGATGGGGTAAACTGTTTGTACATATACGACATACGAGGGGCGCGAAATAGATTATATCTATACGTGCGATTTCGCTCTGCCAGCCAACATCCGCTTACAGAAACGTTTCCCGGCTGGGCATACTGTGCATATACGCACTCTCGCCACAACATGTTTGAATTCAAACGCATTCTCTTGCCCGGGTTGCATCACATCTTTCAATTTGTGCTCTATCGTCTTTGAGCGTATAAAATAGATGAAGTACCGAAGCGACGCCAGGTCAAGGGAGATAGGGCGAACACAAAGGGGTAAAGCCATGCACGGCATTGAACGCCTGCAGTTGCTGCACAATCGCTATATGGCCCAGTTGGACAAGGAACGCATGTCCGCCTACCGCAAGCACCGCCGCGACGAGGCCAGACGCGACAAAGCGCTCAAACAATTTCGCAGGGAGCTGGCAGGGCTGGATGTCGAGCGCACGTCGTTTGCAGCGTCGTTTGCAGCGTCGTTTGCAGCGTCGTTGCGCAATTTTCTATTTTGATTCGGTTCTCATTTTTTCTCTTCGGGTCTGTATCTCTAAATAACTGTCTGCTGCAATTATTCATCCAACTCGCAGCAAACGTTATTTAGAACATTTTCAGATTGAAAAGGTTTAAAATATCTTACGCATTTTCCTGAAACAATTGTTATTTGCTGCAGGAGCAAGCGTTGTCTCAACGCGAAAATGTGCTAAGAGGAAGAGCTACAAAAGCCCGGTCTCGTTGGAGACCGGGCTTTCTGTGTCAGAGAGAGCCAGTATTACTGCCGGCGGCGCAGGAAACTGACCAGGGGCAGAGCCATGAGGAGCAGCCAGGCGCAGTCCAGACCGGCTTTAGGCGAGAGGCTGCAGCCGCTGATGCTGTCCCCGTCGTCGTCATCGTCATCATCATCGTCCACGTCGTCGGATTCGCGGACCATGACGGCGTAGCCGGTACGGCCGTCGGAGGAGGAGTAGAAGATGGCCATCAGGCCTTTATCGTCGTCCATAATGCCTTTGTAGATGGTGTACGTTACATTATCGTCCTTGAATTCGCCGGATACGTCGCCGTCGTCTTCTACGTCAAAGTCTCCGTCTTTCAAGGAAATACTGGAGCCGTTCTGGTAGACAAGGGTTACGCTCTCCACTTCGCTGTCGTCCATGCGAAAGGTGCCGTAGGGCGTGTAATTGGCGCCGCCCATGGTTTCAGCAAAGTAGCTGAACCAGTTGCCGTCCAGGTCGCCGTCGCCATGGCCGTCTTCCCGCTTGACCATGAGGAAGCTGGAGTGCATGCCGTCGCTGTGGGTGAGCATGCCGGCGATGGTCTTGTTGTTGTTTGTCATGTAGGCGTCGGTAAAGGTCAAGGTGACGTTGTTGGACATCTCCAGGGAGCCAACCACGCGGCCGTCGGTGGTAATGTTCAGGTCGCCGTCGATAATGGTTCCGGCGTCGCTTTCCATGTACTCATACTCGCCGTCCTTAAATTCCCCTTCATCGTTCAATTTTACCTTGGCCCACAAGTACTTGGGCTTGATCGTCACCTGGTCGGTCTCCACAGCCATGATGACCCATTCGTCTTCGAAGTCTTTTTCTTCAAAGTCGCTGGTCTGCTCCAGCAGGAAGTATATCCCTTTGGCGCCGTCAGTCGAGCTGTAGGTCAAGGCGAACGCTTCTTTGTTTTCGGCCATCTTACCGTCTTTGACTGACAGTTCGCGCCCGGAGGTCATGGCGAAGCGGCCGCTGACCTTGCCGGTGGAAGAAAGCACCAGACCGCCGCCGTTGAAATCGGCGCCATTTCCGTCAGGGTAGGTAAAAGAGCCGGAAATAAGGTCTCCGTCAGATTGAAAAACGTTGCTGGCGTAAGGCGACGTAAATGCGCTATCGCCAGTAGTTTCCAGAGCATAGCCAGGCCAGGTGCCCTCCAGAATAGAAGTGCTGAACGGAGTGTCCTCGGCCTGCACAGGCGCTGCGGCAAAGGCGATGATCAAAGAAACTGCGACGATGATGCGTGTAAACATGTGACCTCCTCTATGAGTGACTGGGCGTGAAAGCATGTTGATGACGGACTTGTAACGTCTTTTCAAAAAAATGCAAAGGATCAAATGCCTGGAAAAAGCTATCAGGAGCGGCTGGTCCTGCGCCGGATCAATAGCAAATGCGCCATGCGCCAGCCGAATTGCGAGTCAATGAATATAGCGCATTGACGGCTTCGTTGTCCACCCGACCGTGCCGCCAATGCAGGGCCACAACCCCGTGCATATGCAACAAGGCTCCGTTTCCGGAGTGCTCCACCAGCTCCGTCTTCAGGCCCTTGGTGTTTACCCAGCCCACGCCTTTAGCCTCTTCGACGGCAAACTGCTGCTCCATACGCCGCCTTGCATCCTCTCGCTTCTCTTTACAGACGTACTCCACAGCAACGAGGTTACGCCTGAAAACAGCATCCATGTAAAAATGGCCAACGTCTTCCGGCGGCTGCTGCAGACAGCCAGCGAGCAATACGGTCGAGACTGCAACGAGAAAAGGAAGCAGAAAGGGCGCGCCGGTCTCTTGTTTTTTCCCGCCTCGCTCTGCGCCAGAGCTTATCAGCGCTCTTCTGTCTTGATGCAAGACTCCTCCTTGTTCAAGAAACGTGACACGGCAGCATTAACGTTATGGAAAGCGTCCCTGCGGGCGAGGCTTGCTCGTCATAGCGCAGGCAGAACAATAGCGTGTTGTAGTACCATTTTTCTTCTCCCTGACGGTGGGAGTGCTGGGGGGCGCCAAATAGTTCTTTTAGCGCTTCACGCGTTTCCTGGAGCTGTTCTGTGCCGTCGAATTCGACCCGGATGTCCTTCAGATAGTTATTCCTGCTGAATATATAGACAATCCGGCTGCAACGTATTGGCCCGAACTGGTCCGCATCGTTTTCGATCACGTAGTGACGCCGCGTGTGGCCTGCGCTCAGCTTTTCCTCCAGCACAGGAATGAATGGGACGCCAGCATATTCTGGAAAGGTCTTGCCCATGAGCATGTCGTGGAAGCGCCATGTCTCGCCCAAAGTTTGCAAGGACTTCCAGGAATCTGGAACGCCGCATCCCAAGAGCGCCATGAGGGCTAAAAAGGCGCTGCCGGCCACAAGGAATTTGGCGAGAGTGGCAATCACGGGCTTCATAGATATCTCCCATGTTCGGCATGACAGCATTGCGAGCTGCCCGAAACTAACCGTTGCATCCCTACCCAAAGGGCTTCGGAGTCGCATCCAACAGCCCCAACGGAGTATACAGTTTGTATAGTCAGTCCTTCACGCGGGGGCAAGGCCGCCTTTCTTTTATTCATAAGTGCATAAAATTCTGAATGAATTTTCTTTTCCGTTCAGTGCGCCAAGGAATGCGCGATGCTGCAATTCTGAAGACGAGCGTCGAGCGTCACACAAATGCAATAGTAGTGATCTAGTATGTAAATATGACCATTCATCTCTACATTACAAATGGAACCGCCATGCCTGATTCTCGCTCGCTGAAAACTATTGCCGCCTTTTTGGTCTTGCTGCTTTTCATTAGCATGCAGGCGCCTGGGGCCTTTGCAGCGCAAAATCGAACGTTGATCCTGAGCGGTCCCCCTTTCCCCACAGGCTGGATGCTTGACACACATGGTGAAATTGGCGGCAAACGTCCTGAAATGTTTGGCGAAATTGCAAATCACGCCGGCTATAACTGGATTGGCAAACTCTTCCCCGCCAAACGGTTGATGCAGAGCATTGCTGAAGGCACAGTTGACCTCAGCATGCTGGTCAAGAATCCCTTGCTGGACAAGCCAGACCTTATCCTGACAAGCTCAGAACCCATCTATACAGAAAATTTGAACATCTACGGACTAAAAGACTCGCCCCCTGTAGAGTACCGCAACGATTTGCAGGGTAAACGAATCGTTGTCATGCGCGGCTACGGATACGGCGGCTTTAAAACATGGCTTGACGACCCGGCGAACCAGGTCGAACTGTACGAGGTGGATACCTTTGAGCAGGCCATATCCGTGCTGATCAAGCGTGATTTAGATTATGCGCTGCTCTATGACCTGAATTTTGAAGCAGGATTAAACACGCTTCTTATCAACGAAAATGAGGCGCTGCTGGACCAAGCCAAGGCGTTTACATTGACGGAATGGTCAAAAGTGCCTGTATTTTTCCACTTGAGCAAAAAAGCTTTACCCGATGCAGACCAGGTATTGACGCGGCTGATGTATAGTTTTCACGAGCTGCAAAAAGAAGGCGTCATACCACCAGTGGAAACAATGGACATGCCTGGCGACCGTCCTTAGGAGCCTTCAGAAAGTCCATATTTTCAGTTTATTAGCTCATTTTCGCGTTGAGCCAACGCTCGCTCCTGAACCAGCTCAGGCTGATGGAATTACTCTGATGCAGTGGATCAATCCTTGCCTATCACAGCCTCTGTTGAGAATACCTTTTTTGACTGACCTGCACAAGAATCTCTAGGGATATGCGCTCAATATCCCCCAGAACAATGCGAAAACCGGCACACGCCTCCACTTGATGACTTGGACAGGGTACGTGAACTGGTCGAGGGGCAACTACTGTATACAACAAACACAATTTCTACCATTAGTCTTTGCTTCGTAAAGCATGACATCGGCTTTCTTCAATAAAGATTCGTATGAATCAGTGGAATCCAAAAAAGAAATACCTTGGCTCACAGTAACGGATATGCCCTTATAGTAACCCTACAACGGATCAAGTCCAAAACCTGCTGTAAAATTCCACTTCCCGTCAGACGCCCCTCGCCGTCGTTGTCGCTGGTAGCATGAGCGGCCGACCTGGCAGGGGTGAAACGGTTTGCTGGCCAATTATTAGCAAGTCTTCACTGATTAAGGAAACATCATGTTTAATCCAATTCTCAATACGAGACTCAAGGTCTAGCTTGCATCGTGAGATGAGGACAGGCCTCTCGTTTTCAATTTTCCATACGTCTGTTTTCGTGGGCACGTTTTATTGTCCTTGGGGTATAGGTTTAGTGAAACGATCAAGCCAGAGAATGGATTAATCTAGAAATTCATTCGCCCTCCCTGTTTGTAGGGGGAACGGCAAGTTGCATATCGATACTAATGGGGTGGCAGCCTTCATGTCCAGGATGCTCGTCTACATTTGGGGCTAAGCATTTTAGCATTGTAGAATCACCACAACCCCCATGACCCAAAACTTTCTCTAACAGTAACAGTACGATATCTGCATTTAACCGGAGGTCGTGTGATTTCGCACTTAACAACTAACTGAAAAACTGTACAAAAATATTTTTTGTGTCCGATTGTTGGGTCCTGTAAAAAAAGGGGTTACACAATGAAGTGTAACCCCTTGATTTGTCTGGCGGAGCCGATGGGACTCGAACCCACGGCCTCCGGCGTGACAGGCCGGCGTTATAACCAACTTAACTACGGCTCCGCTATCATAATGGTGGGCGGAACAGGGCTCGAACCTGTGACCCTCGGCTTGTAAGGCCGATGCTCTCCCAGCTGAGCTACCCGCC
>CAYTSA010000062.1:0-23636 GCA_964440345.1 uncultured Desulfovibrionaceae bacterium | reverse complement strand
GTTAAAGGTGTCGAGAAGCTTGCCCATGAAGGGATTGGCCGCCAGCAGCGCCGTATTGGCGTACAGTTCGCCTATGGTAGGGTTGGACGAGGCCTGAATGGCCAGCACCAACTGCGCTTCTTTTGTAGTCAGATGGCGGGCCAAATCTGCGGCTTCCGCCGGGTGCTCGGAATAGACGGACACTGCAGCGCTCCAGGCGCCCAGGGTTCCGGTGTGCTTGCCGTCGGCTCCTCCCTTGGGCAGAGGCGCCACGTCCACTTTGTTTTTCACAGGCGAGCCTTCCTGGTTGAGCAAAGCCCAGGCGTAGGGCCAGTTGCGCATGAACACGGCGTTGCCGGCCTGAAAAAATTCCCGGGCGTCCTCCTCCGCAAACGTCAGCACCGCCCGCGGCGAAATGTCTCCCACCCAGGACGCCGCCATGGCCAGCGCTTCCAACGCCTTGGGGTTGTTCACGGTCACGTCGCCCGTGGCCTCGTCGATAATGGTCCCGCCCCGGTACGAGTCTATCCATTCCAGCCCGTTGCAGGTGAGCCCTTCATAGGCTTTGCCCTGCCACACATAGCCGGCCATGTCCTGGTTGGCTGCCTTTTCGCCTTCCAGGATCAGCCGGGCGGTGTCGCGCAGCTCCTCCCAAGTAGTCGGTACGGGCCGGTTGTATTTTTCCAGCAGGTCCGCCCGGTAGTAGAGCAGCCCGGCGCCTATGCGGTAGGGCACGGCCAGCAGCCGGCCCTGCTCGTCCACGTTGGTCTGCGCCAGGGGCTTAAAATGCTGCTCTATGTGAGAATCCGGGATGTATGCAGACAGGTCGGCCAAATGTTTTTTTAGGATGCCGGGCCAGATGACGTCGATGAGCAGCACGTCCAATTCACTGCTTTTTGACGAGAACATCTGTTCGTAAACGGCCAGGGTGTTGTTCACCAGTCGCGGCGTGGCAAACATGGTCACGGTGTTGCCTGTCTCTGCAGCCCACTCCTGGGCGTGTTGTTCGCACAGCTCCAGCTCCAGCCCCACAAAGGCGCCGCAGGACAAGGTCACATTCGCAGCGCGGGCCGTGGCCGGCAACACTATTGTGCAACAATATAAGAAGAATGCAGCTGCTGTTATATGTGTACTCGCACGCATGGCGCCCCCTTTGGTTTGCGGATATGAGCTATACCAGGAGAAAAGGACGGCGGCAATGCGCCAGGGGCATGCGCATCAGCTCGCCTTTGTCTACGTCATCCGGGGTGAATTCTTTCCCTGTCCCTCGGCTTCGCCTTCGTCCGTATCCCGAGCGAAACAAACCGTGTTGATCAGCGCATAATGCGCCGTCTTATGGACTGCCATATGACGCCTGCCCCCTGCCCCCTGCGCCGCTGCGGGGATCAGGCTGTCGCGCCACTGTGCTGCGCTGTCGCGCATCACCGCCGTTGGCTTCGTGGCGCTTACCACACCAGCGCGGACCATTCGCCGGAGTCGCGGCGCTGAGGCTCTGGCCGGCCCAGGGAGGCGTAAGCCGCGGCCACGGCGTCCGCCTGGACAGCCAGTACGCCGGAGAGGACCAGCGCGCCGCCGTCTTTCACCCGCTGCGCGATGCGCGGGGCCAGGTCTATGAGCGGCTCGGCCAGTATGTTGGCCAGCACCAGGTCGAATTGCTCCGGCGATTCCTCTATAACCTCCAGGCTGCCTTCCATGACGGCAAAGGCGGCCGGGTCCACGCCGTTGACGCCGATGTTCTCCAGGCTGTTTTCCACGGCCAGGGGGTCCACGTCCAGGCCCAGGCCGGTCAGGCCCAGCTTGGCGCAGGCCAGGCCCAGCACGCCGGAGCCGCAGCCCAGGTCCAGAAACCGCATGCCCGGCGCGGCTCGGCCATTGCGTTGCAATTCGGACAGCACCTCCAAACACAGGGCCGTGGTGGGGTGGTGGCCGGTGCCAAAGGCGGTCTTGGGTTCGATAATGATTGGAATGCGGCTCGCGTAGGGATTCTCCTCCACCATCCAGGGGGCGATGACTACAAAGTCCTCGCCGCAGAGCACGGCCGTGAAGAATTCCCGCCAGGCCAGAGCCCAGTCCCGGTTGGGCGCGTCTTCCTGCGTCAAGGAAACGTCAGGGAAGCGGGCCTTTGCCTGCTGGCCCAGGTCCCGGGCAAAGGCCGGGTCCTCGGCGTGCACTCGGAAAAGGGTGTTCCCGGTGCGCTCTTCCTCCTCCCAACCGTACTGCACGCGGTCGAAAAGAAAAGCAGTGAAGGGCTCCGCACTGGCTGCGGGGACGAGGAATTCCAGTTTGACAATGGTGTCCACGGTTATATCCTTATCAGGCAGTTGAAACATCCACGATGGCTGCGTTGCTTCAAAAAGCGTTGCCTCAACGCTAAAATGTGCTTGAACAGCCTGCGAAATCGGATTTTTTTAACAGACTGTTAACAGGCTGTTAACATGGCGGAACGCCATTTTTCCCACAGTTGTGAAGCAAGGCTGCGCGCCGTCTGTTGAGGTACTGGCGGGCGGGGGGAATGTCAAGAAACCGGCGGGGAGGCGTACAACGCCCATGGCGTAGTATTGTGGATGCAGTGTAATACGCCCGCCCCTTGCCATCGGCACAATAGTTGCTAGACTTATACCCATGCGCAGCAATGGGGCTGCGCAGACAAAGCAAGAGTTTGTGACAATGTGACTTGCCGGGTTGACTGTATAGGGCATTTTGACTATTCACCTCCCTGAAGCACGTGTTATACTGACATGCTTTGTTCTCCAAGGCTTTTCGGGGGGAGAGCATGGAGACATCAGGGACGCCAACCGGCAGAAAATGGCCTACAGCGCCAAGGAGGGGACAGCAATGGAAAATCCACTGGTAAAACTGCGCAACCGCAAGCAGCAGCAGCAGGGCGGTTTTACGCTTATCGAAATGGCCATCGTGCTCATCATCATCGGGCTGATCATCGGCGCGGTGCTGAAAGGGCAGGATTTGATAACCAACGCCAGGGCCAAGCGCGTTGCGAATTTTGTGCGCCAAGCTGAGGTTGCAGTATGGACGCACATGGACCGGGTGGGAAGGTTTCCGGGCGATTCAGACCAGGACGGTGATCCCACTGACGACAACTTTTACACTGACATTACCAACGCAGGTATTGAGAACTTTGAAGAGCAACTGACTCTTGGTTCAACAACTTTTAATGTTGGCGTTGATATGTTTGATCCGGGTGCTGGCATTGATCCTGTCCCGGTTTTGTGTGTTGTGACTGATGGCGGTGACCTTTCTGAAAATGAAGCTCTCTATTTGCAAATGGTTGATGTCTCCATTGACGGCGAAGCCGATAGCAATGGTGGAAACGGAGATGACAAAGTCTTTGGCATGTCCGCTTGTGCTGCTGTTGATACTAATGGTATTGTTGCTTGCGGAAACGGCATGCAAGCTACTTGGGTGACTGGTGCTGTTGAAGGATTATGTTATATGTTTGATACGGGGTCTTTCTAGATATTGATTTAGTCTCTAGCGACTTCCCACCGCCCTCCGGCTTCGGCCTGGGGGCGGTTTTTTATTTGTCCTCCGCGGGCTTGTTTCCATGCCGCTCCAGCAGTTCTTGCGCCGCCTGCAGGATGGCCTCCTCGTCCTCCTCAAAATCCAGCAGGATGTTCACGTCGTGGCCAAAGCCGATGTCTGCGGGCTTGCGCAGCCCGTCCTTGAACGAGCCCTCCTGCAAGCGAATGCGCAGGAACGAGCCTACGCGCTTGTGCCCGCGGAAAAGGCTGAAACCTGCGATGGCGCTCCAGGGAATGGTTTCCACGTAATACCGCTTGAATAGCTCCGGAGTGTGTATCCCTTGCGCGTCCAACACCAGTGGAAAGCGCGGACTTCTGGCCTTGGCGTAGTAAAGGCCGCCCCCAATGGCCACAAAAAGAAGAAAGACAGCGCTGAAGAACAGGCGCGCCTCGCTGTCATCCAGAAGAAACACCACAGCAAAAACGAAGAAGCCGGCGCAAATGGCCAAGCCGCGCATGGCGTCCTGCAGGGCCTTGCGTCGCGGGGCAAAGGTAATGGAGTGGGTCATGGGCGGTTCCCTGGTGTTGTGCATCGACCGTAATGTTGCGGAAAAGAACGGTCAATGAAATACGGCAGAGAAAGTGGTGACCCCGGCAGGATTCGAACCTGCGACACCGAGATTAGGAATCTCGTGCTCTATCCTCCTGAGCTACGGGGCCATCCGTGGCAAGCTATCTTACGCGGCAATGTGCTGCGCGGCAAGGAAAAGGTCCTGTAGCCGCGGGCAGGGCCGGGTGTCAAGCGAGAGTGGCCCCAGCGAGAGCTGGCCCCAGAATACCTGCAGGCTATGCATGATTATTCCTGTGCCGGCGTTTACAGCAGCCAGCGGGAAAGGTATGTTGCGATATGATGCAGACGTGTTTTGCGTCTGCCGTTGTAACAGTCAATACTTGGAGGTCCATCGTGATATATAGCCATTACTTGCAACGAGCGGCCGGGGTTGCGGCAGTGCTCGCGTGCGTGTTTGTCTTTCTTTTTCCAGCTAGGTCCGTCGCGGCTTTGCCGGAATTGACGCATCTGGCCAAGAAGGCCAGCCCGGCCGTGGTGAACATATCCACTATTAAAAATGTTGCAGGCGGACCGGACTGGGAGGAGTTTTTCAAGTTCCACCCCCGTTCAGAACCGTTCAGAGAATTTTTTGACAAATTCGAGGATTTTTTCGGCGAGCCAGGCCAGAAGCGCCAGAGCAGCTCTCTTGGGTCTGGCTTCATTATTTCGAAGGACGGCTTCATCGTTACCAATAACCACGTGGTGGCCGACGCGGACGAGGTGAAGGTGAATCTGCAGGGCCAAGACAAGGAGAGCGAGAGCTATGACGCCCGCGTGGTGGGCCGGGACAAGGAAACCGACCTGGCGCTAATAAAAATAGACGCCAGGACGGACCTGCCCGTGTTGCGTTTCGGGGATTCTGACGCCATGGAGGTGGGCCAGTGGGTCATGGCCATCGGCAACCCTTTTGGCCTGGACCACTCTGTGACTGTGGGCATAGTCAGCGCCAAGGGCCGGTTCATCGGCTCCGGGCCCTTTGACGACTACATTCAGACTGACGCGTCCATCAACCCTGGCAACTCAGGCGGGCCCTTGCTGAACATGGACGGCGAGGTCATTGGCGTGAATACGGCCATAGTGGCCACGGGGCAGGGCATCGGCTTTGCCATTCCCTCCAGCATGGCCCAGGACGTGATCGACCAGCTGAAGGCGGACAAAAAAGTGACCCGGGGCTGGATAGGCGTGACCATTCAGGACGTGAACGCGGACATGGCCAAGGCCCTGGACCTGAACGAACCGCGCGGGGCGTTGGTCAGCGCCGTGCTGGAGGACGAGCCCGCGGCCAGGGCCGGGGTCAAGACCGGGGACGTGATTCTGTCCGTCAATGGCCGCCGGGTGGAGACCGCCAACGGCCTGTTGCGTAAGATTGCGGCCCTGGAGCCTGGGGACACGGCGCGGCTGACAGTCTGGCGCAAAGGCCGGGAAGTGAAGCTTTCCGTGACCTTGGGCGAGCGCGACCTGTCCCGCATGGCTGCAAATAGCCGCGAGGGGGGCGGACAAGAGCCGGAACCCCAAGAGGACGGCGCGGCTCTGGGCATGAGGCTAGAGCCGGTGACCGGCGACGCCGCAGCTGAGCTGGGCATGGACGTTTTGCAGGGCGTGCTGGTCTCAGCCGTGGAGGACGGGTCGCCAGCAGCCAACAACGACGTGCGGCCCGGCGACGTGATCCTGGAAGTGAACCAGCAGCAGATAGGCGCTGTGGACGACTTTCAAGAGGTGTTGGAGAGCGACGGCCGGGACAAGGGGGTGATCATGCTGCTCATCAGCCGCCAGGGCCGGAACGTGTTCCGGACCATACCGCTGGAATAGAAAAACTGGGGGCGCAAAAAAACCCGGCCATAAGGCCGGGCCTGCAGTAAACGCGCGCCGGGAAAAAGCCGAAGCCGAGACGCCCGGCGATCCTTAGTATGCTTCGGTCACCCCCGGGTTTTGCGGACCACTATGATGAATTCGTCCCAGTTTTTGGAACCTTCACGGTTCAAGCCTACTTCCAAGTCCGGAATGTCGGCAATGATCTGATCCAGCAGCGGCCGGAAAATATCGCCTTCAATGGGAATCCGTTTTCCAGAAGGGCGAAATTCAATTTCTGCCTCGTATCTGTCCTTGTATCGCTTGGCGTAGTGGTCCATGAAAATCTCCCTTGGGACGGCTGGGGTTGGCTGAACTAGTGTTTGCGCATAGCGCCCGGGCTGCTGAAAAACCAGAGAAAACAGAGCGCTTCAGTCCAAACGACGTGTACGGCCAATACTAGCCGGCAAAATCAGACCTGACAAGGCACGAATTTGTCAAATCATACGGAGAAGGCGATTTTTTTTCTGGGAGCATTTTGGCACTGACCATGCATTGTACATGGAGGCGCACTTTCGGCTTGCCGGCAAAGCGCCAAAAAATATCGCTACGAGTGCTGCTAAGGGATTAGAAAAACATGTATATGCACGGGAAGAGCCGGGAGAAGGCGGCGCACGTGCTGATTGCTAAAAATGTTATATTTGGTCGATTTTTGGCAACTTAAAATGTAAAAATTACAAAAATTGTAAATTATGATTCGAAATCTGGAACTCAATGTCTTATCCGCTATTAGCCAGGTCATTGACAAAGCGCTGGACCTGGAGGCCGCCCTTGAGGCTGTCTTGACTATTGTCTCGGAAACGCTGGCCATGAAGCGGGCTACGATTACGCTTATGGACGCCATGAGCGGGCAGTTGGCCATTGTCGCCTCCCACGGCCTCACCACTGAGGAGAAAAAACGCGGCGTCTACAAGCTGGAAGAGGGCGTCACCGGGCGCATATTCCGCACCAAGCGGCCTTTTGTCGTGCCGGACATTCGCCAGGAGCCGCTCTTTTTAGACAAAACCGGCGCCCGGTCCATCGAAAAGGCGAGGGTTTCCTTTATCGGCGTGCCCATTTTACTGCATGGCGAGGCCATTGGCGTACTCAACGTGGACAGATTGTTCGAAAACGAGGTTGGTTTTCAAGAAGACATTGATTTTCTCACCGTGCTGGCCACGCTTATCGCCCAGTTCATCAGTTTGAACGAGCAGGTCCGGGCTCAGGTGGACGACCTGCGGCGCGAGAACGCCTCTTTGAAGTACCGGCTGTCCAAGGAAACGCGCGGATTATACATCGTTGGCAAATCGCAGGCCATGCTGGACGTGCAGCGGCAGATGGAGCGCGTGTCCCCCACCAAGGCCACCGTGTTGCTTCTGGGCGAATCCGGCTCTGGCAAAACCCTCATAGCCAGAATCATACACGATCTTTCAGATCGTAGAGACTATCCCTTTATCAAGGTCAATTGCGCTTCCATTCCCGAAAACCTTCTTGAAAGCGAGCTGTTTGGCTACGAGCGGGGCGCCTTTACCGGCGCTGTGGCCTCCAAGGCCGGACGTTTTGAAGATGCGCGCAACGGCTCTATTTTTTTGGACGAAATTGGCGACCTGCCCATGGGGCTGCAGGCCAAGCTGCTGCGCGTGCTTCAGGATAAAGAATTTGAGCGCCTAGGGTCCAACAAAACACACAAGGTGGACGTGCGCATCCTTACCGCCACCAACTTGGACCTGGAAACCCAGGTGGAGACTGGCAAGTTCCGGCCGGACCTGTTTTACCGCCTGAACGTCTTCCCCATGCACGTGCCGCCGCTGCGGGAGCGCAGGGAAGACATCACCAGCCTGCTGACGCATTTTCTGACCAAGGTCTCACGAGAGTACAACCGGCATTTACGTTTCTCCAACCAGGCCCTGGAGCTGCTGCGCAAATACGACTGGCCCGGCAACGTGCGGGAAATGGAAAACCTGGTGGAACGGCTGGTTATCCTGGCTGAAGGCGGACGCATAGAAGCCGACCTCATCCGGCTGTGTTTGTCCGTGAACAATACTGAAAGCCCTGAAGTGCAAGATGTCCCGGAGCCTGTGGGCCGGCCTTCGCTTAAGGAGCTGGAGCGCAACGAAGTGCTCACCGCCCTGCGCCGCAACGACTGGGTGCAGCACAAGGCCGGCAAGGAATTAGGTCTCACTCCCCGGCAAATTGGCTACCGCATCAAGAAGTTCGGTCTGGAAGGGCTGGTGGCTGAGCAGCGGGCCAAGGTCCGGGTAGGCTCTTCATCCACCCACTGAGGAAGCAGGCGCGAGCGCGCTGCTCAGACCTTTTGCTCCACCTTGGCGAAGCAGGGAATGCATAAGGTGCGGCCAGCAAAGCGCCGGGTTCGGGACTCCATGGTTTTTTCGCCGCAGTCTGCGCACTCCAGGCTGTCCAGAATGCGGGCCGGGCTGGGCGCAGGACTGGCCGCCGCTTGTACGTCAAACATCTCTTTCAGCGTCAGGGACAGAAAACGGTCTTGCAGCCGGGCGCGCAGTTCTCCGGCCAGGGACTTTTCCTGGTCCGTGGCTGAACCGTCGCTCAGCTTGCGCATGAGCGATCCCAGCTCGGCGTCGATGTCGCCTCTGGCCCCGGGCTTGAGCACGGCCCGAAACCCTTTGCCCGTGCGCCGGTCATAAAAGGAAAAGGCCATTTTCCCGTAATCCTTGTGGATAAGGTTGCCCTTGCCAAAGGTGCAGCCCGTGAGACACTGCACGGCGTCCACGCCGCACATGTCTGTCTCCACCACCGCCAGCCTCTGTGCAACGGGGGTATGGCCCAGCTCCTGCAGCGCCAGTTCAGCAGCGCGCAATCCTATGGTCAGCCCTGGGCAGGAATGGCCGTGGAAAGCAATGGTCTTTTCAATGGATTCTTGGGAAAGAGTGCAGCTCATATGCTCCTCACTGTACAGGCAGGATAAAGGGTTGGCCGTTCACGCGGTGCATCTCCACCTCCAGTCCATAGACGTCTCCGACCATCTGTGCAGTAACGTCTTCTACGCAGCCGCAGCCGAACACGGCGCCGTCTTTGAGGAACATAAACTTGTTCGCAAAGCGCAGGGCTGTGTTCAGGTCGTGCATGGTCATGACTGCGGCGATGCGGTGTTCGTCCACCACACGGCGAATCATTTTGAGTATGGCGACCTGGTTCTTCATATCCAGAGAGCTGGTGGGCTCGTCCAGCAACAACAACCGGGGCTCCTGCACCAGAGCCCGGGCCACCGAAACTTTTTGCAGCTCTCCGCCGCTCAGCTGGTCTATGTGCCGCAGGGCCAGAGAGTATAGCTCCAGCCGCTTGAGAGCTGCGTCCACCATTTTCAGGTCTTCTTCGGACACCTTCCAGCGAATGTGCGGCTTGCGGCCCATGAGCACTGCGTCAAACACTGTGAGCCGGGCGGTGTCGCACCGTTGGGCCACGTAGCCTACCTTTTGCGCCACCTGCTGGGGGCTCAGGCCGTTCAGAAGCTTTCCGTCCAGCAAGATAACCCCGGTTTTGGGCTTGTGAATGGCGTTGATGCATTTAAGCAGGGTTGTCTTGCCCACGCCGTTGGGCCCCAGAATGGCCAGCAGTTCGCCGGCGTTGACGGTAAAGTCCACCTCGTCAAGCACAGGGGAGCCATTGTAGGCAAAGCTCAGCCCGTCGATGGTGAGAATCATTTACGGCCTCCGCGGATTATGAGCCATAAAAATACCGGCGCGCCCAAAAAGGCCGTGAGTACAGAAACAGGGAGAACGTGAGGAGAGAGCGCCAGCCGGGCGGCTGTATCCGAAAGCAGCAGGAGCAGCGCGCCTAAAAGCATGGTTGCAGGCAGCAGAAACCGGTGGTCTGCGCCGATGACTCGGCGCACCATGTGCGGCGCAACCAAGCCTACAAAGCCGATGATGCCCAGAAAGGCGATTATCGTGGCCGTGAGCAGGGAAGCCAAGAGCATGCCGGCCATGCGCACCCGTTCCACGCGCACGCCCAGCCCTTTGGCGGTTTCGTCGCCGGCGTCGATGGCGTTGAAGTTCCAGCCGTTGGCGATGAAGTAGGCAGAGCACAGCGCAGTGGCGATGCAGATGATCCCCAGTTCCCGCCAGCTGGCCCGGGCAGTGTCGCCAAATGTCCAGAAAACCATGGCTGCCAGCTGCACGTCGTCAGCAAAATATTGAAGAAACATGGTCCCAGCTGTGAACAGCGCGCCCAGGGCCACGCCGGTGAGCACCATGACCTCCGGCGTCGCGGACCGGAGCCGGGAGACGGCGATGATGACACCAGCCGCCGCCACGCTGAAGACAAAGGCTGCAACTGTGGTTACATACGGGTTGGAAATGCTTACTGCGCCTACGGCTGTGGAACTCATGGTCCCGCTGCCCAACACCATGACAGAAAAGGCGGCGCCAAAGGCGGCGGCGTGGGAAATGCCCAAGGTGAAGGGCGATCCCAGAGGGTTGCGTAAAATGGACTGCATGGCGGCGCCGGAAACAGCCAGACCCGCTCCTGCAGCCATGGCTGTCAGCGCCTGGGGCAGCCTGATATTCCAAATAATTGCGTCAAAGCGCTTGGAAACGTCGAAGCCTAACATGGTCTTGATTACGTCCAGCAGGGGCAGGTCCGCTGCGCCCAGAGAGACAGACAC
The DNA here is from genome assembly GCA_964440345.1 of uncultured Desulfovibrionaceae bacterium. Classification (GTDB taxonomy): domain Bacteria; phylum Desulfobacterota; class Desulfovibrionia; order Desulfovibrionales; family Desulfovibrionaceae; genus CAYTSA01. The sequence goes on along the minus strand of CAYTSA010000062.1, from coordinate 13,099 downwards.
CGCCAGAGACAGAGCCAGGAGCAGACCGCAAGCTGCGGTCACGCCGATTTTCCTGCCTATATAGCGGCGGTATTCCGCAGGCACATGTCCGTTGGCAAAATGCATGCTACTTTAGCGGGATGCGCTGGTAAGCCAAGTTTCCAAAGGCCTTGTTCATTTGGGAAAAAACAGGTTTGCCAACCAGGAATTCATACACAGCGTCCGCCTTGGCCGCCGGCTCCACGTCAGTGAACTGTTCCGGATAGAGCAGTTTGCCGATGAACCAGGCGTTGGCCAGGATGGAGCCGTAGTTCTTGGTGTACCAGTTGTAGGGGAGCAAGCCGTAAACCTCTCCCTTGTTCACGGCGGTCATGGTCTGGTAGGCCGGGTCAGTGCGCAATTCATGCAGACCGCCGATCCCTTCGCCCATCTGCAGGGTGGAAAGGTCCAGAAACAAGTAGTCCGGGTCCCACTGGACGATCTGCTCCTTGGCCATGTCAGCGTGGCGCAGCTCCTTGCCAGAAAGAGTCTCGTCATAAGCCAGATTGCGGGCGTTGACAAAGGTGAACGGCGGATACGCCGGTTCGGTGGACTGATAGCCGTGGGGCCCCTTGAAGGCCACGCCGCCGATGAACACCGTGGGCTTTTCGCTTTCGGGAATGTTCGCTGTTCGTTGCTCCAGGGTAGCAATCTCGGTGGAGAAAAAGTCGATAACCTGCTCTGCCCGGTCCTGCTTGCCTACAACGCCTCCCATAATGCGCAGAGCTTGGTACAATTGATGGCGCAACCGCCCGAGGTCGCCGTAATTGAGCACCACAACAGGAATGCCGGTTTTGGCTTGAAGCTCTTCAGGGTCGTAGCCCATGCTGGAAGTATACGTCTTGAAGATGACGTCTGGCTGTGGGTCCAGAGTGAGGATAAGCTCCGGATTGTCATGTCCGCGGAACTCTCCAAAGGTGGGCATAGACTTGAATTGAGGATTGGCCAACGCATAAGGCCGGGAGTCGAACCGGCTGCGCCGCGTTTCCATGTCGTCCACAGCCACGATCATGTCCTGGGCCTGCAAGTAAGTAAGCAGCCGTAAACAGCCTGCTCCCGAGCAGATGACGTGGTCAATTGTATCGGGAAGGTCCACGTCTCTGCCCAACGCGTCTGTGACAGTCTCGGCGTTGGTTTGTGGTGGACAAAAGACAAGGGCAAAGAGCAAGAGGCCAAACGGCAAGAGGAGATGAATTTTCATAGCGAACGCCTTTAATGTGTAATTAAATAAGATGTGTAACACGGAATGTGTAGTATAAATTATTTCGTATTGTGTCAAGCCGTATTGCCGGCCAGAATCCTCCGCTTGGCGGCGCAGGCCAGAGAGGAGTTGGCTCAGGTCAGCACAGGCGCGATGCGTTATATCAATGTGTCACAGTGTGGGGGCGGCCCTTGCGGTCGCCCGCCCTAATGGTCTGTATTGAAGCTCCATTGAGCATGGGCCGGGGCTCCTGAGCCAGCATTCATCGCTTTTTGGTATGTGAAAAAATGACGTCTTGGGACATGGCGGCGTCGCCTCTTTGGTGATATACGTATGCTTGTATGCGCAATCTATTTGTTTGGTTTTCCAAACGTAACAGGGATTGTTTGATGTCTAGGCGGTGGATCAGGGCCGGCGCTGCACGCCTGGACTGCAAGGAGAAAAGCCATGTACGCACCATGCATTTCCTTGAAAAAATCATGGTTATCGCCTATGGCCCTACTGTTAGCCATTGAAACCGACCGGAGGGTCCCTTGATGCGGGTCGCAATAGTAATGGGTCTGTTGGCTGTGTTTGCAGCAGCCGGATGCAGCACTGTGGGCAACGGCGCGCCTCCTGCTGAGGAGAGCCGCGAGTGGCGTCTGCAAAGCCTGGAAAAGCATTTTCTGGAGTTTCAGGAAGAACAGCGCGGGTTGCGGGCGGAGCTGGAAGAAAGGATGGGCCAGTGGGAGCAGCGCATGGCCGACCTGGACACGAATGTGGCGGCTATTCGCCAGGACACGGCGGCCTTGCACACCGAGGTGCTTGCGCTCAAATCTGAACTGCGGGCCAGAAACCAGAGCGGGGTGCAACCGGAAGCTGCGCGTGGGGCTGAAGAGGAGCAGGCGGCAGCGCAGCCGGCCCAGCGCCAGACAACGCAACAGCCGCAAACGGCAAAACGGGCGCCTGCGCCCGCAGGCATGGGGTTGTACCGTAAGGGGCTGGAGCTGACACGGGCCGGAAAGACCGAGCAGGCCCGGGAAAAGCTGAACGAATTTCTGGAGGAACATCCGGACAGCCCCCTGGCGCCCAACGCCCTCTACTGGCTGGGCGAGACCTATTATCACGACAAGCGCTACGGCCAGTCCATTTTGACTTTCAAGGACGTGAGCAGTCGGTTTCCCCAGCATGACAAGGCGGCCGCCGCTTTGCTGAAAATTGGCTACAGTTACGACAGGCTGGGCGACGCCAGCAACGCCCGGTTCTATCTGCAGACTTTGGTGGACGACTACCCGCAAAGCGAGCCCGCCCGGCTGGCCAGGGACAAGCTGCAGCTTACCCAATGATTGATTCCCGTGTACAGTGAAGACCACAGCAGCATCTTTGACGCTTGCCTGGCTGTATGGGAGAGCGAGCGCCCGGAGCTTTACGGACAGGCGCAGGATGCCTTCGGCCTGGATGAAGACGGTCGCAAAGAGTACTGGGCTTCGTTGGCCCTGAAGCATTCCCGGGGGATAGGCCCGCGGACATGGCGCAGGCTGCTGCAAACATACGGAGGGGCGTATCCGGCGGTGATGGACGCTGGTTCCTGGCTTCGCCGCCGTTTGGTGCGCGAGGACCAGGCGGCGGTTTTTTCCACCCAGGCTTGGCGTGAGCCCGCCCGGGAGGAGTGGGACGCCTTCTGGCGGCGCCGGGATGGTTTGTTGCTGTGGACGGACCTGGACTATCCTGCGCGATTGCGCGAGATTCCGGACCCCCCCTTGTTTCTTTATTACACGGGCCGCCGCGAGCTGCTGGGCAATCCCGGCGTGGCTGTGGTGGGTCCGCGCCGTTGCACCCAGTGGGGCAAAGAGTTTGCCCGCGGGTTGTGCCGGGACCTGTCCCGGGCCGGGGTCACTGTGGTGTCCGGCATGGCCTGGGGCATAGACCGGGAGGCGCACCTGGCGGGGCTGGAAGAGGTGGGCGGCTCCATAGCCGTGTTGGGCACAGGGTTGGACATGGTCTACCCCCGGGACAATCTGGATGTTTGGCGGCTGCTGCTGCAGCAAGGATTGGCGCTGACAGAGTTCGGGCCGGGCGGCAAGCCGTTGCCCCAGAATTTTCCGCGCCGCAACCGAATCATCAGCGGCTTGTCGTTGGCTGTGGTAGTGGCGGAGGGGACGCGCCGCAGCGGGGGACTGATAACCGCCCGGTTGGCTGTTGAACACGGCCGGGAGGTTTTTTGCGCTCCTGGGGACGGGTCTGCAGCCTTCAGCGGCTGCTTGGAATTTATTGAGCAGGGCGCCCACCCTGTGAACGGGGCCTTGGACGTGGTTATGGAGCTGGGGCCTCTGCTCAAGAGCGAGCTGAGGGACGTAGCGCCGGTTGCGCCGCCACGCGCAGGAAACAGCGCAAAAACAAAAAAAGATAGTCTCGCTTCGTTGAACCCGGACCAAAAGGCGGTTATGGTGTTTCTACACAATTCGGGCAGGGCCCACCCGGACGACATAGCCGCCGGCCTGGAATGGGACGCTGGACGGGTGAGCCGGGTGTTGCTGGATCTGGAACTGCAAGGCATGGCGCAGCAGTCGCCTGGCATGGTCTACCGGCCCACAACCTGACCGTCAGCAGCTGGCGGGGGGAAAGCATGCAACGCATACCGCTGAAACTGGCCAAAGCCGGCATGAAGCTGGCCAAGCCAGTGGAGAAGGACAACGGCATGGTGCTCATGGCCGAGGGCACGGAGCTGACGGACAGTCTGCTCTCCCGGCTGGACGGCATGGATATCGAGTCCGTCGTGGTCAAGGGCAACCCTGTGGACCTGGACGGCGCCAGCGGGGAGGCCACCTCCTACGACAAGCGCATAGAGCGCATGGACCACTTGTTTCGCAAGCACCAGGCCGACCCGTACATGATGAAGCTCAAACAGGGGTTGAAGCAGTATTTCAAATTGAAAGCCGCCGCCGAAGCCGCCGCCGCCAAGGCGGAAGCAGAGGCTGACCAGGCGCTGGACGAGGGCGCGCAAGACTCTGCGGCGGAGAAGGAGGCCTGAGACGGTGACCGAAGACATGCGCCTGGAGCGCAAAGACCGGCTGTTGGCCGTCAAAGACCTGCCCACCCTGCCTTCGGTGCTGGATGAAGTGTCCAAGCTGGTGGACGATCCCAACTCCTCTGGCGAGCAGATAGCCAAAGTCATTTCTTACGACCAAGTGCTCTCCGCAAAGGTGCTGAAGATGGTCAACTCGCCCATCTACGGCTTTCCTGGCCGCATCGGCTCAATACAGCACGCCCTGGTGCTGCTTGGCTTCAACGTCATCCGCGGGGTGATCATTTCCACCTCTGTGTTTGACGAGATGAATAAGGCCATGTCTGGACTGTGGGACCACAGCGTGGGCTGCGCTCTGGCTTGCCAGGAGGTGGCCAGAGTGGCCGGCTTTGAGGACCCGGAAGAATATTCTGTCACTGGCTTGCTGCACGACCTGGGCAAGGTGGTGTCGGCAGTGCAATTGCCTGACCTGAAAAAGGACATTGACGCCCTGGTGCAGGAAAAGGACCTCAACTATTGGGAGGCTGAGCGGCAGGTCCTGGGCTTTGGCCACGACCGCATCAATATGTGGCTGGCCGACCAATGGAAACTGCCGCCGCTCATTAGGGAGGGTATGGCCTATCATCACAAGCCCATGCAGGCCCAGCACTACCCCCAGGCCGCTTGCGTGGTCCACGTGGCGGACTTCATGGTGCGCATGTTCGAGTACGGTTCCGGCGGCGACGACAATGTGCCCTATATGGAGCCTAAAGCAGTGAAATTGCTGCAACTAAAATTCAAGGACCTGACCCGGGTCATGGACGGGCTGTGTGAAAAGTTCGTGGACATTGCCGGGTTGGGGTTTGCCTAAGGGTCTCTATACGTGAAAGAAACTGCAAGCTTTCTCTGCGGCGCCAATCATATAATGCGGGCGGTGCTGCTGACGCCGGACGAGGAGTTGGCTGCGTTGGTCATGAACCTGTGGTCTATGGAGCAGATTACTTGGCGTATTTACGGCAAGGGAGGCCAGGCTGTGGACGAACTGCTTACAGCGCCCCCAGACCTTTTGGTGGTGGACGCCGGCTTGGCGGACATGGCCGCGACTGACGTTGTGACAATGATCAAGGGCGAGAATGTGTATCGCCAGGTGCCGGTGGTTCTTGCGGTGGATGAAACCTGGCTTGCCGGGGGCGTAGACTGGTCTGCGGTGGAGGCTGACGATTATTTGCTTCGAGACGAGGAGGACGGCTGGGTTGCTGACCATATCCAGGCCCGGTTGGAGTTGACTCTGTGTCGCGCGGCCCGGTCTATGGACACTAACCCCCTCTCCAAGCTGCCGGGCAATACGTCTATAATGCAGCGCATACAGGACCTGATCGATCGTAAGGCGCCCTTTGCCCTGGCCTACGTGGACCTGGACAACTTCAAGGCTTTTAATGATAAGTACGGCTTTTCCCGCGGGGACGAGGCGCTCATGATGGCCGCCCGGGTCATCGTGAATATTGTTCGCTCCATAAAGCTGGATTTTTCCTTTGTGGGCCACGTGGGCGGCGACGACTTCGTGTTTATCACTCCCCTGGACCAGGTAGAGGACGCCTGCAAGAAACTCATCGCCATGTTCGACGACATTGTGCCCAACTTCTACGACGCCGAGGACCGCAAGCGCGGCGCCATCCTGTCAAAGGACCGCCAGGGCAACCCCGAGGAGTTTCCACTTATGGCCATGTCCATTGCCGTGGTCATGAACCACAACGCCAAGCTCAAACACTATGGCGAGGCTTCCAACATCGCCGGCGTGCTCAAGAAAGAAGCCAAGAGAGTGACCGGGAGCAACTATGTCCTGGACCGCCGGGAGGACTGAACGGCAGGAGCCGCCCGGCCCTTTGCCCGCCAAGGCGGTCGCCTTTCTGGCCCGGCTGGAGGTGGAGAAAGGCTGCAGTTTGGCCACCATTGCAGCCTATGGCCGGGACTTAGCGCAGTTTGAAGCCTATCTGGCCGAGCATGGCGCCAGCCTGGACAAACCCGCCGAGCTGACCCGGGACCACGTGCGGGGCTTTGCGGCCCGGCTGCACCTGCGGCAAGTCAAAAAATCCACCGCTGCCCGCAAGCTTTCCGCAGTGCGGGCCTTTTTTCGCCACCTGGCCAGAAAAGGCGAAATCCAGGGCGACCCCGCCGCAGGCGTGCGCAACCCAAAGCAGGACCAGCGCGGGCCCAAGGCGCTGAACCCGGACCAGGCCGCGGCCCTGGTGGAGAGGCCAGACCAGGGAGCCCCAGTCCGGCTGCGGGATATAGCACTGGCTGAGCTGCTCTACGGTTCCGGCTTGCGGGTCAGCGAAGCCCTTTCGCTGAACGTTCATGACGCAGATCCGGCCTCTGGCTGGGTGCGGGTGCTGGGCAAGGGGGCTAAAGAACGCACGACGCCGCTGAGCGACAGTTCTGCCCTTGCCCTGACAAGGTGGCTGGACGCGCGGCAGGAGTTTGACCCGGAAGGTAAGGAGAGGGCGCTCTTTCTGGGCGTGCGGGGCAAACGGCTGAACCGCCGCGAGGCCAACCGGGCCATGGCCAAGCTGGCCGCCGAAGCAGGTATACAGGGCGCGGTGTCGGCCCACACCCTGCGCCACTCCTTTGCCACCCACCTGCTGGACGCCGGCGCAGACCTGCGCAGCGTGCAGGAGCTGCTCGGCCACGCCCGCATCTCCACCACCCAGCGCTACACCCACGTGAGTTTGGCCCGGTTGACCGAGGTGTACGACAAGTGCCACCCCAAGGCGAAAACAGGGAAGGGGAAGAAGTAGCAGGTATACCCAGAGAAAGGTGAGCGACGCGACAGCGTTGCGACAGTCTGATCCTCTTAGCCGCGCAGCGGCGCAGGGGGCAGGCGTCATATGGCAGTCCATAAGACGGCGAGGCAGCGCTGACCAACACGGCTTGTTGCGCTTGGCATACGGACGAAGCGAAGCGAGGGGATGGACGATGCGTTTACTTGCACCGATAATACTTACCCTCATTCACTGCATGCCAGTTCGGCGCCGCCTCCCACGCGCCGTCCGGCGCTTCGATGCGCCAGGCGTGTAGCAGCATGGGGCCGGAGAAGTCTGGATCGTGAGCGCCGTATTTACGGTCGCCCACTATGGGGTAGCCGCGTAGGCTCAGTTGCGCCCGTATCTGATGGGTGCGGCCGGTAATGAGGCGAATCTCCAGCAGGGTCTCCTCTGGAGCATGCATGCGGCGCATGGGGACGACGCGACAGACCGCGGCCTTTCCTTTTTCGCTATGGCCAACGCGTTCCACACCTTTCTCGCCGATTTTGGCCAGTTCGTCTCGGAGTTCGAATTCTGAATCGTTCGGCCACTGTCCGCGAACCCAGGCCAGATAGCGCTTGTCCAGTTTTCCTTCACGCATCCATTCGTGCAGCTGCGCCAGCCGGCGGTAGCTTTTGGCCACAAGGACCAGGCCGGACGTGGCCTTGTCCAGTCGATGGGCCGGAGTGGGGGCGAAATCAGCGCCGGTGTAGGCTGCCGCCAGGCGGTCTGTCAGGCTGTCAGTCTGCCCGGAGCCGGGATGCATGGCCAGCCCCGAAGGTTTGTTGACAACCAGCAGCTCTGAGTCTTCGTGGAGGATGTCAAGGTTCGGACTGCCTGCAACTGGCGGCGGCTTGGTATTTTCCTGGGCAAAGGGCGGAACGCGCACGGTCTGGCCAGCGTTTAGCCGCTGAAAGGGTTTGGCTCGGCCGCCGTCCACCCGCACCTGGCCAGTGCGCATCCAACGCATGAGCACGGAGCGGGGAGCGTCGTCCGCCAGCCGGCGCTGCAGAAACTGCAGCAGCTTCTGGCCGGCTTCAGCGTCGCTGACGATCCAATGTTGCGCAGGCATGGCGGAAAGTAAACGGGGCCGAGAGCGTTGCCCCCGGCCCCTGAACAGGCAGGTTATTGGGCGGGATGAAAAACGCCGTCGCGGACTTCGAGCATTACCAGCGAGTCGGTGTCCAGCCCGTTGTGGTCCTTGGGCGTGAGCGAGAAGACGCCGGATACGCCGGCCACGCCGGTCAGAGCCTCCAGGGCGTCGCGCAAAGGTTTGGCCTCGGCCTTGCCGGCTTTTTCCAGCCCCTGGGCGAGCAGGGCCATGGCGTCGGCGGCGTAGCCGGAGTGCGTATTGATGGGGAATTCCTTGCCGTAGCCTTTGGCCGTGTAATTTGCGATGAATTCTAAAATAACAGTGGTTTGAGGGTCGCTGGCGTCCAGGCGCTCAGGGATCATGACCTTTGTGCTAGGCATGATGGTTCCTTCGGCGGCGGCGCCGGCCAGTTCAATATATTTGGGTCCGGGCTGGCCGTGGCACTGGACGATGAGCGGCTTGTCGCCGGGCAGGTTAGCAAAGTTCTTGGAGACAATGGCGCCGGCCGGACCAATGGTCCAGACAACAACGGCCTGGGGCTTGCTGACGGCCAGTTTAAAAGCCTGGGCGGAAAAGTCGGATTCTTTGGGGTCCAGGGTCTCCTGGGCAGTGATGGAGAGGCCGAATTCCGGGGCCAGCCGTTCCAGGTGCCGCCGGCCGTCCTGGCCAAAGCCGTCGGTGGCGGTAAGCAGAGCTATGTTCTTGACGCCCTTGTTTTGCAGATAGCCGTAAATCTTTTTCACAGCCACGGAGGAGCGCTGGGGCACCTTGAAAGTCCAGATGTACGGACCAAACTTGTCGCCGGCAATGACTACGTCCCCGCCCACAGTCATGATGACCGGCACGCCTTTTTCTTCCGTATACTTTTTCACGGCCATGCCGGAGCCGGTGGCGGTGGGGCCGACAATGGCCAGCACCTTGTCCTTTTCCACCAGTTGGCGGGCCATGCGCAAAGCTATGTTTGGGTCGGATTCCGTATCGTAGACGACCATTTTCAGGGGCCGGCCGAGCACGCCGCCCTTTTCATTGATTTGTTTGATGGCCATTTCCGCCACCAGACGGCTGGCGGTGCCTACAAAGGCTACTTTGCCGGATTCAGCAAAAAGCCCCCCCACCAGAATGGGCTCGGCGGCGCGAACCGGTCCGGACAACATAAGAATTGCAGCGGCAACAACAAGCGACAAGACACATTTTTTCATTATTCTCCCCTCGTAAAGTTGATCAAGAGTGGCTGCACTGCACCATGGCGTAATGAAAACGGATTGTTACTCATGGTAGTTGAACGCCTTGAACCCCTGGCTGACGCACAGTTCGTCGCGCCGGGCCAGCAGCAAGTCCTCGCGCATCATTTCCGCCACCATTTCCTCAAAAGATATTTTCGGGCTCCAGCCGAGTTTTTTCCGCCCCTTGGAGGGGTCGCCCAGCAGCGACTCCACTTCTGTAGGCCGGAAATAGCGCGGGTCAACAGCGACAATCTCCCGTCCAGGCTGCAGCGCATCGCCGGCTTCCGGGGCGCACTGGAGCAGTCTTTCCTTGTCTACGGAGCCTATCACGCCTTTTTCATCCAGGCCTTGGCCCCGCCATTCCATTTGCAGGCCAATCTCTGACGCAGCCAGGTTGACGAAATCGCGCACGGAATGTTGCCGGCCAGTGGCGATGACCCAATCTTCAGGCGCGTCCTGCTGCAGAATGAGCCACTGCATCTCCACGTAGTCCTTGGCGTGGCCCCAGTCGCGCTTGGCGTCCATGTTGCCCAGGAAAAGCGTGTCTTGCAGGCCCAGGGCTATGCGGGCCAGCGCCCGGGTTATCTTGCGGGTGACGAACGTTTCGCCGCGCACAGGGGACTCGTGGTTGAACAGTATCCCGTTGCAGCTGAAAATATTGTACGCTTCCCGGTAGTTGACGGTTATCCAGAAGGCGTAAAGTTTGGCCACGGCGTATGGCGAGCGGGGATAGAAAGGCGTTTTCTCGGTCTGCGGCGTTTCCTGCACCAGCCCGTACAATTCAGACGTGGACGCCTGGTAGAACTTGGTTTTTTGCTCCAAGCCGAGAATGCGAATGGCTTCGAGCAGCCGCAAGGTCCCCAGAGCGTCGCTGTTGGCGGTGTATTCCGGCATTTCAAAGCTGACTTTTACGTGGCTTTGGGCAGCCAGGTTATACAGCTCGTCCGGCTGCACTTCCTGTAAAATGCGGATCAGGTTGGTGGAGTCGGTCAAATCGCCATAATGCAGAATAAAGCGGCGGCTATCGCTGTGCGGGTCCTGGTACAGGTGGTCTATGCGGTCAGTGTTGAACAGGGAGGCCCGGCGCTTGAGCCCGTGAACTTCGTATCCTTTGGCAAGGAGAAATTCCGCCAGATAGGCGCCGTCCTGGCCGGTTATGCCTGTGATAAGTGCTTTTTTCATAGTGTAGTTCGGTTAGAGGAAAAAATGTAATGAATGTAAATATTCTGTATATGTCAAGGAACCATTGAAGGCAAGCTCTACTTTTGCCCTCAATCCTCCGCCTGGCGGCGTTGGCCTCTGTTGACTTGTCAAATCTCAGCGCGCATGCCACAGGAGGGCAGTGAACACGCTCCCCGCACTGCAAGATATTTTCCTGGACCGCGACGGCGTGGTCATCCAGGACAAGCACTACCTGAGCGAACCCGGCCAGGTGCGGCTTACCCCCGGGGCCGGGCCGGCTTTGGGCCGGCTGCGCCGCGCCGGCGCGCGGCTTTTCCTGGTCACCAACCAGTCCGGCGTTGGCCGGGGCTACTTCAGCGAATCCGATTATCAGGCCTGCCAGCAGCGGCTGCGGGAGTTGCTGCGTCCCTACGGCGCCGTGCTCGCAGACGTAGCGCACTGTCCCCACGCGCCAGGGGACAAGAACTGTAGCTGCCGCAAGCCGGCCACAGGCATGTGGGAGCAGCTGAAGGCGGTGCATGACCTCGATCCCAGCAAATGCGCCATGGTTGGCGACAAACCGTCCGACATTCTGTTTGCCCGCAACGCCGGCTTTGCCGTGGCGGCGCTGGTTTGCACGGGCAAGGGTGAGCGCACTGCCCGGGAGCAGGGCCTGGCGCCGTTGCAGGGGGATTGCCGGAGGCTGATTCCGGCTCAGCCCGCCCAGCCCGACCTGCTTGCCAAAAATCTGGCCGCAGCCGCGGACTGGTTGCGCTTGTGCGTGGAAGTCCGGGCATGACGAAAATAGGCGTTTGGAACACCGCGTTTTTAGGCGATGCAGTGCTTACGCTGCCCCTGTTGGCCACGCTGCGGGCCAATTATCCTGATGCACGCATCCATTACTGGGTCAGGGCCGGGCTGGAGCCGCTGATTGCGCATCAGCCGGAGATAGACGCAGTGCACGGCGTCTGCAAGCGCTGCCGGGACAAGGGGCTTCTCGGGGCCAGGGCTCTGGCTCGCCGGATTGCCCGGGAGCGCTACGACCTGTGGCTTTCCGCCCACGCCAGCTTCCGCAGCGGGCTCATTGCCTGCTGGGCGTCGGTCCCCAAACGCGTCGGCTATTCCCGGCCCTGGTGGAACGCATATTTTTACACCCGCACTGTAGACCGCAGATTCACCCAGCTGCACGAAATTGACCGGCTGCTGCAACTGGCCACGGCCTTGGACGTGCAGAAAATCGTCCGGCGGCCGCGGATGGTCCACGCTCCTTTGGCCTGCAAGGCGGCGGACATACTGTGGGAAGAGCTAGTCCAAGGCCCGGTGCTGGGCGTGCATCCGGGGTCGGTGTGGCCCACCAAGCGCTGGCCGGCTGCGTACTTTGGCCAGGTGATGCGCCTGGCTGCCGACGCTGGGACGCAGATCATGCTTTTTGCCGGCCCGGGAGAGGAAAAGGAGGCGGCAAGCGCTTTGGAAGCCTCTGGCCTAGACCCGAACTCTTCGCAATTGCTGGACGTGGCCGGAAAACTCACGCTGCCGGAGCTGGCCGCCTGCATCGGCAAGCTGGATTGTTATTTGACTAACGATTCCGGACCCATGCACCTGGCCTGGATGCAGGAAACGCCTGTTGTCGCTCTTTTTGGCCCCACCACGCGGGACCTGGGGTTTTCCCCCCTTGGCGAACGGTCGGTTGTTTTGGAGCAAAGCTTGTACTGCCGGCCGTGCGGGCTGCACGGCCACCAGCAGTGTCCCAAGGTCCACCACGCGTGCATGCGCGACATTGCCCCGAAACACGTCTGGCAGGCCGTGCAAGGCCAGCTTTTTCCGTGAAGTGTATCAGACGGCGGTCTGGATTTTGGCGGGCTTGCGCTTCAGTGAAATGCATACAATTCCTCCGGCCACCAGAACGCCGCCGGCCACATGCGCCAGCCCTATGGGCTCGCCCAGCACCAGCGCGGAAGAGCCCACGGCGGCCAAGGGCATAACGCCGGTAAAAACCCCGGCAGTGGCCGCCGATACGCGGACAATGCCCTGAAACCACAGAAAGTATGCGCCTATGGTGATAATCAGCGCATAATACGTGATGGACCAGAGCACCGGTCCCGTCAGCGCTGCGGGCTCAACTTGCGGCAGTTCCAGCAGGCCTGGGACCAGGAACCAGCCCAAGCCCAGCACCGTGATCACCGTGGAGGCGGCCAGAGGGCTCAGCTCTTCGGGTACGGCCTTGCGCAGCAGCAAAAAGAGCGTTTCCACGGCCACAGCGCCCAGCAACAAGACCACGCCAAGCTGAGAGTCGCCGCCATTGGGGGTGGAAGACGCCGCGCCGCCCAACAATTGCAGCGCCAGCACGCCAGCCACAGCCAGGCATATGCCGGCTCCAGCGCGCAGGCTGGGCCGGTCGCCAAAGGCCAGCCAGCCAACCAGGGCCATGGACGCCGGCGTGGTGGAGGTGATGACCCCGGCCGCAGCCGGGCTGGCGTGCCGCAGTCCGTAGAGCAGCAGCACTGTAAAACCAAAGGAGCCGAAGAGAGCTTGCAAGGCCAGCACTCCCCAACTGCGCAAGCACAGGCGGGGCAGGCCTCCTTCCAGCCAGTACAGCAGGGGGACAACAACCGCGGCCGC
>CAYTSA010000061.1:0-23732 GCA_964440345.1 uncultured Desulfovibrionaceae bacterium | reverse complement strand
TTTGGTTTTCCAAACACAACGAGGTTTTTTCATTTTTTAGGCGGTGGATTACGGGGAACGGATACTTCGTGCGCAGCGTGTAGAAAAAGCCTGCACGCGCCGGGCAGGCTTGCCATTTGCCTGCTGTGCCTCCTTGGATTAGTGTCTCCCTGTCATGGCCGACCACACAGCAGCGCCGCATACGCACAGACCGTCACATGTTCGGAGAGGTGCGCCCTGTTGGGCGTGCCTGTGTCTGTGGGCCGCTGTTGCGCTGGCGTTGACGGCGTACATCGTGAGTGAACACAGAGACTTTGCCGTGGCGCCGGATTCCCCAAGCTACATGCAGCCTGCTATTTCCATGCTGCAGGGCGAGGGGTTTACCAACGCAGCCGGCGAGCCTGAGATTTTCCGAACGCCGGGTTACAGCGTCTTTCTGGCGGCGCTGTATGCGGTGTTCGGGCCGTCGCTGTGGCCCGTGTGTGCGGCGCAACACGCATTGGTTCTGGCCATGGCCTTGGGCGCCGGGGCGGTTGCCAGGCGCATGGCGCAGCAGGCCAACCTCCGCGCTGGCCCGGCCCAGGAGCGATTGGCGTCGTCTACAGCCTGTTGCGCTGTGCTCACATGTCCGGTTCTGGTGCTGTTTAGTGCGACAGTGCTGACGGAAATAGTCTTTGCCGCCGTGTTTTTTCTGGTGCTTGTTCTGCTGGCGTCCAGCGTGGAGCGGAATTCGCCGACCTGCGCATTTGCTGGCATGGCGGCCTTGCTGTGTGCAACGTTCATCCGGCCTCTGGCACTGTATTTGCCAGTCATCTTGATTCCAGTGCTCATGCTCTATGGGTTGCGGCTAGGCCGAAAACGCATGTTGGCGGGACTGGCGCTTGGCGCTGTCCTGTACGTTGTGGGCGTAGGGGGGTGGATGCACCGCAATGAGGCGGCGGCCGGATATCCAGGTTTTGCCAGCGTGCAGGAAACTAATCTGTACGAATACATCGCAGCGTCCATAGAGGCCCGGGTCCAGGGCCGGAGTTGGGCAGACGTGCGCCAGGAGTATGAACAAAAAGCGTTGGAAATTCAGCCTGCAGAACTGCATGACTACATGCGTCGACACGCTGTACACGTCATCCTTTCCCGCCCGGTAGAAGCGGGCAAGGTGTGGCTGCGGGGCGCTCTGGTCATGTTTTTCCAGCCGGCCACAGGCCATTTGGCGACACTATTCGGCTTGCGCCAGTCAGAGAGCGGCATAATCTATAAATTTGTCAGTATGCCGCTACGAGAATTCGCTGCTTACGCCTGGCGCGAAGACAGGGCGCTGGTGTTGTTTCTTGCCCTGGGTTTGGCTTGGCTCGCACCGTTCTGGTCGCTGGCTATTGCAGGGACAGTTTGGGCCGTACGGCGTCCAGCGCCCTTTACAATACTTGCGTTGCTTATGGCGGGCTACGTGGTGTTGGTGTCCAGCGGGCCCCAGTCCGTGGAGCGGTTTCGAGCGCCCTTGATTCCTGTTGCGGCGGTTTTTGCTGGAACAGGCGTGAGCAGGATGGCCCTGAAGGCGCAAGAACGTTTGCAGCTGCGTGAATCTTAGCGCATTTTCGCGTTGAGACAACGCTTGCTCCTGAAGGCAATGGGCAATTGCTTCAGGAGAATGCTCTAAAGAAAATTCGGCGTCACGGCGTTTTGCCACATGCTTGAGGCTGTATTTTGCTTCAATCTGGTGTAGTGTCCCCCCATGCTAAAGGTCGATTTGAAAGCCTTGCTGGAAAGGCTTAACCCATTTTTAATGGAGAAGTTTCAGCGCGCTTCATCCATGAGTCAGGACATGGGCCACTACGTCGTCTCTCCTGAGCATCTTTTGGCCCGGTGCGCAGAGGCCCCTGACGCGGACATCGCCCTCATCCTGAAACATTACGGCCAGGACCCGGGCCGCTTTGTGGCGGAGCTGGAGGCCGCCATGGAGGAGTTCAAGTCCGGCAACGCTGGCCGGCCTTCCATGTCTCCATTGTTGGCGGAGCTGGTGCAAGAGGCTTGGCTGCTCAGTTCCATTGATCTGGGGAAAAAGGACATCCGGTCTGGCGCGTTGTTGCTGGCGGCGCTTTCCGGGCAGACCATCCCATTGACAGTTTCCTGGATGGACAGCTTGCGGCCGGTGAGCCGGGACGGGCTAATGAGCCGTTTCGCTGACATAGTGGCGGCTTCCCAGGAGTCCGCATCCGGCGAAGAGGGGGAGGCGGTCTCCAGCTTGGCCCATTATTGTATCGATTACACTGCCCGCGCCCGGGCTGGCGACATGGACCCCATTTTCGGCAGAGAAAGGGAACTGAGGCAGATTATAGATATTCTTTCCCGGCGCAGGAAAAACAACCCTATTATCGTGGGCGACGCTGGCGTTGGCAAGACGGCCATGGTGGAGGGGCTGGCCCTGCGCATAGCCTCTGGCGAGGCGCCTGACATACTGCGCGGAGTTTCGCTGCTTGGTCTGGACTTGGGCTTGCTGGAAGCCGGGGCCGGCGTCAAGGGCGAGTTTGAGAACCGGTTGAAGAAGGTCATCAGCGAAATACAGGAATCGGACAAATCCATTATTCTGTTTATTGATGAAGCGCACACGCTCATCGGCGCAGGCGGGCGCGTCGGCGGCCAGGACGCGGCCAATTTGCTCAAACCCTTGTTGGCCAGAGGCGAACTGCGGACCATCGCTGCAACCACGTGGTCTGAGTACAAACGCTACTTTGAGCGCGACGCGGCTCTTTCCCGGCGCTTCCAGCCTGTAAAATTGGAAGAGCCTTCAGTGGCCTCCACCTCCCTTATTCTGCGCGGTTTGAAGCTGCGCTACGAGGAGTCCCACGTGGTGACCATCCGTGATGATGCGGCCCAGGCTGCAGCTGAGCTGGCTGACCGCTATATCAGCGGCCGGCAACTGCCAGACAAGGCGGTGGACCTGCTCGATACTGCAGCCGCGCGGGTGAAAGTGAGCCTTAGCTGCAAACCGCCGGCTTTGGAGGACATGGAGCGGGCCATGGGCGACCTGCACCGTTGGGTGGAGGCCCTGGACCGGGACCGGGACAACGGCCTGCCCGTGGACGTCCACGCCTTGGAAGAAGCGCGGGTCAAGCTGCGGTCCATGCTGGATGGAATATTATCGCTAGAGAACAAATGGCGGCAGGAGCGGCTGGCCGTAGATAACCTGTTTGCAGCCCGAAAGCGGTTGGCGCAGGCAAGGTCCGGCACGGAGATGGGGGCTTCCCCTCACGAGTTGGCGAAACAGGTGGAAACCGCCTTGCAGGGCCTTGCGCTGGCCCAGGCTGGCAAACCGCTCATACAGTACGAAGTGGACCCGGACGCCATAGCCAGGGTGGTTTCAGACTGGACCGGCGTGCCGCTGGGCAAGGTGTTGCGGGACGAGGCCGTGGCTGTGTTGCGCATGGAAGAATTGCTTGGCGAACGCATTTTGGGCCAGCCCGCGA
Source organism: uncultured Desulfovibrionaceae bacterium (assembly GCA_964440345.1). Classification (GTDB taxonomy): domain Bacteria; phylum Desulfobacterota; class Desulfovibrionia; order Desulfovibrionales; family Desulfovibrionaceae; genus CAYTSA01. The sequence goes on along the minus strand of CAYTSA010000061.1, from coordinate 20,295 downwards.
CGCTGCAGACCATAGCCAGGCGGATACGGGCCGCCAAATCCGGCTTGCGGGACCCGCGGTTGCCTCTGGGCGCGTTTTTGCTCACCGGCCCCAGCGGCGTGGGCAAAACGGAAACGGCCCTGGCTGTGTCAGACGTTTTGTTTGGGGATGAAAACGCCTGCCTGGCGCTGAACATGAGCGAGTTTCAGGAGCGCCACACTGTGAGCCGGCTTATAGGCTCGCCCCCGGGGTATCTGGGCTACGGCGAGGGGGGCGTGCTCACAGAAACTGTGCGGCAGCGGCCGTATTCAGTGATCTTGCTGGACGGAGCTGAAAAGTGCCATCCAGAAGTATTGACGCTTTTTTCTCAGGTGCTGGACCGCGGCGTGATGGCCGACGGCGAGGGCCGGGTCGTTGATTTTAGCAATACTATCATCTTTCTCACAACGACCCTGGGCGTGGAGGAGTTGCTGGCTGCGTTGGAGAACGGCGGACCAGCCTCCCCAGAAGGTTCAGCCGCCCACGCCCCCCTGTCTACAGAACTGCTGGTGGCTGCGGTGAAGCCAGCTCTGGACGAACATTTCCGGGCTTCGTTTCTCTCTCACCTGACCATTTCACCCTTATTGCCTTTGCATATGGACGCGTTGACGGGCATTGCCGAGCGTAGTTTGCAGCGTCTGGCGGGACAAGCGCTGGCAGAACACCACGCCAGGTTTTCCTTTACCCGGGCTGTTCCCCGCCGGGTGGCGGAGTTGGCTGCAAAATGGGATATGGGCGCCCGGGCGGTGGCTCATGTGCTCCATACCGCAGTACTGCCCCGGGTGTCTGAAGAGGTGCTGCGCAGGCTAAGCCTGGAGCAGGACGCAGGCTTTGTACGGCTTGACGTCGCTGACGACGGGGATTTCATGCTGCTGGAGTCACAGGAGTAGCCGCCAGCAGCCTGCTCGGGCCAGCTGCACTGTTCATTATAGCATTTAACGATTGAAATGCTTGCATTACGACGGGCAAAGCCCGTCTACAAGCATTTCACGGCAATGATTTGCAAGCAAATCCTTGCAGAGCATTTTCCTGAAACAATTGTAAATGGTTTCAGGAACGAGCATTGACTCAACGCGAAAATTCGCTATTTCTCCTGCTTTTGTTCCATTTTCGCCCAGGTGTCGCGCAGCGTGGTGGTCCGGTTGAAGACCGGCTTCTGGGGCGAATGGTCCTTGAGGTCTGCGCAAAAATAGCCGATGCGCTCGAACTGCATGTGGGCGCCGGGTTCTACGTCCGCCAGGCCGGGCTCCACTTTTCCTGTGGCGGTTTTTAGCGAGTCCGGGTTGATGCAGGCTTTAAAGTCCTCTTCTCCCAGGGGGTTGGGCCGGGTGAAGAGGTAGTCGTAGAGCCGTATTTCTGCGTCAATGGCGTGTTTGGCGCTGACCCAGTGCAGCGTGCCTTTGACCTTGCGTCCGTCCTTGGACCATCCGCCTCGGGTTTCAGGGTCGTACGTGCAGTGAATTTCCGTCAGATTGCCCTCGTCGTCGCGCTCGGCGTGGGTGCAGGTGACGTAGTAGGCGTAACGCAGCCGGACTTCCTTGCCTGGCGCCAGCCGAAACCATTTACGAGGGGCTTCGTCCCGGTAGTCGTCAGCCTCTACATAGAGTTCCTTGGAAAAAGGCAACTTGCGGGAACCCATGTGCTTGTGCTCTGGGTGATAGGGGAAATCGAACTCTTCTGTCTGATCATCCGGGTAGTTGTCGATGACTAGCTTGACCGGGTTGACCACAGCCATCATGCGCGGGCCGTTTTCGTTCAGGTCCTCGCGCAAGGAGTGCTCCAGCAGGGTGTAGTCCACCAGAGAGTCGGCTTTTGCCACGCCGATCTTGTCGCAAAAGTTGCGGATGGATGCGGGAGTGAACCCGCGCCGGCGCACGCCGCTGATGGTGGGCATGCGGGGGTCGTCCCAGCCGTCCACGTGGCCTTCCTGCACCAGTTGAATGAGCCGGCGCTTGGAAAGCACAGTGTAGCTCAGGTTCAGCCGGGCGAACTCGATCTGCTGCGGGGCAAAGACGCCCAGCTTTTTAATGAACCAGTCGTAGAGCGGCCGGTTGTTCTTGAACTCCAAGGAGCACAAGGAATGCGTGACGCCTTCAATGGAGTCTGAGAGGCAGTGGGTGTAGTCGTACATAGGGTAGATGACCCACTTGTCGCCAGTGCGGTGGTGCGAGGCTTTTTTGATGCGGTAGATGGTGGGGTCGCGCAAGGTGACGTTGGGCGAGGCCATGTCTATCTTGGCCCGCAACACCCGGGCTCCTTCCTCGAATTCGCCGGCCCGCATGCGGCGGAAAAGGTCCAGGTTCTCCTCCGCAGGCCGGTCGCGGTAGGGGCTGTTCCTCCCCGGTTCTTTGAGCGTGCCGCGGTACTCGCGAATTTCCTCTGGCGACAGATCGTCCACATAGGCAAGACCCATCTGGATGAGCTGTTCCGCCCACTCGTAGAGCTGGTCGAAATAGTCGGAGGCGAAGCGCAGTTCGTCCCACGCAAAGCCCAGCCAGCGCACGTCTTCCTTGATGGCTTGTACGTATTCGTCTTCTTCTTTGGCCGGGTTTGTGTCGTCAAAGCGCAGGTTGCAGGTTCCCTGGTAGTCTCTGGCGACGCCGAAGTTCAGGCAGATGGACTTGGCGTGGCCGATGTGAAGATAGCCGTTGGGTTCAGGAGGAAAGCGCGTGCCCACGCGGTCGCGTTTGCCAGTGCGCAAGTCCTCGTCGATGATGTCTCGGATAAAGTTGGAGGGGGCAGCTATATCTTTTATATTTTCAGTGCGTTCAGTCATTGTTGCATCCTTTGGGAGAGTATCTGCTACAGCACCTGTGCATACGGGATTTCGCATGCTTGGTCAAATTTGGCGGCCGGGCTTTGCGGCTGGGAGGAAGAACGCTGCTAACCCTAGCCCAGTTCTGAGTGGTAGAAATGGTAGGTGTTGCCGCCTTTGCGTTTGGCGGCGTACATGGCGGTGTCAGCGTGGCTTAGCAGGGCGTCTGGGTTCTCGCCGTCGCGGGGGAAAAGGCTGACGCCAATACTGGCGCCCAGGGAACATTCCCCGCTGTTGGTCGGGATTGATTCTGCAAAGCTGGATATAATGCGGTTGCAAATAATATCGGTTTCGTCTTTTTCGTGCAGATCCGGGCAGAGAATGACGAATTCGTCGCCGCCAATGCGCGCCACGGTGTCGGCGTCCCGGATGGAAGATTTGAGCCGGGCCGCAGCCTCGCGCAGCACTTCGTCACCCTGGGCGTGGCCCAGGGTGTCGTTGATAATTTTAAAACCATCCAGGTCAACGAAGAGCAGGGCAATGATGGAAGAGCGCCGCTTGGCTTGGGACACAGCCAGCGCCAGCCGGTCCGTAAGCAGTTGCCGGTTTGGCAGGTCAGTGAGCGAGTCGTGCATGGCCAGGTGCTTGACGCGTTCCTCGGCTTCTTTGAGCCGGGTAATGTCTTGGCCGTTGATGACCAGATTGCCGTCTGGCATGTGCGCCATGCGCTGCCGCATCCAGCGAATGGAACCGTCTTCCAGCACAAACCGGAGAATCCGCTCTGGCGGAGACGGCTTGGCCGTGTCGTGGCGCCAGTACTCAAGCATGGCGTCGCGCTCGTTGTTGTCAGGGATCAGGGCGGAGAGCGTTTCTTGGATGGATTTTGGCTCTGGGCTGGGGTAGCCGAAAATGCGGAGCATGCCGGGACTGAGGAATTTGAACGCGCCGTTGGGGTTTGCCACGGCTATGCCGTCAAAAGAGTTTTCCAAAATGGCGCTGGAAAACTCTTTTGATTTTCGTAGTTCACGCTCTGTGTGCACACGGTAGGTAATGTCCACGGCGGTGAACAAACCCATTGTCCTGTGCACCCGGCGCACAGAAAGGTCCCAGATTCGGTCGTAGGCTTCGTAGTTGTTAGTGCGCAGGGGTTTTGTCAACGGCAGGGAGTCGAAGACGTCCTTTTGTCCTTCTGTTGGTTGATCCAGGTGTTTGAACATGGGCGATTGAAGCAAGTCTTCCCAGGCTTGCATGAAGGCGCGGGCAGAGTCGTTGTAGGTGACGACTGAATGGTCCGCCCGTTCAAACAGTATGGCCGGCACAGGCATGGACTGGACCATGGTTTCGTTGAGCCGCTTTTGTTCAGCCAGCTCTCTATGGTGCAGCACGGACCGGGCAGTGCGGTTGAGCACGTCCAGCAAGGCGTCATGGTCCAGTGGCTTGGATAAGTAGGAGATGACGCCCAACTCTATGGCTTCTTTGAGAAAATCTATGTTTTCAAACGCAGTGGCAATGATGATTCGAACATCTTGTTGCATTTCCTGTATGCATTTTGCCATGGAGATGCCATCCATCTTGGGCATCATAATATCAGTTATGACGATGTCCGGCTTGTGCTTGGCATACGCTAACACACCTTCACGGCCGTTGCCGGCTGTGTAAAGTTCTTTCACAAGAGGGGCGACTATCTTGGTGAAATAGTGCATGGTGACAGGTTCGTCTTCCACGCACAATACACTGACGTCATAGACCGCATCTTGTGTTGGCTGTTGCGCTTGCGCCACGGGCATAACTGGATGTATCCTGAATATAAATAAAGATTATGTTGCAGAACAACAGGTTGCAGCCATCATGATGCAATGGGCAACCAGCACCTTTTATGCGTGTGTAGCAAGTACAATAGAAAAATTCAATGATTAATCTGCATTTGAGCTGAAGAATGCGTTGGCCCACTGAGTAGCTCCTGAATACGCTCTGGCTACAACGACCGGATCCAGGTTCAGGCTTTCAATGGCTTCGTCCAACCGGGGCCAGTCTCCAGCTTCGTAAGCCTTGGCCAGTTCTAGCCAAGGCGCCAGGCTGTCATTCTCGCCGGTCAAGGCCTTGGCCAGGTTTTCGTCCAGGGGCAGCATTTGCACGATGTCTTTCATGGGCATTTGCAGCAGGGAGTCCAGCAAAGAAAAAAGACCGAACAGGAACATGGACTCTGCATTGGCGCAGGGAGCACATCCACTGAGCAATTGAAAGAAGCGGCCCCTGAGGGTGGACAGAAAAGGAAGCTCGGAAGTGGTGCGTGTATTTTTGAGGTCTGTCAGAATGATGACCCGTAAAAAGTTGCGCACATGGTTCCAGCCAAGCAAGACAGTTGCCTGGCGGATGGAGTTGACCTTGGTCACCATGCCGAAAAACGGGCTGTTCAGATACCGCAGCAACCGGTAGCTTACGGAGACGTCGGTTTCCATGGTCTTGGACAGGGCCTCAAAGTCAGGTTCTGGCCGCTCTATGATTTTGAACAGTTTAAGCTTGGCGGTTTCAGAGGCCGACAGCTTGCGGTCTGGCAACACCTCTGGCTTTTTAAAGAAATATCCTTGAAATAACAAAAAGCCAGCGTTTTTTGCCAAGGTGAAGGCCCGCTGGGTCTCTACTTTTTTGGCTAACAACTTGGCGTTGCAGTTGCGGGCGGCTTTGTGAATGGCGGCGAACTTTTCTTTGCTCAACCCCAGAAGGTCCACAATGAGCACGTCCGCCATGGAGAATAATTCGTCTGCGCAGCCTTTGCCGGTGAAGTCGTCCAAGGCAAGGCCATAGCCGTTGCTCTGCATCTGTCTCAATGTTTCAAGCAGGCTGGCGTCCGGGGAGCAGGTTTCCGGGATTTGTATCACAGTATGCTTGGCGGGCAGCGCATAGGGAACATTGTTGATGATGGATTTCTCAGCAAAGTTGACAAGGATGCGCGTGTTGGCGGGCAAGTCGGCAAAAGGCCATAAGGTGGCGCTGTCTGTGACAGAAAGCGTGGCTGCGTCCTGATCAGAAAAATCTGCTACGACAGCGGCGATGCCGTCCCGGTAGAGCAGTTCATAGCCCCACACTTTTTGCCGGATATCGAAGACAGGCTGCCGTGCGACAAAGACGTCCTGGAAGGTTGTAGTAGCGGTGTTATTTGGTTTCATAGCGTGCTCAACCAAAAGTATATGCCTCATTCAGAGGCGAAAATAAAGCAGGAAGGTGGCCATTTCGTAAAAAAATGTGAATGTTGTGTGAGTAACTTTGTATACTCAAGGCGATTTTTCCTGGACTGGCGGGTAAGGAACAAAGCTGCACAGCGCTTTGGCTAGCAACAAGAAGGCGTCATTATTCTTGTTGTTGTAACGAAATTCCATTTCTTTTAAATGCAAGGGCAAAGCAGCTGCAGATATGCCCCGGCGGGCCTTGGTGCGGTCCTTGACATAGCGCCAGAAGTCGGAGCTTGTGTCTGCCGGCACATGCTTGTCGTTGTGGCGGATATATGTTGCAGGCCACAAGGACGGACCGCACGCCACCAACGTTTGGTAGTGCTTGTAAGGGGCAGTGTACACTATCTGGCCTACGCACGCAGTCCGCAGTTGAAAATTCATTTTAAAGTGCAGTAAATCCGCAGCCACAAGGCCGGGAATGACGTCGCAAAAAGCCCAGTTTCCGCTTTGCACCAGCCCGAAAACAGGAGAGTCTTTTGCCGAAGCGCCGGGCGACGTTTCGGGTTTCGTCCGGCCGGGCCCGGGCCAGACGCCGGCTGCGTATAGTTGGGCTGAGTCCAGGGCCTGCGATACAATGGCTCTGCGCACGGTGTTCATGGCCTTGGCTGCTGTATTGTACGCCACGCCCAGCTGTTCAGCCATGGAGGAAGCCGGCGTTTCCAGCTCGAAAAACTTGAGCACCCACAACCATTGCCGTGGGGTCAGGTCGCCGGCGTTGACAAACCGCTGGCTGAAATCGTGAAACGTATACCCGCACCGGGAGCAGCGGCGGCGACCATCGCTGACGTGGTACAACTTGCGTTCCGTGCAACGGGGGCAAAAGCGCTGGTGGTTTTTCCAGCATAATCCCAGCAAGTACCTGCGCGCTGATTCTTCTGATTTAATCAAATCTTGAAAGGTGGTTATTTCCATGAACTTCGCCTTACGCCAGTGTCGTACAGCATAATAGGCCTGAAAGCAATTTACGGACAGAACCAGAATCCACCGCCCTGCTACAAGTCAGGGAGGCGTTGGCTCAGGTCGGTACGGGCACGATACGTTACATCAATACGTCAGTGCAGGGGCGGCTCTTGCGGCCGCCCGCTCCAGAGCATTTCACAGTTGAAATGCTCTGCAAGGGTTTGCTTGCAAATTATTGCCGTGAAATGCTTGTAGACGGGCTTTGCCCGTCGTAATGCAAGTATTTCAATCGGTAAATGCTATAATGCTCTTGACGCTCCCTTGCCCATGGCGTCGCCGCTTTTTTTCGTATCTACAACGAAGGACGCCTTGGGACATGGCGGCGGTATCGCGCCCAGTAGCACAGACGCGCAGTGCAGCGCAGCCATAGTGGGTTATTCAACGAGTTATTCAATAGGCTGCTACATGCCGCAACTTTTACAGCACCATTCGTAAGCGTCGAGAAGAGAGAGAAGGCTGGCAGGCGTAGCAGAAGACTGCGACGGAGGCGTGCGGCCCTTGACGCACTGGTAGTATCCCTCGCTGTTTCGGGCGCACATGCAGCTGGCGGATTCAAATCTGGCGTCAGGGAACTCAAAGATGCACGTCAGCTCGCTGACATTTGCGCCCCGCTCTTTAATGCTCACAGACCAGCGGCATTTTTGCTCCTGGGCAGAGGCTGGGCTGGATAATGTTGGCGTCAGCATCGCTACGCAGAAGCACAATACCGCACTGCCGAGGAACACGCGCCAGGGAAGGGGCAACCTCTGCAGCGCACACACGCGGGCATTGCAATGGAATAGTTGCATGGCCGCAGTATACACTGAAATATGTCCGATTTCAATGAATATGGCAGAGATCAGGAAAAACGCCCGGGCTGGCGCCCGAAGCTGTCCAAGCAGCGTCAGTGCTGCTCTTTCCAATCGTCCACTTCGTAATAGTCAAGTATTTCCTGCAGGTTGCCAGATTTTCGTAACGCTCTGAGGCCTTTGGAAAACTCCACCGCCAGCTGGGGCGAATGCGGCAAGGCCGGGGAAAACGCCAGGTACAGACTCGTGTAGTTGCTGTCGGAGCCGGCAAATTCGATAGCGTTTTTAATACCCATGGAGCGGGATGTGTACGATACTACCGGGGCGGCGTCCATGACAACGTCCAGCCGGTGGTGGACCAGTTTGCGCAGATTGGTCTCCAGGGGTTTTTCGCCTTTGGCTAATTGCACCTGCGGCGTTCCTTTGTGTTTATTTATGTACGCATCTAGATTTACACCATAAAAGTAGTCGGCTATGACCCCCAGACGGACAGTAGAGAGGGAGCGGATGGACGCGTAGCGCCACGGGTCACCGGCCCGGACAAAGAAATCGTTGGCTGTAATCCCAACCGTCTCGACTGGAAGGACCAGTCCTTCCATTTCTGAAGGCTCCACCCCGGCTGCAGCCGTGAAGGAGCCTTGCTTGACAAACAGCAGCGCCCGACTCCAGGGCATAAGCGCGTATTCTACCTGATAGCCCAGGGGCTCGAACACGGCTCTGGCAATGTCGATGATGTAGCCTTCATCGCCGGATTCCGGATCGCAGGTAAAGGGAGGCCATTCGTCGGCGGCTATGGTGATGGTCTCCATGGCCGAAGCCGGCCCGGGCCAGAACGCCGCGAAGGCGCACAGGAGAGCTGTGAACAGGCTGGTAGCGCATCGTGAAAACGCTATGACGATATGGTGTAGGGGGATAGTGTTATGCACTATGATGCTCCTTTAGACGCTGTGCTGCTGTACAGGACGTATACGCTTCTAGCATAAACAGCCTGAAAGAACATCCGAAAAATATCTTTGACGTTCATTTTTCACAATTGCTCTGCCGTCAGCAGCAATTTCTCGTTAATGGTTCCTGCCGGCGGGGTCAGCCCTCGGGCCAGCAGCCACCGGTCTACCTGGTCCTGCAACAGTGAGAAATAGCGTTCTGACCCACCTAGCCCTTCGCGGCCAAAATAATAATTCACTTCCAGCAGCAACGGCTCGGGCGGCTGCGCGTCCATGCGAAAGAGTACGTCCACGCCGGCAAGATGTATTTGCGACTGCCGGCAGAACCGGCGCACAAGTTCAACCCCCGCCTGCATAAGCTCCGGCCGCCATTGCCGGTCCACTTGTGCGCCAGCGGCGAGGTTGTGCCGCATCTCAGCCGCATTGGGCTGCACCCGCCAGTACGCTTGCACGTGCTCATTAATGACAACGACCCTCAGCGTACGATCCCCGCAATCTACATATTCCTGGACCAGAAATCCTGCCGGGCCGGAACGCTCCATGGCGGCGAACATGGCGGCAATCTCTTGCGCCTGGTCTGGAGTATGGACTGCAAACACCAGCGACCCTTCGCCGCCGGCTGTTGATTTGATCACCAAAGGATATGTGTAGCCAGACAAGTAGCCGCCACTACATTCGGCGGCGCAGTGGAACAGGTCCGTGGCGGGATGCGGCAGTGCGAGTTCACGAAACAACTCAATGTCGCCGATTTTGCCAGGATGGCTGTAGCGGGCGGCGTAGTTGGGAAAAACATGGGCGCAGTGCGCAGCAGCAAGGTGATAAAGTTTTTCCTGGCGTCCCTGGGGCAGAAGCACCGCGTCAGCCCGGGCCATTATCTCCCGGTCGCTCTCGTCCGGCTGCCGGCCAGCGCAGACGCGGTGCGCGTCTGCGTTAAGCATGGGGTTGTACGATAGAATCATATGCAGTTACGCTCCTTCAGCTTGGTTTGGGGCTGCCTGTACAGAAAAGCATACGCCAGGCTGGACATGATGCAAAGGCGTTGTAAGCTGGGTGTCTGTAAGCTGGGTTTTCTCGCGCTGCACGGCGTCGTCTTGTCAGAAAAGCCATAAGAAGTTAGCAATAATGAAGGCGGTGTTCTAACATTTTTCAAGGAGAAAGTATGAGCGACGCATCGACACGGCTGGTAGTGGTCTCCAACAGACTGCCGGTGGCGCTGAAAGAGATAGACGGCGAATGGAAGGCCATTCAGGGAAGCGGAGGCTTGGTTTCCGCCCTGGCGCCAGTGCTGCGGGACCGCGGCGGGGCCTGGATTGGCTGGACTGGGGCGTATGAGGAAATTGACTATACCCAAATGCTCTCCGGTTTCACGCAGAACGCTGGCTACGACTTGTGGCCGGTGCATCTGACAGAAGGCCAGGTAAACGGCTATTATTACGGGTTTGCCAATGAAATCATCTGGCCCCTGTTTCATGATTTTCAGTCGCGGTGCAATTTTCGGCCGGAATATTGGCGTACGTACCTGGAAGTGAACAGAATATTCGCTAAAAAAGTGGCGGAGGCAACCACAGAAGACGACTACGTGTGGGTGCATGATTATCATTTGATGCACGTTGCCTGGATGCTCAAGGAGATGGGCGTCAAGCGCCGCATGGGCTTTTTTCTGCACATACCTTTTCCTTCGCCGGATATTTATCTGAAGCTGCCGTGGCGGGCCAAGCTGATTGACGCTTTGCTGGAGTATCGTCTGGTGGGCGTGCATACATTGCGGGACCGGCGCAATTTTTCCGATTGCATAAATATTTTTAAGCCGGAATCCAAAATGCGCGGCAGGGGGCCGGTGCTTACGGTGACCAGCGAGTGGGGCAATACCGACGTGGGCTACTTTCCCATCAGCATTGACTACAAAAATTTTTCCGCCACAGCCAAAAAGCCAAAAGTGAAGAAAATGGCCGGAGACTTCCAGAAAGCTTTGGGCAAGCGGACTATCATTTTGGGTGTGGACCGGCTGGACTACACCAAAGGCATCCCGCAACGTTTGGAGGCTATACGAGCCGCGTTGCAGCTGTACCCGGAGCTCATGGGCAACATTTCTCTGGTGCAGATAGCTGTTCCCAGCCGCGAAGAGGTTCCTGAATATCGAATACTCAAAGAACGAATAGAGCAGCTGGTGGGCGAGATCAACGGACAGTTCACGCGGCCTGGGTATATTCCCATTCACTACCAGTACCGCAGTTTGCCGCGGGAGGAACTGGTCTCTTACTACAGGGCCGCCGCCATGGCTTTGGTAACCCCCCTGCGGGACGGCATGAATCTGGTGGCCAAGGAGTACTGCGCTTGCAACATGTCGCGTACCGGGGTGCTGTTTCTTTCTGAGTTTGCCGGAGCTGCCGCTCAGCTGCAAAATGGGGCGATTCTGGTGAATCCGCACGACGTGGAGGGCGTGGCCCGGGCCATTCACGACGCCTACTACATGGACGCTCAGGAGCGACGCAAACGGATGCGCAAGATGCAGGAAACCATCCGCAAATTTGATATTTTTTGGTGGGTGAACTCTTACATGCAGGCGGCGTTCGGCCGCAAGCTGGGGGATTTTCCGGCCATGGAAACAGATTATTTCCGTCCGGACGATGACGAAGAGCTGCATGGCCAGGAGTGAGGCGGGAAACGCTGGTTTCTCCGGCCCCAAGCGCAGCCTGGGGCAGAATTTTCTGCAGGACCAGAATACGGCCCGGCGCATCATCCAGGCGCTCGGCCCTGCGCCAGGCGACAGAGTTTTGGAAATTGGCCCCGGCCAGGGGGCCTTGACCCGCTGGCTGCTGGAGGCGGGCTGCGTGACGGCGGCTCTGGAAAAGGACCGCGAGCTTGCGCCGCAGTTGAAACAACGCTGGCCAGAGCTGGCTGTGGCCAACGCAGACGCACTACAGTTTTGCTGGGAAGGGCTGGACGTTGCACCAGGCAGGTGGAAGCTGGTTGGGAACCTTCCGTACAATGTCGCCTCGCCCATGCTGTGGGATATCTGCTCCCGGAGCCGCCGCTTTCAGCGGGCGGTGTTCATGGTGCAAAAAGAAGTAGGCCAACGGCTGACAGCGGGGCCGGGAAGCAAGATATACGGCGCATTAAGCGTGTGGGTGCAGTCTTTTTGCCATGTCCGCAAAGAATTCGTGGTCGGGCCTCAGGTGTTTCGGCCCCGGCCCAAGGTGGACTCCATGGTCGTTTCCCTGGAGCCCCTGGAAAAAATGTCTGTACATTTTTCGCCTGCAGCATTGAGTCTATTGTTGAAAGGATGTTTTTCGAAGAGGCGAAAACAGTTGGCAAATATACTTAAGGGTTGTTGGTCGTTAGAGGTCGAAATGGTTTTGCGGGATGCTGGTTTGAACGCTGCGGACCGTCCGGAAAACGTAGCTCCGCAGACGTTTCAAACCCTCTCTTTGCACTGTGAAAAATGTTTTCCTTCTTGACTTTGACGCGAAAAATTGGTTTGAACCGGTCTGACGTGATCAACGTAAGGCTGCCTTGCCGGCCGGCGCTTTGTTTGCGCTGCGTTGTGCTGCGGATGACTAACCGCAGAAGACCATTGGGGAATAACAAACCTTTATGAGGAGGAGATGGCTGATGACCAAGGCTGATCTGGTAGAAAAAATTGCTGAGAAAGCCAATCTGACGAAAGCTGACGCAGAGCGCTCTTTGAACGCGTTTATTGACGCAGTGGAAACCACTCTGGTGAAAGACGGCAAGCTGACGCTGACCGGCTTCGGCACCTTTGCTGTGGAAACCCGCAAGGAACGCAAAGGCCGTAATCCGCAAACTGGCGCTGAAATCACCATTCCCGCCTCCAAAGTGGTAAAATTTCGTCCGGGCAAGCTGCTCAAAGACGCCGTTAAGTAAACATCTTTTACGGAGGCTTGTATGATTGAATTTGTCAAGCACGGCGAAACGCTGCACAGCATGCTGCCCTGGGACATCCCGTGGTGGATGCCTGACCACGCCATCTTCTTCGGTGTTTTATATCTGGCGCTGGGAATTGTCGGCACGGGAGTGGGCATAGTCGTTTTGAAGACGATTATCGAACACCGTTGCGGCGGCGGCGACCACCACGCAGCGCACTAGGGCTCAGTGCGGCAGGGGTCAATGGCCGCGCCTCGTTCTAGCGCACGAAGCGTTTGCAGGGCTGCTCATACGCAGGCGCTGTGAGTGCACTGATTTCTCAATGGCTTCACTGCGAAGCGGAATCGTTGCTCTCGCGGCGTTCCTTTTCTTATGCGCGCCCCTCTGCATCGCTCTTGTCTATAGCTCCATCGCCGCCGGCGTTTGCTGACTCCGGCGGCAAATCTTTTCTTTTTTCTGTGTATAAAATGCTTGCCAAAGGCGGCCCTGTGAGGTAAATAATTCTGCTCTCTTGAGGCCGTTCCGTCGCTTGACGTGCGTGAAGGTGGAATAATTCTGGCCCATTGAGGAGGTGAGCACTGTGCCTGGAGTATATCTCGATTCTGGCGACAACTTTGAAGTCGGGCTGCGCCGGTTCAAGAAGCAGGTGGAAAAAGCCGGCATCTTGTCTGAACTGAAAAAGCGCCAACACTACGAAAAACCGAGCGTGATGCGCAAGAAAAAGAAAGCCGCCGCGCGTAAGCGGCTGATGAAAAAAATGCGCAAAATGAACTTGATGTAGCATTTGATAGGGGCCGTGCTTTGTGTCCGGCCCCGTTTTCTTCTGGGTCTTTATCTGTCATTTCTCCTGCATTCCGGCAGTTGACCGCTGCGTATACAGTGCTTAACTGGTGTGGATATGAGCACGCTTTCCCGTATAGAAAAAGAGTACATCGCTGCATACAAGGCCAAGCAGTCTGACGTGGTCGGGGTCTTGCGCATGCTCAAAGCCGCCATCAAGAATAGGCAGGTGGACTTGGGCCAGGAGCCTGACGAACAGCAGGTGCTTGATATTCTGAACAAGCAGCTCAAGCAGAGGGTGGAAGCTGCAGAACAATTTGAAAAAGCCGGCAGAGACGAATTGGCCCGCAAAGAAAAAGCAGAAGCCGCCGTCATCAAGCAATACTTGCCGGCGCTGCTAACCACAGAAGAGCTTTCAGCTGCAGTGGAACAGGCCATTCACCAGACCAGCCCCGCCGGCCCCCAAGACATGGGCAAGGTTATGTCCGCCCTGATGCAACAGTACAAGGGCCGTATGGACGGCAAAGAGGCCAGCGCCATGGTCAAGTCCCGGCTGGCGCCCTGACGAAACGTACATGGATGCACGCACGCTACAGCTTTTAGAGTGGCCCAAGGTTTTGGAAAAGGCGGCTGGCGCCGCTGTTTCCGAGCCTGGGGCGGCGAGGTTGCTCGCGCTGCAGCCCATGGACTTGGACCAGGCGCGCGCGCAGCACGCTTTACTGCTTCAGGCCCAGGATTGGGTCGCCTTTTCCGGCTTCGCGCTTCCCTCTTTTCCCTCTTTGGACGGTCTGTTCGTCTATCTGGACGAGGGCAGGGGCGTGCTGGACCTGGACGCCTTGTTTGCCCTGCGGCAGGTACTGGCTCAAGTGAAAAACGCGCAACAGGCGCTGGCTGCAGACATGGACCCGGAAGCCAGAGACAAGGCTCGCTGGCCCCTGCTGCTGCACGCCTTTTACGACGCCCCCTGGCCGCAGCGAGTCTGGGCCGGCCTGTCCCGGTGTCTGTCCCAGGAGGGAGCGCTCAAGGACGAGGCAACGCCGGAGCTGCTCTCTGCGCGACGGGAAATCCGCCGCATCCATCAGCAATGCACCCGACGGGTCAAGGAATTTGTGGGCGAGCAGAACCTTTCCCAATATTTGCAGGACGAGTTCATCACCATCTCCTCAGACCGCTACGTGCTCCCGCTCAAGTCGAATTTTAAGGGCCGGGCCAAGGGCATTATCCACGACTACTCCCAGACAGGGGAGACCTGCTATTTCGAGCCGCTGTTTTTGGTTGACCTGAACAACGAGCTGCAGGAGCTTAAGCAGGAGGAGCGCGAGGCCGAGCGCGAGGCGCTGCGGTTCCTCACCTCCCTGGTCACAGACGAGCAGCAGGCCGCCCAGGCTGCTTATGAAGCCTTGGTGGACCTGGACGTGCTCCTGGCCAAGGTCGCCTACGCAGCAGAACTGGACGCCCGGCCGCTGGAGATAGGGCCAGACGCGCCTCTGCGGTTGCTGGACGCCCGGCATCCTGTGCTGGCCGCCTCCGGCTGGAACGTGACGCCCATAGACGTGGTCCTCAGCGACGAGCAGCGCGGCCTGCTTATCAGCGGCGGCAACGCCGGCGGCAAGACCGTGTGTTTGAAAACCCTGGGACTGTGCGCGCTTATGGCTCGCTCCGGGCTGCCTGTGCCTGCGGCTGAGGGCAGCTCGCTGCCAGCCTGGGACACGCTGTTCGTTTTTTTGGGCGACGAGCAGAGTCTGGAAGATCATGTGTCCACCTTTACGGCCCAGATAACGCATTTGAGCAAGGCCTGGGACCGCGTGGACTCCCGCACGCTGGTCATTCTAGACGAATTTGGCGCCGGCACCGATCCGGCCCAGGGCGCGGCCCTGGCCCAGGCAGTGCTGGACGAGCTGTTCGAGCGCGGCGCTTGGCTGGCTGCGGCAACGCATTTTCCGGCTCTGAAGGCCTACGCCCTGGCCAAAAAAGAGCTGCGGGCCGCCTGCGTGCTTTTTGACCCGCAGTCAAAAAAGCCGCTCTACAAGCTTGGTCTGGACCAGGTGGGCGCCAGCCAGGCCCTGGACGTGGCTCGGGATCACGGCCTGCCGGCAGAGGTGCTCAGCCGGGCGGAAAGCTATTTGTTGCTGGACGGAGAGGACGCCGGCAAGACCCTGGACCGGCTCAATGAACTGGCTGTGGCCCGGGAAAATGAGCTTGAGAAACTGCGGGCCGAAAAACGAAAGTTGGAACGCGACCGGGCGAAGCAGCGCGAACGCTTTGAACGGGAGCGGGACGCCCTGGTACGAGAGCTGAAAGCGGCGTCCCAGGACATCATGCGTCGCTGGAAGCAGGACAAGATCACCCACAAGCAGGCCATGCGCGAGCTGGCCGAAACCCGCAAGCAGGCCGTAGCCAAAGGCAACGCCCCGGAAAAACGCGGCGCCGCCCGGGAGCTGACCTTTGACGGCCTGGAAAAAGGCATGGCTGTGCAGTATTTGCCATGGTCCAAGCCTGGCCGGGTGGAAGAGCTGGATCCCAAGCGCAACAGGGTGAAGGTGGACCTGAACGGGGTGGCCATGTGGGCCGGGCTGCATGACGTGGAGCCTGGAGAAAACGCCGGCGGGGACCAGCTCCGCAAGCCCCGGGCGGCAGATGATCCGCCGGGCAAAGCGGCTGGGAACGGCGGTTCCTTGTCAGTGGATTTGCGCGGCCTGAGGGCTGACGCCGCAGTGAGCCGGCTGGCCGGCGAGCTGGACCGGGCTCTGCTGCGCAACGTGTCGCAAGTGGAAGTGGTCCACGGCCGCGGCACAGGCGCGTTACGCAAGGAAGTGCATGACTTTTTGCGGAATTTCCCGGCTGTGGCTGATTTCGGGCTGGCAAACGAGGAGCGCGGCGGCGACGGCATGACCGTGGTGGCGCTGAAGTAGAACGCTCCAGTCGGCGATCTTGCCGCATAAATGACACAGAAATGTTGTTTTTCTGTGTATTTTGTCTGAAACTATAAACAAATTCAAGTAGCTGACCGATGGCGCAAAGAGACGGCGACGCAATTCAAGAAATAAAAGCCCGGCTGGATATGGTTGAGCTGGTGCGCCGCTATGTGGATTTGCGCCAGGCTGGGCATCGCTGGGTGGCGCCGTGTCCTTTTCATCAGGAGACAAAGCCGTCGTTTTCTGTGAATCCGGAAGAGGGCTTTTATTACTGCTTTGGGTGCCAAGCCGCCGGGGACGTAATAGATTTTTACCGCCGCATCAACGGCTTGGAGTTTCGCGACGCACTGGAGCAGCTGGCGCAGGAAGCCGGGGTGGCCCTGACCCCAGGCAAACCGCCCAGCCCCAAGGAAAAGCAGGAGCGCGAAACCAAGCGCCGGGTGCGCGAAATGTACGAACTGGCAGCGCGCCGGTTCCGGGAGAATCTGGGCCAGCCTGTGGGCAAAACCTGCCAGGACTATTTGGCCAACCGGCGCATGAGCCCGGAGATCGTAGAGCAGTTCGGTCTGGGCTGGGCTGCGGGCTCGTGGCACGATTTGGAAGAGTTTCTTATACGTCAAGGCTACACGCAGGCCGAAGCGGTTGACGCCGGGCTGCTGGCCCGCAGCGAAAAAGGCAAGGTGTATGACAGATTCCGCGACAGGCTCATCTTCCCCATTGTCAGCCTGTCCAACCAGGTGGTCGCGTTTGGCGGCCGCATCATCGCCCCAGACGAGAATGCGCCTAAATACATCAACTCCACGGAGTCGCCCATATACACCAAGGGCGACCATCTGTACGGCCTGGCCCAAGCCCGCAAAGCTGTGTCGCAAAGCCGGCGGGCCCTGCTTACAGAAGGGTATGTGGACGTGATCACCTTGCATCAGTACGGGTTTGAAAACGCCTGCGGCGTGCTCGGCACGGCCCTGACCCAGAACCAGGTGAAGCGGCTGGCCGGCTTTTGCTCGGCTGTGGACCTGCTCTTTGACGGGGACAACGCCGGCCGCAAGGCGGCCTTGCGCAGCGCGGAAATGGTGCTCTCCACAGGCATGAACTGTCGTGTGGTGTTGATGCCGGAAGGCGAAGACGCTGACAGCCTGCTGCATGCACAGGGAGCCAGCGCCCTGCAGGCGCTGTCGGACAGCGCGCCAGACGGGTTGGACTTTTGTATGAAGACGGCGGCTGCAGATTTTTCACCCAAGGAAATGCTGGAGTGGGCAAAGAATTTTGTGAAAAAACTGGGCAATCCTGAATTGCTGTCCTATTACATCCCACGCATTGCCGGCGGGCTGGGCCTGGCTGAAGGCGAACTGCGCCGGGCGCTGGCTAGCGCCAGAAACGCGCAGAACCCGGGGCAAGGGCGGCAGGCCCATGACGGGCCACAAGCCTTTCTGGACGAAGGACCGCCGCATGCGGGCCGTTGGCCGGAACGACGGCCCTACCCTGGCCGCGGCAAAAAAGCCGGGCCGGTTCCGGGCGCCATAGACACCCGGCAACGCAAGGAAAATGACATTCTCAGCTTTGCCATACGCAATCCCCAGTACCTCACACGCCTCGCAGAGCTGGGGGCGGAAGAGCTGCTGGCCTCCGACCAGGCTGCCCGTCTGTGGCAAGCCGTGTGCGCCGGAGACAGCGCTCTCGCCTCTCTGCCCGAGGAAGACAAACGATTCTGGGTCCAATGCCGGGAGCAAGCTGGAATGTCGCACAAAGACTTGTCGGAAGAAGAGGACGCGGAAGAGGCGGCCAGACGGGAATTCGAGGCCGTCTGCCAATGCATTGAAGTCGAGAAGAACCGCCGGGACCGCGATTCGGTCCGAGCGGCGCTGCGGGATGAGGGCGGCGGCGGCCTGGAGCTGCTCAGGGCGTTGCAAGAGAACTTACGGAGGCACAATGGGTAGCAATATCAAAGAGATTCAACAGATCAAGACATTGATCGCCAAAGGCAAGGTGAACGGCTTTTTGACCTTTGAGGAAGTCAATAAAGCCTTGCCCTCGGAGGTCAATACTCCGGAGCAGATCGAGGAGATTATCGGTATCTTCGATCAACTGGACATCGCCATCGTTGACTCGGAAAAAGACGGCAAAAAGCTGGGCCTGACGCCGCAGGAAACCGAGGAAGAGGGCGGGTCCAACGAAATCTCTCTGTCTGAGGACGAAGACGCCGCCGAGTACGCCTCCCGGTCCACGGACCCGGTGCGCATGTATCTGCGCGAGATGGGCGCCGTGCCGCTGTTGGACCGCGAAGGCGAGGTCCACATCGCCAAAAAGATCGAATCCGGGGAAATGGACGTGCTCTACGCCCTGGTGGAGGTCCCGGTGGCCATCGAAGAGCTGTGCACTGTGGGCGAGGACCTGAAGCTGAACAACATCAAGCTCAAGGACGTGGTCAAAACCATCGAAGAGGACGACCCCAGCGAAGACGAGATGAACCAGCGCCAACGGGTCATCCACCTGCTGGACGAAATCAAGGTCATGTATAAGAAAAAGCGCAAGGTCTACGACAAGCTGGACGAGTGCGCCCGGCTGGACCGCCGCGTCTACGGCGTGCAGAAAGACATACTGGCCTACAAGGAAGATGTCGTCTTCCGCCTGCGCGACATCAAGCTGGAAAAGACCCTCATCGACAAGATCATCGAGACTGTGAACGATTATGTGCGGCAGATGCACAACTGCCAGCGCGATTTGTCCGCCTACATCCTGTCCGTGGGCAAGACCCAGGCTGAAATCCAGGAGATTTTCCGCCAGCTGGACGAGCGGGAGATCAACCCGGTCAAGGCCGCAGACGAGCTGGGCATGACTGTGGAGGAGATATTCTCCTTCAAGGAAATGATCAGCGGCAAGATAGAGATTCTGGCCCGGCTGCAGGACAAATGCCGGCACAACGTGACCGACCTGGAAGAGGTGCTCTGGCGCATCAACCGCGGTTCCGTGGCGGCCCAGCGGGCCAAGCAGGAGCTGATCCGGGCCAACCTGCGGCTGGTGGTCTCCATCGCCAAAAAGTACACCAACCGCGGGCTGCAGTTCTTGGATTTGATCCAGGAGGGCAACATCGGCCTGATGAAAGCCGTGGACAAGTTCGAGTACCAGCGCGGCTACAAATTCTCCACCTACGCCACGTGGTGGATACGCCAGGCCATCACCCGGGCAATTGCCGACCAAGCCCGGACCATCCGCATCCCGGTGCACATGATAGAGACCATCAACAAGCTCATCCGCACCTCGCGCTACCTGGTGCAGGAGCTGGGCCGCGACCCCACGCCGGAAGAGATAGCCGAGCGCATGGACTACCCGCTGGAAAAGGTGAAGAAAGTCCTGAAGATAGCCAAGGAGCCCATCTCGCTGGAAACACCCATCGGCGACGAAGAAGACTCCAGCCTGGGCGACTTCATCGAGGACAAAAAGGCCGTGGCGCCCTCGGAAGAGGTGGTCAACACCAAGCTGGGCGAACAGATCGCCTCGGTGCTCAGCGACCTGACCCCTAGAGAAGAACAGGTGCTGCGCAAACGGTTCGGCATAGGGGAAAAGTCCGACCACACGCTGGAAGAAGTGGGCAAACTGTTCAATGTGACCCGGGAACGCATCCGGCAGATAGAAGCCAAGGCGCTGCGCAAACTGCGGCACCCGGTGCGCAGCCAGTCGTTGCGCTCGTACTACGAGAGCTAGGAGACTGTTGAAAAAGGTTCTTTGCAATCCGCGACTAGCGCAGAAAAAAAATTACAAGTCGAAAAAACGAGAGCGCATAAAATATTTTTATGCGCGTATAACTCGCTGAAGTTGTATAGAAAAAGCCCCCGAAAAGGGGCTTTTTTTGTGGGGTAGTGGGGCGCAAGTTCAGTTTTAATGAATAGACTATTATATTTATGTTGCCTTTTGTTCAGTTGTTGTGTATGAATTCTGGAGTTTCTGTAACCACAGCAAGGATAATTTTTCACTGGTGTCCCAACGTTAGAATTTTAAGCTCAAGCAACCACTTCTAATTAA
>CAYTSA010000060.1:3921-23896 GCA_964440345.1 uncultured Desulfovibrionaceae bacterium | reverse complement strand
GGAAAAAGGATGGGCCGAAACATCCATGCGGCCAGAGGAAAAATCAAACCCCAGCTTCTGGACCACTTCCCGGGCCAGCGCTTCCTGCTGGTCCTGGCCGTATGGACCGTAAGGGGCCAGAGAAGGCGGCGCCGTTGCGCCCAATATGACGTCCAACAATCGCCCCAGGCTCTCTTTCAGCTCTGCAAACAAGGGGGACAGCCGCCCAGCCTGCTCCCCGGGCTCATACGCGTCAAGCAAGGCGTCGTAAGGCTCCTGCTCGTAGCCGACAGCCTCAGCCTCTTCTTTTTTCAGCCGCAGCACTTCTTCCAAATAGGGCAAAAACCCGGCCCAGTCGTCTTTGGGCCGGCATTCCTCCCAGGCGGTTTCGGCCTGGGAACACGCCCGGGACATGGCAACCGCCAACCTTTCAGGGACCTTGCACAATCTGTCGTACTGGCGGCGCCATTCGCGCACATTAGCCGCGTGGGGACCATGCGGGCCGCCCCAGTCCTGGTCAGCAACGGCGGCCAAGGCTTCTCCCCGGGCTGGATCGGTTTGCCGGGCGTGCGTCATGCGGGTCAGCCGGGCCAGCTGTTCAGTGCGATGACTGTGCCCCTGGGCCGGGATACACGTGCGCTGGTCCCAGTGCAGCAAGGCCATAACAGAGTCCAGATAGCTTATATCCTTACTGTTCTCGACGAGCCATGCGTAAGCTTTCTCGGGCGCCATACTATTCCTTCGATAATTCTAAAAATGTAGCTTCTTCAATTCAGCATCCAGGGCGTCCTTGTTTACCGGCTTGACCACATACGCCTCCACCTGGCCGCGGAAAAAGGCTCTGCACACATTCTTCACATCGGCTGTGCTGGTAATCATCAACGCTTTGAATTCCTTAGATGGTTCTACACCATGCTGCGCCTCCACAGAGCGCATGGCCTCCAAAGAGTTCTGCCCGTCCATGCCGGGCAGGCCAATGTCCATGCAGACCAGATCATAGCCCTGGCCGCCCTGCAGCGCGGAGGTAAACATCTGTACCGCTGTTGCTCCGTCAGCAGCTGTGTCGCACGCGCCGTATTCCTGCAGCAGTTTTTGCAGAACAAGCGCGTCCACCCGGTTATCCTCTGCAATAAGTATTCGCATCTTTTCGCCCTCATCGGTTGAGCTCTGAGCCCCAGCTCGCCCGCGCGTTGACACCGCAGTCACAAGCATACGCCTACTATACCCAATTTTTTCCATTGCACAAGCGTACAGAAAAAAAATAGTGAGCGCTCCAAATGCTTGACTTTCTGCTCCAGGCAACAGAGGCTGGCGCTTGATTTTTTCTCCAGACTGAAGCATTCACAGAGTCAGCCAAGCGTGTTCTGCACGTGCAGATTTAACAGTTTGTTGAAAAACTTCGATTTAGCAGGCTGTTCAAAAAACACGAGGGCAAGGCGCAAAAAAAGTTCAAGATCGACGTGTATATCCAATACGCGAGATTTTGAGCTTTTTGAAGCAACGCAGCCATCGTGGATTTTTCAACAGCCTGCTAATGCGCAAAACCCTGGAGGAACCAATGGGCGAAAAAAGTAAAGTTAAATTGGATGGAACCTTGGAAGTAGGCCAGGTGGTCAGCTATCTGGAGAACATTGCAAGCGGTTTGAAAGCCGGCCTCATTAACGTCCAGCTTGGGGGCGAATCCGTCTCTCTCACGCCGCCTTCTGTGGTGGATTTGGAAATGGAAGTATCTCAGAAAAAAGACAAAGAAAAACTGACCATTGAACTGTGCTGGAAAAAAGGCGCAGGCCAGGATGTAAACATTTCCTCCAGCGCCCCCAGAATCGAAGTTTCCTGACCGTGCCGCCGGGCCCCGCGCCTGCGCTGCACATAGCGAATAGTGCATGAACTCGCTGCACGACGACAGCAGCCGCCACGCCGTGGTTGACGGCCGGTCTGGTCACTATCTCTGTTTTCCGGATGTGGCGGCCCTGTCCGACGGCCGGCTTGTTGCCGTATACCGGGAGGCGGACAAGCACGTGGCCGACCGGCGGCGCATTCTGGCCAAGACCAGCGACAACCGAGGCAAAAGCTGGGACGGACCATACATGGTCCACCCGTCCGCCGGCCACTGCCCCCGGCTGGCGGCGCTGGGGGGAGACGAGCTGGCCATGGTCTGCGACGATCCGCCGTTCTCCTGCTGGAGCCTGGACCGCGGCCAAACCTGGTCGCCAAGCCCCATGCACGGGCTGGGCTATGGCATACCTGACCGGCTGCTGCCTGTCGCTCCGGAGGAGTTGTCCGGAGAATCATCCTCCGGTTTGCAAAACGCCGGAATATTGCTCACCGCCGGGCAGGATATTCGGCCCGTCAGCCCCTACCCCTGGCTGGGGCAGCCGCCCATTGACGTGGGCGTCTTTTGCACCACAAACCATGGCGTGAACTGGCGCCAGCGGTCTCTGGCGGCGTCCAGCCGGTATCTGGCCCTGTGCGAGCCGTCCATGACCAAACTGCCCGACAGCCGGTTGCTGCTGCTCATGCGGGAAAACAGCATGGTCTTCGAGCCCATGTACTACTGCCTGAGCAGCGACATGGGCCGCACCTGGACAGAGCCGGCGCCAACGCCGCTCATCGGCCACCGGCCGTGCCTGGGCCTGACCCGGACCGGCAAGCTGCTCGTCACCTACCGCGACGTATCCCCGGCCAGCGGCGTTTCCGCCTGGCTGGGCGACCTGGACCAGTGGCAAGATTTCCAGCCGCACAGCCTAGTCTGGGGCGAGCTGAACCTGACCGGCGCATATATGGACATGCACACCGAACCTGACAAACCGGTTCTTTTTGCGCTGCGCCCGTTGAGCGACCCGGCCACTGCCCGGGCCAGCCTGGAAGCAGAGGTGGAAGCATTTGGCGACGGACCGGGGACCGTGGGCCTGAAGCTGGGCGTCTGGTGGCGCATAGAGCCTGGCCGCATTGTTCCTTGCCTGCCCAGGTCCAGGCCAGTCGCTGTCCCTGAAGGCCGCAGCAACCGTATTCACATAGACTACAACGCCGGGTCCCTGGAACTGCGGGTGAACGGTCAGCTGCGCCGGCGCTACGCCATTTCCGCGCCCCAACTGGCCATGCGCGCCGTGCTGTGGGGCTCGCCGCCGCGCACGGACAAAGCCCCGGCGCACCTGTGCCCGGCCCCAGAGCGGGAAGGAGCCGCAGGCCCCAGCCGCAGCCGATGGCGCTATCTGCGCCTGGAAATCAACGAGCCTCGATTTTTGCGCGAATACGCCTGGGAATGGTCGCCTGGCCAGGGACCGCCGCACCGTTGGCAGGAGCAAAACATCCTGCGGCTGCGAGAAAACCGCAAAGCCGGGCTGGGGGATTTTGGCTACTCAGGCTGGGCCGAGCCGGAGCCGGATTCATTTGTCTGCGTCTACCACTGGGCGGACGGCGAAGCGCCGGACTATCGGCGCAGCTACTCGTCCCATGTGGCCTGCACACGTTTTTTCCCTACCGATTTCTCCTGACCGGACCGCTTGCTGCATGCATTTTTTCTGTCGCAACCGTTTTTTTTTGTTTTTTTCCTTACTCCAGCAAAGGCCACAGCAAATTTTCAATGGAACAAGTTCTCGGAATTTCAACCAATTGCAGCATATTTTAGCTTGATTTTTTCATTTTTGTTAAAACAGTTTTTTTCCTTGCCACCCGCACTGAAAATCTGTATTCAGCAGTTCAATCGGTATGGTTTGTATCATGTTTTCCAGTTGCACATCAGGAGGAGAAGCAGTTATGTCGAATGAAGGCGTCGTTAAATGGTTTAACGAAAAAAAAGGTTTTGGGTTCATCCAACAGGATGGCGGAGATGATGTTTTCGTCCACTTTTCAGCCATCAAGACTGACGGTTTTAAGACGTTGCAGGAAGGCGAGCGAGTGTCCTTCGACATCGTAGATGGCGATAAAGGGGTCCGCGCAGCGAATGTGGTCCGTGTGAGCTGATCACGGCGGCGGACCTGCCGGGACTCCGTCCGAGTTTCCTGTGCGGAATATTTCGGATAAACGGTTCCCCCTTGCAGGCATATTCCTTACCGGCAGCACCAGCCCGGAAGCGCATGCTTCCGGGCTGATTTTTTGATCCTTGCATACTTTTGCGGACTTTCGCGTTGCGATAACGCCCGCCCCTGGAACAATTTCCAATCGTTTCAGGAAAATGCTTATTTCTGAGAGCACAAAATGGGCGTCCTTTTGTTGCTCGAAGTTATAAGAACGGCCACAGCCGCGCTCTGCACGGACCGGGCCAGGCTGCGAAGCCCCCGGAGCAGGATGACAACAACATTCTGCTTTAAGCAATAAGAGCATCTAAACTTTCTCATTGTTACAATTCTCTACCGACTTACTCGCGCACATCTTGACAGATTTGTCATTTGACCGTCGCATTTATTCGTTATATAGACATTGTTATGCCTTTGGCGCTAATCTCTATCTTGCGCCATCCCGTACACTTTTGAACAAAGAGGTTCTGCCATGCCGAGTTTCGTCGTCATGTCGACCAGCTCCAAGTGTGGTCCCATGACTATCCAAGCGGACAGCGCCCTTGTGGCCGCCAAGCTCTACAGCCAAAGCTGTTGCGAAACTGACGATCCCAGCAGCCGCATCTGGGTCTGGACCCACACTGACTATCACTCTGAACCAAACATGCGCCCTGAGCCCATGGAATACCCAATGAGCGAACTGCTGGAAGGCGCGTGAGCTATCTGCTTCAAAAAGCTGTGATTGTGTGGAGAACGCCGTGAAGGATTTGGTCCGCTTCATGGAAAACGACATCCCCTTCAACGCCTGGCTGGGGCTGAAGGTGGAACACGCCGCCGAGGGCGCAGCGCGTATGCGCATGCCCTACCGGGCGGAGCTGGTGGGCGACGCCCGCCGGCCGGCCCTGCACGGCGGAGTGGTCGGCTCCCTGCTGGACGCCACAGGCGGCCTGGCCGCCTGGACCCTGTGCACGGTTGAGGACCGCATCGCTACTGTGGACATCCGCATCGACTACCTACTGCCCGCTCCGGTCGAAGACATTTTTGCCGAAGCGCAAGTGCAACGCATGGGCAACCGCGTGGCCGCAGTAGCCATGCGAGCCTTTTCCGGTTCTGCGCCAGACCGTTCTGTGGCCGAGGGCCGGGCGGTGTACAACGTGCGCCGGCGGTGAGGGGGATAATCATTAATCACGTTTTTGAGTGCATTTGATTCAATAGCCGCTGTTCACTCTGGTGCAAGGACTGCTCCATGACGAATAAGTTTGCAACACTTCGCGAAGCAATGTCCCCGGAATCGCGTCAAAAGGCTGAGGCTCTGAAGCAGGAGTTGCTGGCGAAGATACCCCTGCATGAATTGCTACAGGCGCGTAAAAGAAAATAGTAGCGCGAACGCAGTGTGACATGTATCCGCCGACATCTGTGTTAAAATGTTTTCAGGCAGGTGCGAGCTCACGCGTCGTTCATCCTCTCGCTTCGTCCTGCACCTATCCTGCGGATACGTGCAGGATTTACACTTCGTCCTCGTCCCCAGCGCAGCAAATCGGGTTTGCCGCTGCGGTCACGCGTCGTCTTATGGATTACCATATGACGCCGCCCCCCTGCGCCGCTACGCAGCTTCGGGGATGCGGCTGTCGCAACGCTGTCGCGTCGCTGCGCTCGCGACCGGCTTCGCCTTTGCGTTGCTCACCTTTATGTGCATCTGCGGTTCATTCTTCGTGTTGCTTACTTCACCCCGTGCTCGTTCAGAAACGGGCCGTAGCGTTTGTCCACGCCCTGGATGTGCTGGATGAGCCAGTCCTTGAGAAAGCGCATCACGTCCATTGTCACTTTGGCGGAGCCGTCCTTGAGGCCTTTTTCAAAATCCAGCACCTTTTCCACAAAGGCTTGGTGCGCTTTCTTGTGCTGCTCGGTTTCGGGGTACCCGTATTTATCGAATAATTGCTCTTCCTTCTTGAAATGATTCACGGTGTAGTTCTTCAGCTCGTCCACCACCTCCAGCATCATCTCTTTGGAGCGGCGCTGGCGCATGGCGTCGTTAAGCTTGTTGATCAAATTCACCAGCTCTTTGTGCTGGTCATCTATTGCTTTTACCTTCACAGAAAGGTTATCGTTCCATTCTACCAGCTTATCGGACACCGCGCCTTCCAGGCTGCCTTTGGCCATGGAGCGGATCATCATGTCCAGCTCCTCCACCAGGCCGGAAACCTGAACCAAGGCGGCGGCCGACTGCTCCATGCCGTCTGCGGTTTCCTGGGCCACGCGGGTCACATCAGTCACGGCGTGGTTGATTTCCTCGCTGGCTGCGGATTGTTCCTCGCTGGCTGTAGCTATTGAAGCCACCTGCATGGAAGTGGACTCCACAATGCTCACAATCTCTTCCATGAACTTGCCGGACTCCGTGGCCACCTGGGCGCTCTGGACGATGTCCTCGGCGGCGGACTCCACGGCCTTTACGTTTTCTTTGGCGTGGTTTTGAATCTTGTGCACGGCGTCGCCCACGTCCTTGGTGGCGGACATGGTTTTTTCGGCCAGCTTGCGGACCTCGTCCGCCACCACGGCAAAGCCGCGGCCGGCCTCGCCTGCCCGGGCCGCCTCAATGGCGGCGTTCAGAGCCAGCAGGTTGGTCTGGTCGGCGATGTCGTTGATCACAGTAATGATGTTGCCGATGGTGTTGGCCTGTTCTCCCAGTTGGGACATGGTTTCTTTCAGCTGCAAGACCTTTGACTCCACCCGTTGGATGCCTTCCACGGCGTCGTGCACGCCCTGGGAGCCCTCCTGGGCGTTGGTCTTGGCTTTGTCGGCGGACTCAGCAGCGTCAGAGGCGTTGCGGGCCACTTCTATGACCGTGCCGTTCATCTCTTCCATGGCGGTGGCGGTTTCAGTCATCCTGTCGCGCTGGACAATTACGCCGCCGCTCACCTGATCCACCTGGCTGGTCAATTCTTCTATGGCTTGAAAAATCTGGGCTGAAACGCTCTCTGCTTTGGCCGCGGCCTTTTTCATGGACTCCACCATGCCCACGGTCTTCTCTTCATGCTCGTTAGAGCGTTGCAAGGCGCTACGGGCTTCATCAGCCAAGCGTTGAGACTCGGCCTCTTTGGCTTTGGAAACCTCAATCAATTTCTGCTGCTCATTCACCATATGGGTAAGCGCGTCTTTGAGGGTTTTCAATTCGCCAAGAAACACCCCCTGCGGCTCCGTGGCCTTTTCCCCCCGGGTCACGGCGTTGGCGTACTTTTTCAAGCCTTCAAGAGGCGCGCTCAGATGCATGTTAATGAAGTAAATAATGATTGCTGCGGCCAGCCCTGCCAAGACCAACAAACCCACTTGCAGGGACGAGGCCTCGCCGGCGTGGCTCCAGTCTGCGGCGAACATGGCGCATGAGACCATGAACATAAAAATAATGGACAACGTGACCCGGTGTTTTATCTGCATTTTTCCCCCTAAAATTGAGCAGAACGATCCCTTCTTGTAAAATGAAATTAATGGTCAATCTTTACTACAGTTGGCTGGAAATGTCATGGACCTTTTCTCCCGTGAAAAGTGTCACATGAATGTACGCGCTCTGTTTGACGGCAACTTGACGAAGTCACTGTAAACCTGTTTATTGCCTTGAACGTGGGATGATTTTTTTGTTGGGGGAAGCTGACCGTTCACCGATTCACGGAACCGTTCGTGGAAAATGACTGGGGCTGCCCGCCCTGATTGCGGTATTCGTGCGGCACGCCGCCGCCAGCATGCATAAGGAGAAGCGTAATGTATGTAGGACTCAAAATGCTCAAGGTTGATGAAGTGGCGACCCTGACGCCCAAAACTCTGGTTGTGGAAGCCGAGAAGCTGATGGTCGCGCATCGCCTGTGGATGATGCTGGTCACTGACGGCGGCAAGCTGGTGGGCTATGTGCGCAAGGAAGACGTGCTGGAGGCTTTGCCCTCCCGGGCCACCACTCTTTCCCGGCACGAGCTCAACTACGTGCTTTCCAAGCTGATGGTGGAAAAAATCATGCGCACGGACGTGCCCTCCATGCCTCCAGATACGGAAATCGAAGCCTGCGCTCACTTCATGCAGGTAGAGGACCTGGCCGGCGTAGCGGTGGTGGGCGCCAACAAGAAGTTGCTGGGCTACATCAACCGCAGCGTTATGCTGGACGTGCTGGTGGAGGAGATGGGGCTGCACCAGGGCGGTTCGCGCATTGTGTTCGAAGTGGTGGACCGGCCGGGCGTTATCAATGAAGTTTCCGGAATCATCAAAGAGATGGGCATATCAATTATCGCCACTGGCACCTTCTACCACGACAATCGGCGCATGGTGGTATTTCGGGTCCAGACTGCAGACCCCTCGCCCATTGAAGAAAAGCTCAAAACCGTGGGCTACACCATGGTCTCGGCCGCCGACTTTGCTGCGGAGTGGAACGCATGACCCTTCTTAGCGTAGAAGCCATAACCTTGACCTTCCGGGGGCTGGCGGCGTTGCTCAATGTCAGCTTCAGCGTGGAGGAAGGCAAGGTGGTCTCGCTCATTGGCCCCAACGGCGCGGGCAAGACCAGCATGCTCAACTGCATCAGCGGCCGCTATAAACCGGACACTGGCGACATACAGCTGGACGGCAAGTCGCTGCTGCCATTGCCCGCGCATCGCCGCAACGAGCGCGGGCTTTCGCGCACTTTTCAGAACATCGCCTTGTTCAAACACATGTCTGTGCTGGACAACCTGATGGTGGGACGCCACAACCGGCTGGACTACGGGTTGCTCTCTTCGCTTATCTATCTGGGCAAGGCCCGGCGCAAGGAAGACCATCATCGCTACAAGGTGGAAGAAGTCATCGACTTTCTGGGGCTTTCTCCGTACCGCCATCAGCACGCCGGCAAGCTGCCCTATGGCGTGCAAAAACGCGTAGAGCTGGGCCGGGCCCTGGCTGCTGAGCCGCGGCTCATCCTGCTGGACGAGCCCATGGCCGGCATGAACCTGGAAGAGACCGAAGACATGGCCCGCTACATCCTGGACATCAACGAAGAATGGGGCGCCACTGTGCTGCTGGTGGAGCACGACATGGGCGTGGTCATGGACATATCGGACAAGGTGGTGGTGCTGGACTTCGGCTCTGTGCTGGCCCAAGGGACACCGGCTGAAGTGCAGAAAGACCCAGAGGTTGTCAAAGCCTACCTGGGCGGCGACGCGATGTATTCTGGTAGATAACATGAACGCACACGAAACGCACAGAACAGCTGCCTGCTTACCAACCATACTACTATGACAAAACCTTATGACACCACCCTGCCCCGGCTGCTGCTGGACAACGCCGCCCGCTACGGCGGCCGAACCGCCCTGCGCGAAAAGGAATGGGGCGTTTGGCAACCATACTCCTGGAACGACTACACCCGCATCACCGCAGAGTTCGCAGCCGGACTCAAGTCTCTGGGGCTAGGCAAGGGCGACATCGTCATCCTTATAGGCGACAACCGCCCGGAGTGGCTGTGGGCGGAGCTGGCCATCCAGTCTCTGGGCGGCATGGCCCTGGGCCTTTACCAGGACGCGCCTGTGGACGAGATCGGCTACATTTTCGACCTGACCGAGGCCAAGCTGGTAGTGGCTGAAGACCAGGAGCAGGTGGACAAGATGCTGGACATCCGGTCCCAAAGCTCCTTTTTGCAATATGTGGTCTACCACGACCCCAAGGGATTGCTCAGCTACCAGGCGGACGGGCTCATGTCCTTCGAGGACGTGCAGAAGCTGGGCAAGGATGACGCCGCCGGCTTCCAAAACTGGGTGAGCGGGTTGCAGCCCGACGACCCCTGCCTCATCGCCACCACCTCTGGCACCACCGGCCGGCCAAAGCTGGCCATGCTCTCCCACCGCAATTTGCTCTCCATGGCCCACAATCTGGGCCAGGCGGACCCCAAAAGGCCTGACGACGAGTTTGTCTCCTTTTTGCCTTTGGCCTGGATGGGCGAACAGATGATGGCTGCGGCCTCGGCCCTGCTCTTCGGCTTTACCGTGAATTTTCCTGAGGAGCCGGACACTGTGCGCGAGAACATCCGCGAAATCGGCCCGCACCTCATCTTCTCCCCGCCCCGGGTGTGGGAAAACATGGCCGCTTCGGTGCGGGTGAAGATAATGGAGACCACCCGGCTCAAGCGCATGCTCTACAACGCATTCTTGCCGGTGGGCCTCAAATACGCCGACGCTGTCTTTGCGGGCAAGGAGCCCGGGCTGGGCCTGAAGATTGCCTACCAGCTGGCCCAGTGGGGCCTGTTCCGGGCGCTGCGGGACCGGCTGGGTTTTTCGCGCATCCGCTCTGCCTCCACCGGCGGGGCGGCGCTGGGGCCGGACACTTTCCGCTTTTTCCACGCTCTGGGCGTGAACCTGAAGCAGATATACGGCCAGACCGAAATCGCCGGCATCTCCTGCATACACAAGGACGGCGCCATCGACTTCGACGCTGTGGGCGAGCCCATTCCCGAGACTGAGATCAAAATATCCGAGGAAGGGGAAATCCTTTCCAAGTCCCCGGCTGTGTTTCTGGGCTACTACAAGAATGAGAAGGCTACAGCCGAGACTGTGACTGACGGCTGGCTGCTCTCTGGCGACGCTGGTTTTTTCAACGACAACGGCCAGCTCGTGGTCATAGACCGGCTCAAGGACGTGATGTACCTGAACAGCGGCTCCCGGTTCTCGCCCCAGTTCATGGAAAACAAGCTCAAGTTCTCGCCCTACGTCAAGGAAGCCGTGGTTCTGGGGAACAAGCGGGACTACATCGCGGCCATTGTTTGCATCGATGCGGACATCGTAGGCCGCTGGGCTGAATCGCAGCTGATCACCTACACCACGTACCAGGACCTGTCGGCCAAGGAGCAGGTTTACGGCCTTATCCGCAGCGAGATAGCAGCCATTAACGAGACCCTGCCAGAAGAGACGCAGATAGAACGGTTCGCCCTGCTCTATAAGGAGCTGGACGCTGACGACGGCGAACTGACCCGAACCCGCAAGGTCCGCCGCGGCACAGTGGGGGAACGCTACGGCGACCTCATCGAAGCCCTGTATCAGGATGTTAAGGAGCTGCAGCTCACGGCCTGCATCCAATACCAGGACGGCGCTATTCGCGAGATGTGCGGCGCCATACACATTCAGAACGTGCAGTAAAGGACGCAGATATGAAAGCTATGCTGATTATTGGACTCGTGCTGTTTCTTGGCGGCATTGTAGGCCACATATGGGCGCAGGGCTGGATTGACGACCACCCGGGCATAAGCTTGGCCAACAATGTGCTGGAGGCCTTCGGCTCTTCCAAAGAGCTTTCCTTTCAAGCCCGGCTGGCCTTGTTTCTGGACCAGTGGTCGGCCATCATCGTGGGAGCCGGCGCTGGCGTGCTCGGCGTTGCCCTGTATTCCCAGTTCAAGAAACGCTAACCCTACACACCGCAACCCCAAGAAGGCGTCATGGAATATTATCTGCAGCTTATCATCAACGGCCTGGTGGTCGGCTCCATTTACTCGCTGGTGGCCCTGGGCTTTGTGATTATCTACAAGGCCACCAAAGTGGTCAATTTTGCCCAGGGCGAGCTGGTCATGGTGGGCGCCTACGTCTGCTTCTCGCTCACTGTGCAGTTCCAGCTGCCCTTCATTTTAGCGTTTTTCATGACCCTGGCCTTTTCTGTGGTCCTCGGCATGGCCATAGAGCGAATGATTCTGCGGCCGTTGATCGGGGAACCCATCATATCAGTAATAATGGTCACGGTTGGGCTCTCCACAGTGCTCAAGGCCCTGGTGCAACTCTTCTGGGGCACGCAGATCCGCGTCTACCCCCAGGTGCTGCCTCAAGAGCCTTTTTTCATTGCCGGGTTGCCCATTGCGCCAGTGTACATCGTGGCGTTTATCCTGGCTGGGTTGCTCTTCGGCGTCTTCACACTATTTTTCAAGTATTCGCGCTACGGCATCGCCATGCGCGCCACAGCCCACGACCAGATGGCCGCGGCTTCCATGGGCATTGGCATTAAAAACATTTTCGCGCTCAGCTGGTGCATCGCCACCGTGGTGTCGGCCATTGGCGGCGTCATCCTGGGCAACATCAACGGCATCAACTCCCAGCTGGGGCACCTGGGTCTTAAAGTCTTTCCCGCAGTCATTCTGGGAGGGCTGGACTCGCTTCTTGGCGCGGCCCTGGGCGGCTTGGTCATCGGCGTGCTGGAAAACGTCTGCGACGGCGCAGCCAAGCAGCTGCTGGACCTGAACGGCTTCAAAGAAGTGGCCGCCTTCATCTTCCTGGTGATCATTCTCATGGTAAAACCTTACGGCCTGTTCGGCGCGAAAGACATAGAGAGGGTTTAGATGCACGGCAAATGCGGTCTTTTTTTCACCTCTTACCAGCAGGAGTCGCAGCTTTTCCCCAGCCGCTTCCAGAAAATATGCCTGGCGCTCTTTGGCCTGGCCCTGCTCTCCAGCCCGCTGTATCTGGGCATGTATCCCATGTCCGTGCTTTGCCTTATCAACATAGCCGTTATCGGCGCGGTGTCGCTGAACCTGCTAACCGGCTGCTGCGGGCAGATATCCCTTGGCCACGGGGCGTTTATCGGCGTAGGCGCGTACGCCGGGGCCTGGCTCTCGGGCCAGGGTTTGCCCTTTCTGCTGGCGCTGCCCCTGGCTGGCGTTGCCGCGGCTCTGGTAGGCATGTTCTTCGGCATTCCGTCTTTGCGGCTCAAGGGCATCTACCTGGCCATCGCCACCCTGGCGGCGCAGCTTATCCTTGAGTACGTGTTTTTGCACTGGACAGCCGTCACCGGCGGCATGAACGGCCTGCCTGTGGATTCGCCTTCCATCTTCGGCCTTGTCTTTGATACAGACGCCAAGATGTTTTACCTGACGCTGGCTGTAGCGGCGATCACCTGCCTGGCCGTGGCCAACCTGCTGCGCACCCGTCCGGGCCGGGCCTTCATTGCCGTGCGGGACCACTACCTTTCTGCGGAGATAGTGGGCGTGAACCTGTTTCAAGCCAAGCTCATGGCCTTTGGCGTCAGCTCCTTTTTCGCTGGCGTGGGCGGCGCGCTGTGGGCGCACTACACTATGTACATTACGCCAGAGCCTTTCGGCATCGGCTTGTCAATCAGCTACCTGGCCATGATCATCATCGGCGGGCTGGGCAGTGTGTTGGGCTCCATCTTCGGCGCGGTGTTTCTTACGCTGCTTCCAGAGTTCTTGAACACTGTCGCCAGCGTGGCCGGGGGTTGGTTCCCGGATATTTCCAACTACTTCCTGGCCATGAAGGAGGGGGTTTTCGGCTTGGTGCTGGTGCTCTACCTCATCTTCGAGCCTGAAGGCATGGCCCGGCAGTGGAGACTCATCCAAGCCTATTGGAAACTCTACCCGTTTGCCCACTGATAAACAGTAACGGGGGGTTAGTTGCGTGTTGAAAAGTCCATTTTGGCAGGCTGTTCAAAAAACACGAAGGCAAGGCGCAAAAAAGTTCAAGATCGACGTGCAGATATACTATACGAGAGTGTGAGCTTTTTGACCCAACGCAGCCTTCGTTGATTGTTTAACAGCCTGTTAACCCATAACCTCAGGGGAGGCCAGTATGAAACGTACAACAACCTTTATCGTGTCTGTGTGCATGTTCGCATTCTTAGCCGGCGCAGCCATGGCCGAGTCCATCAAAATCGGCGTGCTTTCAGACCTTAGCGGGCCCACGTCTTCGGTGGGCTCGCCTTACGCCGACGGAATCAAGGCCTGCGCCAACTATTTGAACAAAGCCGGCGGCATAGCCGGCCAGCCCATCGAGCTGTTGCAGGTAGACTACGCCTACAACGTGCCCCAAGCTCTGGCTGCCTACAAGCGGTTCAAAAGTCAAGGAATTGTAGCCCTGCAAGGCTGGGGCACCGGCGACACCGAAGCCCTGGTCCGCTTTGTGGCCAAGGACCAAATGCCCACCTTTTCCGCCTCCTACTCTGCGCACCTGACCGACCCGGACAATGCGCCCTACAACTTTTTCATTGCCGCCGACTACTCCACCCAGGCCCGGGCCGCCCTCAAATACCTGCGCGAAAACTGGAAGGAAGACCGGGCGCCCCGCCTGGCCCTGGCCTATCCGGACCACCCCTACGGCCTCTCGCCCATCCCAGCCGTCAAAGACTACGCCAAAGAGCTGGGCTATGAACTTGTAGGCGAAGAAGTGGTCAGCCTGAAAGCCATGGACGCCACCACCCAGCTGCTCTCGCTGCAAAAAACCAATCCGGACTACGTCTGGTGCGGCGGCACCACCCCGTCCACCGCGGTGATCATCAAGGACGCCCAAAAGCTGAAAATGAACGCTGTGTTCATCACCAACATCTGGGGCGGCGACGAGAACCTGTTTAAGCTGGCCGGCGAAGCTGCTGACCGCAACATTAGCCTGCAGACCGCCGCGGTGTGGGGCGACAACGTTCCCGGCATGGCGGTCATCAAAGAATCATCTGGCGGTGAACCGGTCATGACGCACTATATTCGCGGCTTTGCCTCCATGTACGTCATGGCTGAAGGGATCAAGCGCGTGCTGGACAAGGGCGGCAAGCTGGACGGCCCCACCATCAAGGCAGAGCTGGAGCAGATGCGCGGCTTCGATCCCATGGGCCTGACCCCGCCCATCAGTTTTTACCCGGAGGACCACCGGCCGAACATGACTGTGAAGCTGTACCAGCTGCAGGGCGGCAACCTGGAACTCATAGCCGACCAGAAGCTGGAGCGCCGGGACGACTGGCTGGGCAAATAGCCCTTTTATGTAAACCACAAACGCCAGGGGGAGCCCCCTCCCCCTGGTCTAGAATACTGGAGGAAGCTTGGAACTGTTGCAGGTCGAAAACCTGGAAGTCGTCTACAATGATGTGGTGCTGGTGCTCAAAGGCCTCTCCCTGGCCGTGGCCAAAGGGCGCATCACAGCTCTGCTCGGCGCCAACGGCGCAGGCAAGTCCACCACGCTCAAGGCCATCTCCGGCTTGCTGCGCGGCGACGACGGCGAGATTACCGAAGGTTCCATCGTTTACCGCGACGCTCCTATCCATTCCCAGCGGCCAGACCGCATCGTGCGCCAGGGCATATTCCAAGTGCTGGAGGGCCGCCGCGTGTTCGAAGACCTTACCGTGGAAGAAAACCTCAAATGCGGCGCTTACACCCGGCCCCGGTCCGAGTTCGCCGGGAACCTGGACAAGGTCTATCACTTTTTTCCGCGGCTGCAAGAGCGCCGCAAGCAGCTGGCCGGCTATATGTCCGGCGGGGAACAGCAGATGCTGGCCATTGGCCGGGCCATTATGGCTGCGCCGCAGCTGCTTCTGCTGGACGAGCCTTCCCTGGGCCTTGCCCCCTTGCTGGTTGAGGAAATCTTTGACATTATACAGCGCGTCAACCAGGAGGAGGGCGTGACCATCCTGCTGGTGGAGCAAAACGCCCGGGCCGCGCTGAACATAGCGCACCGCGGCTATATCATGGAAAACGGCCGTATCGTCCTGGATGGAGAGGCCGCCGAGCTGTTGAACAACCCAGACGTGCAAGAGTTCTACCTGGGACTCTCACACGGCGGGGAAAAACGCAGCTACCGCGACGTGAAGCACTACAGACGGCGCAAGCGGTGGCTGGGATAGGCCTCCGACATGGCCCAGCAAAATTTCAGAGGCGTTTACTCCACCAAAGAATCCGCCTACACCGGCGCCGGCGTCGCCGCCCGGCCCGGCGTCCGCAAACGCTACTGGCTGGCCTGGGACCGCGAGGACGACCGCGTTACCGTTCAGCCCCTGAACCCGAATCTTATCCCCAGCGGAGCCAAACAGGTTGTTACCGGTCTGGAGTTTGCTGAGCGTTTTACCCGTGAACCGGACATCATGGTTGACGAATCCAAGCTGGATTCTGGCGAGGCCGTGGCCAAAAAACCAGCCCCAAAACCGCCGGAAATCGGCTTTCGCTACAAAGAACCCGTCACCGGAAAACCCGCGCCCCCCCCAAAGGCCGAGCCGGCGCCGCCCTCCACCCCCGAAGAAGCCGAAAAACGCAAAACAAAACTGGAGAAGCTGGAGCACGACGCACGCTCTGAATTTGGGCTGGGCCTGACATACCTCAAGCGCGGCATGCGGGCCAAGGCCCGCCGCGTATTCGAAGAGCTGGCCGAGATGCAGGGCGAATTCGAGCCTGAGCACAAGCACATGTTTAACGATTTTGGCGTGGGCCTGCGCAAGAGCCGGCTCTTTGACGTGGCCCTGAAACATTACCAACGGGCCCTGGAACTCTCTGAGAACGACGAAAACCTGCACCACAACATCGCCCGCGCTTACTACGAACTGGGCGATCTGAATTTGGCTGAAGACAGCCTCCTAAAATCATTGGAAATTAATCCAAATTTCAAAGAGTCCAGACAATTTCTCTCTTTCTTGCACAAACGCAAAAGACGTCGCTCGCCACTGGAATTGTAACCTACCGGACATACGGCGTTAACCTCAACACGATACGGAACCACCATGCCCACCATCCAAGTAACGCGATCTGTCGATATACCGGACCCGCTCAGGCTGGCCCGCTACCGCAAAGCGCCGGAGCTGGGACCACGGGTGCTCTTCTTTACCGGCGGCACCGCCCTGAAGCAATTCAGCAAACTGCTGATCAACTACACGCACAACTCCATTCACCTGATCACGCCCTTCGATTCGGGCGGTTCTTCAGCCAAGCTGCGCGAAGCTTTTAACATGCTTGCTGTGGGCGACCTGCGTAACCGGCTTATGGCTTTGGCCGACCAGTCTGTGCATGGTCACCCGGCCATCTACAAACTCTTTGCCTACCGGCTGCCCAAAGACAACACCCCTGAAGAACTGCAGGCACAGCTGGACGCTATGATCCGCGGCAAAGACGCCATGATCCGCCGCTGCCCAGACCCCATGCGCAAGCTCATCCGCAGCCACTTGCAGTTTTTTGCCGACCGCATGCCCGATAACTTCGACCTGCGCGGCGCCTCCATTGGCAACCTCATCCTATCAGGTGGTTTTTTCAACTATAGCAAACATATAGACCCGGTCATCTACCTCTTCTCCCAGCTCGTCTCAGTTAAAGGCATGGTCCGGCCAGTCATTGCCAAGGACCTGCACCTGGGCGCAGAGCTGGAAAACGGCGAGGTCCGCATCGGCCAGCACCTGATCACCGGCAAAGAAACTGCGCCCCTGGATTCGCCTGTCAAACGCGTCTTTATCTCCAAGTCTCGGGACAAAGAAGACCTGGTGCAGCCCAAGATACGCAACAAGGTTCGCAAACTCATCACCTCCGCCGAGCTCATCTGCTATCCCATCGGCTCCTATTACTCCAGCGTGGCCGCCAACCTGCTGCCCATGGGCGTGGGCCAGGCCGTCAGCGAAACCCACTGCCCCAAAGTCTACGTGCCCAACTCCACTGCTGATCCGGAGCAGATTGGCATGTCCCTGTTCTCCAGCGTCAAAGGCTTGTTCAAGTACGCCCAGTCCAGTTGCGAAGAGGAAGTCTCACGGGACAAGTTGCTCAACTTTATCCTCATCGACTCCAAACGCGGCAACTACCCAAAGCCCCTGGAGCTGGACAAAATCGCACGCTACGGCGTGGAGGTCATCGACGTGGAAATGATCACTGAGGACAGCAAACCCTATCTCGACCCGAAACTGCTGGCCGAGCATTTGCTCTCCTTGGTGTAGAGGATAAAGCGCTATCGAAGATCACGCAGATGTCGCGCGGCTGGCCGCTACTATTCTACCATTTTTGTTAGTGCTACATCGCTGATAGCGCGTGCAACATCAGCGCTGAAGACACGTTGCCTACAACGTACAGGATATCCTTATGACTGCCGCAAAAGATTCGCATCTACCCTCTTTTTTTCACTTCCTGGCTGGCGCGCTACTCATTTTAACCATAACCTCATGCAATGCCGGGACGCATTCCATAGACTACTATGTGGCCACAGACGGCAACGACCAGTACAGCGGCGGCGCAAAACAGCCTTTCCGGACCATTGCGCGCGCCATGGAAGCTGTCCGCGCCCATGAGGACCGGGGCGTCAGTCCCATCAACGTCATCATACGCGAAGGCGTCTACCGCCTGGACGAGGCCCTGACGTTCACCAGAGAAGACTCCGGCGGCATGGGCGCTGAGGTGACCTACAAGGCGGCGGCTGGAGAGGAGGTTATCCTGTCAGGCGCCATACCTGTAACCGGGTGGACCTTGCACAACCCCCAACTGGACATCTGGAGCGCGCCTGCGGACACCAGCGGCGTCATGCCGCGGCAGCTGTACGTCAACGGCAGGAGGGCTGTCCGGGCCCGCACTCCGGAGTATCCCAACTACTATACGCCTACGGGAACAGGCTATACGTACGACTATGACGCCGGCCTGGACGAGCAGATTCCGCCGATATGGGAAAACCCCTCCATCGTTGAAGCAGTGACGGTAACGCAATGGAAAATGATGCGCTGCCCCGTAGACAGGGTGGAAGACAGTGAAGTGTTCATGCAAAACAACTGCTGGAAGAACGCCAACGTCTTTCCCTACCCATGGAACTTCCATCTTTTGAGCTGGTGGGAAAACGCCTATGAATTCCTGGACGAACCCGGCGAGTGGTTTTTAAACACGCAGGAAAAGACCTTATACTACATTCCTCTTGCCGATGAGTACATGCTCAGCACAGAAATGGACGTGGAGCTGCCTGTCCTTGAGACGTTGCTAGTCGCAACAGGCGATGCGGCAGAGCCTGTACAACACCTGTGTTTCGAAAACTTGCAGTTCATGTACGCCACATGGTTGGGCCCCAACAGCTCAGACGGCTATGCATTGGACCAAAGCGGGTTCCACCTCAAGGGGCCAGGCCACAAAAACAATGACATCGGCCATGACCCCGACGCCGTGGGCATACCGGGCAATGTGGAAATGCAGTATGCGCAGCACATCACCTTTGAAGACAATACATTCGCCCGCCTGGGAGCTGTGGCCTTGCATTTTGGCACAGGCAGCCAAAATAATAATATTGTCAACAACCACTTTTACAATGTTTCAGCCGCCGCCATACAGCTGGGCGGCATTGCAGAACAAGACCACCACCCGTCCCAGCCCTCGCAGCTGACAAGCGACAACCGCATTGCCAACAATCTTATTGAATACGCCGGCCAGGAGTTTTATGACGCTCCGGGCGTCTACATTGGCTTCACCGCCCGAACCCTGATCGAGCACAATGAAATCAAACACGTCCCCTGGTCGGGCATTGCCATCGGCTGGGGATGGGGGTTGCTCGACCCAGGAGGGTTTGCCGGACTGCCCCACGCAACGCCCTACCTGTGGGGAATTTTCGAGTCTCCGTCGGCCATGCAGGACAATAAGATACTGCACAACTCCATTGAGCATTACCTGGAAAAACTCTGGGACGGCGGCGCAATCTACTCGACAGGTTTCCAGGGAACCTCCATGGAAAACGGCCTGCTTCTGGCCTGGAACGTGGCACGAAACAAGCGGCCGCTGTCCGGAAGCAACACTTTTTACACTGACGGCGGCAGCCGCTACGTCACCGTGCGCCAGAACGTCTCCCTGGACAACCCTCCCGGCGTTGTGGATTTCGGCCCCTGCCTGACAGCGTCGTCCTTCAGCCCCGGCGACTTGTGCCTGGCAACGAACATCATCCCCTACGGAGCAGACATGGGCGGCTGCGTGCCCTACGGCGACATACTTTTTGAAAACAATTATCTGGCCGACCCGATCATTTTTTACGACATCTGCAAAAACGAACACTTCCCTGACGCGCCGGTAAACTTGGTCATTCAAGACAACGTCTTGACGGCTAGCAGCGCAGATGCGCCGGCAGATATTCTCACATCAGCTGGAAGGCAATAACCAGGCTCCCCATGGCAGAGACTCTGCTCTCCATACGCTGCCTGCGCACGGTCTTTGAGACCCCCCGGGGCGCGGCCAAGGCTGTGGACGGCGTCAGCCTGGACCTGGCCCACTCCGAGACCATGGCCGTGGTGGGCGAATCCGGCTGCGGCAAGACGGTGCT
>CAYTSA010000060.1:0-3911 GCA_964440345.1 uncultured Desulfovibrionaceae bacterium | reverse complement strand
GCTGTCGCTGTCCATACTCAGGCTGGTCCCCAGCCCGCCAGGCCGCATCGCCGGCGGCGAAGTCTGGTTCAAGGGCCGGGACCTTCTCAGGCTCTCCAACAAGGCCATGCGCAAAGTCCGGGGCAACGAGATTTCCATGATCTTTCAGGAGCCCACAACCTCGCTCAACCCAGTCTTTACTGTGGGCGAACAGGTGGCCGAGGTCCTGCGGCTGCACAAGAACATGCATGCCAAAGAGGCCCTGGACGCAGCAGGCGCCTTGCTGGACCAGGTGGGCATAGCCAAGCCAACAGCCCGGCTGCACAGCTACCCGCACGAGCTTTCCGGCGGCATGCGCCAGCGCATCGTCATCGCTATGGCCCTGGCCTGCGACCCGGACCTGATCCTGGCCGACGAGCCCACCACCGCCCTGGACGTGACCATCCAGGACCAGATTCTGAAACTGATGCTGGACCTGACCCGCGACCGCGGCACGGCTATATTGCTAGTGACTCACGACCTGGGCGTGGTGGCCCAGACCTGCTCCAAGGTCATGGTCATGTACGCGGGCAAGGCCGTGGAAACCTCGCCCACCCGGCCCCTGTTCAAGGATCCGCTGCACCCCTACACCCAGGGGCTGCTGACGTCCTTGCCCCGGCCCGAAGCAGCCCTGGAAACCGGGAAAAAAGGCCAGCTTCAGCCCATCGCCGGCGCAGTGCCAGCATTGACCAACCTGCCCCGTGGCTGCTCATTCCACCCCCGCTGCCCCAAACGCTTTGACGAGTGCGACAAGACAGAGCCGGATATGTACGACGTAGACGGCCGCCAGGCGCGGTGTCTGCTGTACAGGTGAGCTGGCTACATGCGGGCGACAGATTATATCTATTATCCTATAGCATTTAACGATTGAAATGCTCTAAGCCGCTTTTTCCAGCTCCTCGCCGTCCTGGAAGCGGGCCGCGATGGTCTGGAACTGAACCTCCACAGCCACAAAAGCGTCCACAACCGCAGGATCGAAGTGTTTGTCCCGGCCCTCCATGATGATGGACCGGGCTTTTTCGTGCGGGAAGGCGGGTTTGTAGACCCGGGCGGAAATCAGGGCGTCGTACACGTCAGCCAGGGCCATCAGCCGGCCCGATAGCGGAATGGCCTCCCCGCTCAGCCCCTGGGGATAGCCCGAGCCGTCCCATTTCTCGTGGTGGCTGTAGGCTATCTCCTGGGCCAGTTTCAAAAACGAGTTCTGACCCAACCTGTCCAGAGCAGACTGCAGGGCGTCGCGGCCATAGACTGTGTGCTTGCGCATGGTTACCCATTCTTCGTCAGTGAGTTTGCCAGGTTTTAAGAGAATGGCGTCAGGCACGCCCACCTTGCCTATATCGTGCAGAGGCGCAGATTTGTACAGCAGTTCCACTTTTTCGTCGTCCAGGGATTCGGCGAATGCAGGCTGCCTGGCCAGACAAGCAGCCAGGGCGCGGACGTAGTTCTGAGTGCGCAGGATATGCGCGCCGGTCTCGTTGTCCCGGGTTTCCGCCAGAGAGGCAAGAGCCACTATGGTCACATCCTGGGTGTTTTGCAGCTCGTGGGTGCGCTGACGCAAGGCGCCGATCATGCGGTTGGTGTAGTCGGCCATCACGCCGAATTCGTCCCGGGTGGTCACCGGAACCTTGGCGTACAAATCGCCGCCGCTCACGGCCTCCAGAACGCCGTTTTCATTCTGGAAATATATCTTCAAGTTGCGGGAATACGAAAAAATGAGGTTAATCACCAGAGCCAAAATCACACCGCATAAAAAAGCTAATTCCATGACGATCGAGCTAAAATGCTCCAGGGGGTTGCCCTGTTTTTGCAGCTCATCCGCGGCCCAGTACAGATCAGTGGTAACAATAAGAAAAAAGGCGGCGATGATCGAGATTGTGACCAATGAGCCCACTAGCACAAACCGCCGCACGAGCGAGCCTGGCGACGCGGATGCGGGCATATCCTGGCCCTGGTCCGTGAGCTGCCGCACCACACGGCGCTCGCGCTGCAACGCCAGGTCCAGACCCGCAAAGACGCCCAGCACGGCAAAAGATACAGCCATGCGCGCTGTGGAGCCCAGGGGAAACTCGTGGGTGTAGCGATTAAAGGCCGAGGCGAGCAAGGCAACGGCCACATAGCAGCCCATCTCCAGCCAGAACTGACGGCCCATGCGCTTGGCCGGCTCCGCCCGGTCCACCAACTGCCATTGCAGGCCCAGCCGGACAAGGAACACCGGCACGGCTGCGGCGACAATTTTCAGGGTCCAGTGATGCACTGGCAAGGTGCTGATAAAAGGGCACAGCTGGCCGCCGTAAAGAGCCATGATGAGCACGGCGGCGATGTAATGCAGTAAAGCGCGCATGCGAAACTCCCGCGAAAAAGATAAAAGTGAACAATGACTGGATACAAGGATCGCACTATAGTGTGTACACTGCGACAGAGATT
Source organism: uncultured Desulfovibrionaceae bacterium (assembly GCA_964440345.1). GTDB lineage: Bacteria > Desulfobacterota > Desulfovibrionia > Desulfovibrionales > Desulfovibrionaceae > CAYTSA01. Next base: position 1,469 of record CAYTSA010000060.1, on the reverse strand, counting down.
GTGTCCATAGGAGAGAAGAAAAAGACTGCTACGAGGACTGGGCCGCGGCCAGCAGCTTGCCCAGCTCGTGGGCGTGCACGGGCTTGGCCAGCACAGGGCCCCCATCCGGCGCAGCGGCGTCGACATAGGCGCTCATGGCCGCCACCAGGGCGGAAGGATCCATGGCCTCGCGTATTGTTTCTACGGGCGGCCGCCCCTTCTCATCCGGCAAGGCCATGTCCACCAACGCCGCGTCAAAGTGCCCGGTCTGGAGCAACTCCAGAGCAGCAGGCAGGCTGTCTGCGCGGGCGGTTTCGTGGCCGTGGCAGTGCAGCACGCCCTGCACGTGATCGGCGTTTATCTTATTCCGATCCGCCACCAACACGCGCAAGCTTCCTTCCGGGGACGCCCCGGGCTGCTTCGCCAATGGAGCGCCGCTAGGCAGTATTTCATTCATTTCTTTGGGCGTGGCCAGAGTAACGGTGAAGGTGAACAAAGAGCCGCGGCCAGGCTCGCTCTCCAAGTCTATGCTGCCGCGCATGAGCGAAACCAGACGGTGGCAGACGGCCAGCCCCAGTCCAGTCCCGCCGTGGATTCTTGTATAAACGTTGCTGCCCTGGCTAAACGCCTCGAAAATAAACTTCTGCGCCTCTTTCGTCACGCCAACGCCGCTGTCGCGCACGGCGAATATGAGCTGCTGGTCGTAGACGTCAGCGTCCACGGCTTCAGGCAGCCGACAGACCTCCACGCAGGCTGCAAAGACCTCCACGCTTCCCTTCTCCGTGAACTTCACTGCGTTTTGCAGCAGGTTGGAGAGCACCCTGCCGAGCACTCCCTCGTCGCCTAGAAAGACCTCAGGCGTATCCGGAGCAATGGACCATTGCAGTGACAGCCCCTTTGCGCCGCCTTCTTTGCGGTAGGCTTCCACCGACGTGCGCACCATCTCCGCCAGGGAGAACGGTTCCTCCCGCAGGGTTGCGGCGCCGGACTCTATGCGCGCGTACTCCAGTATGTCGTTCAAAGTGCGCAACAATTTCCTGGAAGAGGAAAGAATGGCGTCCAAATACTCCTGCTGCTCCTCTGTGCAGGGCTCCACCAGCTGGGCCAGCCCGATGACGCCGTTCAGAGGCGTGCGCAGCTCGTGGCTCATTATGGCCAGGAACTGGCTCTTCATCTGGTCGGATTGTTCAGCTTTTTCCTTGGCTGCGCGCAGTTCCTGCTCCGCAACCTTGCGGTCTGTGATGTCCACGGCAAAGATGACCCGCCGCCGGCCGCCTTCAATGGCCGGCGTCACAGTGGCGTTAGCCAGCACGGTCATGGGCCGGCCTTGCTTGTCCCGTACGGCGTATTCCCCGGCTACTTCTACCTGGCCGGCGGCGAATTTGGCCTGCATATCCTGCACCTTGCTCCTGTGCTCCGGGCTCATCACTTCTTCATATTTCTTGTTAACCAGCTCCTCAGGCATGTAGCCGTACATGCGGCAATAGGCC
>CAYTSA010000059.1:0-23999 GCA_964440345.1 uncultured Desulfovibrionaceae bacterium | reverse complement strand
AAAAAAAGGTCAAATTTTTTGATTTTTGACCCGAGAATGGTAAACTTGGGTTAAGCAGCTTCTTCAACGCCTCCAGGGCAAAATTCTTCTGTTTCAGACCCTTCAGCTCGGCCAGGAACTCGTCAGAGAGGATGGATATGTCCGGCGTCTCGATTCCGGCGGCCGCCAGGATGTCCACAATCTCGGTGGAGACAACGGCGCGGCTGATGATCTGCTGCACCGCCAAGTCCACATCCTTTTTCTTGTCGCCATACCGCCGCCACGCCCGCTTTTTGTCTTCCTCGGCGGTTTCCTTTGCGGCGGCCTTGCGGTGCATCTCCTGCACCCATTCCATGGCCGACGCAATGGCGTACAGCCGCTCCTTGTTCGCGCCGCTGACGCCCTTCTTGTAGTCGAAGCCGTGGAACATGTCCCGCACCACCTCGTACTTCTCCAGCATGACGGAGACGGCCTCGCGTTCGTCGATGCCCGCCTGCTTCCGGTCTCCCTCCGAGTATTGCGCCAGGGCGGATTTCAGGTTCTGGGCCAGGCCTATGTAGTCCACGATTAGCCCGCCGCCGTCATTCTCAAACACCACGAAGCCGCGCATGTAGTCCAGGAATCGCCGCCTGTCGAAAACGCCCTCCAGCAGCGTGGGCAGTTCGGGCATGCCCTTGTGCAGTATCTCGCGGCCATCCACTTGACCCGTCCTCGCGGGTCACTTCCACATCCACGCCGTCCACCATGAACAGATGCAGCCGGCGGTTCTCTTCTTCCAGGGCGGGGGTTTCCTGCTGTTGCAACTTGCGGATGACCTCGTCGATGATATCGGGGGCAACGTCGGGGCTCAGGTGCGGGTTGATGCGCGACAGCGAGGCTTTCAGCCGTCCGAGAAGAACTACATCGCCATAGGAAAGACGCTCGGGGTGCGGGCCCTCGGGCGCAATGTCGGGACCGTGGGCAATGGCGTAGCCCAGGTCGGCGAGGAGTTCGAGACCGAGTTCTTCTATGGCGTTTTCGTTGATGGTGTTTGCCACCGAGGCATCCTACCGCAAGGGATTTATGTTGGCTTGTGTTATTGTCGCTGCATGCGGCCGAGAACAAAGCGCGCCCGTTCACGCCGTAACATTTCGTATGGCGTTACGAATCGAATATCCAGCCCGTCACAAGCGTTTGGTATTTTGAGCTTCTTTGTTGTATTCGCAGGTATTTCATGCGTGACGACAACGAATCCGTGCGCCAGGGCATGGGCGACCAGCCAATAGTCTGCCACCTGAAAAAAAGTCGAAACCGCAACGGGTTCGTAATCCTGAGTCATCGCCCAACTGCTTACCTGCGTTAACGCAGGCAACACTGCGTCATCCGGCTTGAGGAAAAAGTCGTCTCCGCGCTCATTAACCCAATTTGTCAGCTCATCATCCCCTGCCAGGAGTTCGTCGGCTACTTTCTCAATGCTCAACACGACGCCTTCTGCATTCTTAGCATCCAGCCATTCCCAGAACGCTGGGCAGAAATCGAACCCATAATGAAGGTTTTTGGCCTGGATGAAGATATTGGCGTCGAGCAGATAGCGTCTCATTGCTGTATACCGACTTCGCGGGCGAGGCTGTTAAGGGTTTCTGTTTTCTTGACTCCGAGCATTCTGAAGGCGTCGCGGTACAAGGTCCGGCCTTCCAGCGTGCTTTCCAGAAGTGCTTGTGCAAACCGGCGACTTACACGCGTGATAGTAGTCTTGTAGAAATTTCCGCCTCCGGCGCCGCTCCGCTTGAATCGGCCAAGCTGTATCTGCCAGGCCTCGTCAAACTGATCGCGGCTTATCTTGTCGGCATCCAGCAACCTGCGAAGTATGACTAGCGAGCTGACCTTAAATATCCCGCCCAGACGCTTTAACGCCTCGTCCAGGGGCTCGTCTTGCGCATATTCCAGGTCCAGTTCCTCACGGGGAACGAGAAACTCTGCTGCAACCTGGTTGCACCATGTTTCCTCCTTGCCCTGGGTGTGCCGTGGCGCAGCCCCCATGTCGGAAAGAGCGGATGTCCCAAGCCACAAGTGGGCGAGTTCGTGGGCCAGCGTAAATATTCGGGCGGCCTTGGTGTCAGCGCCGTTCACGAATACGAGAGGAGCCAGCTTGTCCGCCAGGGAAAACCCCCGAAATTCTTCCGGGTCGAGCTTGCGTCTGTTGTTGCTTCCCACCACGCCGCTTATCATGACGAGAACGCCTACCCGCTCGGCTTGCCTACAGAAAAATCGCTGGGCATCTTCCCAGCTTCTGCAAGCCTTCCGTTCTTCCAGGCTCAACTGGAAGACATTCTGCATCTGACGAGCAACAGAGACCGGGGGCGTACTCACCGTCACACTGCCCACGAACTCAACAGGGGTCTGCCTGGTAGAAAGAGCGAAATCCCTGTACCACGCTTGCTTCTCCTGGCAGGCATGGATGGTGTCCAACAGGTTAGGGCTCGGCCGGTGAATACCGTGACTGGCAACCGTTCGATAATCAGGTATGGGTAAATCTTCTTCAGGCGGCGAAGGAAGAAACAGATAGCCCACGGGCACATGCAGGGCCTTGGCGAAATTCTCCAATTGACGAAGCGTCGGCTGCTCTTCGCCTTGTTCCCATCTGTCAAGCTTTGGGAAGCGAGCAGCAATTTCGGCAAGCTCCAAGCCCGCGCGTTCCCGGGCCCAGCGCAGGAGGAGGGGTTGAACCGGTACACGTGTCATGGTGAAAGAGTAGCTCACTTTGTGAAAAATTGCATCAACCGTTATGCATTAACTTTGGGCTCCTCACCGCCGAAGCGTGAGTCAGGATATAGCCCAGGTCGTCGAGGATTTCGAGGCCGAGTTCTTCTGTGGTGGATTCGTTGATGGGCATTTTGCTACTTCATGTCGAGGGTTGCTTGTTGGGGCACTTCGCCAATGGAGTCTATCTCCCAACGGATTGTATTTCTTTTTTCACCGACCTTGCGGGTAGTAATTTTCCGTCCTGCGGCCCGAAAAAGAACTTTGCCCAGCTCATTGGACTTCTTATTCATTGTTCTATTAATGAAATCAATATCCAAGACTTCAGCCCAGAACTCTTGTTCCCCCTTAAACATCCATTTGTTGAGGTCTGGAGAAAGATATACGATTCTGACGTTGTCGGTAAATGGCTCGATTGTTTCTTCTGGACCTGGTATATACTTGAATTTTTCCCTATGCTGCCGTTCGATGGTGAATACTTTGAGGTCGTTTGTGAAGCTGGAAATGAAGCTATACCCAGGATTGTCAAGCGGTTTCGTTAGATTGTCCAAAGAGTTACGTAGTGCTTTGTTTTTAAGAGCCTCAATGAGGAGTTCCTTTTCTTCTTGTGTAAATTCCTGCGAGTCTTCTATCCTTTTTATTAGCCCCTCTAAACCTGTGGGTTCCTTTATAATCTCTTCAATAATAACAGTTTGAAAATCGCTTATACCGTCTTTAATTGACTTTGCGTCAATTCCAAAAAATTGAAGAATTGTCATCGCTGTGGCAATTACTACGGTGGCTTTTCCTGCAACTCGCAATACAGCTTTAAAGGATCCGCCCTCTTCAGCAATGATTGCCACTTCGACATCAACTTTAAAAATGTCGGCTGCGAGGCACTGCAAAAAAGAGCTGTAACCAGATATCGATGATGCATAGAATGGAACATCGATGGCATGCTCCTGGAGAAGAGGATCGTTTCCAGAAAAAGTCAGAGTGTATAAATTTTGAAAAGGCTCTTTTTCTATCAGGCTGACTTGCTCCATAGCTACCACCATTCTGTTTTTTGGCCTATACTTCTATCAACCGCCTAATTGCTCTTTATGGGTCGTAAAAAGGAATGTAGTCAGGGTCGCTGCAGCGCCAGTTGCAAGTCTAGCGTGTCTTCTGGTGAGCCCAACGGTATTTCCGTCTTTTCCATGCCCTGTTCCATAAAGATTTCGTAGTTCGGCTACTCCCACTCCAACTTGTGCAAGATTGCTGAGAATGCGCCTTATTGCTTTACTTCCCTTTCGAGTATCAGGAACGTCGTCTGGTGTTAGCTTTAGTTCCTTGAATGTCAGCTTCGTCAACTCGGATAGGTCGGGGGAATTTGGTATACTCTTCCCTCTCTCGCGAAGGATCGTACGGCAGCACGTTTCTATCAGCTCTTTTGATGTGCCTATGGCAAGGCCAGGGTCTTTTTCGACGGCTTCTTCCAGGCGTGCAATCTGGGAAGATAGGTATGTGTAATTAAATTCCAGAGCCGTATCCTTGAGGGGTTGGATGTGAGCGCATCCTGAGCATAATCTTGAGGCTACAGCCCTGCAGAACTCCATTAGTTCATTTTCTTTGCCCCGCTCCTGTTCATCCTGCTCTGTGTCACTCCATGATGGTGTTACGTTGGCAAGGATCGCTTCTTTATGATCTAGGAGCGCGCCAAGTGCTGGGCCAACAACCTCGTCTGGCTCCTGCTTCCAGAAGCTCCTTAATTTGTTTGCCTTAGAAGAGCCAAAATCCATATATTTGTCGTCATGAATATCGATGTTTAAATCTGCGAACAAAATTCCAAAGGAGTTGTCGCTAAAGCTCAAGACATATCCAGAACCCATTCCAAAATCTTGGCGTCCAGACAGCGTCCTTGCTCCACACGTACGTATGAAATCTGGGTGCAGCAAATACCATGCATTTTACTCACCCTCTGTATCCCCGGCGCTCAGTTCGTTGAGCATTTGGATAAACGATTTCGGGTTCCGTTGCTCCATCATCTCGTAGGCCTTGTATAAGAAGCGTAGTTCTTTGAGCATGTTGCTCAGCTCCAGCTCGCGCGTCTCTGCTTCGGTCTTATAGGTCTCGGCCCGGGCTTTTTCCGCTTCCGCAATGAGCTTGGCAGCCTTCGCCTTCAACACTTCGTTTTCAAGGCCCGATTTTTTCAAACGCTCCTTGAGGTTGCTAATGGTCGAGTCGATAAATTCGTGCGTTTCTTTCCGAACAGTCGTTTGCCGCGCGGGATTGACCATGGAATCCAGCACCGAATCGATGGCGTTTCTCAGCTTTGCTTGAAGTCCGTCAGGCGGAATTGGCAACGTTTGGGCTGGGAGTGCTCGGTCGCCGCTTTCCAGCCTATTCTGTTTTAGCACGTACACAAATACATCCACTATCAATTCACTGACCTGGAAGGCTCGCTTTGAGTTCGTCACTGTGGCCGCCATGACAACGCCATGCTCCGTAAAGGCCCATGGCAGGGTTCTGCGTCCTCCACGTCCTGCGTTTGAGGTCGCAGATTGCGACTTCAAAGCGTCATGCTCTTCCTTTGTTAGCTGAAACACATACTTGTCGCTGAACTTGTCGCTATTTCGAGAGATCTGCTCGTTCAACCGCTTGGTCTCTATTCCGTAATACGCGGCTAAATCGCTATCGAGTATAACGCGCTTGCCTCGTACTTCCGTGATCGATGAAGAAATGTCTTGCTTGTTCAAAGCAGGCAATTGGTCTGTCATGATCCCTTTCCTATTTGAGGTCGCAAAATGCGACTTCAAAGAATCTAGCTTCGAAACCCCAGCCCCTCCAGATTCTCGCGAATCTTCACATCCAGCTCCCGGCCCTCCTCCATCTGGGCAAAGAGGGTGCTGGTCAGCTCGGCCATCTTCTCTTCAAAGGGCGCGCCGTCGTCCTCCACTTCTTCCGCGCCCACGTAGCGGCCAGGGGTGAGCACGTAATCGTTTGCCTGCACCTCGGCCAGCGCAGCGGCCTTGCAGAAGCCGGGGATGTCCGCGTACTCGCCCGCGTCCGTCTCGCCCCTCCAGGCATGATACGTGGCGGCGATCTTCTGAATGTCCTCGTCGGTCAGTTCGCGGCGCACCCGGTCCACCAGATAGCCCATCTTGCGGGCGTCGATGAACAGCAGCTCCTTCTCGCGGCCCCGGAAGCCATTGGACTTTTTGGAGCGCGTCAGGAACCAGAGACAGGCCGGTATCTGCGTGGAGTAGAAGAGCTGGCCGGGCAACGCGATCATGCAGTCCACAAGGTCCTGGTCCACAAAGTTCTTGCGGATGGTTCGCTCGTCGGTCTGGTTGGTGGACATGGACCCGTTGGCCAGGACGACGCCGGCAGTTCCCGTGGGCTTGAGGTGGTGCAGGATGTGCAACAGCCATGCATAATTAGCGTTACCTACGGGCGGGGCCACAGATGTTGTTCCATTCATCTTCCAGCGCACGTCCTCGCGCAGCCGCTCGCCGCCCCAGTCCGAAACGTTGAAAGGCGGGTTGGCCAGGATGTAGTCAAATTTTAAATCCTTGAATTCGTCGTCATGGAATGTGCCCTCGGCGTTCCACTTGATGTCGGCGTCTATGCCGCGCACTTCCATGTTCATTTTAGCCAGCCGCCAGATAGTATGGTTCATCTCCTGCCCGTAGATGGCGATGTCGCCAATACGGCCATGGTGGCTTTGAACAAACCGCTGCGATTGAACAAACATGCCGCCGGACCCGCAGCAGGGGTCGTACACACGGCCTTTGAAGGGTTCCAGCATAGTCACCAGCAGACGAACCACACACCGCGGCGTAAGAAAGTCTCCCCCGGCCCATTTTTTTCCGCGCCGGCAAACTTGCCCAGGAAATATTCATACACGCGGCCCAGCACGTCCTTGGACCTGGCCTTCTCGTCGCCCATGCCGATGCCGCTGAACAGGTCGATGAGTTTTCCTACCGCCTGTTTGTTCAGGGAGGGGCGGGCGTAGTCCTTGGGCAGTACGCCCTTGAGGGAGGGGTTCTCCTTCTCGATGGCGATCATGGCGTCGTCAATGAGCTTGCCAATGGTGGGCTGCTTGGCGTTGTCCTTGAGCGCTCCCCATCGCGCCTCTTTGGGCACCCAGAAGATGTTCTCAGCAAGGTATTCTTCCGGATCTTCGGGGTCGCTGAGGTCGTCGGCCTGCAGCTCCTGGTGCTTGGCCTCGAAGGCGTCGGAGATGTACTTCAGGAAGATCAGGCCCAGGGCGACATGCTTGTACTCCGAGGCGTCCATGCCGCCGCGCATGGCGTCGGCCGCCGCCCAGAGATCGGCCTCGAAACCGAGCACGGCGCCGTTGTGTTTTTGCGTCATGTGCAGAGTACTCCTTTGGGGTGTGGAGTTATGTCTATACCGAATTATTTTCTAGGTAAACCGATTATTCGCAAGATGGGACGGAAATTGTTCACACCCTGGCGCTGACGGTGAGTCATTATTCGTTTGCAAAACCCTGTTCACCATCCACGATTTTGACCCGGCGGCATGGTTGCATATGTGGTTGCTGTCCATCACCCCCTGCTGTGGAACGAATGGAAGAGGGTAAACGGATGAAGCGGCGCAATGCGTACTATCTGCCTACTATCTGCGTCATCTGCGGGGAATACTATCTGCAATAAACGGGCTGCTCACTGCGCCCGGCGGTCTCTTTCGCCCACGCGTTGGTAGGTCCGCAGGCCGAATTCCGGCAGGGCCGCCAGCAGGTGGTCGAAGATGTCCGACTGCACAGCTTCGTACTCCACCCAGGCTGTTGTGGCGGCAAAGCAGTACACTTCCAGGGGCAATCCCTGCTCAGCGCTGGGCTGCAGCTGCCGGACCATCAGAGTCATGTCCTGGCGCAGGTCTTTCCGATTCTTCAGATATTCCAGCACATAGGCTCTAAAGGCGCCGATGTTCGTCTGCCGCCGGCCATTGAGCAAGGATTCAGACGTTCTTTTATGTTCGCGGTTCCAGGCTTCTATCTCCAGCTCCTTGTCCGCCAGGTAGGGGTAGAGCGTATCCACGTGCTTCAACTTTTCCAGCATGGCGTCGTCCAGAAAGCGGATGGATGCCTGGTCGATGAGCAGCGAACGCTTGATGCGCCGGCCGCCGGAAGCCTGCATGCCCCGCCAGTTGCGGATCCCAGACTCCATGAACTTGTGCGTGGGAATGTTGACCACGGTTTTGTCCCAGTTCTGCACCTTGACCACGTGCAAGGCCACGTCGATCACTTCCCCGTCTGCGCCAAAGGCCGGCATTTCTATCCAATCGCCGCGCCGGAACACGTCGTTGCCGGCTATCTGCATGGAGGCCACAAAGGAGAGAATGGTGTCCCGGAACACGATGAGCAGCACGGCTGTGAGCGCGCCCAAGCCCGAGAGCAGCGTCCAGGGCGACTGCTCCATGAGCAGCGAGAAGATAAGTATGCCGCCAACGATGTACACGAACAGCTTGACCAGCTGGATATAGCCTTTCAGCGGCCGACGCATGGCAATGGGTTTGGTTTCGTAAACTTCCAGCCCCACAGAAAGCAGCCGGTCCATAAGTATGACCAGGTGGGCCACCACCCATATTGAGACGGCTATCTGGATGAAATGCGACGCTTCCGGGATGAAGTTGGCCCCGTACAGAAACACGATGGCGGGCAGCAGTGGGGTGACGGCCCGGAAAACCTTGTGCTCAATAAGCAGGTCGTCGAATGTGATGGATGTGCGGCGGACAACAGCGTGAATGAGCCGCAGCAGCACAGTGCGGCTGAGGATGTAAGTCAGCAGCACGGCGGCGAGAACAGCGAGCCTGGGCAACCACCACCAAAGTTCTACTAAGTACGAATGCGCTTCCAGCACAGTGGCAAGATCAAGATATGTCGTTGTGGCGTTCATTGTTCACTTGCTCCTGCAAGGGGCCTCTTAGGCGTTGCCCTTCATCTATTCCACATATCGCTGCACTTTTCCATTGTTTCCTGCATGGACTCTTAAGAACAGCCTCTGGAGAGTCGATAAGTGAGATGAACAGCACAAAACCAAGGGGCGTGAGCAAGGAGGTTGAGAGAGGGACCGACACCACTCGCCGGCGGATGGCCCCCCGCGGCATTGCAAGGATGCAATTTACTGTTTTCAAGGAGGAAATCAGCTATGTCTCTAGTCATCAATAATAACTTGATGGCCATGAACGCAGCCAACAACTTGCGTTCATCGTTCAGCGACCTGAGCACGTCAGTGCGCAGGCTCTCTTCAGGCCTGAGGATCGGCACGGCGGCCGACGACGCTGCCGGCCTGGCAATCCGCGAACTTATGCGGGCCGACATCGCAGCCCTGAACCAGGGCGTGCGCAACGCCAATGACGCCATCTCGCTCATCCAGACTGCGGACGGGGCCTTGCAAGTCATCGACGAAAAGCTCATCCGCATGAAAGAACTGGCCGAACAGGCCGCCACCGGCACCTACAACTCTGACCAGCGGCTGATCATCGACTCAGAATACCAGGCCATGGCTTCGGAAATCACCCGTATCGCCAGCGCTACAGATTTCAACGGCGTGTATCTGCTTAATGGCAATCTGTCATCAACCACTCACGACGGCTCTGGCCTCGTGTCCCAAGGCCAGCTGAAAATCCACTTCGGCACAGCCAACGACTCTGCTGAGGACTACTACTACATTAAGATCAACAACTCCACGGCGTCTGCTCTTGGCGTGGGGAACCAGGCGGCCACAGACAGCGCCGGCTTCTCCATCTCCACCCAGCAGGCGGCGCAAGAAGCCCTGTCTGGCCTACAAGACGCCATTGTTTCCAAGGACAATATCCGGGCCAATTTGGGGGCGTTGCAAAACAGGCTGGACAACACCATCACTAACCTGCAGATACAGGCGGAAAACGTGCAATCCGCCGAATCTCGCATTTCTGACGTGGACGTTTCGCAGGAAATGACGGAGTTCGTGCGCCAGCAGATTCTCTCCCAGTCCGCCGTGGCCATGCTCTCCCAGGCCAACTCTCTGCCCCGGTTGGCGTTGAACCTGCTTAGTTAGCCGCATATCGGGATAACGCAACCCATTCTCCCGGCCGCCCGGAATATTCCGGGCGGCCGGTTGTTTGTGTCGTCGGGGCCGCCCTTGCGCCGAGCGCCATAGTCCAGTAATGAACTGCCAATGATACAGAATCGCACATACTACACGGAGCATGAGCGTGGCTGACTTCAACCTCATGAGCAAGGTCAAGGCCTCGGGCTGAGCGGCGAAAATATCTCCAGGGGACCTGGAGGAAGTTTTGCAAGGGCTCATAGCCGGCGGCGACCCGCGGTTGCTCACTTCTACGCAGGACAATGAAGACGCGGCGGTAGTAACCGTTCCGGGAGGCAAGGCGCTGGTCCAGACGGTTGACTTCTTTACGCCTGTTGTCAACGATCCGTACCGGTTCGGGCAAATAGCAGCAGCCAACGCTCTGTCCGACGTATACGCAATGGGCGCAGAGCCATGGACGGCAATGAATATTGTCTGTTTTCCCATCAAGAGCGAGCCCAAGGCTGTGCTGCGGGCCATTCTGGAGGGAGGTCTGGACAAGGTGTTCGAATCCGGCGCGGCAATGGCCGGCGGCCACAGCGTGCAGGACGACGAAATAAAGTACGGCTTGGCCGTGACCGGCTTGGTTGACCCTGACCGCTTTGCAACCAACGGCGGCGTGCAGCCCGGCGACGTGTTGTTGCTGACCAAGCCGGTGGGAACCGGCGTGCTGGCCACGGCGATAAAAGCCGGCTGGGAAGGGGCCAAGGAAATGGAAGACGAGTTGTACCGCTGGGCGGCCCGGCTGAACGCCGGCGCCGGCGCCGTGGTGCGCGCGCTGGAACTGAAGGGCGTAACGGACGTGACCGGATTCGGCTTGGGCGGCCACGCGCTGGAGATGGCCCGGGCGTCTGGCGTGGTGATAGACTTGTGGGCGCAAACCGCCCCGGTCATCCCCAAGGCCATGGAACTGGCCTCCATGGGCTTGATGCCCGAGGGAAGCTACGCCAACAAGGGGTTTTGCCAGTCCTGGGTGCAAACGGACGAGCAGTTGGACCTGGTGCGGCTGGATATGCTGTTCGACGCCCAGACTTCTGGCGGGCTCCTCATGGCGGTTCCAGAGGCCAAGTTGGCAGAAGCCGCGCGCATGCTGGAGGACGGCGGCGACATGGCCGTTGCCGTTGGCCAGGCGGCCGCTGTAGGAGAGGGCGAGCACGGCAGGCTACGGATAGTCAACAGATGATTGATCATACGATGGGCATATGACGCAGAAAAAAGCTTTGATACTAGGTATTTCAGGACAGGACGGCGCGTATCTGACACAGCTGCTGCTGGACAAGGGCTACGCCGTTGCCGGCGGTTCCCGGGACGCCAACATGTCCTCCTTCTCCAATCTGCGCCGGCTGGGGCTGCGCGACAGAGTAGAGGTCTTTTCTGTGGCCTTGGGAGATTTCCGGTCTGTCATCCAAACCTTGACACTGGCCAGGCCGGACGAGATTTATAATCTGGCCGGACAATCGTCGGTGGGACTGTCCTTTGAGCAGCCTGTGGAAACCTACGAATCCATTTCAATAGGCGCCCTCAATCTCTTGGAGGCGGTGCGGTTTCTGGAGCGGCCGGTCAAGCTATACAACGCCAGCTCCAGCGAATGTTTCGGCAACACCCAAGGCGAACCGGCCAAAGAAGAGACGCCATTTCGGCCGCGGTCTCCCTACGCTGTGGCCAAAGCCGCCGCTTTCTGGCAAGTGGCCAACTATCGCGAAGCATACGGTTTGTTCGCTTGTTCCGGGCTGCTCTTCAACCATGAATCGCCCCTGCGGCCGGAGCGTTTCGTCACCCGCAAGATAGTCCGCGGCGCCTGCCGCATAGCCCGCGGCGAGCAAGACCTGCTGGAACTAGGAAATATAGACGTGCAGCGCGACTGGGGCTGGGCGCCGGAATACGTGGAGGCCATGTGGCGCATGCTGCAGCAGGACGAACCCAGAGACTACGTCATCGCCACAGGCCAAACTTGCAGCCTGCGTGATTTTGTGGCCGCCGTGTTCGGCAAGCTGAACCTGGACTGGGAACAATACGTGCAATCTAACCCGAGCTTTTTCCGGCCCACGGACATCATGGCGGGCCGGGCCGACCCTGCAAGGGCTGAGCGGGAAATGGGCTGGAAGGCCAGGTACAAGATGCGCGACGTGGCCGCAAAGATGGTGGAAGCGGAAATGAAGGCGCTGGACGCGCCGGACTGCATGTAGCTACCCGTGTATATTCTCGTCAATGCATTGCCCATGGCCGGCATCACCACTGGTGTTTCCCGCTATCTGCGCAGTCTGTATGGCGCCATGGCCGCTCTGCCGGACGTGCGCTGCGGCTATGTGCTGGAGGGCAAGGTTCTGGCCGCCCCGCCGCAGGAGGCCGAGCCCGGCCCCTGGATGCGCCGCACGGCGCGTATTTGGTCCCTGCCGGACCCGGCGGTGTTTGGCCTGCGGTGCGGCCACTGGCTGCTCTACGAGGCCAAGCTGCGCCGGCTGCTGGCCCGAGAACGGCCGGACCTGCACCATGAGACAGGCTTTACGCCAGCTGCGGCAAAAACAGTTCCCCAGGTGTTTACTCTGCACGACCTTTCTTTGATAACCTGGGCTCACACCCACCCCAAGGAGAGGGTCTGGTTTTTCAAGACGATGTTTCCCCGCCGGCTGCGCTACGCCCGCATGGTGATCACGCCGTCGGAGTTCGTACGCCAGGAGGCGGTGCAGCAGCTGGGACTAGAGCCGGAGCGGGTGGTTGCCGTGCCCGAGGCGCCCGACCCCCTCTTTGGCCCCAGAACGGAACAACAGATAGCAGAGACGCTTGAACGGCTGCAACTGCCGTCTGAGTATATACTTTTTGTGGGCACCCTGGAGCCGCGCAAGAACATCGACCTGCTCATGCGCGCTCTGCCTCTGACCCGCACCGATGTACCGGTGGTGCTGGCCGGGTGGGAAGGCTGGGGTGAAAAGCCCTGGCGGAAGCTGGCCCGGAAGCTGGGCGTGGAGAACCGGCTGCGGGTGACTGGTTATGTGGACAATGAAACCCTGGCCCGACTGTACGCGGGCGCGCAAGCGCTGGCGTATCCCAGCTTGTACGAAGGATTCGGCCTGCCAGTGCTGGAGGCCATGGCCTGCGGCGCCCCGGTGATTTGCGCCCGGGCCGGCAGTTTGCCGGAGGTGGCGGGCGACGCCGCCATGCTGGTGGACCCGTCATCCCCCGATGAGCTGGCCGGCTGTATTGACACTGTGTTGGATGACAGTACACTGCGAGGCCGGCTGCGCGGCGCCGGCGCGGCCCGCGCGGCAGAGTTCACCTGGGACATGGCGGCGCGCAGAACCCTGGACATTTTTCGCAGCGCGGCAAACGCGTGACTGACTACTGGAGCACGACAAAGCCATGCTCTCCGCCAGCTTCATTCTAGAACTGACAAAACGAGATTTCATCGAGCGCTACGCCGGCTCCATGCTGGGCGCGGCCTGGGCCTTCATCTGGCCGCTGGTCAATCTGTTTATCTACATCATCATCTTTGGCAAGATCATGGGCGGCCGGCTGCCAGGCTCCTCAGACGTATATTCTTACGCCATTTACGTCTCGGTGGGGCTCATTCCTTGGACTGCGTTTTCTGCAACCATTTCCCGCAGCGCCTCCATATTCTTGGAGAAAAAGCACCTGATCACCAAGGTGCGCATGTCCTTGCCTTCGCTGCTGCTGTTCATCAACCTCTCCGAGATCGTCACCTTTTGCATCACTGGTCTTTTTTTCCTTATCTTTCTACTTGTTACAGACTATCAAGTCGACATTCGGCTACTTCTCTTTCCTTTTGTGTTTTATTTGCAGCAAGTGCTCGCCTTTGGCCTGGGGCTGCTTTCAGCCACGCTCACGGTCTTTATCCGCGACCTTAAGGAAGTGGTGGGCATCATCCTGCAGTTGTGGTTTTGGTTCACACCCATCGTCTATGTCAGCTCCATTCTACCGCAACGGGTGATGGACATTCTGGTCTATAACCCGGCCTTTATCATCATTGAATCGTACCACCGATTGTTCGTGTTCAACGACTATCCGGCAATCAGTTCTGTGCTCATTCTCACGGCTATTGCCCACGGCATTCTCATCGGCAGTTACGCCTTGTTCCGGCTACTGGAAAAAGACGTGAGGGATTTTGTATGATCCAGCTGGCTTTTCTCGTGCTCTGGACGCTGGTCATGGCGGGCGTGGCCGTAGTGACCATGCTGCGTATGCAACATCATGTCAAAGTGTATGTCATGTTTTTGTACAGTTATGTGTACTTGTCCGTGATCTTTTACGTGTTTCCAAAACTCCCGGGGGCGTTCGGCTCGTGAAGATATTGCTGGACGGACTCCCTCTACGGGGATTGCTCACAGGAGTGTCCCGCTATGTACGCAGCCTGTACGGCTCCATGAACCAATTGAGCGGTGTGGAGACAGCCTACTTCAATGGCTACGGCGTACAAAACGAGATGCCGGAACAGGCCGACCCGGCCAGGTGGATTCGCTTAACCGACGCAGCCTGGGCCATGCCCGCGCCCATAACAGCCGCCTACCAGGCTCTACAGTGGCTGCGGGTGGAGGCGGCCGTGCGTAAAACACAAAAGTCCAGGGACTTCGACGTGTACCACGGCACGGCCTTTACGCCGGCCAAGGCGCCGCATCTGCCCCAGGTGTTCACCTTGCACGATCTTTCACTCATCCGGCTGCGCCGCATGCATCCCAAGGAAAGAGTCATGTTCGCGGACCTGTTCTTCCGCCGGCGCATGCGCTGGGCTGCGCGCATCATTACGCCCACCGAATACATCCGCACGGAAGCCATAGAGGAACTGGGCCTGGACCCGGAAATCGTGACCTCCGTGCCCGAGGCGCCGGACCCCATGTTCCGCCCCGCCGAGCCGGATGAAGTGGAGCGGGTGAGAAAGAAGCACAATCTGCCGCAGGAATACCTGCTTTTCGTGGGCGCCTTGGAGCCGCGCAAGAACATTGATGCACTCATAGAGGCCCTGCCGTTTATGCGCAGCGAAGTTCCGCTGGCCCTGACCGGCTGGAAAGGATGGGGCGACAAACCCTGGCTGGCCCGGGCCAGGGAGCTGGGCGTGGACCGCTTGCTCCACCAGACAGGCTATGTGGCGGACGCGGATTTGCCGCCCCTGTACTCAGGCGCGGCGGCCCTGGTCTACCCCAGCGTGTACGAAGGCTTCGGCCTGCCAGTGCTGGAGGCCATGGCCTGCGGTTGCCCGGTGGTTTGCTCCAATGCAGGCAGTTTGCCGGAGGTGGCTGGAAACGCGGCCTTGCTGGCGGACCCGCATGATCATGAGGGGCTGGCCCGAGCAGTGGATACGGCGCTGCATGATTCCCAGGCCAGGGAGCGCATGGTCCGTCAGGGGCTGGACCGGGCTGCGGGTTTCACCTGGCAAGCCGCCGCGGAGCAAACTCTGGCTGTGATGCGCCAGGCTGTGGAGGCGCAAGGATGATCCGGGCAGAGAACATTTGCAAGACCTTCCGGCTGTACGTTTCGCCAGCGCACAGACTCCAGGAGATCATTTTCCGCCGCAAGAAGCACAGGGATTTTACCGCGCTGCAGGACGTGAGCTTTGCCGTGGGCGAGGGCCGGACTCTTGGCGTTATAGGCGCCAACGGCGCGGGCAAGTCCACTCTGCTCAAGATTCTTACTGGCGTGGTGCTGCCCGACGCCGGCCAGGCGCACATCGACGGCCGCATTACCGGCCTGCTGGAGCTGGGCACAGGCTTTAACCCTGAATTCTCCGGACTTGACAACGTCTATCTAAACGGGACGCTGCTGGGCATAAGCCGCAAAGACATAGACAAGCGGCTGGACTCTATTGTGGATTTTGCCGAGCTTGGTCCCTTTGTGCGCGAGCCCATAAAGACCTACTCTTCGGGCATGGTCATGCGGCTGGCCTTTGCTGTGGCCATCCACGCCGACCCCCAGGCTTTTGTGGTGGACGAGGCCTTGTCTGTCGGCGACGCTTATTTTCAGCAAAAATGCATGCGCCGCATCAAGGACTTCAAAGAGCGCGGCGGCTCCATTATTTTTGTCTCCCACGACATGAACGCGGTCAAGGTGCTTTGCGACGAGGTCATGCTGCTAGACCAGGGCAAGGTAGCAGAATACGGCGAACCCGAGGACGTAATCAACGTGTACAACTTTCTGCTGGCCAAGCGCACCAAAGGGCATAATCTTCGGTTCTGCGAGGGCGAGGCCGCGGCCAGTTACGGCACCTACAAAGTGCGGATAGAGAATGTGCAGCTTCTGGACAAGGACGGGGCCGAGGCCGAGGTGTTTATTACAGGGCAGCCTTGCACCGCGGTGGTGGAGGCTGTGGCCGAAGAGGATGTGGAGGAAGTGACCTTGGGCTTGCTCATCCGTGACCGCTTTGGCCAGGACATGTTCGGCGTGAACAATTACCTTTACGGCCAACGGCTGGACCTGACGTCGGGGCAAAAAGCGAGGGCCGAGTTCTGCTTTGAGGCGCTGAACATCGGCCCTGGAAAGTATTCCATTACCGTAGCGGCGCACAGGGACGCGCACCATCTACACGAATGCTACCAGTGGACAGACCGGGCCAAATCCTTTGAAATAGTGGCTGACAGCCGCAACAATTTTACCGGTCTGGTGCGGTTGACGCCCCGGCTTTCACTGCGCGTGACCGGGCCTTGAACAGATTACTCGCGCAGCGTATCGATCAGCTGCTGGAGCACCTGGTCAGACTTGTCGTGCGGCACCTGGCAGGTGCCCACCTGCTTGTGGCCGCCGCCGCTGTGTTGCAGCATTAAGGATCCGATATCCGTCTTGTTGGTTCTGTTAAAGATGGACTTGCCCACGGAGAAGACAGTGTTCAGCCGCTGCTTGCCCCACATGACCTGGATGGAGACGTTGGTCTTGGGATACATGGCGTACATGGTGAAGCGGTTGCCCGGATAGATTTCTTCCTGGTCGCGCAAGTCCAGCACCAGCACGTTCCCGTGTATGCGGGCCTTGTCCTTGATCATTTTCCGGTAGAGTTTTTCCTGGGTGAAATAGAGTTCCACCCGCTCCTTGACATCCGGCAGCTCTAGAATGTCCTCTGCAGACATGGTCCGGCAGTATTCGATAAGTTCTTCCATGAGCTGGTAGTTGCTGATGCGAAAATGCCGGTAGCGGCCCAGGCCGGTGCGGGGGTCCATCATGAAGCCCAGAAGAACCCAGCCTTGGGGGTCCTCCACCTCTTCAATGGTGATGTCGCCGGAGTCCACTTTGTCCACATAGTGCAGCATCACGTCGAACTTGTCGCCAAAGCGTTCGCGGCCGCCGAAATATTTCCAGATGACCCGGGCGGCGCTCTTTTCCGGCTCTGATGCGCCCTTGAAGTCAAAGTCTCTGTGCAGCCGCTCTTCTTCGCTGGAGTGGTGGTCGAACCAATAGCCGCAGCCGGGGATGTACGGCACGTTGGCGACGATGTCGTCCGGCAGGCCAGGGTATTTGCTGTCCTGCACGTCTTTGGGGTGCACGTACAGCCAGTTGTCCATCAGGCCCATATCCTTGAGCAGAACGCCGCATGCCA
This sequence comes from uncultured Desulfovibrionaceae bacterium, assembly GCA_964440345.1. Taxonomy (GTDB): domain Bacteria; phylum Desulfobacterota; class Desulfovibrionia; order Desulfovibrionales; family Desulfovibrionaceae; genus CAYTSA01. The sequence continues at coordinate 6,692 of CAYTSA010000059.1, read as the reverse complement.
GCCCGTCAAAGTCAGCCCTGGTGAGTAGTCGCATTCTTTCCCCCCGTGTGGGTGTTGTCATACATAGAGGCAAGTATTAAGGTAATTTTTTGGATAAGGCAATTAGGGCCTATCTCTGAATACCTGTCTGCTGCGTTTTGTAATAATAGCATCATGCTGCGTTTTCAGCAAAAAATGACTTTTGACGTAGCGCTGCTACGCCTGCAAGCCATTTTTCGCTTCAGCCTTGCCTGCTGCAATTATGCGTCAAACTCGCAACGAAAGTTGTTTAGAGACCCTAGCAATGAGCACGGAGTGTTGCCTATGAAATTTCTTGCCGTTGACCCGGGGGTGAAGCGGGTGGGGTTGGCGGTGTCCGACGCTGACGGCCGACTGGCCTTTCCTTGCAAAACAATTTACAGAACCACTCGCAAGGCCCTGTTTGACGAGCTGTTGGCAGTAATGGAAAGCGAAAACATTCAGGCGGTGGTGGTGGGACTGCCTTTGGGGATGGAGGGGGATGAAACCGAATCCACCCGGCAGGCGCGCAACCTGGCCGCCAGCCTGGCCAGGCGCACGGAACTGCCCGTGGAACTCATGGACGAGCGGTGCAGCTCCCTGGCTGCTGACGAGGATTTGGCCGCCGCAGGGATTAGCGCGAAAAAACGCAAAGGCAAGATGGACCAGCAAGCCGCTGTGCGCATACTGCAATCTTATCTGGACGTGCACGGGAAAGAGACGCCGTGAACCAAGAACCGCAAGAAATAGCGCAACCGCAACAAGAACCGCAGGCTGACGCCACGCGGCGGGGGCGCGCAGGGTCATCTTCCGGCAAGAAGCTGCTGCGCGTGCTTGGCAGTCTGATTACGTTTATCGGCATCGTAGCCATGGGCGCGGTCGGCTATGCCGTCTATGAAGCGTACGGGTTTTTGACCACCCCGCCCCAAGACCCCGGCAAAGAAATCGTTGTGGTCATAGAGCCGGGAACGCCGTTTTCAGACGTGGCCGATCAACTGCACGCAAAGAACCTGATCGCCAACCCGTACTATTTTCGCCTGCTGGGCCGCTACCGCAAAGCCGCGGGGTCCATACGCGCCGGCGAATTTCAGCTGCACACCGGATGGACCCCGGACACAGTGCTTGACGCTCTGGTCTCCGGGCCGCAGGTGCTGCACCGGCTCTCTTTGCGCGAGGGGCTGACCATGCGGGAAACTGCCCAGGCCGTGGAAAAAGCAGGCTACGCCAGCGCAGCGTCTGTGCTGCAGGCGGCCAAAGACCTGGAGCTGTTGCAGAAGTACAATGTGCCGTTTACCAACGCCGAAGGCTTCCTTTTCCCGGAGACGTACTTTCTGGAAAAGTCACGGGCCATGGACGGCCGTTACATAGTGGAGCTACTGCTGCAGCATTTCTGGGACCAGACTGCAGGCCTGTGGCCTGAGAATGGTCCGTCGGACGAGTTGCTCAAGCGCACAGTGATACTGGCCTCCATAGTGGAAAAAGAGACCGGCGCGGCCGCAGAGCGGCGCAAGGTGGCCGGGGTCTTTGCCAACAGGCTGGAGCGGGGCATGCTGCTGCAGAGCGACCCCACGGTCATTTACGGGTTGGGCGACGCATTTGACGGCAACCTGAAGCGTTCCCATCTGGAGGAGCGGTCAAACACCTACAACACCTACACCCGGGCCGGCCTGCCGCCCGGGCCCATTTGCTCGCCCGGCTTGGCGTCCATCCAGGCCGTCCTGCAGCCGGAAGAACACACATACCTCTACTTTGTTTCCAAAAACGACGGCGCGCACTACTTCAGCAAGTCCCTGAAAGAGCATAACCGGGCGGTGAACAAGTACCAGCGCAGAAAGTGAGACTATGCGCAGCGTGCGCCATGGCATTGGTGTCCGCCAGCAACCAGGACTCGACTTGCCGCACTGCGACGCGGAAGAGCAAATGAGGGTTGCAAGGCTGCTGCAGCCATTCGTTTATGAGGGAGGGGGCGCATCCTGCATGTCCAAATCTGTGAGCACCAAAAAAGGGATGTAAGCAGCAGAGCCGTTTATGGCTACAATCTTTTTGTGCAAATAACCATATCCGCGTCTGCTTATGACGCCGCCAACTATGAAGTCATGACGGCTGGAGGCAAGGAGCTTGCGAAGGACCGCCCCGTCTATATCACCCTCGTAAGCAAGGTGAATAGAAATGGGTGCGGCGGGGTCAGACATAATCCAAGAACGAGAGTTTTTCTGCAGGCGGCGCAGCCTTTGGAAAATATAGCACAGAGCTGAAATAGTCGGCGATATCTCGAAATTGAGCATTGGCTTTATTTGTTCCAGGTGGGTCTGGCTCAACCGGTCTGGGTCGTTCCGATCATCGTTGTCCGGCCTCTCAAGAATACACGTATCGGCTTTGAAGACTTTTTCAAATTCGACGTTGGGCTGTTGTTTGCCCTTTTGTGAAAGCCCAAGAATATAGCGCCAATCTGGAGTATCTGTGTTCAGTTCACCCAAATGCGCCTCAATCTCTACATACGGATTTCTGCGGGCCGAAAGACAGCGAATTTTGGAGAGTCCGCCTCGGTCCTCCACTGCTGTTTGCAGACCGCCTCCTTTGGTTTTCGCGATATCTCGAAGGAAACGAAACACGTCAAGGAGGCTAGACTTTTCTGAAGCATTGGGTCCAACAAGGTAGACTCTATCTTATAGAGGGATATCGACTTCAGGAAAATTGCGCCAATTCGTGAGTTGTAACCGTGTGACGAACATGTTTTTACCTTTGGTTTACTTTCTAGTATAACTTGTTACGTGAGAAGAAGCGACTTGCCCCTCTACACCATGACCATGAACTCGGTCAGGTCAGACCCCAGAATCGCCTTGAATTCCTCCAGGTTGTCCTCTCTTCCCTCGGCAAAGAGAAAGGCGAAGGCCGAGTACTTTTTCCAGTCCACGGGACGCAGCTCCAGCACCTTGGAAAAACGCGCAGTAAACGCATCATAATCAATGTTTGCGATGTTGCTGCGGTCTATATGGCCCGCAATATCCGCCACCACCAAAGCGAAGACCTTTCCCCGCCGCGGGGGAAGGATGGACTCCCAGTCTGGCCGCTTGTTTTCCAGGTAGTACAGATAGGGATTGAAACCGTACGCGTGCTGGGCCATGTCAGCCACGCACCAGCCGGCGAACCGCAAAGGGTTGGCCTCGATAGGCGCAATGTTTCCCTCTTCGTCCGTCCGCAGCTCCACATGGGCCGGGAAGTTGCGCAACCCGGCGCGCTTGCCCATCTTTGCCAGATACTCGGTAAATGGTTGCAGCCATCGTTCAATAATGGTCGGCGAGGTGTAGTACACCCGGTCGCTCACGTCTTTGGCCGAGGCAAAAAGGTGGGCCAGGATGTTCAAGACCACGGGATCGCCGTTCTCGTCCCAGTACACGTCCACAGCGAATTCCTCGCCCGGGATGCAGGCTTCGATGATGAACCGGTCGGCGTGGAGCACCTGGGCCGGGTATTGGCGATGGAATTCCGCGGCTTCGCGGCGGATGGCGTCCTTCACCGGCGGCCAGTCCGCGTTGCTGTCCACCCGGTGCACGCCCAGGCTGAAAAAGCCCACCGCCGGTTTGATGATGAAGGGCGTGGGCAGTTGCGTAACGTCTACAGTATCCAGCGAGTCCAGCGCTACTTCTTGGAAAAAGAAATCAGGGTGCAGGGCGCGCAGCAGCTCGCGGAATCGCGCCTTGTCCTTGAAGTTCTCAATGGTTTTAGGAAGCTCTGTGCCTCTCAGGTGCGCGGCTATCCAGTCAATGGCGTTTTCCGAGTTCGAGTATACGCGGCAGTCGCCGGTTTCCTTGCACAGCCGGGCGAACTCGTCAGGCGTGCACAACGTACAATCAACTCCGTCGAGAAAACCGCGGCAAACATTCGTATCCAGCACGGGCCGGCGGGAGTCAGCTACAGTTTGTTTGAGGTAGTCGGAAACATAGGGCGCGTCGAGTATGAACATGTCGTAATCCTGGCAGGTTAAATGTGTGCAAAGGCGCTCCTTGTGCCAGAATTTGCAGAACTCATCAACGGGAAATATCCCGCCAGGGAAACGCGTTCATTTTCCTTTCCATTGCGGTTTTCGCTTTTCCGCAAAAGCCTTGGGCCCCTCGGCCGCGTCTTCGCTGGCCAGGATGCGTTGCCAGGCGCCGTCGTTCATCCGGCGCAGCTCGGGGCCTGCTTCGCCTTCTGCGGCGTGGGCCAGGGACAGGGTTTCGCGCACGGCCAGGGGCGCGTTGGCGCAGATGACTTCGGCGTAGGCCATGGCGCCGGCCAGAAGCTGGCCGCCAGGCACAACCGCGTTGACCAGCCCCCAGGAGAGCGCTTCCCGTGCCTGGATGGAGTCCCCGGTGAGCAGTATCTCCATGGCCCGGGCGCGCGGCAATCTTTTTGGCAACCGCAGCACTCCGCCTGCGCAGGCAAAAAGCCCCACTTTCACCTCCGGCAGGCCGAAAACTGCGTGATGGGCCGCCACCACCAGATCGCAGGCCAGGGCCAGCTCAAATCCGCCGCCCAGGGCCGCGCCGTTCACTGCGGCGATGACCGGCTTGGTCCGGACGCGGGAGGTCAGCCCGGCAAAGCCGCCCGGGCCCTCGAAAATCTCCGGGCCCTCGCCAGCGCTGTAAGCCTTCAGGTCCATGCCGGCGCAAAACGCCTTGTCTCCAGCGCCGGTCAGCACCGCGACCAACGCGGTTTCGTCGGCCTCGAAATCGTCCCAAGCCTGGCGCAACTCCCGGCACATGGCGGCGTTCACCGCGTTGCGCTGTTCCGGCCGGTTGAGGGTGATGGTCCAAATAGTGACGTTTTTTTCGATGCTTATCATGGGCGCATCCATGTAAAAGGTGAGTCAGAAAAAAGGTGAGGCTCAGGGAAAAGCTATCATATCGCTCCGGGTCACGGCGAGTATTCTCCGGGTCGCCGGCCCGGTGATAAGCAGCTGCGCCGCGGCTTGTTCCGTATATAAGTCTTTAGCGGAGAGGCCGTCCACTGGCAACACTACCTGCATCTTGCGAGAACCTGCGGCTGTGGCTGTGTGCAGCACGGCGCCGTGGGCCGCTGTTCCGGTGATGATGACAGTGGTGATCCCATGTCTGACAAGTATGTCCTCAAGATCGGTTTTCCAGAACTTGTTCACGTTGGACTGGATAATGCTGTCCCCGGGTTGCGGCTTGAGAGGCGGAAGAATGGCATCCGGCTCTCCCCGCGGAGTAAGGCTGTACACCACAGGCATGCCGGCGGCCCGCGCCTTTTCAGCCAAACCGACTATGCAATCAACCGTGGCCAGGCAATGCGGCCGCTGCTCTTCGTTGCAGGTATGGTCTTCTATATCCAGCACCAGCAGGGCGGTCTTTTCCGGCGTAATGGTGACCGACAGCAATTGCGGTTCGGGCGGCGCCGAGACGATGTTCCATTCCCGGTCAATGGATTCATGTGTCGTGAATGCGTCTAAGGCAAAAGCCTAGCCGTGCGAAAGCAGCAAGGCGCAGACTATGAGCAGTACATATGGCCCGCATGGGGACCTCCCGGTTGCAGAATGTATACAACGTTGCCGCAGTATGCGGATACTAGGACAAGCATACCCCAGCAGGCGCACCGGGTGAACGGGTATATTGACTTAGCCCGAAACGAGGGGAGAGCTGGGCGGCTCTGTATTTTCCAGCCCGCGTTCTTCTATATCCTGGATGAAAAGCTCAACCAAGGCCGGGTCCAGACCGCCGGAGTCCGCCAGCTTGCGCAGTGTGGCGCAGCCTTCGTGCGCAGGTTTGGCTTTTTGATAGCTTCGGGTGGTGGTGATGGCGTCAAAGCAGTCGGCCACGGCCACAATGCGTGCAGGCAGGGGGATGGAGTCGCCTTCCAGACCGTCAGGATAGCCTTTGCCGTCCATGCGTTCGTGGTGGAACCGCACGACCTCCAGGGCGCCGCCCAGGTAGTCCAGGGGGGCCACGATGCACGCGCCGTGAACGGGGTGTTGGCGAATCTTCTCGGTCATTTCTGCGCTGGGCTTGGTGTCTGTGTTGCTGAAAATGGCGTCGCTGAAGCCTATCTTGCCCACGTCGTGGAGCATGCCGCCCAGGTGAATGGAATAGACGGCTTCCTCGTCCAGCCCGATGCGTCTGGCCAAGCGTTCTGCGTAGGCGGCCACGCGCTCGGCGTGGCCCTTGGTGTAGGCGTCCCTGGTTCCCAGGGCCCGGGCCATGCCTATGACGGTCTTGGCGGCGTTTTCCTTGATGCGGGCGTTGGCTTCCTGGAGCTCCTCCACAAGCTGCGTCAGATGCATCTCCCTGGCTTCCACCTTGACCATCATCATGCCCACGGCTTCGGCCAGCCGCTGGACCTCGTCCGGGTGTTCGGGGCGGGTGTACTCCAGCACGGCGTTGGAATACTCGCCGCGGGCTACATCCTCGATGACATCGATGAGTTCGTCGAATCCTTTCATGCACTCCTCACTGGCGAGCTGAGCAATAGACTCATGTGTTCGAAAACATCTGCACTCAGTATTAGTGATCTGGTTTATCCATTCGGTGGTAATGACCTTGAGTGCGGTCGATTTCTACCAAGTAAAACCTCTCATGCAAAGTGGTCTGATATTCGGGGGGAAGGTCACACTGCTCAACCTCTTTTGATCTTAGACAATATCGCCTGTTAAGGCAAACTAAATAGATTGCCCGTTGAAGCACGTCGACTATGATCGC
>CAYTSA010000058.1:0-25270 GCA_964440345.1 uncultured Desulfovibrionaceae bacterium | reverse complement strand
TCCTCTCTGATGTAGCCGGTTTGCCTGGTCAGCGCTGTCAGGCGGTGGATTTGGGGATCCTCCTCGCCTTGTAGCCGGGTTGTCTGGTCAGTGATAGTAGGCGGTGGATTTTGGATTGGTGACAGCATGCCGCCTTTTGCGAAAATATGCTGCTTTAAAGATTGACAGCCGCCTGTAAAAAGACGGCTGTCTCAAGGTTCATTGCCGTAATGCGTCGTTAAACCATTGTGTTCAGGTTTCCGCCCTTGCCCACAGCGCCGGCCATGAGCACTTTGGTTTGAAAATCATAGTCAGCGTTCACGCCGCTGCCTAATTGATTTTGGTTCATGTTCTGCAATGTTTGGGTAATGAGCTGAGCCCCAAGCTTCTGGGTTTCCATTGCCTTCTTCATGGTCTGCAGGCTGGCGCCTGTTTGTGCGGATTCGATATTCATGAGCATACCCTCCTTTGAACGGAATATGAGTCCTTTTTGTTCATATCGGCCTCTGCAGACGATTTCTTTAGGGAATAAGTGCGATTATTATATTTTGCAGTTGCGGGAAAAGAATTCAAATCGTCTGTTTCGCATGCTACAAGCATCATATGGATTATAAGAAACAAGCACTACAACTCATTGAGCAATCGGACATGTGCGCGTTGGCCACAGCGGCGGACGAGGGGCCACTGTGCTCCCTTATGGCTTGCCAGCCGTTATTGCCGCTGGCGCAAACGCACACAGTTCGTTTGCTTACTTCGGCGAATTCCCAGAAGTATCGCAACCTGTACATTGACGAGCGCGCGAGCTTGTTGTTCGACACTCGGCATACAACGCGCGGGGCTGGGGGCGAAAATGTCCAGGCCGTCACCGCGGCAGGCGTGTACGTGTATTCCATTCCGGAGAAGCAGCACGCTGCAGACTTGGCTGCATTTTTGGATGCATATCCACACTTGGCGCTGTTTGCTGATGACGATCCTCGTGTTTTGAATATCCATTTGCACACGATAACATTCCTCAGTTCTTCCACTGAAGCGCGCTTTTTTCATCTCTAGAGCATTTAACGATTGAAATGCTTGCATTACGACGGGCAAAGCCCGTCTACAAGCATTTCACGGCAATGATTTGCAAGCAAATCCTTGCACAGAGCATTTCAACTGTGAAAGGCTCTAGCGCAGTAAGCCTAGAAATATTCTGTTCTGGAGTTTTCTGATGTTGAGGCCGCTACGTGCGTGTGGCGGTAAGGTCTGAACTGCGCAGGAGTATCTTCCCACTGGCTTTGCCGCGCCTGGCGTCATCTGCGGTAACTTGCTTTATTCGTTTGCGCCTTGGATGGAACGCAGTATTTCGTCCTGTTCCATGTCGAACACCCGGTGTTCCAGGAGGAACCGGGCCACGGCGCGCATGCCGTCGGTGGAGGAGGTCACCATTTCAGGCAGGGTGAGCCCCAGCTTGTCAAAGGCCTCTTGCACAGAATCGGCTTTGGCCTCGGCCAGAGAGTTGATATTCTGGGGCGTATTCATACACGCTGTCTACCAATGCATAGGCTCCTGGTCAATACGCGCCGCGCAAACGCGGCAAAAAGAGCCCCGGCGACTGTGTCCCCGGGGCTCTCGTTTCCATCCGAAGTATATATTCAAGCAGCAGCCCTAGTCCAGCTGGGCCATCAGGGTGTCTTTGATTTTGTCTATGGTCCCTTCGCCGTTCAGTTCAATATATTTAAAACCAGCGTCATCGGCCTTGTTTTTATAAAAGTAGGCCGCGGCCAATGTTCCGTCTTCAGTGTTGTAGTAGATGTCGTGGCGCTTGTTGATGGCGTCTTCGTCCTGGTCGTCGGCGCGGGCTTTCAATTCGCCGCCGCAGACACGGCATTTGTCGCCGTCCGGTTTTATGGCGTCGATGAAAATGTTGTTGGGGTGGTTGGGGTCGTTAACGCAGAGCCGGCGGCCCATGATGCGGTTTTTAGCCACTTCGCGGGGCAGAAGGATTTCGATGACGAAATTCAGCGTCTGGCCTTCTGCTTGCAGGGCTTCCCACAGCTTTTCAGCCTGGACGAGGTTGCGGGGAAAGCCGTCAAGCAACCAGCCATTTGCGCCCTTGTCCTTTAAGGTTTCCTGGACCATGGGGATGGTGATGTCGTCAGGCACCAGCTCGCCGCGATCAATATAATCCTTGGCCTTTTTGCCCAGGTCGGTGCCGCCGCCGATGTGCTCGCGGAAAATGGCGCCGGACTCGATGTGCGCAAGGTCGTATTTTTTCTTCGCCAGGGAGCCCTGCGTCCCTTTACCGCTGCCGTTAGGTCCAAAAATAAGAATGTTCACGTCCGAGCCTCCTTGTCATTGTATTCACAAACTAATTCCACGTACAAGATGCCGGAGCGCTTGTCCAGCATTTGCGTACGGGGTGAAAGCTAATAGCACGATTATGGCCGGCAAAGCAATACGCCTTCCTTCTGCACCAGGGCGCGCTTGCCGCCAGGAAACTGCACTGCGGCGCCCACGCCGCTAGACCGCCAGGCCTGTAAAAGATTCTCAATGTTGGACCGTAACGCCTGACCCGGACCTAGTCTGTCCAGGCCGGCTTTGAGCAGCCGTGTTGCAATTGCTTGCGGGCCATTCATAGTTTCGGAAGACACAAAAAAACCATCAGCTCGTTGGTCCAAGCGCTCTGCAGCCAATGCGTCCCAATACGCTGCGTCGGCCCGGGCTTGGCGCCATAGTGTGAGCGCATTGTCCAGATAGCCGGGGTTTTCTGCTGCAAAAAGAGGTGTCAGTCTGGCCCGCACGCGGTTGCGCAAAAATCGTTGGTCTGCGTTGGACGGGTCCTCGCGCCAACTGACGCCCACACTATGAAGCAGCGCTGTTATGTCGTCCTTAACGGTTCCCAGCAGCGGCCGCAGCAGCCGGCGATTGGCGTCCACCCCTTCCATGCCGCCCAGGGCTGGCCAGCCGGCGCCGCGGATGCGTCGCATCAGCTGGTCCTCGGCCAGGTCGTTGAGGGTATGGCCTGTGGTTATCCAGTTTGCCTCGATGTTGGCCCGAGTGCGCTCCAGGAAATCATAGCGCAGCTCCCGGCCTGCGTCCTCCAACCCCCTCCCTGTGGCGGCGGCGTGGGTTGGCGCATCCACGCGTTCGGAGTAAAATGGAATGGACAAAGCAGCGCACAATTGTGCAGCAGCCTCGGCGTCCGCCGCCGCGTCTGTGCGAATTCCGTGATCCAGATGAGCGGCGTGCAGCGTGCAGCCCAGCCGCGGCGCAAGCAGGGAGAGAATGCAGAGCAGAGCGGTTGAGTCCGCGCCCCCGGAAAGAGCGACAAGAAACGAGGCGTTGTCGGGGGCTACGCCCAAGTCCGTGCGGATGAACCGCTCAACGCCAAGGCAGAAATGCGCTTGGCTAGGGGGGAGCTGCTGGAGCGTGGGGAGGACCATGGTGTTAGAAGAAAAAGTGTCCTATATCTTTGGTCGTAAACACCGTAGAGAGGTTATACATTGGAAATACTTGATATTGAAAGTGTACAATGGGACATCATGCTTTATAGCAGTTGAGGCAATCAAAGAGTCAGGAACATCTAATTCATACTCCCTACCACACTTGGATGTCCAGGTCGCGCAGTAGTTGGTCCAGCGTGTCGATCATGTATTCGCGTTGGGCAGGGGCTGCGAAACAGACGCAAGAGCAGCGCATGCGGCTTTGCGCCCGGACCAACAGCTCCAGCTTGATCCAGGTGTCTTCAACCTCAAGGCCCATGGCGTACGGGCCGCATTCGGCCCGGTGCGCTTTCTGCTCGTCAGAGAGCAGTTCTTCTGGCACTGGCAGCCAATAGAGTCCGGCCAGGGAGCCGGTCCAGTTTTTGGAATCTAAGTTTTTAGACAACCTGTCCAGGTCGCCGTGGTGGAAGTCTTCAATAAGATAGCTGCGCATGGGGCCGCCTTATGATTGGGGGTGCTCACTCTTCATAGTCGTGCGGGTCGCCGTCTATGTAGTCCTTGGTTGGCCGTCTCCTGCTGGGATGGCCTGGGGAAAGCTCTGCGTCGCCGTCCAGGTCGAACATGCGGCGGGTCAGTTCTATGTAGCGCTGCGACGCGTCTTCTTCCTCGGCGCGGCGCTTCAGAAACGTAATGGGGTCGTGGTAGAGTTTTTTGACCAATGAGGCAGCCAGTGTTTCCACGGCCTCCCGCGATTCCGGGGCCAGGTCTGGTCCCAAACGCTTAAGGGTCTTGGCCGCTTCTTTGGCTGCGATGTCGTCGCCGTGCTGCAGCAAATCCACTATTGTTGGCGTCAGTTCAAGAGATTTGAGCCATTTGCCGAAGGCCTGGACCTCGCACTCCACGATAGCCCGGGCGCGGGAGGCTTCTTCCTGGCGTTTTTCCATATTTTCTTCCACGACTTCTTTCAGGTCGTCAATGTCGTAGAGGTAAACGTTGTCCAGGCTGTTCACATCCGGGTCTATGTCTCTAGGTACGGCGATATCTATAAAAAACATGGGTTTGTTGCGTCGTTTGCGGAGCACGCCGCGAACGTCTTTGGCTCTTATGACGGCGGTGGGCGAACCGGTGGAGCTGATGATGATGTCCACCTCCGCCAAGCGGCTGAACATATCCTCAAAAAACACAGGTTCGCCGTTGAAGTGCTCGGCCAGCTCTTGCGCCCGGGCGAAAGTGCGGTTGGCCACAAGAAATTTCTGCACCCCGGCCCGCAGCAAGTGGGTGGCGGCCAATTCAGCCATTTCGCCCGCGCCCACAAGCATGGCTGTGTAGTCCCTCATGTCGCCAAAGATACGCTTGGCCAGTTCCACGGCGGCGTAGCTGATGGAGACGGCGGAGGACCCGATGGCCGTCTCGGTGCGCACCCGCTTGGCCACGGAAAAGGCCTTGTGCAGCAGCCGGTTGATGATGGGGCCGGTGGTTCCCTGCTGCACGGACTCGCGATAGCTGTCCTTGAGCTGTCCAAGAATCTGGGGTTCTCCTACCACCATGGAGTCCAGGCTGGAGGCCACGGTAAAAACATGCCGGGCGGCGTCCAGGTCGTGCAAGGCGTAGACGTAGGGCGCCAGGTCCTCCGGGGAACGTTTGCTAAACTCTGCCCAGTGCTTGATGATGCGCTGTTCCGTATCGTCCCGCTCGCCCACAGCGGTTATCTCCACCCGGTTGCAGGTGGAGAGCACCATGGCTTCTTTGATGGCGTCGCCAACGGGCATGAACCCCCAGCCAAGGCCGGCCGGAGCTTCGCCCGGACCAGGGCATTCGGAGAGCGCGAACCGCTCGCGGATTTCCACCCCGGCGGTTTTATGGTTCAGGCCTACAAGGACCAGCTGCTTGCTCATGGTTGTTGTATAAAGCTGTGGTGCCCGGAAAACAGTGTGTTCACCCCGGCCATGGAAATGACCGCGGCTGTGAAAAGCAGCACCGCCACCCAGGCGGGTTTACGGCCGCGCCAGCCCAGCACCAGCCTTTGATGGAAAAGGAATGCGTACATAATCCAGATGATGACGGCGGTGATTTCCTTCGGGTCCCAGGAAACCACTGCGCCCCAGGTGAATTTGGCCCATACAAAGCCGGAGATGACGCCAAGCGTAAATAGCGGAAATCCGCCTACCACCGCAAAATAATTAATTTTATCAAAAGCAGCCAGGGCTGGAAGCTCTTTGCCCAAGCCTTCAATACGTTGCTTGCCTTTTATCATGCGGTCTAACCAGATGAAGAGTAAACCTGCGCCAAAGGCCATTGCCAGCAGCCCGAAGCTGAGAAAGATGGACCCAATGTGCAGGCCGAAAAAGAGGTTTGAGAGTTTGGGCGGCATGGTGGCGCCCACGTCTTTTAGCGTCAGGGAAGAGACAAAGAGCAAAAACGCCAGGGGAGAGGCGGTCAACGCCAGCAATGTGAGCTTCAGCCGCCGCCAAAGCACAAAAAAGATAAGCACAGTGGTCCATGACAGGACCTTGAAGAAAAAGCTGCGGGGCATATTGAGAATCGAGTGGTCGGCAAGAGTAAGCCCCAGAAACGCCGTGTGCAGCGCAAAACCGCCGGCTGCGCACCACATGGAGGCGGTTTTGGGCCAGCCCCTTTGCGCGAACAGGCCGAAGAGGAACAGGGCCGTGCTGGCCAAATACAAGGCCATGACGCCGTATTGCAGCAGTTCAGACAAGCCCATGCAACAGGTCCTCCATATGCGGGTGAAGCCGGGCGGGCAGGATGCGCAGCAACTCTTCCCGGGCGGCTGCAGGTTCTGCCGCCAGCAGTTCTGGCAGCCGCGAATCCGCCAGGGCGCGAAACAGCGCCGCATTGTCGTGTTGCGGCATGTTCATATCCAACACCAGCGGCCGCAGCCGGCCCATCAGGGCTGCCAGCGGCGCATATTTTTGGGCTAAGGTTTGTTCCAGCTCCCGGCGCAAACGTCGGGCCAGAGCCGGGCTGGCCCCGCCGGTGGAGAGCGCTGCAGCCACGCCGCCTGCCCTGGCCGTGGCCGGGATGATTACGTCTCCTTCCTCTGGCGCGTCGACTACGTTGCACAGAACGTTTCGATTCCGGCAGGCGTTTGCCAATTTCCGGTTCGCTTCCCGGTCGCCGGAAGCGGCCACAGCGAGAAAAACGCCGTCCAGGTCGCTTTCGGCAAAGGGCCGCCTTGCATACACCACGCAAGGCTCGTCAAGCAAGTCCTGCACAGCGGCTTCGGGAGCAGCAGGCAATCCCGGGTCCAGCGCCAACACCTTGTCCGGGCTGCACTCCAGCATGGAGGCCAGCTTGCGCCGGCCCACCTGGCCCAGCCCCAGCACCAGCAGCGATTTGCCAGAAAGGTCGATAAACACAGGATAATGCCGCATGATCAATTGACAATAGCAGAGGAGCGCCATGGCTGTAAAACTGCTGTCCAGCCATTGCCCGCCGGCGCCTTTCAGGCTACATTCCCGGCCATCATGGCAAACCACTGCGTCATACAGCTTGCCCGCTTTGGAGACCTGGTGCAGACTCGGCGGCTCATTGCTTCGCTGCAGGCCGAGCCTGGCGCCGCCGTGCACCTGTGTGTGGACAGGTCGCTCGCAGGGCTTGCCCGAATCATTTATCCTGGGGTGACGGTCCATGCTTTGGACGCCCACGCCGGGGGAGCCGGGGAGGGAAGCATTGCATCAAACACAGACGCCATGCGCGGCATGGCGTCTGTGGGGTTCGAGGCCGTCTATAATCTGAATTTTTCAGGTCTGAATCTGGCCTTGGCCCGGCTTTTTGACCCTGCTGTAGTCCGTGGCCACCGCAACGAGAACGGCCAGGCCATGAAGGACGGCTGGACCTCGCTGGGTTTTCGCTGGACCAGACACCGGATATCCAGCCCGTTGAATCTGGTGGATTTCTGGGCCTTGTTGGCGGACAATCCTGTCTGTTGCGCAGAATTAACGCCCGCCGCCACACCCGGCGGCCGCGGTTTAGGCGTTGTTATGGCCGGCCGGGAGAGCCGCCGGTCCCTGCCGCCTGAGCTTTCTGCCCGTGTGGCTGCCGCCGTGGCGCAGCGGCTGGGCAGTTCACGGGTGGTTTTGCTGGGCGGCCAGACAGAGAAGGGGCTGGCCCGGGAGTTTTTGTCCCATGCGCCGGCCAAGCTGGCCGGCATATGCGAGAATCTGTGCGGCCGTACGGACTGGGCGGGCCTGTGCGAAGCATTGCAGGGGCTGGACCTGGTATTGACGCCGGACACGGGCGCCATGCACCTGGCTGTGCATCTGGGAGTTCCGGTAGAAGCGTTTTTCCTTTCCAACGCCTGGGCCTGGGAGACCGGGCCCTACGGTCCGGGCCATCGCGTGTGGCAGGGCGTGCAGGACTGCTCCCCCTGCGTAGAGAGCCAGCCATGCCCATACAAAATTGTCTGTTTGGCGCCTTTCACCAAACCTGCGTTTCTTCGCGCTCTCCAGAAAGATGCGCAGGCAGCGGAGCCGCTGCAAGGACTGCTGCTGCTGGAGGGCGAGTGCGACGCGCTGGGCGGGACTTACCGGGTGCAGCACGGCAGAGACCCTGCTGCGGTCAGCCGGGCCAGCGTGCGCTGCTTGCTGGCGGAGTGGCGGGGGATAGAGCCGCCGACCGCGCCAGACAATGCGGCGGCTGGTTCGTTATTTCACGAGCGTGACTGGGCGCTAGCGCAACGCAGCGGAATAGAGTAAGAGTAAAGGTTATGGATCAGAGTCCCCGAGAGCGCATGCTCCGCATATTGGTTGTGCCGCCCATGTATGGCGGCTCTTTGCCCATTGCGCGCTATGCTGCAGACGGGCTTGCAGAGCTTGGCCATCTGGTGGAAACCTTTGGCGCGCCAGGTTTCCATAGTGCCTTCGAAGCGCTCAAAGACCTGCGCGTGGCTTCGGATCGATTAGAGTATTTGGAAAACAGCTTTCTGCAGGTGGTCTCCCAGGCCATTCTGGCTAAGGTGGAGCGCTTTGAGCCGGACTTGGTGCTTGCCTTGGCCCAGGCGCCGCTCAGCCGCCAGGCTCTGAAGCGGCTGCGCAAGGACGGCGTGGCTACAGCCATGTGGTTTGTGGAGGATTTTCGGCTTTTTACCTATTGGCGGGCCTTTGCGCCCCGGTATGATGTTTTTGCGGTCATTCAGAAAGAGCCCTTCTTTGCCGAGCTTCAAACTATAGGCCAGACCAACGCCGTGTACTTGCCTCTGGCGGCGCAGCCTTCTTTTCACAGACCGCTGGAGCAAGGGCCGGTGGAGCGCCGCAAATTCGGATCAGACGTATCTTTTATGGGGGCAGGCTATCCCAATCGGCGAGCTGCGTTTCGCCAGTTGTTGCAGTATGACCTGAAGATATGGGGCAGCGATTGGGAAGGCGACCCTGTCCTGCAGAAATATGTGCAGCTGGGCGGCGCCCGGGTTTCGCCCGAAGACGCGGTGCAGATATTTAACGCGGCGAAGATCAATCTGAACTTGCATTCCAGCGTGCAGAGCAAAGAGCTGGTTCCGCCTGGGGATTTCGTGAACCCACGCACTTTCGAGCTGGCTGGCTGCGGCGCATTTCAGTTGGTGGACCGGCGCGGGCTGATGGGCGAGCTGTTTGGCCCTGACGAGCTGGCGACCTTCAGCTGCCTGGATGAGCTGCGAGAACGCATCGACCATTTTCTGGCCAATCCTGAGGAGCGCAGAACCTTTGCCGAGCGAGGCAGGGCTCGTGTGCTCGCAGAACATACCTACGTGCGCCGCATGCAGACGTTGCTGGACTTTACGGCCCAGCGGCTGCACGATTGGCCCCCGCGCCGGGAGCAATCTTCGCCGGCCATGGCTGCGCTGCCGCAGGAATTGCGGCCCCAGCTCGCCGAGCTGATGGACCGTTTGCGGCTGCCGCGCGAGGCCGGCTTCGCAGAGGTGGTTGAATCCGTGCGCGCGCAGCACGGCGTGCTCACAGAACTGGAAACGGCCATACTTTTTTTGGATGAGTGGAAAAAACAGTATTCACGCAAAAGCGCATAAGGAAGGAGGGTCTCATGGACATGGAGAGCCGAAAGAGGGGTGTTTTTAGCGAACTGGAGACGCAAAGCCCAGAGCAGCGGCAAGCCCGTAAATGGCCAGCCATGCAACACCTTGTGCAAACGGCTTGGTCCGGCTCGCAGGAGTTTCAAGGACGCCTGGAGAAGGCCGGCCTCACCCCGGAAGACGTCGCTTCTCTGGATGACTGGCCCGCCATTCCTGTGATTCACAAGAAAGAAATCATCGCCTTGCAGCAGGAGCGCGGCTTGGGCTCGATGCTCAGTTGCGAGGTGGGCGACCTGTCCCGCATCTACATGTCGCCCGGCCCAATTTTTGATCCAGAGTCGCGCAGCCACGATTATTGGGGCTGGACCGAAGCCTTTTTTGCCGCCGGCTTCCGGCCCCGGGACGTGGTGCAGATGACCTTCAGCTATCACCTGACGCCTGCTGGTCTGATGTTGGAAGAACCGCTGAGGGAGATAGGCTGCGCCGTGGTTCCGGCTGGGCCCGGCAACACTGATACGCAGATAGAATTGCTTACGCGCCTGCCTGTAACCGGTTTTGTGGGCATGGCCAGCTATCTGAAAGTGATCAAGGACAAGGCCGCCAAATCCGGTCTGGACCCGAAAAAAGATTTCCGCCTTCAGGCCGCGTTTGTGGCTGCCGAAAGGCTGCCTGAATCCTTGCGCAGCGAGCTGGAGGACGAGCTTTCCATGCTCATTCGCCAGGGCTACGGAACGGCTGACGTAGGCTGCGCCGCGTATGAATGCCCGCAGCTAACCGGCATGCACATCTCCAGCCGTTGCTGGGTGGAAATATGCGACCCCAAAACCGGCCAGCCCCTGCCTGTGGGCGAGACAGGAGAAGTGGTCATAACGCCCTTTACCACGGCGTATCCCTTGGTGCGTTTGGGCACGGGCGATCTTTCCTACCTGGTGGACGACCCCTGTTCCTGCGGCCGAACCTCTGCGAGGTTGGGGAGCATAGTGGGCCGCGTGGACGATACGGCCAAGGTCAAAGGCCAGTTCATCTATCCGCACCAAGCCAAAGAGGTGGCGGCAAAGTTTCCGAGTATTCAACGCTGGCAGATCGTGGTCTCCAACCCCGGGGGCAAGGACGCCATTGCTGTGAAGCTGCTGGCGAGAGGCGAGGCGGACGTTGACGGGTTTGTCAAAGCGTTCCAGACCGGGCTGAAACTGCGACCGCAGGTGATCATGGTGGACACGGACAGCGAACTGCCGGAGGGAGCGCCGGCGCTGGTGGACGAACGGACGTTTGATTAATTGATGCCGCGAAGTATCGCTGTGATGGAACGATCTCCCCGCCCAAATGCGAATGCCGCCGGGCGGGGATTTTTTACAGGAAGACTTTCCAACCTATGCCGGTGGCCTGCTCAAGCCGTTTGGCCATGGCCTTGCCGATAGGCCGGCGGCCGTGCTCCATGTCTGAAAGATGGCGAGGGCTTATGCTCAGTTTGGCGGCCAGTTCCTTCTGGGTCATGGACTCGCGGGCGCGGTAGCCGCGGATCGCGTTGCCTGGATGTAGATCAGGAAAGACGTCTTCGAGCGTGAAAAGAGGTTCGCCGTGATCATTCACCTCCCGAATGGGACGTCCGGAAAGGAGAAGAAAATGCTTAGTAGCTTCGAACACCTGGTTGGCTTCTTTTTCAGGCGCTCGTATGCTAATTTCCACGCCTCCGTCAGTACGGGGCTTTCTCATGAGTTCCCACATATGTTACCTCTATGAGTTGCACTTTGTTCTTTTCTACCTTCCAGACAGCAACATACCTTGGCTTGCCCTTGTTTAGATGGCAATGGTAGTGGTCTTTCATACCCTTAAGTTTGCCATAATGCGGCCAATTGTTGGCAACAGGGCCGTATTCACGCAACTGTAGCAACAACGTTTTCAATGCTTCTTGCATTGCAGACGGCAGACGGCAGACGCCGCGTTTGCTTCGCGCATTGAGAGGTGAAAGTTATTTTTCAACTCATAATATACCCAAAAAATGAGTACCAGGCAATCCCTTATCTGAGTGTCGAAAAGTCCATTTCACAGCCCCTTACTGCGCTCTGCCGCCGCCTTCCATCATTATGGTCTGCTCTTGTTCCATGTCTAGAATATCCATCTGCTCCTTCAGCCAGTCCATGATCATGCGGGCGGTATGGTAGTTCATCACCACCTTGGCTTGCACCTTGCGGACCATGGTCCGGGTATTCTGGTCGCCGGGAGGGGTTTCCGGGCCATAGGAGCCGTCAGGCTCCATTTTTTGCTCAGTGAAAGCGGGCAGCTTGTCGCTTTCTGAGTAGAGATTCATCTCGATTTCGCCCTGAGCGTTGACCCCGCCCCACAGTCCGTGGGTGTAGATGAAGGGGCAGTCTTCCCCGTTGCGGTACTCAAAGATTATTTTTTCCGGGTAATGCGCGTCATGAGACATAGGATAAGGCTCCTTTGGACAGATTCAGGGTAACGTATGGACTGGGAATAACTCAGGCTGTGGCGTTGACGATGTCGCCGCGCGGTTCTTCTGGTTGGGGCGGCCGGGTCTCCGGCAAGCCCGGAGGGCCTGCCCAGGCCGGCATGCCTTGCTGGGTACGGCCCGCGAAGCCGGCTTTGTGCGCGGTTTCGGCGTCGTCCAGCATGTCTTGGGCGATTTCTTTGGCCTTGGCCAGCACGGAGGTCTGCTTGGGCATGAGCGAGGCCACATGCGGCTGCTGATCGAAATAATTGTTCAGCGGGCCGAACCACTCTTGAAACGAGTAAGTCTGCAGCGCGTAGCTGCTCTTTTCGTAAGTATCTGCAACAATGCCCATGAGCGTCCCCTTGCAAGCGTGCGGCTTGGAGCTTATAAATATAGCGCACGCCTTGCGCGAAGTAAACCCGATGCGCCGGGATTTTGCCGGGCGTGAAACGCCATCTGGAGGAAAGAGAATGCAAGACGCCATACAAGCGACGCCGGTGGAGTCTCAGCCGGCTTTTGATTTGGAGCTGTTTATGACCATGAATCAGAGCAAACGGCTGGACGGGGAGACCGCCGCACAGGCCGAGGAACTGTGGACCCGCTGGCTGGAGAAGCTGCAAGTACGCGAGCTGCAAGCTGCGGAAAAAGGGTACCTGGTCGCCTGGCTGGACGCAACAGTGGAAGACGAGGTGAACAAGGCCTGGGACGGCCGGCCCAGCCAGGCTTTTACCATGAACACTGTGGCTCAGGCTTTGCTTATGGCCGTAGTCCGGGAGCTGGCGCCAGAGGTGGCTGTGGGCGGTTGCGCGCCTGTGCCGCACCCTACGCCAGAGTTGAAAGAGGCCCTGGCCAGGGAAGGGCTGGACTGGACTGAGGAAGCCGTTCTTTCCCGGCAGTTCGCCATGCTTACCTATTATCCGTATCAGGGAAGTTGTCCTATTTGTCTGCTCAAAGACGCGTGCCCCAAGCCGGCTATGATGGAAGCTGCGGCGCGGCAATAGCAGGCTGTTGAAAATCCACGACGGCTGCGTTGCTTCAAAAAATTCAACATCTCGCGTAGTAAATATACGCGTCGATCTTGGACTTTTATCGCGCTTTGCCCTCGTGTTTTTCGAACAGCCTGCAGAAAAGGACTGTTGCAACATCTGGTTAGGCCGCGCGGCAAGAACGCAAAGGAAAGCCTGTTATGCCTATTATTTCTGTAAAATGTTTTGCCACATTGGCTGAATATCAACCGGCTGATCCGGAGTTGGTAACCGTGCCTGAGGGCGCCACAGCCGGCGACGTGATTGACCAGTTGGCTGTGCCCCGCGAGGAAGTACAGATTATTTTTGTGAACTCCAGGCACGCCAAACCTGAAACCGTGCTCCAGGAGGGCGACAAGGTGGGTCTGTTCCCGGCTGTGGGCGGCGGATAGCAGCCAGATTTGTCAGGCGTTGGACGCCTTTTCGCGGAAAAGCCTGTAGAGCTCGAAGCTCTCTATGGCGTTGGCGCAGTGTTTGAGCACAATGGTCATGAGCGAGAGCATGATTGCGCTTACGTTGCGCTCGTCGCGGCCGCGCACGCCCACGAACATGCCCCGGGTGCGGGAGCTGGTGGCCAAAGCGTGCAGGATGAGCCGGTACTTTTTGTCTTGGGAGTAGACAGTGATGGGCCGGTTTTCCCGCAGGGCCATGGAAAAGATGCCAGCATCGATGAGGCGGCTTATCTCCTCACTGATGAGCTGCCAGTATCGGGGCGGGTCGCACAGAGAAAGGACAAAGTCAGACGTATCTTCCTCGACCAGGTAAAACGCCATGCCCAAGAATGGGATGAACTGGCGCACTCGCTCTGTGGTTTCCCGGAGAATTTCTGAGGGCTCGTGCAGCTTGTTGATGCTGGTCTGAAAATCGCCGAGCGTGGCGGCCATTTCCAGAATGTCCAGCGTGACCCGGGCCTGTTCTTCCAGGTGCTGAATGCGGGTTTCAAGGTCGACGCGCACAGCGTCAGCGAGGCTTTCTTTAGTCATCTGTATTGAAAAATCCCAATATTTCTTCGACCTGGTATTCCAACTGAGACGTAGCCTGGGAAATGACCGAGAGCGGCAAGTCCAGCTCTTCCATAGCCAGAGGGTTCATGCGCGGGACCAGCCGTTCGCCGGATGTGCCGTTTTCCAGGCCGTTGGAAATGGCGTCCGCCAGAGTGATGACGGCTGTTTCCTGCCGCATGGGCGCGTTCATGGGGTCATGGTGGTGGCGCACGTTGTTTTCCAGCGAAAGGGGCAGCTTCCAGCTGTGCATAAGCTTGGCGCCCAGTTCCTGGTGGGTAAAACCAAGAATTTCTCGCTCGGCGTCTACCAAAAGCTGCATCTCTTGGCGCGATTTGGCCAGAGCCATGTTGGCGTGCTCCGGCAAGGCTACAAAGATGACCAGCCGGCCCACGTCGTGAAGCAAGCCGGCCACGAAAAACCGCTCGGAGTTGGGGTTCTTCATGTGGCTGGCAAGCAGTCGGGCGGCCAGGCCGCAGGATATGGAGTGGCGCCAGAACGCGTCCATATCTACAGCCTCTTCAGAAATGCCCTTGAAGTAAGTGATGACTGACATGCCCATGGCCAGAGACACCAACTGGTTGGAGCCGATGATGGCCACAGCGCGGGTGATGGTGTCCACTTTTGAGCTGAGTCCGTAAAACGAAGAGTTGACCACTTTGAGCAGCCGCATGGAAAGGTCAGGGTCGTTGCCGATGACCTCGGCCACGTCAGACGCTGAGCTGCGGGGGTCGTTAACCACCTCGACCAGCTTATGGAAGATGATCGGCAGAGAGCCGAGTTTCAGACTTTCCCAGCTGATGTCTTCAATATCGACCAGTTCAGGCGGCTCTGGCGTTTCCTCTGGTTCCGGTTCTGGCGCCAAAGGCCGAACTTTGTCTGGATGCACGCCTAGACGAGCCATGTGCTGTGCTTTGCGCAGGCTGCACAGCCGGAACAGTTCCTCCACAATCTCATTTTCCATATCGCAGTGGATAAACCGCGAACGGGTGTAGGCTTCGGCTGCCTCCATGATCATGGGGTCAACGCCGGAGATCATCTCCTCTTCTATGTTCTCCTTGGAAACGCCTTCCACCGGCGCTTCGGTAACGCCCCATATCTTCAGGATGCGCAAGCTCTTGTCATTGATTTCATGGCCTTTTGTCAGAAGCAACCGGCCATTACGGTCCTTGACGTCTTCAGAAAGCACCATGCCCGGCTTCAGAGAACTGATGTTGATTACGCCCATAGTACCGCCGCAAAGTATTCGCTGAATTGGATCATTTCTTTTGCCAGTTGCCGGAGCCGTCCTGAATCCACCACCCTGGCTGGGCTTGGGATTGCCACTGCTGGGCGAAAATACCCTTCACCTTGCCCACTTGTCCAGGGTCAATGTTCAACGCCCTGGCGACTTCTCCATACAATTGCGAGCGGGCTTGGTTGTCCGCCGCCACCAGCCGCTTGAGCTGGGCCACCTTTGGAGCTGGCAAACCGTCAGTGTTACGGACGGCCACCATGCCGTCGTTGGTTATGCCTATGGCGCCTTGGTCGTAGAAAGGGGCCAATTGCTTGTGGTTGTTGGCTATTTGTGCCTTCAGGCCGCGGATGGCGGCGTTGCTTACGCTGATGGCCTGCTGGGCCCAGGCGTTGGCGGGCGCGAACCAGGCGAGGAACACTTCCAGCGAAGAACTGTCTGAATTTTCCAGCGATTCGCCTTCAGGCTGGGCGTCTGCGTCCGGCGCCTTTTTGCCGTAAACGTCTTTGACTATGTTCTCCGCAGTCTTTTCCACTTCTGCTGCTGGAAAATAAATATTCACGGTTACGCAGGCGGCGGCGGCCAATAATGCGCCAGCGCTAAGGACAATCATGACTCGGCGGGCAAAACGTTTCATTGGGGGTCTCCTATCTGGGCGCCCTTGGGGGCCACCACGCGTTTGATGCGGTCCAGCATGTCCGAAAAATTTATTCTGTTGTTCGGATTGCTATTGATTACGTTGATGCCGAAAAGCGGGGGCTTTTTGATCAGATACTCGACTCCCCCCTCTCTTATCAAGCCCCTCACCTGGAAAACATCATTAATAAGGATACACGAAAATCCAATGGATTTGTAGGAAAATTCTTTGAAAAACGAGGCAAAAAGGCCCACGCCGGCGCCAGTTAAACCCTGCCCGGTGCCCATCACAGATATTGAGTTCACCGCTTTAAGCGATATGGTCTGGTCCACGTCTTCTCCGTCAGGCGTTTTTTCCTCTGACCACGCTTGCATTTGAAGTGAGACCGGCTGGCCGTACGCCAGCTGAAAGTTCTCCATGTCTGCAGAGAGCAAACCATTGATCCGGCCCACTCCCAAGGCTTCTGACAGGGGCTGCAACTGCATCGACCGCAGCCGGGCCTCGGCAAACAGACTCCGGGCCGGCTCTAGCGGCCGTTCAACGCGCAGGCTGTCCACGTTAACTTCGCCGCCAAAAAACGTCCCCTGCAGGGAGCCCGGTAAGAAAATATCCTTGCGCGTGGCGCGCACCAAGCCCAGGTCGCCGCCTATTTCGCCTTGCAGCGGTATGCCGCCAGGAGAAAGCAGGGAAAGGTCGATATCCTGCAGTTGCATCCATACAGCGGCCCGGGCAGACGCCAAAAACGGGTTGTCCAGCGTAGCGTCCTGTAGCAGAACCTGGCCCCCCAGAACCGGCAGCGCAAGGCCAGAACCGCCCAACTTGCCCAGGTATAAGCGGTTGGGAACCATGACTGCGTCTAGGTGCAAATCTTCGGCTTGCACGTACAGCGCTTGCAGGCTGGCGATGGACACAGCGCCCCAGTCTTGCGGCGGCCCGGCTGGGGCCTCCGGTCCAGGAAGGAGATACGCCGCAGGCAAGTCCACCTCTATGCCCTGTATGCGCAAGGGGGTATCGCCCTCCAGCAATACAGACCCGTTCTGCAGCCGGACACGGCCGTTGGCCATGCCAGTGATGCTGTCGCCAACCCCGTAGCCCAGGTCCATGTCCACAGAAAGTTCCCCATTGACAGACATGGAAGAGAGAACAGGGTTCGTCAGCGAGAACGGCTCCTGCACAAAAGTCGCGAACACCGGAGCCAAGTCCATGGCTGGCAGCGTGAACCGCACCCGACCGGCGTGCAGGCCGGCTTCGCCTGCGATGTGCGCCTGGCCAAAGCCGGCGAAATCGGCGGTGATCTCCATGGTATTGATGTCCTGTTCCGCCAGGTCCGGCGTCCCCGTGATCTGCAGCGTGACCGGGTGCTGCGAAAGACTGGCGTATAGTACGTCCCAGAGCACGTCGCCCTGGTCTACGGTCAGCTCCAGAGACACTCCCCCCGGTGTAGCGCGGTCAGCTTGTTGCAGCCGTACTTGCAGCGCCAGCCCGTCCACCAGGATGTTTCCGTCCTGCGAGCTGAAGCCGGCCTCTGCCAGTTGCAGCGTTCCTTTGGGCTGTAGCGGCGCCTCTCCCGTGGCGGCGTCCAGCGTCAGCGTCCCGTGTGGGGACCACTGGCTGAACCCGGTTCCCAGCAATGCGTCAACCAGCTTTGCCAGCCCGGCCATTTCCAGCCCCTGGCTGCGGACGTGGGCAGAAGGGGCGACCATGTCCAAGCGTGCGTCCACGGCAATGGAGCCTGCAGAGCCCAGTTCCACCAGGCCGTTGCGCACTTCAGGGCCGCCCCCGGGCGGCAGGGAAACATGACCAGCAAAGGAAAGCAGTTCCCCGGCAAGCGCATCATGCGAGGGCGCCAGGGCCAGTCGGTCCACCTGTGCGCTGTGCGCATTCCCGGCGGCGTGCAGCTCAAGATTGCCCGCCAGGTCAGCCTGCATCCCTGGCGCAGTGAGGTGCTTCAGCGTGGCGTTGCCGGATACAGACCAGCTCTGCAGCGCTCCGTTGTCCAAGAGGATTGCAGCGTCCAACACGCCAGCAGCGGCCATGGCGTTGACGCCGGCGGCGGCATAGACAAGCCTCTCCGGCAGCAGCGCCACATTCGCTCGCGTGGCGTTGTCCCCACCATGCGACAAGTCCAGACGAAAGCTTGCCTGGCCGGCCAGCCCGGAGACCAGTGGGAGCCGCGAAGCATCCACAATGCGTCCCTGCAGCCGGCTGCGCACGCCGCCGGCCTGGTCCATATCCAGCGACCCTTGCGCTTCTAAAGCCTTGTTTACCTGCAACTGCAGGTCCTGCAGCTGCAGTGCGCCAGAATGCTGAGCGTAGCTGCCGGCGGCGCGGAACCGGACAGAACGGATGGGCTTGGGGATGCCGGAAATACGCAAATCCCGGACCTGACCGTGAAGGGATTCAATAACCGTGGCGTTATTCTCCAGCCGCAAAACAGCCATAGCGTCCAGACGGCATGAAGCCTGCGGCAGGTCTACAGCCATGTCCTTAACGGAAGCTTGCAGGCGCAATCCTTTTACGCCTGGCTGGGCGGGCTGTCCGGGCAATGAAAAGCTCCACTCGCCCTGGAGCATGTCAAGACCGCCTGGGAGCACGACTCTCAGGTCGCCTTGCACAGAGGCCAAGGCCCCGGCGGCTGTGAGAAGCCACACGAAGACGCAAAGCAGGTGTAACCGCATGAATGAACTTTACGCTGGCCAGTACAAAGCGTCCAGCAGATCAATGGGAGGCAGATCAGTGGGAAGCAACGATGGGGCGTTATAACATGACAATAACATGGCAAACTGCATTGCAAACCCCGCATAAATTTTCTATGAAACATACTACAGGGGGGCTCAGTGTATGATCTTTTTTGTACATAAATACATTTCAGATGGGTATGGTCATGCGTTACGACGTTGACTTCATCAATCCATTTCTCGACGCAGTTGTCTATATATTATCCTCCATGGCCCAGGTGGACGCTGTTCCAGGCAAGCCGTTCATCTCCAAGAATTTTTCCTCGCAAGGCGACGTTACCGGCCTGATGGGCGTGACGGGCTACTCCAAGGGAGTCTTTTCCATCACCTTTTCCAAGGACGCAGCCGTGGCTGTGGCCGGCAGTATGATGATGACGGAATACGCCATAATCAACGAGGACGTGGTGGACATCATCGCCGAGCTGACCAATATGATCTCTGGCTACGCCCGGGAGAAGCTTAGCGAGGCGGACATAGAGTTTGATTCTTCGCCGCCTACTGTGGTGTGCGGCGATAACCACACCATAGACCATGTGGCCGACGCCCCGGTGCTGGGCATCCCTTTTTCCACCAAAGATGGCGACTTGGTGGTGGCGATTTCCATGGAAGACGCAGAATAGTCTTTCAGGCGCGTTCTTCCCTATCCTCTAACCGGACACTGCAATGGACATAACTGTAGGCATCTCCTGCATGGAAATAAGCAAGCGCAAGAATGACGTGCTGGTAACACACTCGCTGGGTTCATGCCTGGGCTTGACCGCTTTTGATCCTGCGGCCGGGGTAGGCGGTCTTATTCATTGTTTGCTGCCGCAGCCAGGGCCAGGACAGGACGCGGCCAGGGAACCGTATAAATTTGTTACCCATGGCGTGCCCCGGATGATCCGGCGGATGTACGACATGGGCGCCCGCAAGGACCGTCTGGTGCTCAAGGCCGCCGGGTGCAGCTCCATGCTGAACCTGAAGAACACCTTCAACATGGGCGGCAAAAACCAGGAAGCGTTGCTGCGGCTGCTGGAGAAAAACGGCATCAAGCTGGCCGCCAGCGACATGGGGGGCAGCAAGCCGCGCACTGTGCGGTTGCATATGAACACCGGAAAGGTGCTCGTCACCTCAAGAAAAGAGATGTGGGAACTATGATTAAACGAAACCTTATCCTCGCCCGCGTCAAGAAGATTGAGACCCTTCCGGCGGCCCTGCAGGACGCCATGCAACTGCTGCGCGATCCGGAAGTGGACATGCAGAAACTGGCGCAAACGCTGGAGTATGACCCGAACCTGACGGTGACGTTGCTGCGGGTGGCCAACGCGCCGTACTTTGGCGCAGCGCATAAGATAACCACCATGCGCGACGCCATTGTCCGTTTGGGCTCCAAAAGGGTATGGGAGCTGTTGCTCACTGTGGCCGCGGCCCAGTATCTCAAGCACGAAGTCAAAGGCTACGACTTGCCGCCGCAAGCGTTGCTGGAGCAGTCCCTGGCCTTAGCGGTCGCTTCAGAGCTGTTGGCAAACGAGCTGAGCGTTGAGGCCCCGGATTTCACCTTCACCGCCGGGCTGCTCGCCAACGTGGGCAAAATGGTTATGGGCCAGTTTTTGGAGATAGACGGAAGCAAAATTGTCCAACTGGCGGAAGAAAAAGAAATATCCTTTGAAGAAGCTGAACGGCAAACCCTGGGCGTAGACCACGCTGAGGCAGGGGCTGTGCTGCTGCGGGAATGGTCCATCCCGGAAGATATCGTTCAGGTGGTGGAGTATAGGTTGAAGCCGGACGAATTTCAGGGCCGCAGTCTGGCCCTGGACCTAGTCCATGCTGCAGACGCGTCTGTGCGCATGGCTGGCGTGGGCCAGGGAATGGACGGCATGCAGTATGCGGTCTCAGAAGCAGTGTTCGAGCGGCTGGGCGTTACTGAAGAGACATTCATGAATGTGCTGGACAAGCTTATAGAGCGTCTGGAGACCTTGCGCGCCACGCTCAGCAAGGGGTGACGCCTCGCCGCATTCTCCTATAGCATTTAACGATTAAAATGCTTGCATTACGACGGGCAAAGCCCGTCTACAAGCATTTCACGGCAATGATTTGCAAGCAAATCCTTGCAGAGCATTTCAACTGTGAAATGCTCTAGATGTTTCCGGCAAGGCCACTGCCCAGATGCTCCCGGACAAAAGACTCCATGCCCATGTCCATGTCTGACTGCACGCTGAAGCCATGGGCTCTGAGGAGTTCCGTGAACACGCCCTGGCCGGCGACCAGCGTGCCGGTGAACTCCCCGTCATAGATGAGGTCCACCCCGCAGGAAGGGGACCGGGATTTGAGCAAAGCCGCCGTGCAGCCCATGAGCCGCGCCAGCCGCAAAGCTTCCTTGGCTCCCCGCACAAAATGGCCGGTGGCGTCCTTGCCCTCTTGGGAAATGATGCGGTCTCTTCGGCGCTCATACGGTTTTCGCGGCGTGGGCAGGCCGCCAAGCTGCTCTGGGCACAGTGGCAGCGCCTTGGACCGGCGAAGCAGTTCTATGACCAGCTGATGCGCCGCATGGCCGCCGTCGTACCGGCAGCAGACCCCGGCCAAACATGCGCTGACAACAATCATTGCTTACGGGCCTCCTTTTTCTCCTGTTTATCCTGGCGCCGGACCCGGCTGTCCATCACCATCATGCGCAGCAGCACCCGGGAAACTCCGCCCGGCAAGGCTCCTGCCAGTCCGCCGACGCCGGCTCCCCAAGCCGCTCCCAAGTTCATGTTAACAGGAGAACCGAGCAGCAACACGGCCACCACGCCCAGAAACGACCCGCAAAAAGACCCCAGGGCGGCGCCGCTCACAGCGTCGTCAGTGTGCGTTTCGCCTTGCTCGCTGCTGCGGGACAGATGCGCCGCCGCCGTGCGGGCGAAAACCCCGGCAAAGCCGCCGGCTGTGCCGGCAAGCATGGTCAGGCCCAGCGCTGTAAGGACACGGATGTACAATTCCCCTTCCTCGGGCGCTTGCAGCCAGGCCAAACCGCCGGCAACGCCGCCCACAGCCCAGCCGCCAACAATGAATCTGGCCCGTAGCCCGTGCAGCGCTTCTTCCACCCCGTTGTTCTGAAGCCGTGGAGCTGTGGTATTTTCGTTTTCATCTTCAAACATGGGTGTTTCCTGCTATGCAAAATCATAGCACATTCATGCCCGCAAACAAGCGAAGACTGGAAGACGGCCTGTTATTTTTTTACGTCGAGTTCGCGCTTGGTGGCGTAAAGGTAGCGTATAAGCAGATATTCAAAAGGAGAACCGGACTCGTAATATCTGAAAGTCTGCTGATTGCGCGTGTCCACGGCGTTTACCCCGGTTACGCCCAAGCGTTCCGGATAGCTCAGGCCAGCCTTGGTTTGCAATACGTCAAACTCCCACGCCGTCAGGGCATAGTCCCCGGCGGCGCCGGCTGCGTCCCGTACTGAAGAAGGACCGAGCAAGGGCAACACCAGGTACGGACCGCTGCCAACGCCCCAGGCGCCCAGAGTCTGGCCAAAATCTTCTTCATATCTAGGGGCGCCCAGTTCTCCGGCCACGTCGAAAACCCCCAGCAGGCCAATGGTGGAGTTGATCACCACGCGGTCCAGCGTAGTGAAGAATCCTTGCAGCTTGCCTTGCAGCAGACAGTTGGCCATGGTGGGCAGCTCGCCCAGGTTGTTGAAAAAGTTGGAGACGCTTTGCTCCGCCTTGTCCGGCAGCACAGCTTTGTATACTCGCAGTATGGGCAGGAAAACCACCCGGTCAAACTGCGCGTTGAAGGTGTACATGGACCGGTTGAAGCCTTCCCAGGGGTCGTCGATGGGAGCAGGCAAGGGGTCGCGGGCTGGAGGCGCATTCTCCGGCTGCCGGCTAACGGGCGCCTGGAAGGCCATGTCCGGGTCCGGCGGCGGTCCGGCGTCTGGAGCCAGCGCCTTGCCCCCGCATCCGCTGAGCAAAAGCAACATGGCCACTGCCGGCAGCAGCGGGAGCAGCATGTTCCTCATGGCGCGTCCTCCCCTCGTAGCCAGTCTACATAGAACCGTTCGTTGTCAGGGTAGGCCATGTTGCCGCAGTGGCCGCCAGTGGGGTAGATGCGGGCCCGGTCTCCAAACGTGTTGCTGATGTATTGGAGGTCGCCCCGGGTCAGAATAAGCTCGTCTGCGTTGGTCGCCACAGCCACGTGCTTCGCTGAGGCCAGCCATGTTTCCAGCCGGTTCAGGCTCAGGCCGGCCAGGGCCTCCTCCCTGTCCGCCACACTGCCCCGAAACAGCAGAAACGGCAGCAGAAATTCGTTAAAATAGTCCACAAAACCTACCTGCACTGCAGCATTGAAATACGGCTCGTAATTCTCGGCAATGCCCAGCAGTGTTCCCTGGGGCAGAATATAGCCGGCGTTCAGACACACGTCCGCGCTGAAAACCATGCTGGCCGATGTCAGCCGGAAGGAGACGCCCACGGCCGTGCGCAGGTCCTTGGCAGGGATGTCTTCCTGCAAATACAAGCGATAGAGAAAGTCGTCAGTAAGGGTGACGGCTTCTTCCTTCTCATAGAATCTGGCAAAGGACGCCACCAGCCTGCGGATGGTCTGTTGGGCGTTCTCCAGGCCGCCCAGATAGCTGTCCAGAATGGCGGCGGAGGCGTACAAATCCACCGGCGGGTTGATGGCCATCACGCGTTCAAAATAAAATCGGGGGTCTGCAGCGTCCATGTGGGCGATGATGAGGGCGTGGGCTGCGCCCAGGCTGTACCCGGCCAGCCGGTAGCCGGTTATCAAGGACTGGTCCAGCGCCTCGTCCCGAATGCGTTGCATCACCCGGAGAAGGTCTGCGGCGTCCAGCGGCAGGTAGCCGGCGGCCTGGGTGTCCGACGCGGCGACCAGAAAATTGCTGTGTGTGGGCGAGGGCAGGTTCGCCACGTGGAAGCCGGCTGCATAGAGTACGGACATGAGCCGGCGCATCTTGCCGCCGTCCGGCCCTGCGCCTGTGCCGGCGACGACAAAGACCAGGGGCGCGGGTTCGTCCTGCATGGCCGTGGTGAAAAACAGCTGTTCGTTGTACCAGAAGGCGGTGGGCACATGCTGCGAGGGAAAGCGCAAGGAGTGCTCGCGAACAGGCAAGTCCGTCGGGAGGGGCGCCTGCATGTGTTGTGGCGTGCCCAGCACTGTGGCCACAAAAGGATCGGCAAATGGGTAGCCATAGGCGCCCTCCACGTTCGCAAGGGTCTTACCAGAGGCCGAACCGGACGCGGCGGCAAGAAGGAAGACCGCCAAGGAAATAAAAGCTGTTCGTACAAAAGTCATGAGGGCTGGGTAAGCCAAAATGAGAGAAATGCCAACTGGCGATAATTCATTTTTTTCGCAGCCTTTTCTCTTCCTGAACAATAAGCTGCTGGTACCAGGCCTGCAACAGGCAGTACCGCAGCCCAGCCCGGCCGTCGGTAAAGCCGCCGCGGACCAGGTACATATACGCAAAACGCAGCGCTGGCCGCATGGGCAGCCTGTTGAAAAGCCGCTTCAGCCCCTGGCGCCTCCGGCCCGGCGTTCCCAACAACCGCAACAGAGATTCCCCTGGTTCTGTCATGGCCTGCTCGGCCTCCAGCGCCGCGTACCAGCGGTGGCGGTTCAGCCAGTGGTCCAACCCCTTAGAAAAGGGGTAGTGCAGCAGCAAGCCCTCCAAACGGCCGGCTGGTCCGTCAATGAGCGTCACCGGATTCACCAGCCGTTCGTAGCGAATGCGTTGCGGCCGGAACAGCCGCGGGTACCATGCAGTCATCTGCGCTCGGCGCAAGGGCCGGCCCATGCAATGGTCCTGCCGGCGTATGTAAAAGGCCACGGCGTCTCCGGGCATTGCTGCAGCCCGGTGGATGGACGACTCCAGCCGGGGCGAGACCCGCTCGTCTGCGTCTATGTACAGCACCCAGGGGTGAGCAAAGTCCAGGTTGCGCAGAGCCCAGTTCTGATGCGCGGCCCAGGAGTCGAAAGGCCGCACTGTAATCCTTGCGCCGCTCAGACTCGCCAGCTCCTGGGTGCGGTCCTCGGAGCAGGAGTCCAGCACATGCACGTCGTCGCTAAACCGCACGGACGCCAGACACCCGGGCAGGTTCCGCACCTCGTTCTTTGTCAGGATAAGGACGGATACGCTTGACACGGAGAGACTCCTTTACGGGGCGGCTCCAGCGCTGCAAAAAACGCCAGCAACAGCACTGGTCCCACGTTGCTGAGGTAAAAGAGGCCCATTGTTGCGCCCATGGCGGCGCAGACAACAACCAGGCCCAGCATCATGCGATTGCGCGCGCTGGCTGTGGCCAGAAACGCAGCCCCAGCAGCTGTAGCCAAAGCCCCCCAGGTGACGCTGGCGCGCAGCCAGAAGCCATGAAAATGAAAGGGATAGACGCCCCACAGGCTCCAGTCCTTGTTTTGGCTGGACCACAACGCCTCAAGGCTGGCTGGCACGGGCGCTGGCAACGGCCGGCCTGGCGCAAAGCCGGCAAGTAATCCCCAGGGCTCTTCCATGAACAACCGGGCGCCGGCGTACCACATCCAGTAGCGGTCCAGGTGTTCCAGGGTAAGGCCCCGGACCAGAAAGGCGAGCCATATCCCGACAGCGCAGAGCAGAGCCAGAGCGCTCCGAACTTCCAGCCGGGCCGGCGCGCAAAGCAAGAGCACCCCGGCGGTCGCAGCCAGGCCGGTGCGGGACATGGAGGCCGCCACGCCCAGGGCGAGCAGCCCCGCCGCCTTCCACGAGCTGGAAACGCCGCCAGCAAAAGCTGCGCACAAACTGACG
>CAYTSA010000057.1:0-25443 GCA_964440345.1 uncultured Desulfovibrionaceae bacterium | reverse complement strand
AAAAAGTGAAGCGGGGGATGACAGTAGGGGTAAGCCGGGGCCGCAACGCTTGAAAGCGGGGATGACAGTAGGGGTAAGCCGGGGCCGCAACGCTTGAAAGCGGGGGAGTGACAGTAGGGGTAAGCCGGGGCCGCAACGCTTGAAATCAAGCGCAATACAGATATTTTTATAGATGCAATCTTTGCAGAGCCCTCGACTTTACTGACAGATGTGGGAGCTTCGGAGCAAAGGGCATAGCCACATACAGTAATACATCATAGTGTAGGGGCGACCCTTACGGTCGCCCACTGTGATGCTCCATTGAGCATGGTTGCGACGCCTCGTTGGTAGATTTGTGTTTGCAAACGAATTCTATCTCTTTGGTTTTCCGAAAGTAACGTGGATCTCTAATTTGAAGGCGGCGGATATGGGGACCGGAAAAATTTTTCCATGACCTCTCGACATTTTCATCCTGAAACTTTCTTTAATTTTCTGAGAACGCCCATCTCTTCTTCATGTTTCATTATGTTTCACAACACATTGACCTTATTGAAAAAACAGTAAAAATTATTGTCAACCAGAACAAGTGGATATGCACAGTGACAATTTTAACCACCTGGAATGCATGTTATTATTTTTCATATTGACCTTGCTGGACGCAAACGTTAGCAACAGAAAATTTGTGAGCAAAGGAACAAAGTTTTTGTGCAACCCAAAACGTTAGCATTAAAAGGTAAGAAGGTATGGTGGGAAAGGTGAGATCGTTTGTCATGGCGGGGCTGGTAACCCTGCTTGTTCCGGCCCTGGCCTTCGGCTCGGAGGTTGCGGCGTCTGCAGAAGCAGTTGTTCCTGCTGCGCCAACTGGGCCGTGGTGGTTCTGGCCGCTGGTGCTGCTCTTCTTCTGTTTTGTGCTGGGCATCATCGCAGTGCTGGCCGGCGTTGGGGGCGGCGTATTGTATGTGCCGCTGGTGAGCGGATTCTTTCCGTTTCACTTGGACTTTGTCCGCGGCGCCGGTTTGATGGTGGCCCTGGCGGGAGCGTTGGCTGCCGGCCCGGGCTTGTTGAAACGAAACCTGGCAAGTTTGCGCCTGGCGCTGCCCATGGCTTTGGTGGCGTCCGCTAGTTCCATAGGCGGAGCCATGCTGGGCCTGTACTTGTCTGCGCTGAACCCAGATATTTTGCAGATATGTTTGGGCGCCACCATTGTGGGCATTGCGTGTTTGCTGCTTTTCTCAAAAAACTCGACCATACCAGAAGTGAAAAAGCAGGACGCTGTAGGTATGGCGCTGGGCATCCAAGGCGTATACCTGGACGCTTCCAGCAATGAAAAAATTTCCTGGAAAACGCACCGCACAGTTACCGGTCTTATTTTGTTTGTGTTCATCGGCATTCTGGCCGGCATGTTCGGCCTGGGAGCCGGCTGGGCCAACGTGCCAGTGCTGAACCTGCTTATGGGCGCGCCCCTGAAGATTTCCGTGGCCACATCCAAATTCCTGCTGTCCATTACGGATACGTCTGCTGCCTGGATTTATCTGAACAAGGGGTGCGTCATCCCGCTCATGGCCGTGCCGTCCATTGTCGGCCTGATGCTGGGGTCCTTTGTGGGCGTGCGGTTGCTCAGCATCGCCAAGCCCAAGTTCATCCGGTACATGGTCATCACAGTGCTTTTCTTTGCCGGCCTCAAAGCCATAGACAAGGGCTTGGGCCTGGGCCTGCTCGGCTAGCCCGCCGGCAATACTATTACTTAGGAGACACAACATGAGCAAACAACATATCAATGATCCTGATCTGAAGCCAATGCCGGAGCAGGTGCTTTACGCCAACGTGTTGGCCATAGGCGCCTGGTCAGCCATTGTCATCATGTTCATCACGTACGGTCTCTATGTCCTCGGCGTCATAGAGCCTCACGTGCCACTGGAGATGGTGCCCAAATATTGGAGCCACAACGTGATGGACTACATGCACGCCACAGGTTCGCCCCATGGCTGGGGCTGGGCCTCTTTGCTGGGAACAGGCGACTTCCTAAACTTCATCGGCCTGGCCCTGCTGGCGTCCATGACCATCTTCTGTTACCTGCTGCTTCTGCCTGGCTACAAACGACGTAAGGACTACATCTTAATTAGCATCGTCATTGCCGAAGTTCTGGTGCTGGTGGTGGCTGCTTCTGGCATCCTGGGTTCTGGCGGCCACTAACACGCACTTTGCACCCCCATCACAAACCAAGGGGCGGCCACATACGCAGCCGCCCCTTAACTTATCACTTTAATGCGTAAGTAAAAGCCCTGTTGGATTACCACTCCACGCCTACAGCCTCTGCAGCGCGCAGCATGGTGTCGTTCGGCCGGTTGCCGCAGTAGTCCACCAGGTTCATGCCAAAGCTCTCAAAATTTTGCCAGTTCAAGTTGGTATCGCCTGTCACGCCGCTCAGATAGCCGTCCAGCCACATAAGCACCAGCCCAACGGTCTCGTCGTCTGCCTGGGATATGTCCCGCAAAAATTCATTGCAGGTGATGGTGGCAAAATTGATGTTGTTCGGGCCCCTGGCGTATGACGTACTGGACAGCACGCAAACTAGGGAAAAGGCAACGCACAACGCGCTTACTTTTTTCATGAGCTTCTCTCCTTGCTGGAAGTTCAGGCCAGAGGCAACAGGCTCTTGGCGCAAAAAACACATACACAGCTGCTGCGCAATAATCCAGCAGAATCATTCCTTCTTGGGCAGCCGGACCACAAACGCTGCGCCGGAGAGAAAAACCAGCAAATTTACAATTACGCTCACAGCCAGGAACCTTGCAGGTATAGCAAAGGGGCGGCTGCACAGCAGGGCTGTCTATCCGGTTTTCCCTATGCACGCCAACAAGATAGCTGCCTGCCACGCAACGAATGGATGCTCTTACGATTCCCTCTGCTGTTTCAGAATTGCCGGGCCAGGTCCAGCCGAATTTCCACGCTGGGAGTCACGCCCAGACCACTGTAGCCCTGCGGATGCAGAAGTTCCCAGGCTTCGCGGCTTATCGGCAGAGTCTGGCTGGTCATGGCCAGCACATCGTTGCTGGGTGCATGCACCAGTTTCAGGTTGAACCGCACGTTGCGCCGAGTGGCGGTGTATGTACCCATCAACACCACGTTGGCTTGAACGTTCTTTTGCGAAACCAGGTCCGTGCGCCGGGTCAGCAGCATCTCGCCCTCGCCGGGGTTGAAAAGCAGCGCCCGGCCTTTGCGGATTTCCTGCACGGAGTAGCCGAAGCGGGTGAACCACGTGGCCATCTCCTCGCCCATTAGCCGGGCCAGCGCCGAGGTTTGTTCCAGATTGGACAAGTCCACCGGCGTGGTCAGCACCATAGCCTGGCCCCGGGCCGGCGGCTCAGGCAAGCCCAGCTTTCGGGCCAGCTGTGCGTCCAGGTCCACGGCCATATGCATGGCTGCTTCCGGCAGGGTAATTGTTTTTTTTCGTGAAAACTCCAGCGCCGCCTTTTCAGCGCCGCTCAATTCCGGCGCTTGTCCGGTCTGGGCCGCCGCCAGAAGAGGAATGAGCAACAATACAGCAACAAAAAACAGTGATGTGGTGCGCATGAGAATCTCCTCTGCTATAACGCCGCAAGCGGTCACCGGCGGCTCCGAATCATTCTATCAACAGCCTGCAGGTCTACGGCCAGAGTCTGTTTCAGCGTGTCGTCTCTGGCGGCGGAAAGGGCTATAAGCAACCTCTCCTTGGCCAGTTCGAACCGGCCTTCCTGCATGTACGACCGGGCCAGCACCATGTTGGAAACCGCGGCTTCGTGATATGGCAGGGCCACGGTGTGCAATTGCGGGTCTTCCGGCTCGGCGCTCCCCACCCAGCCGCAACCGGACAGCATGGCCATAAAGCATATCAGCAGCAATGAGCGCATTGTCATTCTCCTTATCGAATGTCCCAGCCCAAGTCGATGTCCGTCATGCCCCTGTCTGCAGTCATGGACTCATAGTCGCGCACCTGCAGCACGCCTGCTTCCAGTTGCATGCCGGTGTTCGCCAGCATGGTCCGGGTTACCTGGGTCTGGCCAAAAACCAGACTGCCCGTGCGCAGCACCAGACCGTCCTCAGCCCGCAGCAGCCGGGAGTTGACAAAAACGTTGTGGCTGTCGGCGTAGTATGTGCCCACGAGCATAAGCGTGGCGCGGGGCCGGGGGTTTATCTCGCCTATGGCCCGGGAGAGCAGAAAATCCCCCTCGCCTTGCCTGGGAAACAGAGCCTCGCCAATGCGGTATTCCATCACAGGCAGGCCCCGCTGGTTGCACTCGTAGATCATCTGCTCGGCAATGTAGCGGCCCAAAGAGGATGATTCCTGAAAATTGTCCTGGCTTACGAAAGAAGTGGGCAAAGCCACGGCGCCGGCCAGCTCATCCGGGTTGCCCGCGCTGAACAACTGGTCCGCCAGCTCGCGGACTTTCAGCTTGATTTCCCGGCCGGCTTCATGGCGCAGGTCCGGCATGCTGACAGGCTCGCCCATGGCCGCCCATACGTAGCCGCCTTTGCCGTCCGGCAGCATGGCGCCGGCGTACATGTGCTGCGTGCGGCGCACTTCCTGCTCCTGGCCGAGCACCAGCGACTCTTCCGGGGCCAGAGTGCGCACGCCCGTAGACGGGCCGGCCCGCTGCTTGTCCATGGCCTGCAGCGATTCCGGCATGGGGCCGGGACCTTCCCCGTCAGCAGCCAGGGCCGCTGTCATAGCGGTGAAGCAAGACACCGCCAAAAGCGAGGCCATGAACAGAAAGGTCCGGGACCCGAGTATGACATATATAATACGCATGCATGGTCTCCTGCGATGTGGTTTCAATGCGCCGTGCAATAGCGCTCACAGGATGGTATCGACCACTTTGCGAAAACCTTAAGAGGCTGCTCATACGCCCTTATCTGCTGCGTTGCTTCAATGCAGCCAAACGCTCGCGTATGTCTTGATACGCCTCGCCCTTGGCTCCATTTCGCGCCTTGCAGCTAACGGCGTCTGAGCAGCCTCTTTTCTACTGGAGGATTCCATACGCCCTTATCTGCTGCGTTGCTTCAATGCAGCCAAACGCTCCCCGCAACAGATCGCGCCAGAACCGGCTATTGTATGGGCGGCTTTTCCTCGCCCATCATGTCTTTCATGACCGGGTTGATCAGGATGCCGACGTTCTCGATCTCCACCCGCACTTCGTCGCCAGGGTGCAGAGGGCCGACGCCCGGAGGGGCGCCAGTCAGAATAACGTCGCCAGGAAGCAGCGTCATCACAGACGAGACAAAGACCACCAGGTCCAGCGGCTTGAAGAGCATGTCCGCCGTGTTGCCGGCCTGTTTTTCCTCGCCGTTGACCGTGGTGCGCAAGGCCAGATTGTTCGGGTCTTCCACCTCTGTTTCAATCCAGGGGCCTATCGGCGCGAAGGTGTCAAAGCCCTTGGCCCGGCCATACTGGCCGTCAATTTTTTGCAGGTCCCGGGCGGTCACGTCGTTGGCGCAGGAGTAGCCAAAAACATGCTCCGCAGCTTCACCGAGCCCGATGTTGCGACCGCTCTTGCCCATGACCACCGCCAGCTCGCCTTCGTAGTCCACGCGGCTGGACTGGCTGGGCAGAAATATGGCCTGTCCGCTGCCCACCACCGCAGAGGGCGGCTTAAAAAACAACACCGGCTCGTCAGGCGTTTGCGCCTTCATCTCTTCAATATGTCCCTGGTAGTTCAACCCCACGCAGACAACCTTTGTAGGCGCCACTGGCGGCAGCACTGTAACGTCTTGGAGCGGTATGGGGGTCTGAAAATCCAGCTCCCTATTGAGGCACTGCACTTCCTGCCCCACAAGGGAAGCGTAAAATACTTTTTCCTGGTAGCGGACTCGAACAACACGCATGCATACTCCCTGGGATATGTTAAGTGGTGTGAAAACCGATTGCTTCATGACAGTAACAACATGAAAGCTTGGTGGCAAACGGCAAGGCGCGCCGGCGCAGGAACTAGGAACCGCCCGGCCCGTCCGTCATGCCGCCGGTCTGGCGCAACGCCTCGTAAAGCAGCACGCCTGCAGCAGTGGAAAGATTCAAGGACCGCACCTGGCCCCAGATGGGAATACGGACCAGCCCATGCGCCGCCTCAATGACTGCCGGCGGCAGACCCCGGGTTTCCGGCCCCAGCACAAGATAATCCCCCGCGCTGTAGGCAAAGTCACAATACCTTTCTCCGGCCCTGGCGCTGGAGGCCACCAGCCGGGCGGACTGGTCCCGGCCATGGCAAAAGGCCAGCCAAGAGGGCCACACCGTCACATTCACGTGCGGCCAGTAGTCCAGCCCGGCCCGGCGCAGGTGCTTGTCGTCTATGGAAAAGCCCAGGGGCTCAACAAGGTGCAGCTCGGTCTGCGTTGCTGCGCAAAGCCGAGCTGCATTGCCGGTATTAGGCGGAATTTCCGGCTCGTACAGCACAAGCCGGAGGGAATGAGCCATGCTTTAACACCCTGTTAGAACCGATACTGCAAACTGGCGCTGAAGATATGCGCCAGGGCCTTTTCGATTTCCGAGTCCAGCACCCCGTCTTCCAGCCGCATATCCACTTTCCGGTCCTCGCTGTGCAAGAACGTGTACGCGAGGTCAAACCCAATTTGCTCCCAGTGGAACCCTGCGCCCAGATGAAAGTAGTGGTAGTCGTCCGCTGGCACCATGTAGTCCGCCCATCCCTCGTTAATGGGACATTGGTCAAACACATAGCCAGCGCGCAATGTAGTTACGTCCGTCACGTCCCACTCGGCGCCTAACTGAAAGCGCAAGGTGTCGCGCCAGTTCTTTTGGGTTTCGCTAAAGGGAACCCCTAGCGACTGCAACGACTTATAATAAATTTTCAACCGATTATACGTGGACCAACGGGTGAAGGTAAGGTCTGCTTCGAACCGCAGGTCCTTGCTGGGAGTGATGGCGACGCCAAGGCCCAGCCAGTCTGGCAGCACCACCGAGCCTTCGATATCGCCGTCCTTGAACAAAGCGTCGCCAAACGTGGCCACAACCTGTGGCGAAGGTTTCAGCTTCAGGTCCCCCTCCAGTTCCTGCTCCATCTGCGACCGGTAGGCGACGCCCACAGCCCAGGTGTCGTTAATCTCATACCGTAGCGCAGCGTTTACGCCAAAAGCCACGTTTTCGCCTTTGTGCTCCAGTCCTACGTCCATGGCGTAAGTGTCCGGGTTGTTCACCTGCACCGGCAAGCCTTGCTGCGCCAGGAAAATATTTGAATCCAGCACGCTCTTCAGGTCCAGGCTGAACCACATGGCCTCCACGCCCACAGCCAGAGAAAGCTTGTCGTTCACCTTGTAGGCAATATTCGGGTTCACGGAAACCGACTGCACCACTGATTTGACGGACTGGTAGCGGCCCGGCCACTTGGAGTCGTACTCCGTGCCAAGCCCAAACCGAGTAAACGTTCCCAGTCCGAAGTACCACTTGTCGGTAATGGGGGCGACAGCGTAAAAATGAGGCACTAGCCAGATGTTGTCTTCGCTGGTGGTGGTTTTTTCCTCGCCGGTGTAAGGGTTGATGGTGCGGACTTCATGCGAGGGCGCAATGCCGCTGAGGCCGGCGATAATCTGGGGCTCCGCAAGCTGGGTGATCCCGGCAGGATTGTAGGCCAGGGCCGAGGCGTC
The DNA here is from genome assembly GCA_964440345.1 of uncultured Desulfovibrionaceae bacterium. GTDB lineage: Bacteria > Desulfobacterota > Desulfovibrionia > Desulfovibrionales > Desulfovibrionaceae > CAYTSA01. Next base: position 17,832 of record CAYTSA010000057.1, on the reverse strand, counting down.
GTCTGCCCTGCCTATCAAAGTCCCGCCCATGCCGTCGCCCCTGGCGCTCCATTCGTGAATGGCAAAACCGCCGGCAAATACCTGCCCGCAAAACAAAACAGCCGCAACAGTTGCCAAAAAAACATGACCGAGCAAACGCATACTTTCCCCCTGTTCTGTCGTGTAATGAAGTGTAGCAGAGGGAATAAATGAGCCGTCACGAATTTGCAATATGCAAATCACGGTTTCGTCATAAAAATTCACGTGCGTTTGAAACGGGTGGAGAGGAATTGCCAAGCGCCGTCTTTATTGACGCCATGGCGTACAACTGTAGCGAACATTCAAAAAAATTGCAGCCTGCTCGTACACACTGCGCAGCACTGCCAGGGAGGCCAGATGCGAATCATTTTTTCAGGCGTTGGAGAAGCCTTTGACGAACGGCTTCCAAACTGCTCCGTGCTTGTTGAACACAACGGCGGCTCCATGCTGCTGGATTGCGGCTTTACCGCGGCCAGCGCCTTCTGGCGCGCGGCTGCAGACCCTTTGGCCCTGGGAGGCGTATACGTTTCCCACTTTCACGGGGACCACTTTTTCGGACTGCCGCATCTGCTGCTACGATTCTGGGAACAGGGCCGCACGGCCCCCCTCACCCTGGCAGGCCAGCCCGGGCTGCAGGATAAAGTCATGACCGCCATGGAGATGGCCTATCCCGGGGTAGCGGACAGATTCGGTTATACTCTGCACTGGTTGAAAATGCGCCCGGGCAAGGAGTTTCACGCCTGCGGACTCACGCTGACGCCTGCCCAGAGCGAGCACCCGCAGGAGAACTGGTCCGTATGCGTCAGCCACGGGTCCAAGACCCTGTTCTACAGCGGCGACGGCCGGCCCACAGAGGACACTTTGGGGCTGGCCCAAAACGCCGATTTGATAGTGCACGAGTCCTTTTCCCTGGAGCCGGATGTCCCTGGCCACGGCACAGTCCCTGGCTCCATAAAGTTCGCCCGCCGCGCTGGCGCCAAACGCCTGGCCCTGGTCCACCTGCGGCGGGACGTCCGATGGAACCGGCAAGACGAGGTGCGTGCGTTCATGGACCAGGCGGACGGTCTGGACGTGTTCCTGCCCCAGCCGGGCTGCTGCTTGGCGCTGTAGCAGGTGGTAACGCACCGTGTCATTGAAAATTATTCCCTTGCCGGCTGTCAATAACACATGAAAATGACAGATGGGGGGAGCACATGAACTGACAGGTCGAGCGCCGCCGCCTGGCAGCGCCGACTTAGCGCCGCAGCTCCAGGGCAGGAGGGAGTGGGCTCAGGTCAGTAGTTTACTCCGGGTCGGAAAACCCAGGCGGCAATCCAGTTCCCCCGTAATTCTCGCCGTTCGGATAGACCGCGGCCTCATCCTTTTTATGATGCAGGGAAAGCTCCAGCCCCTGGGTTTGCGCAGCCGCCGTGTACGTTCCGGACGCCAACCGCAGTTCGCCCATGGGCTCCACCACGATGGCCCGTTGCGAGCGCACCGGGCAGTGGTGCTCGCAAAAACCGCAGCCGGCGCAGCGATTTTCAGTCACAAAAGGCACGGGGACCGGGCTTTCCGGGACCATGCGCAGCTCTATGGCGTTGTACGGACAGACTTCGTCGCAAACCAGACATTCCTTGCCCAGCTCCCAGGCCAAACATTTGTGACGCAGCACATAGGCCGTGCCCAGCTTAGCGTAGATTTTCTCCTGCGCATCCAGCGGCCGCAGGGCCAGGGTGGGGCAAACCAGGGTGCAGCGCTGGCACAGGGGCTCACAGGGGCCGCGGGCCGGCGTTACAGTTGGCGCAAAGGCCGCGGCCCAGCCCGCCTGCAGGCCGGCCGGCTGCAAGGTGTTTGTGGGACAGGCCTCCATGCACAAGCCGCAGCGCACGCAACGGGCCAGGAATTTTGCATCCGGCAGAGCCCCGGGCGGCCGAAGGGGATGCGGTGCGTCTGCTCGGCCGGCCCCTGCCGCAACATAACCTGAACCAAGTTCTGCAACAGCCAGCAAGCCCAACAGAGCTCCTGCCGGCAAGGCAATTATGACCTCCCTGCGGCCGGGCGCTATGGCAACCGCCGGCTGGCTGCGGCGTGGCGGGCCAAAGTCCACGGCGTTCACCGGGCATATGCGCACGCAGCTTTCGCAGACTATGCATTCGGCGTGCGCCGTGCGCCGGTAATCGTCCGGAATGGCCTGCATGGGACAGTGTTTTGCGCACTGGCCGCAGTCAATGCACGCTTCCGAGACCCGACGGCGCAGCAACGGCCGGAAGGAAGACAATGCAAAGGCCGCCCCGGCCGGGCACAGATAACGGCACCAGAACCGCGGCGCCGCAGCGCCCAGCCCCAGCACGCCGAGGAAAAACAGGAGGATGAACAATTGTCCTGCGTAGCGCGGCGTGTGAATGTCCACAAACGCCAGCCAGGGAGCGTTGAACGCGTCCGCCAGCGGCCGCAGCCCTCCCAGGGCCTGTTCACCGGCCGCGGCCGCCGCGGGGTGGATCAGCTGCCCCCAGAAACGGGTCGCCAGGGGAATGGGCGCAACCAGGAACACCAGGGAAACCCCCAACACGCCGGCTGCCAGCACGGCCAGCAACACGCCGTGTTTCACCCAGGGCCAGGCGCCATGTTTTACCCAGCGGGCGTCCCGGCCCTGGCGCAGCCTGTCCAGACAGGCGCCGGCCATATCCACCGTCACGCCCATGGGGCAGACATGGCCGCAAAAATATCGCCCGACAATGGCTGTGGCCCCTAGCGCCACTACACAGACCCAGAACCCTGCAGACCAGAACCTGCCGCACAGGGCCGAGCCCAACACTGCCGCCGGGTCCAGACGGACAAAAAAGTCCGCCGGCAAAAACCAGTATGAACCGGCGGTCCAGGTCAGCAACAAGAAGGCAGCCAGGGACAGCGTCTGGAGCGTTCGCTGCAGCGTCGGCGCTCGCACAGTCAGGCCCAGGCGGTCGCCAGGTTCTCAAGATCAATGCGGCCCAGGCCTCGCTCGGCGGCCAGGCGCAAATGCTTCACCTGGTCCGGCTGCATGCGCTGCCCCCACCATTCAAAACTCTGCACCGCAAAAGCGTCGGCTGCAACAACGTCTGCCGAGGCAATGACAGTGTTCGCCTGCACCACCTTCCCCGGGCCGGATGGCCCGTTAGTAGTCAGCACCCGGGTTCCGTCGATGACAGCCAGGTTTGCGCGCATTTTGGTATTCAGGTCTACGATGGCTTCGTGCAGGTCATAGCGGTAGTGCATCACGCCCCGGTCCCAGATGAGGCCCATCATGCCCTTCATGGACAGGCTTACCCCGGCCGACCCGTGGGATTTAGCCACCGGCGCGGCAATGAGCACGTCCGCCTCCAGGGACTGGGTGATGAAGCTGTTGGACTGCATTTCCTTGCCCTGGGGAATGTCCGCCTGTGTAAAATAGGCCGGTTTGTCCACACCCTGCACCAGGCCGCGGCCCAAGGGCCTGCAAGCCTCTTCAATGCCGGATTCCTCCAGGCAGCGCTCCGCTGCGCGCAGGGGATGGTCCAGCACGAGCACTTGGCTAGCGCCGGCTTCCTGGCACATTAGGACAATTTCACGCACCAGGGCAGGATGGGTGGTGGTGGCCCGCTCCGGCGGGTGGGCAAAGCTCATATTCGGTTTGACGACCACCTTGTCGCCCTTCTTCACAAAGCGCCCCATGCCGCCTAGCAAGCCCACTGCTGCGCGGGCGGCTTGGCCGGCTTGGGCCGGCTCTCCTTTTGCCGCGGCTATGTAAGGGCCGCTGCCAGCCAAAGCCAAGCCGGCAGGCCAGACTCCAGCCGCCAGACAGGCCGCAGAGCCCAGATGCCAGGCAAGAAAATGTCTGCGTTTCATAATCTGCTCCTGTGAAAACACCGTAAAGTGAATGCAGTTTCAGCCGATGGTACACCATAAGAACAAGCATGCAAACCCGGGAAAAATTATGCTGGAAACAATTGATTAATACCCCGCCGGAACGTATACAGACATCATGCCCGACGCCGCCATTGCCAAAAAAATACGCCCGTCTCATATCCGGCGAAAGATGTGCCGCCTGGGTGACATTACCATGGGCGGTCGAGCCATTGTGGAGCCGGAAGGCGTGGGCAAGCGGTTCAAGTCCACTTTTGTGGGCATTGAAGAAGACAAGTACGTTATTTTACGGGCGCCATCGGTACGGGACCATCTGCACCTGGAAAAACCAGTAACCGTCCGCTACCTGCACAAGGGCCAGGTCCGCGGCTTTCGCAGCCAGATCGTAGGCGTCATCACGTTTCCGTATCCCCTTATATTTCTTTCCTACCCCAGCACGTTGGAGTTATTGGATTTGCGGCGGCATGAACGAATAGACTCTTTCATGCCGGCCACTGTGTATTACGAAGGAGCCGAGGCAAAGTGCCTGCTGCTGAACATCTCACTGAGCGGCTGCCGGCTACTGATGGCCTTCAACGACATGGACAACATGCCGGAGCTGGGCCAGGGGGCGGAAATTGCCCTGCGGGTGGGGCTAATGGGTTCTGATGACGACGCCATTTTTGACGGCATAGTGAACAATGCGCCCAAAGACGAAGACAAGCTCTATCTGGGAGTAGAGTTTACGGACATGACTGAAGAATTGAAGGAAGCCCTCGAACTCCACACCGCCTACGTCAAAAAAGCGGCGAACGAATAGTCTTTTTCAGGAGAGACCGCCATGCATACCGGAGCAGCAGCCGTCATATCCATTCTTGTAGGAGCGGCCGTATTCGGCCTGCTCTTGTGGAAAGCTGGGAAGAACTGCATCCCCTGACTGTTCATCTATGGCTCGCTGGGAGCGGGCCTGACAACATACTACGCGCTGACGCGGCTTTTGTAGCCGCCATGTCGACTACTCATTGAGCCATTCACGCAATTCCTTGCCGGCCCGAAACACCGGAAGCTTTTTGGGCTCTACTTCCACTCTTTCCCCGGTTTTGGGATTGCGGCCGGTGTAGCCTTTATATTCTTTAACCTTGAAAGAACCGAATCCCCTGATTTCCACCCGGTCGTCACTGGCCAACGCCGTGGAGACAGATTCGAAAAACGTGTTTACCATCATGGCCGCCTCATCCACAGAGAGGTTGGCTTCCTCCGACAACGTCTGGATCAAGTCGCTTTTGTTCATCGCTCCTCCTGCATGAGTTTTATGTGCAGACACCTTCTACCGTGTAGAGCATATATACTGTAATTATCGGAAAAACAAGTGAGTTTTCCCAAAAAACTCCATGCTCTTTTTTTATTGCTATTCAGAGTATCTTGCTCTTTGTTTATAACACACCAGTATACTTCAACATCTTTCTCGTTGTCCTGCAACTGACGCAATGCGAAAAGGAATCGCCATCATAACGTCACAGAAAAATAAAATATACAGGGTATTCGTCACTATAGATTACCGTTGCAGAGTCGGGCAAAGGCTCGATGGTTGGTTTATGCTTTGTCATTTGCAACCCCTTTCATTCACAACCTTAAGACGGAGGAATTCATGAATCCTGTCAGACTGACACTTTGGCTTCTGGCCGCGCTGTTACTCGCCCTGCCCTTGGGCTGCAACGACAGCTCTTCGGATGGAGACGGCGTCCCCTTGTCCTTGCGCATTGTGCACGTCAACGACACCCACTCCCACTTGGACGGTGAAGATGAAGAATTTACCCTGACCGGGGTAGACACTGAAGTTGCCGCCGGCGGCATGGCCCGGCTGGCAACCTTGGCGAAGCAAGCTCGCCAAGCAATGACCAAAGCTGACGCAGAGCAAGAAACCGGTTCTCTGGTGCTGCACGCCGGCGACAGCCTGCAAGGAACTTTGTACTTCAACACCTACGGCGGCGAAGCAGAAGCCGAGCTGATGAACTACATCGGTTTTGACGCCATGGTCGTGGGCAACCACGAATTCGACAAGGGTCCTGACGGCCTTGCCAACTTTCTGGACATGGCCAACTTCCCGGTTATCTCCGCCAACATTGACGCTTCCAAAGACGCCCATCTGGCCGGCCGCATTCCCCAGTACATCATCAAGGAATTTGGCGAAACCAAGGTGGGCATTTTTGGCCTGACCCTGACCGGCACGGACTATATCTCCAGCCCAGGCGACGGCGTTACTTTCTCTGACGAAATTGAAACCGCCAAGGCCATGGTGAAAAAGCTGGAAGACGAAGACGTACACAAGATCATCGCCCTCACCCACGTAGGCTATGAAAAAGACATGGAAATAGCCGCTGCTGTGGACGGCATTGACCTGATCGTGGGCGGCCACTCCCACTCCCTGCTGGGCAGTGACACAGAGATGGAAGCCCTTGGCCGTTCCGCCATAGGCCCCTACCCGACTATGGTGCAGAGCCCCAATGGCGACACCGTATACATTGTGCAAGCCTACCAATGGGAAATCGCCGTAGGCGACGTGACCGTGGAATTTGACGGCGACGGTGAAATCACCGGCATCAACGGCGTGGCCAAGTTCCTGGTGGGCAACAACTTCATGCAGGAAAACGCCGACGGCGACATGGTTGTTGTGGATGCCGCCACCAAATCCGCCATTGAAGCAGAAATCGCCGCCAACCCGATCATGGAGATCGTGGCTGAAGACGCCGCCGCTGTAACCAAGCTGGCCCCCTACAAAGCCGGCGTGGAAGAATTCGAAACCCAGGTTGTGGCTTACGTGGCCGAAGACCTGTGGCACACCCGCGTGCCTTACACCGACAAATACGGCGTTGGCTACGACTTCCCCAACGGCTCTTTGATCGCCCCTGTCGTGTGTGAAGGCATGTATTGGAAGGCCCGCCAAATAGGCCAGGATGTCGCTTTGTCTCTGCAGAACTCTGGCGGCGTGCGCACATCCATCACTAAGGGCGACCTGACCGTGGCCGGCGCCATTGAGCTGCAGCCTTTCGGCAACACCCTCTACATCCTGGAACTCACTGGTTCCGAAATCATCGCCGCGCTGCAAAACGGCGTGACCCGCGGCTCTGGCGCTTTCGCTTACGTGGGCGGCGCGCGCTACACCGTGGACATGAACCTGCCTGACGGCGAGAACATCGTCATCGTAGAACTGCGCCAGGAAGACGGCTCATACACAGAAATCGACCCGGCAGCCACCTACAAGATCGCCACTAACGTATACATTGCCAACGGCGGCGACGGCTATGATGTGCTCGAAAACGCTACAGGCGAACGCATCGACACTGGCTTGATAGACGCTGACGTGTTCATGGAATACGCTGAACACCTGGGCACCCTGTACCGCCCTGAAGAAACCGGCGTGACGTACTACCCTAAACAAACCGAAGCCACCGTGCTGGCCATGATGATAGGCGCTGACGTCATCGCCAAGTCCAACCTCGAGGTTGTTCAGTAAGCTTCTGCTGTATAGCTCACAGACCTGCTCTCACGCGCCCGCCGGTTGTCTCGGCGGGCGCATTTATTAGGCTTCCAGAGCGCGATTTCGTTCTGTCACAGTCAATCCCAAACTTGTCACAATAAAGTTACGGCCGCGTAACCATATTTCGCCCCTATCTGGCTAAATAACACTGCTTTATGTAGGCATTAGCATATTTCGGGTCTTTCCCGAATGTTTCAGTCATCTTCAACCGGGAGGAGCATTACATGCAACATCTGTGGAAAATTTTAATACTGGCCATGACCGGAGCCATGCTGCTGGCCGTCGTGGGCTGCAATGATTCAAGCTCCAGCAAGGAAGACGTGACGGTGCGCATGCTGCACACCACTGACGTACACGGCTCCTTGTTTCCTTACGATTTCATAAACAATGAAACTGTGGCCAATTCCCTGGCGTCCACCTACACGTACGTCAAACAACAGCGGGCTGCGTTTGAACACGTCATTCTGCTGGACGCTGGAGACATCCTGCAAGGCCAGCCCATCACCAACTACTACAACTACGAAGTAGACCTGGACACTACGGAAAACGCTGTGGCCAGCGTGATGAACTACATGCGCTACGACGCCGGCGCCGTGGGGAACCACGACATTGAGCCCGGTCCGGCTGTCTACAAGGACATTATCAAGGAATTCAACTTCCCCTGGCTTTCCGCCAACACCATTTCCACGGAAACCGGCGAGCTAAGCAGCGATTTTCCGGCCTACACGATCATTGAAAAAGGCGACGCAAAAATCGCCGTCATCGGCCTGACCACCCCCGGCATTCCCAAGTGGCTGCCCCAGCAGCAGTGGGAAGGCTATGAATTTGAAGACATGATCGAAACAGCCAAGTACTGGGTCAACTTTGTTCAGGAAAACGAAGACCCCGACGTCATCGTGGGCCTGTTCCACTCCGGCGTTGACTTCACTTACGGCGGCGTCACCGCGGATACGCCCAAAAACGAAAACGCCTCTGTTCTTGTGGCGCAGCAGGTTCCCGGTTTTGACGTTGTGTACGTAGGACACGATCACCAAGACCACAACGACATCGACGAAGAATCCGGCGTACTGATCATGGGCGCCCGCAACGCAGCCAGGACTGTGACCGCTGTAACAGTTGACCTGACCTGGAACGACGAGACCGACAAGTATGATGTAGCCCTGACAGGCGAACTGATCAGCCCGGAAGAGTATGAACCTGATCCTGATTTCTTGGCTGAATTCAACCCGCAGTTTGAAGAAACCAAAGCGTATGTAGAGCAGCCTGTGGGTACGTTTACTGAGTCCTCCACTTCCCGGGACGCCATGTTCGGCGACTCCTCTTTCAACGACATCATCCACGACCTGCAGATGACCGTGGCCAAGAACGTGCTGGACATCGAGCCGGACATGTCTTTTGCCGCTCCCCTGCAGTTTGACGTGACCATTGACGCCGGCCCCATCTTCGTGAGCGACATGTACAAGCTCTACAAGTACGAAAACTACCTGTACGTCATGGAGCTGACCGGCGCCGAAATCAAGGGCGCTATGGAATACTCTTACGAAAAATGGGTCAAGACCATGACCGGCCCTGGCGATCACCTGCTGAACTTCACCGAGTATGATGAAGCCACCGGCAACTATGACCTGGCCGCCCGCTACTACAACTACGACTCCACCTACGGCGTCATCTATGACGTGGACGTATCCAAGCCGGCTGGCGAGCGCGTGATCATCCATTCCTTGAAGGACGGCACGCCCTTTGAGCTGGGCAAAACCTACCGCGTAGCCGTGAACTCTTACCGCGGCGGCGGCGGCGGCGGACACCTGACTGAAGGCGCCGGCATACCCAAGGAAGACCTGGACGGCCGCACCATCGCCCGCACTGGCCGCGACCTGCGATACTTCCTGCAGCAAGAAATCACCGAACAAGGCGAAGTGACTCCAGTTGCCCTGGGCAACTGGAAGTTCATCCCCGAAGACTGGGCGGCCGCAGGCGCAGCCCGCGACTACCCCATCCTCTACCCTGAAGGCGGCGGCGTCGGCCACTAAGCCGCAGCTTTGCAACAGGAATGACCACTCGGCCGGGAGAGCTGCTCTCCCGGCCGATTTTCTTCAATGACCGCACAAATCGACGCCAAATCGTCACACTATTTTTATAAGGTGCCTCTCCATGTCGCAACCTGACCGATTCCCCCGTTCCAAAGTCGTGGCTGTTGGGGCTATCCTTGTCAACACGCTGCTCACGGCGGGCAAGTTCACGCTGGCTTGGTTCTCCGGCAGCCTGGCGCTGCTGGCCGAAGCGTTCCACTCCCTTGCAGACATTGGCTCGTCCCTGGCAGTGTACGTCGCTATTGCCGTGGAAAGCCGGCAAAAGCCTCTCCCGGAAAATCCCAGCCGCCTGGCCCGGCTCAAACACTTTCTGCTGCGCAACGCCCAGCAGCGGGTGGCCCGTGGCATCGGCGTTTTCCTTATGCTTGGCGCAGTATCTCTTTTTTACCGCATCTTCACCCAGGCAAGCTACCAGGTAGAAAACCCCAGGCCTTTTGCCCTGGCCATGCTGGGCATGGCCGTCGCCTCCTACCTGCTCTCGCGGCTGGAGCGCAGCGTGGGCGAAAAGGAACAGGCGCCCGCCCTCATAGCTGACGGCTATCACGCCGGGGTGGACATGTGGGCCTCCATTTTCGTCGCCCTGGCTTTGTTTTGTGAATCCATCGGCTTCCGGTTCGACAACGTGGCCGCCCTTGTCATCTCTGTGGTCATTTTTTTGCAAGGCGTATCATTATTCAGAGCCCTGGACGCTTGCGGCGAACAAACATTCAGCCACTGGCTGGGAACGCGGGCCAACAAGGCGTGCCCCTCCTTGACAGCGGCCGCCCTGCGCGCCGCCGCCGCTCTTTTAAGGGTGCGCATGGAAGGCGACTGGAAACCGCGCCTGCTTAGCAGACTGGCTTGGTCTGCAGTGGGTCTTGCACTTGCAGGCTACGCCGGGTCCGGCTTCTTCATTGTCGGTCCTGGCCAACAGGCTGTAGTGGAAATACTCGGCAACCCCATGAACGCGGACCAGGCGCTGTCCCCCGGGCTGCACTACGCCCCGCCATGGCCAGCGGGAGTAGTGCGCCGAGTGGACACAGAGCTTGTCCGCAGCCTGAGCGTGGGCAGCCAGGTAAGCCCAGACAGCGAAGCGCTGCTGTGGACAAACATCCATTATGTACAAGAATTCAATACCCTTTCCGGAGAAAACAATTACAGCGACGCAGGCCTTACGCTGCACTATTGCATTGTTTCACCCTCCGATTATCTGTACGGCGTCGCAAACCCCGAAGCCATGTTGGAACAGTTCAGCTACGCCGCTCTGGCCCGAGAAATGGCGCGAATCAGTTTGTTTGACGCCATGACCAGCGAGCGCGACACACTGGAGCAGCGCATTGCCCGGACCGTTCGCGAATCCCTTAGTCGCTACCTTACGGGCATTGAAGTGAAAGCCTTCTGCCTCAAGGACATTCATCCGCCTACTTTGCTGGCCAGAGAATACGAAGACGTGGTGGGCGCCACCATTGATTTTCAGGCGTCCATCAACGACGCTTTGGGTGAAAAGAACGCTCTCATCCCGACTAGCCGTGGCGAAGCCGTGCAGATGCTCGAAGACGCCAGATCGCAACATACTTCGATAATTATGCGCAGCCAGGGCCAGGCGCAACGCTTTGAAAAAAATCTGCGCGCCTACCTGCTGCAGCCGGAGGTTTACAAAACCCGCAGTTTCCTGACCATGGCTGAAAACCGGCTGCCCTTCCGGGATAAATACATTGTACCTGACGCAATGGCCGACGGATCAATTGACCTGTTTCTTGACTTGAATTTTTGAGGACTTCCATGCGCATACTCTACTGGATTTGCGGCGTTGCCGCCGCCCTGGCTGCAGGCTACGCACTGTTCACCTTTACTGTTTCCACCAATGAATTTGCTGTGGTCACCCGTTTCGGCAAGCCAGTCTCTGTCATTTCTGAGCCCGGCTTCCACCTGCGGTGGCCCCCAGGGGTGGAAGAAATAAATCGCATCGACAAGCGGGTGCAACTCTACGAATCCCGGCTTGTGGAAAATCTGACTAAAGACAAAAAAAACGTCATCTTCAAATTCTTCGTCAGTTGGAAGGTGTCCGACCCCAGGCACTTCTTCCTCTCTGTGCGCAACAGTGAAAAGGCCACAGAGAAAATCGACGACATCCTCAGCTCCAAAAGCGGGGCTGCCATTGGCGATATTGCTTTTGACGATATCATTTCCCTGAACCAGACAAACAAATTTCGTTTCATGGAACAGCGCATAACCCAAGACGTGGCCTCCATGACCAAGGAACACTACGGTGTTGACATCGTCGAAGTGGGGGTCAGCCAACTGGCCTTGCCTGAAAGCAACGCCAGGGCGGTATACCGGCGCATGCGCGCGGAGCGCAACGCCATTGCCAAAAAGTACCGGGCAGAAGGCGAAGAACAGGCCGCCATTATCAAGGCTGAAGCCGAACGCGCAAAGAGCGACATACTGGCCAAGGCGGAGCTGGAAGCCATGACCATTACCAGCCAGGGCGAAGAGGAAGCAGCGCGTATCTATGCAGAAGCTTTTTCCAAGGACCCGGAGTTCTACCGGTTCTGGAAAACCATGGAAACCTACCAGACCATTCTGGACCGTAAGACGACCCTGGTGCTCTCCCAAGAATCCGAGCTGTTTAAATACCTGAAAGAATGATAATGCACCTCGAAGCTTCAGAACGCGAACTACTCGCCGCCAAATTGCGCAAAGCCGCAAGCTTTGGCCTGGTTTTGCTTGTGCTGCTGTATCTTGTCTCTGGCGGTTTCAAGGTGGAGGCGGAAGAAGCTGGCGTACGCTGGCGTTTTGGCGAATACCTGGACACTGTGGGCCCAGGCATGCACTTGGGACTCCCCTGGCCCATGGACCGCGTCAAAAAGGTCAATATCCGTTCAGCGCGCCGTATACTTGTTGGCTTTTCCAAGGAAGCCAAACCAGAACAGGACAGTTTGCCCATCAAGCCGTATTGCCTGACCGGCGACACCAACATCCTCCACGCCACGTTCGCCCTGCAGTACAGGGTTTCTGACCCGTATGAGTATTTGCACGCAGCCAGCGATCCAGAAGCCCTGCTTTTACAGCTAGCCGACGCCGTCATCTTGGAAGAAGTTTCCAACCGCAGCGTTGACGCGTTGCTCATTACTGAGAAGAACCTGCTTGCCTCCAAGATTCGCGAAAAACTGCAGAAAAAAGCTGACAATTACCAGTTGGGGTTGACCCTTCTCAGTGTGGATACGCGGCAAATTCAGCCTCCAGCTCAAGTCCAGGCTGCTTTTCAGCAAGTGATCACTGCCCGGGAGCAAAAGTCCACGCACATCTTCAAAGCCAAGGATTACGGCAACGCCATCGCGCCCAAAGCCCGGGGCCAGGCCCGGTCCATGGTGGAAAAGGCCCACGCGGAGAAAAATCGGACTGTTTCCCGGGCCCGGGGGCTGGCGGAACGCTTCAACAAAATATATCCCATGTACGCAAGCAATCCGAAAATCACCCGGGACAGGCTGTTTCTGGAAATGGCCAAAACAGCATTCGCCGACGTCAAGGTCATTGTGCTGGACGAAAACAATGGCGGCCCGGTGAAGCTGCGCATGATGCGCAACGATCCCGGGGGAATAAAGTAGCGTAATCAGCCTGGAGATATCGTCCATCCCCTCGGCTTCGCCTTCGTCTGCATCCCTAGAGCATTTCACCGTTGAAATGCTCTGCAAGGATTTGCTTGCAAATCCTTGCCGTGAAATGCTTGTAGACGGGCTTTGCCCGTCGTAATGCAAGCATTTTAATCGTTAAATGCTATAGCGAAACAAGCCGTGTTGGCCAGCGCCATCTCGCCGTCTTATGGATTGCCATATGACGCCTGCCCCCTGCGCCGCTTCGCGGCTACGGGGATCAGGCTGTCGCGCATCACCGCCGTTGGCTTCGTGGCGCTCACCTTTCTCTGGCGGTTTTTGGCAGTGTCTGCGTTACTCTGTGGTTAATCTTTATGCGTAGCTTGCTTTGCGCGGCGTATAATATCTTCCTTGGCCAGCTTTGGCGCTTTTTTCACTTTGCGCTCCAGCCGGCAGGCCGCGGCCCGGTCCGCGCATGCAGCGCTGGCCAAGACTTTTACTGGCCGCCGGCCGCTGGTGTAGCGCGCCCCGCCGGGGATTTCTCCATTATGTTCGGCCAGCCGCCGTTCCAAGTCGGTAGTCACGCCGCAGTAGTAGCTGCTGTCGCAACATTCAAGCAAGTAGACCAACCAGGTGAGATTGCCGGGTAAATCAGCCATGCGTGCGTCATTCAGCGCAGTGCACGCAGAGTTCGGTCTCCGGCATGGCCAGCAGCCGGGCCGGGGCGATGAGCTCGCCACATTCGGCGCATTCGCCAAAGAAGGGGTCTTCGTCCAACCGTACTTTGGCCTGGCGCAACTTGTTCATGCGCAGTTTGGAGGCGTCCAGGGACTGCTTTGCCACGCCCTGGTTGATCATGTTGTCCAGCCGGGAAAGCCGGCCTATGGAGGCGTCCGGCTCCACGGGCGCGGTGGTCTGCTCCAGCTCTTTGACGGTCTCATCCAGTGCAGACAATTCCTCGTCAATGCGCTGTAGCAATGCTTTCTTATGGTTTGCGTCCATACATGTATCCTTTCTCGTACTCATTGCGGGTTGCCAGCCTGTTCTCATGCCCGGCCCTGGCGGGCGCGTCAAGTAAGCCGCAGCGCAACAGTCTGCTTGCAACCCCCTGAAAAGTGTTTGCTTCGCTGCCTTTGTAAAACTGTTTCCTTTGCCGACGTGATGGTGTATGACTACAGCTTATGCGTGACAAGAGTTATCTCGAGCGTATCCTCGGCATCGTTTGCAGCGTGTTCGACGCCTATTCTGCAGTGCTTTTCATGCCTGCCAAGAACGGCGAGGAGTACTACCTTGCCGCCCGGTTCAGCCTGGGGGACAACATCAACCCCGACGCGGTGATCAAGGCGGGCCAGGGCTTGGTGGGCTGGATAGCCAGGGACGGGCAACCCATGCTGCTAAACAACTTCGACCAGCAGCGGTCAGTGCTGGGGTATTACCCTCCCAAGAAAGAGGCGTCAATAAAGGCCTTTATGGGCGCGCCCTTGCCACAGGGCGGCGGCGCCTTGTGCCTGGACTCCAAGCGCAGCTATTCCTTTAGCGAGAAAGATCAAAAAATACTCCACCTTTTTGCCGAGCTGGTTCACGACGTGCACACCCGGTTTATCCAGGCTGAAGAAAGCCTGGGCGAATATCACTATTATCAGTGTTTGCAGCTCATCCAGAGCCTGCGCACGCGCTACACCCGGTGGCCGGATTTTCTGCGCCACCTGCTGGCCATGCTCAGCGAAGCTACTGGATTTGAATACTGCTTTCTGGCTGCAAGAGACGAACGCGGCAGGAGATATTTTCTGGAAGGCGCAAACCAACCCATCATCCCTGGCTCCGAGCAAGAAGTGCGGCTGGACATCAACGCAGGTCTTGTGGGCTGGGTGTTCAAGAACAATGGGGCCGTGTATTCCGACGATATGTCTTCGGCCAATGTTTCGCCGCTGTTCGGCGGCAATTTGAAGACCCCGGCTTTCAAGAGCTTTATGTGCCTGCCCCTGGTGGTGCACAAGGTTCCCCGCGGCGTGCTCGGCTTTGCCGACCCCGGCCACGTGGTCATTACCGAGCGGCTCAAAGTTTTTGCCCACATGGTCTCTGTACATCTTGCCTTATTTCTGGAAAATCTCTACCTCAAGAATAGACTGCGCATGGCCGAGCAAGCCATGCATGCTTCCAACACCTGATAACACCGAACCAACGAGTCTACACATATGTCCCTGAGCAGATTACTCGGCTTTTTCGGCAAAAACCTGGCCATGGACCTGGGCACCGCCAACACCCTGCTCTACACCCCCCGCAACGGTATTGTGCTGAACGAGCCTTCCGTGGTGGCCATAGACACCCGCACTGACAAAGTGCTTGCCGTGGGCCGAGAGGCCAAGGAGTTTCTGGGCCGCACGCCGGAATCCATCAAAGCCATCCGTCCGCTCAAGGACGGCGTGATTGCCGACTTTGAAACCACGCGGGAAATGATCAAATATTTTGTGCGCAAAACCTTGCATGGCATGAACCTCATCAAACCGCGCATCGTCATCTGCGTGCCCACAGGCATTACCCAGGTGGAAAAACGGGCCGTCATCGAAAGCGCAGAACAAGCCGGCGTGCGCGAAGTCCGACTGGTGGAAGAGCCCATGGCGGCCGCCATTGGCGCCGACCTGCCGGTGCACGAACCCATCGGCAACATGGTGGTGGATATAGGCGGCGGCACCACAGAGGTGGCTGTCATCTCCCTTTCCGCCATTGCCTACGCTGAATCCGTGCGCGTGGCTGGGGACGAGATGAACGAGGCCATTCAACGCTACTGCCAGGACCAATTTCACCTGCAGATAGGAGAAAACATGTCTGAACGCATCAAAATGACTATTGGCTCCGCTTATCCCCTGCCCGAACCCCTGACCATGGACATCTCCGGCAAAAACATGGTCACAGGATCACCCCAAACCATCAACATAGAAGACGGACACATCCGCGAGGCCATGCAGGAGCCGGTCAAAACCATTGTCCGCGCCGTGCGCAAGGCTCTGGAAAAAACCCCGGCCGAGTTGGCGGGCGACATTGGCCGCAACGGCCTGCTGCTGGCTGGCGGAGGATCGCTGCTCAAGGGGCTGGACAAGCTTATTGCCCAGGACACCAACCTGCACGTACGCATTGACGACGACGCCCTGACAACTGTTGTCCGCGGAACCGGGCGCACCCTGGACGATTTCAAACTGTACGAAGACGTGTTCATCAACTGACATATGCATTCTCCCAAGTTTTCCGACCACATGCGCCTTGTGTTGGAAACTGTGCGCAAGGCCGGCGCCATTATCCGCGAGCACTGGGACCAGCCCCGGCAGGTGAAGCGCAAAGGCCGAATCGATCTGGTCACCCAGACCGACCTGGCGGTGGAAAAGTATCTCAAAGAAGCCTTGCCCTCCGTGCTGCCAGAAGCCGGTTTTCTAGCCGAGGAAAGCGCCGAAGGGCTGGAGCCTTCGGGCCTGTGCTGGGTCATTGATCCTTTGGACGGCACCACCAACTACGCCCATTCCTTGCCCTTTGTGGCGGTGTCCGTGGGGTTATGGCGCCACGGCCGGGTGGACATGGGCGTGGTCTACAACCCAATACTGGACGAGTGCTTTGCCGCCGAACGCGGCCGGGGGACCTGGCTGAACGGACGCAGGGTAGAGGTTTCTGAGGCCAACACCCTTGAGGACTGCGTGGCGGCCACGGGTTTTCCATATACAGTTCGGGAAAAACTGCCGCTGGTGCTCGGCCCCATGGGCGCCGTGCTGGCCCACACCCAGGGGCTGCGCCGCTACGGCGCTGCAGCTGTGGACTTGGCTTACCTTTCCAGCGGCAAGCTGGATTTCTTCTATGAACCGGACCTGAAGCCTTGGGACACCGCCGCGGGCTGGCTGCTCGTAGAAGAGGCCGGCGGCCGGGTGACCCAGTACGACCCCGCCCAGCCATACCACCTGACAGCGCCGACCATTCTGGCGTCCAACGGCCGCATCCACGCCGAGGCTGCGCGAATCATCGCAAAGGGGCTGGAGACCTGACTGCTTCCCGGCCTCTTCTGCCTGGTTTTCAAGCCATTGCGAACGCCAACAGCCCGTAATGATCAAAGCCGCCCCTAGCGCTCGGCTCCGGGCGGCTCATTCAGTATGTGTCTCGCAGGGGCTACTCGGCCACGGCTTCGACAGGGGGCTCGTCTTCCTTAAGGGATTGAGCGGCGGCCAGCTCTTCGGGGGAAAAGACCTGGTTCACCTCCAAGATGATGATGAACCCGCCGTCGCGCTTGC
The DNA here is from genome assembly GCA_964440345.1 of uncultured Desulfovibrionaceae bacterium. GTDB lineage: Bacteria > Desulfobacterota > Desulfovibrionia > Desulfovibrionales > Desulfovibrionaceae > CAYTSA01. The sequence goes on along the minus strand of CAYTSA010000057.1, from coordinate 509 downwards.
CCATGCCCTTTATGAACTTGGCCTCTATGGCCGTGCCCATGCGCGGGGCTGGGTCAATTTCGTCCGGGCTTATCTCCACCACTTCCTGCACAGAGTCGGCCAGGGCGCCTATTTCGGCGGACCCGTCCTCCGAACCAATATCCGTGATGACCACGCAGGTGTTCACCGTCATTTCTGTACGCCTCATGCCGAATTTCAACCGCAAGTCCACTACCGGCACAGCGTGGCCGCGCAGGTTCAGCACACCGCGCATGAACTCCGGGGTGCGGGGAATGCGGGTGATGTTGGTGTCGTCCAGAATCTCACGCACTGACGCGATGTCCATGGCGAACAGCTCGTCGCCCAGAGTAAAGGTCAGATACTGGTTGAGGTCTGAAACAGCAGCGTCGCTCATGCTCTTCTCCTAACAAAGGTGAGTGGGGCCTGACGGCTAGCAGCCTGTTCAAAAAGTCCATTAGAGCATTTCACAGTTGAAATGCTCTGCAAGGATTTGCTTGCAAATCATTGCC
>CAYTSA010000056.1:0-25505 GCA_964440345.1 uncultured Desulfovibrionaceae bacterium | reverse complement strand
AATCCAGGGACTTTGACTTTTTCTGCGCCACGAAGCCCCCGTATGTCATGGACTGTGCAGGAAATCCAGCTATACCGCAGCCTCTGGACCCCCCGCCTTCGCGGGGGGTGACAAAAAAGTGAAGCGGGGGGTGACAGTAGGGGTAAGCCGGGGCCGCAACGCTTGAAATCAGGCGCAACACAGATATTTTTATAGATGCAATCTTTGCAGAGACCTCGACTTTACTGTACAGATGTGGGAGCTTCGGAGCAAAGGGCATAGCCATATTTCATTAATAAAGGAGAAGCTTCGTCTATATTTTTGTAGACATACAGCGTATTCTGAACCGCCGACCCTGCGGTTTGACCCGAGTCGTTGCCTGTTGGAAGACTGGCGACAAAGCTTACTTGCTGTACCTGTATCCAGTTCTCATAACCAGGCGTAGTTACGTCGCCGTTAATGCCGTCAATTTGCATGTAGCATGTTTGTTTTGTAAATGGGCTGGCCCATGGCTGTCTGGTGGATTTCATGCGCGTGTACGTAGCCGCCATACACCGGAATTTCCGCTAGAGGATGGATTTCCCAGTTGTGCAGGGCCTCCGGCGTGAACAGCACGTACACACCCGCCTGGGCATGGCTTGCGCTCAACAGTGCCGCGAGCAGCAAAGCGGTTGCAAGCGCGCATGGCCGTTTCATAAGCGTCTCCTGGAAAATGATTGAGGGGAGAGGATAGTTGCAACTCTTACATGAAAATGAACAGCATTCAATAGATGTGTGGAAAAATAGTTTCCCTCTTCGTCCTGATATTGCAGAACAAGTTCAGAAATCGTATGCAGTGGTAACACCATTCTGACAAGCGAGGAAAAACCGTATGCATCCGGCAGAGTCAGTGACCCTGCTCAATTTGGAGTTCAACTCCTCCTGCAATTTGCGTTGTCGTTGGTGCGCCCTGGACCACGCAAAAGAGCGTCAAGCCATGGCGCCGGAAACGCTGCAGCGCGTCATGGACTGCCTGGCGGACGGCCAGTTGCCGCATCTACGCCGCGTGGACCTGCATAACGGCGGCGAGACCTTGTTGCATCCCGATCTTCCGGGCATGCTCACGGTCATTCGCCGCGCCAAGCCGCGCCTGCCTGTGCAGCCGGTATTCGGCCTGCTCACCAACGCTGTGCTGCTGACGGAAAAAGTTGCACTGCAGATCATACGCAGCAAAGCCGTGGACCAGTTGCGGTTCAGCCTGGACGGTGGGGCGCCGGAATTGTTTGAACGTATTCGCACTGGCGCCAAGTGGGACGTTGTCCGACGCAATGTGGAGCGCTTTCTTCTTCTTAACGAACGCGAGGGCCGGCCCTTGCGCAGCGAAATAATTTGTATGATTCCCCCCGAAGGTCTGCCCGGCGGGGAGTTGCATCTGCAATTCGCCTCTCTGTTTAACCGTATAGACAAGGTGAGCCTGCGCCACCCGCACAACTGGGACGGCAGCGCCGACCTGGGCGTGGACGACGCCAGTTACCGGGCCATAGCAGAACAGCGGCGGGGCGAGGTCTGCTTTCTGCTGCAGCGAAATCTGGTGGTCCTGCCCGGAGGAGAGGTCACGGTTTGTTGCAATGACCTGAATGCGCGCGGGGTGATAGGGAACGTGCTGGAGCAGGGCCTGGACGGCCTGGCCGCGGACGCCGAGCGGCTGCGCTGGCAGGAGCTGTTTCGCCAGGGCTGTAAGGACGAGATAGTGTTGTGCAAGGGCTGCACCGGCTTTTACGCCCCGCCGGGGGGATGCCTCTCGTAAATGTACTGGCCGCCGCAAAGGGCATGTATGGTGATGAGTTAACTCCTTCGCTACACAACATTGCAGAAGGGCGCCGCGTGACGATCTTCATCCCGCGCGCCCAGGAGATGCTGTACAACGCCTGTCCCCGCGTATTCGACGGCCAGTCCTGGCGGTACTGGAATGCGGTGTGCGGCCGCCGCCGGCCATGCCCAAACGCACGTTTTTCTGGCGCGTATTAAAAAAAAGCGCCCGCCCCGGATGTCCGGAGCGGGCGCAGCTGTTTGGTATATTCTAGTGAATTACTTGAATGTTTTGCGCTGCTTTTCCAGGGCCTTGGCCTGTTCTTCGAAGTCCTTGAAGCCGGCTTGATGCAGTGCGCTTTCCACGGTGTGGTTCCAGTCCCAGTTGGCGTAGATGACTGGCTTGTGGAAGACGGCCCGGAAGGATTCCAATTCTTGCCGGTAGAACTTTTCCTTGGGGTTGTCCAGGCTGTCGCGCAGCTGTTCATGCAGCCGGCCTATCTCGCCCTCGTACCATTCCTTAAGGTCGGCGGCGGTGTCGTTCTTGCGCAGTATGTGCTCGTAGTTGTGGTCTTTCAGCGTGGATTTGAGCCGGATGAGGAACTGCTTCTTAAGCCAGTCGCCAAGCTGGGCGGTTGTCAAGTTTAGCTCTTCCACCTTGGCCATGTCTATCTTGGTCTGGTGGTATGTATCCGGGACCACGGAGGCGGAGACGATGCCGGCAATGGCCACCAAGCCGCGCAACACAACGGAGTTCGACACGCCCTGGCCGCAGAAGCCGACTTTTTTGCCGTATTTCTGACCTGTGAAAATGGTGACCAGGATGGCCCAGACCACGCCCGGGTCTTCCTCGTCGTAGATGTGCTGCAGCCGAGAGTTGTCCCGGTCGGTAGCCAGCACCATCTGGGTCATGTCGTTGGAGCCAATGGAAAAGCCGTCCACCTCTTTGATGAAATCCTTGGCCAGTATGGCGTTGTTGGGAATTTCGCTCATGAGGATGACTTTCAGACCGTCCTCGCCGCTGCGCAGCTTGTGCACCTGGGCCAGGTATTCGCGTGCGGACCGGACTTCCTCCAGGGTGCGTACAAATGGCAGCATAATCATGAGGTTGGAGCCGCCGAAGACGCCGCGGGCCAGCTTGAATGCTTCCAGCTCCCAGTCGTGCACGTTGCGGGAAACGCCGCGGTAGCCAATCATGGGGTTGTCTTCGAAATGCTCGAAGAGCGAGCCGCCCAGCAGGTTGCGGTATTCATTGGATTTGAAGTCAGTGGTGCGGTAGATGATTTCTCTGCCGTTGAAAGCCATGGCAAAGAGGGCCAGGCCTTGGGACAAGGTTTGCACGTAATGTTCTTTGCCAGTGCGGTGGCCGCGGGTGCGCAAGACTTCTTCAATTTTTTCTGGCACTTCGCGAATGGCGATCATCTGATCGTGCAGGCCGGTCTGCATGGCCACCTTGCGGCGCAGGGCGCGGATTTTTTCCAGGGCTTCCTGGACTTCTGGCTTGTCTCTTACTTCCTTGGCGTGTTCTTTGATGCGGCTCTCAATTTCCTGGCGTTGCTTCAAGGTTTCCGGGTCCGTGCCAGACAGGGCGGTAAGCTGTTCAGTCCAGCCCATGATCACGGCGATGTGATCTTCCAGGTTGTCGGAAGTTTTCAGCACGTCTATGCGCCGTGTGGCCATGGCCACATGTTCATCCAGCTTTTTATCCAGTTCGCGCAGCTGGCGGTGGATGGCCAGCACTTCGTCAGTGCCTTTGGTTGTTTCCCGGTCGGTCAAGGCTTCCAGTTCCTGTGCCAGACCGGTGATCTGGCCGACATAGTTGCGCATTTTCAAATCCAGGGTGGCCATGCCGGTGGCCATCTGCTCGCGCACGCGCTTGGTCAGGTCTTCTTCCAGGTCGTGCAGCTTCTTTTCCACCACCTGTTCCAAGGTTCCTTGGTCGTAAGCTTCCAGGGCCTGAGGATGCACGGCGATGTTGCCGAGCATGAATTCAGCCCGCAGCAGGCCGACTTCAAAGTCCGGCGACTGCCGCAGCCGGGAGAGGAACATGGCTTGGCCCACGTCGGCCAAGATGAGGCCGACCTTGGTCTTGGTGGCGGGCAACTGGCTGACGTCTATTTCGCCGCCTACTTCAATGAGGGGCAAAGAACCGCGGTAGACTTGGCCCCGGGAGCCGTCCACCGTGATTTCCTCGCCATCCAAAGACCGGATAACCTCCAGCCGCTGGATGCCGATGACGGCGGGGATGCCCAGCTCGCGAGAGGTAATGGCGGCGTGGCTGGTGTCTCCGCCCACGTCAGCCAGAATGGCTGACGCGATGCGCATGCCTGGCACCATGTCCGGGTCTGTGCGTTCGGCGGCCAGGATATCACCCTTGTTTATTTTGTTCAGCTCCAGGGCGGAGCGCAGGTACCGCACTGTGCCAGAGCCGGCCCCCTGGGAGGCGCCGTTGCCTTCCAGCACCACTTCGGCGTCGACCAGGGCCTTGGGGTCCACTTCCAGCCGGCGCATATAGATGGTGTGCGGGTGTTTTTCCAGCTCTTCGTTCCAGCGGGTCTCTGGTCTGGCTTGGACGAACCAGAGCCTGTCTGAAGAATCAATACAGAACTCGGTGTCCATGATCATGTCGCCATAGGCCTTGGACACTGCCCGCACGCCCCGGGCCACTTCTTCAGCCTGGGCCAGAGAAAGAGACCAGCGGTAGGCTTCGCCGTCCGGCACGCTGACAACCTTGGTGCCGCCTTCTACATCGTAAACGATTTTAGTGTCCTTGTAGCCCATGTAACGGACCACAATTTCAGAACCGTCCTTGCGTTGGAACACGTAAAATTTGTCCGGGGTCACCATGCCGCCCACTACGGCTTCGCCCAGCCCGTAGCTGGCGTCTATGGAAACCAAGTCATGGCGGACGGTGCCTCGACAGCCTGTGGAGGTGTCTGCGCTGAAGGCTGTGCCGGATATAACCGGGGATATCATGCGCATGATGCACACAGACAAAGAAGTGTGCTCAATGGCCCATTCTTCCTTGGCCTTGGTTGCTATGGAGTCGTCGCCCGTGGTTTCGGCCTTGGCCACAGCATCCAGAATGGCTTCGCGGCGGTAGGTCATGGAGCGCAGGTTGTAGGCCGAGGAGCAGTCCCACTGGTAAGCTTCCACGCACTGGTTTTCGCTGACAATGTTCAGGTACGTGTCCTGCAGGCCAGCAAAGGCCTTTTTGCGGCTATCCTCTCCTGCTGCCGAAGAGCGGACGGCCACAGGCACGTCTTCCATGCCGGCTTCCTTGCAAATGGACTGGTAGGCTTGGCGTACAGCGTCGGACACTTCCTTGGGCATGTCCACAGACAAAATGCCCACCTGCACCAGCACAGAACGTTTGCGCAACTGGTCGATGCCCTCTGGCGAGGTGGCGAAGCCTTCCACGACGTTGTTGATAAACGTGCGCATCTTGACGGGATTGGCGGCGCCTCTGGCCCGGGTCTGCTCCTTGACCTCTGAAGCCAAACGACGGACAAATTTCTTGAGATATTCTGAATCCTTGTTTATCTCTGCGTCGCCCCAGTCAATGCGGTTGTATTCCTTGTCGACCACAGAGCGGATGAGTGTGGCGTTAACCTTTGTCTCGTCCAGCAGAATGTGAAACGCTTTGGAGGAAATAGCCCGGAAGTGCGGGGCGCGGATGCCCTCTACTTCGCTGATAATGGCTGTGTTGTAGTTCTTGCCCCCCACCAGCAGTTCAGATTCTTCGCCTATGGCGACAATGTCGGCCCCGTTCAGGACCAGCTGTTCCTTCAGCGCGGCAATCTCTTCCGCCTGCTTCGCATTTTCTGCCGCTTTCTTTTCATCTTTGGCGGCGGCCTTGGCCTTGGCCATATCTCTCCTCCTTACCTTATCAGGGCCTCAACTGAACGTGAAAGCCAAGCATATAAGTGTGTATGCACAGCCAGCCGGCGTTGCCGGCGTAATGGTTTTTTAAGTCAAAACATCTGCCGCGTCAGGCTAAAAGTGTATAAGAAAAAGCTTCTGTTCGTCAATTGCAGCTTGGCAATATGTCACTGACATTGCAGCTTGGCAATGCAGTTTAGCAATGCAGCTTAGCAATGCGGTCTCCTTGCCCTCCCGTCCACAGGCTAGCGCATTTTCGCGTTGACAGGGCCTAGTCCCCGAAAAGATTTTTCAAACCGCCGCCCAGGCCTTCGCCCAGGCCTTTCAAGGTTTCTTCCGGCTTGTTCTCGATAATGCTTTTGATAGTTTTTTCCGGTGAGCCTTTGACTTTGTCCATGGCCAGATTTTTTAAAAATTCTTCCTTGTTCACAGCATACATGGGCATGTACAGCGGCCCCTCCAGCTGTATGGGAATTTCTGGCAGGGCGGGGAGACGGGCGAACATGTCGTAGGCAATGGACTCGCCCTTCAGGTTGATGTTGCCCTTGCCCACCACTGTCATGAGGTCGCCTATCATCTGCAGGTCGTTGTTGGAGACCAGTCCGTCCTTGATGCTGAAAGAGGCGAGGATCTTTTCAAAATTCTGTTCCTTGGCGACTTTTTGGAGCTGGGCCAGTTGCTTGTCAGTCTGCAGCAGGGGCTCAATCTCCGGCGGCACCAGTTGAAAACCGCGAATTTTCACGTCCCGGATGTTGATAGAGCCCGTGCCGTCCATGGTTTTGCGAAAAGCCGGCCAGGTCTCGCCCAGGCCGGAGATGTCCACAGCAAGGTCCAGAGCGCCCTGGAACCGGTCCGTACCAATGAGGTCCTGGAGAAATTGTCCTATCTGGAAACCGCCAACGTCCAGCGTCGTGCGTGAAGAGGTGGTCTCACCGCTCAGGTCCGCTTTCATGGTCACTTTGATTTGTCCACCGTACATGATTGTCGAGGCGGGCTCCAGCGTGAGCACGCCGTCTTTGGCCGTCACCGCCACCAGGGCGTCTTTCAGAGTAATGCCCGATGCCTTGACCAGGTCAGCCTGGACCCGGCCGTCCAGGACCAGCTTGCGCAGCTGTTCCTTCACCGGCTCCGGGACGCCTTGGGGCTCTGCCTTGGCGTCGTCTGTTTTGGTTTCCTTTTCGCCGCCGGCAGATTTGGGAGGCATATAGCGGTCCAAGTCTATGGAAGGGGTCATCAGGTTGAATGACACGTCGGGTTTTGCAAAATCCTTGGCAGAGGCAGCGCCAGTCAGGGTGTTGCCGTCCAGATTCACGGTCAGGGCCGGCAGCTTTGCATGGGCTGGGGAGGCCTCAAAGGTGGTTTCCAGGGCAAGGGATGTGAGCGCTTTGTCGTCCTTTGTGGCCGGGGCTTGTAGGCCGAGCGCCTGCATTATCTCTTTGGGGTTGCATTCTGCGAGGGCTATTTTGCCCGAGGCTATAGGCTGGCTGGAAAGATCGGTCACGTCCACGTCGCCGCTCAGGCGTATGCCCAGCACAGACAGCTGCAGCGATTTCACGCCCGCGGTCTGTTGCTCCATGTCCGCGGCTATGTCGCCAGAAAGGCTGAGGCTGGCCTTGCCTTTGGGAATTGCCTCGCCGCTGGCGTCGATTCTCAGCTCCAGGCCGTCCAGGCGTATCCGTTTGGCTTGGGCCAGTGTTACAGAAGTAGCCAGCGAAATATCTGCCTGCACCTTCTGGGTGTTGCTGATGGCGGAGCAGGAAAGCTGCACCGGGACAGGGGATTTCGGGTCAGTAAGCACCAAGGCGCCCACATTCACATTCAGGTCTTTGACAGCCGCGTCGTAGCCGCTTTGCTGATTGGCGTAGCTGATGTTGGCGTCTGTAATTTTCACGCCGCCCACCCGCAATTCATCCAGGCCCAGGGGCTCGCCCTCTGCGGGCGCTTGCGTGGGCGCCGGCTTGCCTGGCGTCGGTCCTGGCTCTGCGCCAGGGGTTTCAAATTGCCAGTTTTCCTTTCCGTGCTCGTCCTTCATCAGGTTCACGGTTAAGCCGTCAAGAATAACCGTGTCCACAATGATCCGCTTTTTAAGCATGGGCCAGACCTCCACCTTGACGACGGCGTTTTTCAGGCTCATAAACTCGCCACCGCCCAGATACTGAGGGCTCATCATGCGTATGGGGCCCATCTCCACGCCCAGCCAGGGAAAAACAGACAGGTGAATGTCGCCGTCAAAAATCAACTCACGGCCAGTCTGCTCCTGTACTTTGCCGGCTATTTGGTCCTTGTAGTCGTTCACATCCACGACCATGGGGATGATGACTATAGCGGCCACAATGAGTAAAACAAAAACTCCGGCCGCTATGGCGAAAGTCTGCAACGCTTTTTTCATGAACGGTCTCCTTTCAGAAAAACTCAGCCAGCAGCCGTGAATGGCGCAAAGGCAACATTTACGAATTACACGCTGGCTACTATGGCACAAATACAGCACTTCAGAGGTTTGAGCAAGCTATATGACAATAACAACGGCCTCTTGTTGCGGTTGTTTTCAGTCCTTGCTAATGCCGCTTGAGCATATAGCGTCAATTAATGAGTTAATGTATATGTATAAAATTCAGTAAAAGGTCGAGCAGCTTTTGTAAAAAGGAGATTCAATGCGTGAAGAACCGCAGAAAAAATATGCGTATGCGTACATAGACGGACAGAATCTTTTTTATGCCGCCAAGGACGCGTTTGGCAGCAGTTTTCCTGACTACGACCCGGTCTGTTTGGCCCAAAAGGTGTGCGCTGCGCAAGGCTTTACCCTGGCCCGGACTCATTTCTACACTGGCGTGCCGGACGCAGCAGAAAACCCATTCTGGCACACATTCTGGACAAACAAACTCAACGCCGTCAAATCGTTGAAGGCAGAAGTCTTCAGCCGGCCGTTGGTCTATCGCGAAACACTGGTCATGCTGCCGGACGGAACGGTCAAGTCAGAACGCATAGGCCGGGAAAAGGGCATAGACGTGCGCCTTGCCTTGGACATAGTCCGCCACGCTCGGCTGGAAGTCTTCGATGTGGCCATTATTTTCAGCCAGGATGAAGACCTGGTCGAGGCGGTCAAGGAGGTCAAGTCCCTTTCTCTGAAGCAGGACCGCTGGATAAAAGTGATGTGCGCCTATCCCTCGCTCCGCAATGGCAAGCGCCAGCGCGGCATTGATGAGACAGACTGGTTCTCCTTTGACGAAAACTTTTACCGCGCTTGCGTGGACCCGACAGATTATCGACCGCAGCAGAAGTAGTTAACCATAATGAAAAGATGAGTTTTTTACGTTTCACTGCTGCTTCTGCTGCATATTCACCATGCATTTGACACGTCACTCCATATGTGTTTTAGTGTCACTGTACTTTGCATGCAATTATGTAATGCAGGGTAATCAAGCCGCTTTATATTTTTACCAATCAGTCTTTTAGAGGATGTGGCGAGTCCTCATGGATGGCGTTGGATGCGCCGTTCTTTTCACGCGCTGCGTTCGCGAATTTTCCTGTATTATGCAGAGCTGGCGCAGCGCAGAAATGTAACAGGAACGTAACGCCAGCCGGTGGAATCACTGCGTCATCAAACAGGCGTAGTTGCAGGTTTTTCCGGCATTCATGAACCTCTCAACGCAGAGCAGGAGATGCTTATGAGCCAGACGCCGCAACTGTGGAAGGCCACGTACGATGCAAACACTCCAGAACAACTTATTGACGCGTACAAAGCCTGGGCGCCGGAATATGACGGCGACACCACGGACGTAATGGGATACGTGGGCCCCCAGATCGCCAGCCAGATGCTGGACGGACTGCTTGAGTCCCGCGAGTCCCGCGTCCTGGACGCCGGCTGCGGCACCGGGCTGGTGGGCGAATCTCTGCGCGGCATGGGCTACAGCCGCGTGGAAGCCATGGATTTTTCCCGCGAAATGCTTGATCAGGCCGGGCTGAAAGATTGCTACTGTAAGCTCTACCAGGCGGACATGAACAATCCTTTGAACGTGCCAGACAACACGTATGACGCAGCCATTTGCGTTGGGACCTTTACTTACGCGCATGTGGGCCCCCAGGCCTTTGCCGAGCTGGTGCGCGTGACCAAGCCAGAGGGGTACGTGTGCTTTACTGTGCGCGACGGAGCCTACCAGGACTATGGCTACCGCCAGATGATGCTGGAGCTGGAGCACGGTAACGCTTGGGAACTGCTGCAGATGCGCAATGAAGACTATTTGATCAAGGAAAACGTCACCGCCAAGTTCTGCGCTTATAAGGTGCTGGAAGGATAAACCTGACGCAACAACAAGGAGCGAGCATGGTCAGCGACAACCAGACCCTGAACAAGGTATACACAGCGACGAATCATGAAGAACTTATGGACGCCTACAAAGATTGGGCCGGCGACTACGACACCGACACTGTGGACCGCTTCGGCTATGTGGCGCACATATCATCGGGCAACACCCTGCACGCGTTTGTGAACAACCCCAAGGCGCGGGTGCTGGACGCCGGCTGCGGCACCGGTCTGGTGGCCGAGGTGTTGGCTGCATACGGCTATGACAATATGGACGCCCTGGACTACTCCCAGGAGATGCTGGACGAGGCTGAGCGCAAAGGCCTGTACCGCAAATATATCCAGGCCGATCTCTCCAAACCTCTGGACATGCCGGACAACAGCTACGACGCCATTGTCTGCACCGGCACATTCACCTACGGCCACGTGGACGCCAGCGCTTTTGACGAACTCATCCGCGTCACCAAGCCCGGGGGCTACATTACCTTCACCATCCGCGACGGCGCCTATGAAGACTACGGCTACCGCGACAAGATGATCGAGCAGGAACTGTCCGGCGCTTGGGAGTTGCAGGAAATGAAGGACGAAGACTACCTGAAAAACGAAAACGTGTGCTGTAAGCTCTGTACGTACAAGGTGCAGTAAGCAGTTACAGAGTCTCTATTTTACGCTGCAACGCCGCCTCGTTGCTTGAACGGGGCGGCGTTTATCAATCCAACCACACCTCTGGCGCGTTAAACATCTCCTGCATAACGTCACGGTACTGCTCCAGGTGACGGCCGTCCACAAAGCTGTGCAGCGTCTCCACCGAGACATTCATTGTGCGCGAGCCGTTCACCGATTCGATTTTGCTGCAAATGACCCGGGGCACGGAGTCTTGGTGCGGGTCGCCCCAGGGGTTGACAAAAGAGCTGAAAAAAAGACCGGGCAGAATGCTGGAAAAAATGGCGTTCTGGCTCACGCCCTGCAGAGTCAGGGTGGGGCGAGCCTCGGCAAGGGCTCGGGCTGCTGAGATGTTGTCCGAAAACGCGGCAAAGTCTGGGTCATAGACGGCCATGCAGTTGGCGTGCAGGGTGCGGCCCGGGGGGATGTAGGTGAAGCCCATGTCGATGCGGTCATACGTGACCGGTTTGCCTTCGTACAGGCGCGTCTGGAATTCTGGAACGCGGTTTGCGGCTGTCGCCGCGGCAAAGTACAGGCAGTCGCTGAGCCGGCGGCGCTTTCCACGAGCGTGGCGGCAAGCCAGAAGCGCTTCCACGCGCAGGGGAAAGGTGACGTTAAGTCGGGGTGAGGCGAGCCCGTGGAAGAAGGCGAAGTGCTCGCGCCGTTCCCAAGTGTGTATATCGATGTAATGCATTTGTTCTCCTTGTCGATGCGGGACACCCGGCGTGTACGAAAAAAGCCGGCGCTGTTCAAGGCCCTGGCTGATCCTTCAATCTCCCGCTCAAAAAACCTCGTATGGATCATCAAGGCGGGCGACCGCAAGGGCCGCCTCTACTCAGAATCCACTGCCTGACAGCGCTGACCAAGCAAGCCGGCTACAGGACAGGGAGGAGTTGCCTCGGGTTAGTACTCGCACGATACGTTACATTAATGTGGCTATGCCGTTAGCTCCGTCTAGTGGTAATAAATGCGGCAATGGTTGTTTTCTGCCTGTCTACACGGAAGTCGGTGTGGTTTTCCACTTGATGGACTCAAGAGTGGACTGCGCGAAAATGTAAGACAGATTTGTTGCCGTTTTTAAGGTGCATTTCTCCATTGCGTTGGCGTCAATTTGACTGGTTCAATCTTGCCACATCCTCATTCGTGATAGATTTGTGTTTGCAAACACAATCTATCTGTTTGGTTTTCCAAACACAACGAGGTTTTTTTGGTGGCGGATCAGGGCTACGCTCTGCCGTAATGATGTGCGGTGTGTAGGGATCGCGCCATCCTTGCTCGCCAGGGGGGTTTGGGGTATTAAACAAGTTTACCATCATACCAGCACATGCTTCCTAACGCTATGCACACGCCACACGCCGACACTGAATACAACGCAATTCTCTCCTTGGCGAAACGTTTCCCTGGCCGGGTCTGGACGCGCTCTGCGCCCGCTGTCCTGGAGCCTGGCGACGTGGACATAATCATAGATATGCTGCAAAGAAACGGCGTTTCTGTGATGCGGGCTCCCTTTTCCCTGGAGGAAGTGCGTAATTTTTCCCTGGCTGCCGCAGATGCAATTGAGCCGGTGTTCCCAGCGCTTTTTTTTCGCAGCCTCATGGTGTTTCCTGGAGAGACACATATACATCTTGACGCGAGCGAGTCCTGTTTGCCGGAGATTTTGGCGGAGTTATCAGGCGCAGCCAGCGTTGCGGCTGTGTTTACGCCTGGCGGGAAGCTTGCGCTTTCGGCTGCGGACGGGGCCTGCAGAGCGGTATCAGCGCGCGGCGTAGTGGAGCAGATGTGCGGCCGGGAGATCGGAGCGTTCGCCAGGGAGCTGGACCGCGTGCTGGCGCCGGGAGGATTGTTTATTGCCGCTCCGTTGCGGATGGCCCTGGCGCCTGCCGTACAGGCGGACCCGGAGGAGTTATTGCGCCAGGCTGCAGACCTGGAGCCGGAGGTGAATATATACTGCGAGCCCGGCGGCAGTGTTGTCCGCTGGCTTTCACCGGACCAGTTTTCACACTTGGCGCGTGAGCATTTTGGCGCATTCGATGTGGAGCTTTGTCTGCTGGAGCCGAGGCCTGGCGTCAACGTGGCTTTTGAAGACCGTTTTTTTATTGTATTGCGCAAGCCTGATAACTCCGTCCTTGAAGCAGAGCCGCGGCTGTTCCGGGACCTTTTTGCCAAGCATGCGCCGGCAGGTTTGCTGAATAAGCTTGAAGAGTGCGGCGTGTTGCGTCTACAGGGATTGCATTCGGCGTGGTGCAAGCAGGTGCTGGACCTGACCGGCGCATACGCAGAAGGTCCGGCAGAGCCGCCTCCAGGGTTGGAGGATATAGTTGCCGAGGCGTTTGCAGGCTACGGACTTCATCTTACCAAAGAAGACAAGCGCGACTTGGCGGACGCTCTGGCGGACATCCAGCGGGTGAAGGCCTCGGACGCAGCCATGGCTGCGGAGATGCTGGACGTTGCCGAACGCTTTGGCGGGAAAGCCCCTGCCTCTGTTCGGGAGCATCCTGCGTATGGGTTTGCAGGCAAGGCGAAACTGCTCCGGCACTATTTTCATGACAAACTGCCGACGAACATGACCATACGCCGCACGGCGCGCATTGTGCACAACGACTCCGCCGCATGGCCCAAGGGTGAAATTGCTGTGGCGGCAGTGTTGGCGGGGCTGGAAAGAACAAGCGAAACCATACTGGAGACGGTGCTTCCGGTAGACCTGGCCCCGGGACGGGAGCTGTCGCTGCCGTTGGCGGTCCGCATGCCCCCTGCCGACGGGCGCTACACGTTACAGGTGTGGGCGGGGCCGGCCGGCGGCGTCCTTTCCGGCCGCTGTATCGGAACTATCCATGTGCGCGTAGGGCCTGCTCCGCCATCGCCGGCTAAGCTGGCAATGCATGAAAGCGCCATGAGCTACCACGAAGACCACATGCTGGGCCGGGACATGCTGGACAGGTATCTGCACGAGCATGCGGGGCCCGGCGGGCTGGTGCTGGAAATTGGCACAGGCGTAAACCCCCAGACCACGTTTTTGCCGTCGGCCCATTACGACGTGCTCAGCGTGGAGCTGAGCCGCACGTTGTGCAAACTGGGCCAGGTTTTCTATCAATGCGCTCATCCTGGGGCGTATCCCGGGCACGTGGCGTTCATGGCCTGCGACGCCATGCAGTTGCCGTTTGCTCCAGGGTCTTTTGACGCAGCCGCCATGTTCAGCGCGCTGCACCATTTTCCAGAGCCGGAAAAACTGCTGGCCGCTGTCAGGCCGCTGCTGAAACCAAAAGGAGTCCTGGCTGTTATGTGCGAGCCTTTGGGGCACGAATTCCACGCCGAGATGGTCCGGGAGCTGGAAAAGGGAATCAACGAACAATCCTTTAGCGTGGAAGAATATCTCTGGATGTTTCGCGCTGCGGGGTATGAACTCTTCAAAGGAAGGACAGACGGGGGCTCTTTCAAAGCCCTCTTGCGGTCCAGGGCGCTCCCGGCGTAAGACATAAGACATGACGGCATATCAAAAATTGAATTTAGGCTGCGGCTTTGACCGGCGCGAGGACTGCCTGAACGTGGACCTGCAGCCCATGCACCGGCCTGATGTGGTGGCCGACGCAGTGAACTTGGGGTTTCTTCCCACGGGCTTTTTTACGCAGGTCACCGCCAGAGACGTGCTGGAGCACATACCCCGGCCGCGCATCCAGGAGGCGCTGCAGGAGTGGAGCCGGGTGCTTGCGCCGGATGGCGTGCTGGAGCTGCAGGTTCCAAACGTCATTGGCTTGCTGGAACAGCTGAAAAACAAACATTCTTTAGAAGCCCAGGCGATGCTGCTGCAGTCCCTTTTCGGGACCCAAGCGTACAATGGCGACTGCCATTTCTATGGATTCACGGCCCCAGTACTCGCAGAACACCTCAACCAGGCGGGCTTGCGCATTGTCCGTTGCGAGGCAAAGGACGGCTGGCTTTTTGACGTTTCTGCCGTGAAAACACACGGCCCGCGGGCGGAAGAAGAGAATATACTACGCCGTGAAGACGTCTTCATCTGGGGCTGGGGGCCGCCGGAGCAAAACACGCACCGATGGTGCTCCGGCAGGGGAGCTTTGTCCGTGACGCCTCTGCGCGGCAGATGGTCGCAGCTCACTCTTGCCATTCATTCGCCCCGGGCGGCCATTGATTTCAAGGTGCATTTGATAGACGGGGAAACAAAAAAGGTTTTGGACACTGTCCACGCCCCGAGCGGCGGGGTGTCTTCGCGGGTCATTCAGCTGCAGAACACTGCTGACGTCATAGAGTTTTTGCCCTCTTTCCAGTGGCGGCCTGTTGACTATGGAGACGGAGACGACGAGCGAATAGTGAGTTTTCTTGTTTCAGTACAGGTGGCCTAAGGTTAGCGCATTTTCGGATTGAGACAACGCATTGAGCGGAAAAGGAGCCCGTATGCAAGATCACGCAGAAGCCGGCGGCGACGGCTTTACCCTACAGCATTTCCTTGATCTGCAGGACCGGGAATTTCTGGGCGAAGCCTACCGCGTTCTGCTGGGCCGCGAACCTGACCCGGCCGGCCAGGGCCATTACCTGGCGCAATTGCGCTCAGGGTCGATGACAAAAGTGGAGATACTGGGCAGCCTGCGCTATTCTGATGAAGGCAAGCAACACAAGGTTGCCGTTGCCGGCTTGTTTCTTCCCTATGTTGTACAGTCGTCATTTCGTGTGCCGGTTCTCGGGCGCTTGTTGCACATTGCCGTGGCTGTAGCCAATTTTCCGGCGCTGCACCGGTCCCTGCGGTCGCTGGAGGCCGTCCTGTTCGCCAATCAGCAGGAGACGCAGGCCAAGCTGCACCGAATGCGGGACTCCCTGGCCCGCGTGGAGGCCATGACATCCGGATTGCACAAGCAATGTACAGACATGCAGTCGCAGTTGGGCGAGACGCGGAGTCTCTGCGGCCGTTTGGGGGCTGCAATTGCTGAGCAAAGGGAGCGCGTCGCCGGTCAGCAAGAGTGGATGGAAGAGCTGGCGCAAACCGCCGAAGAGCTGCGCCGCAGCCTTGACCGGTTGGAACACGAACGAATTGCGTCGCTGGCGGAAAGCGTGCGCATAACCGGCGTGGAGACGCGCCGCATGTTCGAAGCGCACGAGCAGGAAAGGCACGGCGTCGCCGGCGACGATAATGAAGTAAAGTAACAGGCTCTGAAAGCCGCTGAAGTCGTATTCCTCAATACGCCATGCGGCTCAGCGACTTGAGGATGAGCGTGCAGCCCATGGCGAACATGCCCGCCAGCCCCATGCCGCAGGAGAATCCCGCCAGCAGCACTGGCGAGTATTGCCGCCAGTTTTTGCCGTATTTTTTCAGAAAATAGAACCGGCCCAGCAGGGCGCCCACCAGCTCAAGGATCATGCCGTGGGGCGTGGATTGGCCCAGGCCGCGCACCACCCCGTAGACCAGCAGTACAGGCAGGCCCGCAAGACTGAGAAACACATATGACAAGAGCCCAAACCCCAGCCCCGCAGCAACGTATATCCAGTTCAGGGCCTGGAAGAACAAGGAGTTGCCCTCCAGGGTGGAGGTTTGCATCAGAAAAGCGTTCAGCGCTTGCAAGTGCCATAGCTCCTGGGCGTACGGGTAGCTCTGCGATGGAATGGGCGCCAAGCGCCAGAGAAAAGCCGAAAAGAGCAAGGAAGCAGTCATGACCACTGGAAAGACCACGATCTCGGCCTTGATGACCCCGCGCAAGCTGGTGCCGGTCAGTTCGATTTCCCGGAACTTTACCGTGGCCTCGCCGTAGTTGTGGATGGGTATGGGCGCGTACCAAATTTCAATGCCGGAATAGCCAAAATATTTGGCTCCGGCGATGAAACTGGCCTCTCGCACAAGCGGCAGACTGATGAACTGGCCGGCTATGCCCTCCATGCGCGCAGTGATGTAGCTGATGATCGGCGTGTACAAAAAACCATACGCCACAAAGAATATCCACGGAAAGCCAGGCACCAGCCAGATGCAGAACAGGATGTAGCAGACTGTGGAAAAAAGGTAGATGCCGATGGAAATCCAGAAGTTGAAGTCCCCCCGGCCTGGCGGGGGGTTGAAGAGCGCCTTTACGTCTATGTTGGTCTCGCCTGGCCGCTTGAAAAAAGACCGCACCGTGTACCAAATGCCGATAACCGCAATGGCCAGGCCCAGGCCGATGCCAAAGGACATGTAGAAGTCGAAGTTGTTGGCAAAAACCGTGTCCACAGTGGACATGCCCTGGCGCCAGCGGGTGAGTACGCCGTGTTCAAAGAGTATGGGGTTGGCGATGATGGTGATGATGAGCCCCAGAAAACCGCCGATGACCGCCCAGAAGGGCAGCACCATGCCCACAAAGACCAGGCCCAGGTCCAGCTGAATGCCTGTGGCCACGGCCGGCAGCATCTCCTCTGTATAGCCGGTCAGCTCCACCCAGGGTATGGGTATGAGCCGTATAGGCTGGGAAAGCAGCAAGCCTGAAAGCGCCGGCAACAGCACGTATACCCCCCCGAAAACAATGCCAATGACCCCGCCAATGGAGAAAATGCGCCATTTCCAGCTCGATTGCTTGTCCTCAGTGGATTCGGCCAGGGCCATGGTGCCCAGCGCGCCCACAGGCGCCATGGGAAAGGGCAGCTTTTCCACATCCGAGGTGATGCGGTAGAGAGCGTAGCCCAGCCCGAACTGGTCGATACGCTGGATGATCTGCCCGCCCACGAGTATGAGCACTGGTATGAGCCAGTCCCTGTGGAAAAAGGATCGGAGAACGTAAGATTCTGAGTCAGCGCCAGGAGCAATCCAGTTGGGGATGAACTCGGCCACCCCCAGCATGCGGGCGGCCTCTGACTGGACAAGGTATTGGTTCCATAATAATCCCTGGAATGGCGAGGACATGGCAGCGCCGGCCATGTAGTAGAGCAGGAAGATTTCCTGCTGCTTCAGCTCGGAATACGACCGTTTGGCTATTTCTGCGAAGAGGATGATGGTCACCCAGCGGGCTGCCGGGCCAATCCCGGAGCCGATGACCAGCTGGAGGTACATGGAGCCAGGCATCATCAAGAAGCCTATAAATACAGCCCCGACGATGGTCTTCCAGTCAAACCCCTCCTCGAAATGGTCCGGCGGCTTGAGTAAGTCTCTATACTCTTTGAGTTCTTTGTCGTCGTACACAGGCTACCCCGTTATCCTGCGCTGCGGCTTAGGCCGGCAGCACCTGGTATCCGGTTCCGGTGACAAAGGCGGCAATGGCCCATATTCCGCCCATGAGAAAGTCGCCGATGATCAAACCAATGAAAAAATTTCGCACCTTGTTGAACAGCGCCGTGCCTCCATAGTGCAAGCTCAGATGGTTGCACAGCCAGCCCACGAAAAAGCTGAACCACAGGATGCGCATGGCCGAGCTGTAAGCCATGAGGTATCCGATGGGGTGCAGCGGCCACCAGTAGAAGCGCTGGTAAGCTATGACCAGGGCCAGCATGACGCCTACGCCCACGCCGGCAAAGGTCAGGGTCCATTCATTGGGGGCGCTGGGGGCGCTGAGCAGCCGCTGGGCGTTCTCGTATGCGGTCATGGTCGTTCCTGTTGCCCAGTCCATTTCCATTCCGCGCAGCCCGTACTTGTGGCCCAGCAGCATCATGGCCAGCATGGAAACCACCGCAGCCAGCAGAATGGTCACGGCTATGGCGAAGAGCAACAGCCGCCCGCGCCGGGCCTGCTCGCTGACCTTGGCGCCGTGGAAAAGAGTGGGCATGAGGGATTCGCGCAGGTCCACAAAGAGCATTTTCTGCATGGACACAGCCAGCAGCAGCCCGGCCTGGCCGAAGAATTTGGAGCCAAACAGGGCCAGCAGCGTGTCCGAGGGCGCAGCTGTAAGCGTAAAATAGGCCACCCCGCCCTGGCAGACAATGCGGCTGGCCACCAGCATGGTCACAATGAAGAGCAGAATAAGCAAAAATGCAGCCAGCACTGGCATGCCGTAATAGGCGGACCAGGCCGTCAAACCGGCCACGCCGAGCACTGTGCCCCAAAAGGACGTGGCGCCAGAGAGCCATTCGCTGGGTTCGCGTTTATCCATAGGGCAGGATTTGGACAAGAAAAACGCCCGGCATATCACGTCCTTGAGATGTCGCCGGGCCAGCCAGACCAAGAAGAGGAAAAACACAGGAAAGGCCCCCAGCATCTGCGCTTCATCCAGCCGGGCCATGGACGGGCCAAAGGTGACCCCTAGCGCGGCTGTTGGCAGTTGCAAACCTATGGTGGAAAGCGCGCCCACAGACAAGGCGCCCAGAATGTAAAAAAGCCAGAAGCTGAAGCTGATTTGCCGTGTGGTCATGAAGGCAAAGCCGATAAAGGCTGGAATGATGTAGATTTTTAGTTTGTGAAACCCGGAAAAAAAACCGTGCTTGGGAAAATACGGTTCTGCCAGCACCAGCGTGGGAATGGACGGCATGGTGGGGTAGTAAAAGCTCAGGCCGTTCACTGTGTGCAAAAATATGGTGAGGACCACGCCAGAGACAAGAAAGCTGTTGCCCAGAAACGCGCCCAGCCGTTGCTCGTCGTAGGCCCGGGTGAGCAGCTGCGGCGCGCGCAGCAAGGGAAAATTCACCCGCTCGTTGGTCACCCACTGGCGGCTGAACAAGCTGACCAGGCAGAGGATGGTCATGTACGAGAGCAGGATGTACACGGCCCAGCCGGCCAGGGTGGGCCCCCAAACCGCCCAGTCCATGGCCCCCAACAGCTCCAGGGTGGACATGGTCCGGCCTCCAGGCACGCCGTTGTAGAGCGCTTCTACAGCTTCCTGGCTGCGCGGGTAGAGCCCTTCTGGCAGAAGCGGCTGCAAGTTTTCAGCCCAGCGGTTGCCTGTGTCTGCAAAGTAGAACGGCGCCGTGATATTGAAGAAGAACGTCCGCACCAGCCCGGTGTAGGCAATGCCGGAGGCCACCGCGCCCAGTATCCAGATGACCATGAGCTCAGCGCCGGAAAGGATGTTCCAGGTTTTGAACACAAACCGGGAGAGCAGCGAGGCCAACACGGTAATAACGAACAGGGCGAAGAACGCCATCAGCGGAAAAAATCCGCCGCCCAGGGGCGTGGCGTTGAGATAGGCGTTGTTGTAGGGCGTTAAGGCGCAGACCGCCAGGCCAAGCAGCAGGCCAATAACAACTGCCCGCCATCGCAAAAACGCGTTCATTCCAGTCATCTGCTTCAGTCCATCGTGCCGCCGTAGGCGGCTTCCATTTGTTGTTCGTACATGCGCCGCGACTCCGGCTCCAGCGAGCGCCAGAACAGCAGTTGCTTGCGCATGTCGTTGATAAAAGCCTTGTTCAGTCTGTGCCACACAGCTTCTTCGCCGGCTTCGCGGTGCAGCCGCGCTTCTATTTCCAGGTAGCCGGGATAGTTTTCCGACTCGCAAAAAGAGAGTTGCACCCGTTGGCGCACGCCAAAATCAAAGGGCGCCATCCAGGCCATAAAGCGCAAGGTGATACAATTAACGCCGTCTGGTTTGTCAATGGGACAGGCGTACTCAGTCTCTACCTCGTTTATGGAGAACAGGCCATGGGAGACGTCGAAATGCGCTTGGTAGTAGTCCAGCAAGAAGCCGCCAGCGCATATCTGCTCCTCCATTTTGACCAGAAAGGGCAGCGTGATGATCAGCTGGTCTTCTTTCGGGTCGGGCATGGACCAGGAGCGGTTCACGTCTGGAATGGCGATGTCTGCGGCCAGCTTGGACGGATAGATGACCGACACCAACACCACTGCGATGACAAGAAGCATGGCGCCCACCCCGGCCAGGGAGGAATAGTTCACGGTCATGCCTTCCCATATGGCCGTGCCGGCCAGAAAAAAAGCCGAGGTCTGGGCCAGCAAGTAGCCGATGACAACGCTGATGACGGCCATGGCCATGGCCTCGGCAATGAATAAAATGGACACGTGCGACGGGGCCAGCCCTACCGAGGTGTACACTGCTATCTCGTTTTTACGCTCGTACACAGATCCGATCATGGTGTTCAGGACAATGAGCACGGCGATGCACATAGGGATAATCAGCGTGCCGACGCCAGAGTAGTTGATGGAGTCCGATGCGTAGGTCAGGAACGTGCCGTTCTTGTCGCCTGTGTAGAGCAACAGCCCGTAACGGTCGGAAAGGTTCTGGGAGACGGTGGTCATGTCTTTGTCCGGCCCGGGCTTGACGGCCAGGGCCTTGAACTCTCCGCCCATGGAAAGCAGCGTGTGCGCTGAAACGTAGACCGTCACGTCGGTGTTTACATGCTCGTAGCGGCCAGAGTAGATAGTTATGTTTTCACCGGATTCAATGGCCTCGGTCTCGGCGTCGGAAAGACGTTCTGCGTATTGGGTGGGAAACGTTACCGGGCTCAGGGGCTCGCCGTCCAGGTCCACGAAATTGCGCAGCTTTTCCTCGTCCGTCAGGCCCACCACCGTGAAATCCATGCCCCACACATGGACCACGTTAGCCCCAGCGTCATTCAAATCCACGCCCAGTTTGGCGGCCATTCGCGACGGCAGAATGATCTCCCGGCCCGCGTCTTTGGCCAACCATCGGCCTTCCGCCAGCACAGTGTCCATGCCGGTGACCTCGGGCTCCGTGTGGCTCAGGCCTATGACGCCCCGGGCCAGTTCTGTGTTGCGGCCCAGCCGAATGGGCGTTTCCAGGGGCTGGGATTTGTCTTCATTTTCAAACCACACCCGGGGCGCCAGCTTGCCGGTTTCGTCCAGCCCGTTGCGCATGAAGGAAAGCGCCTCTCGCGGCAGGTCCAGCCAGGTAAAGGTGCGCAGCAACAGGCCCCGGTAGCTGGCAGTGTCGCTGAAGCGGTTCTTGCCGTATTCCCGGGTGGACTTCACTGTGGTGAAGTTCATGATGGTGAAGGTGAGGATGATCAGAGTCAGGCAGGTGAGCACCGTGCGCAAGCGCCGTCGGCGCAGGTTTGTCACGCCAATGGCAAAAGCTGCGGCAAACGCCTTGAATGAGCTTATGTGCCCGGCTTGTTGCGCCTGTTGATGCCGCGAGCGTCGCTGCAAGGCGATCATCTCCTTTTCAAAGCGGAAAAAGATGATCAGCGAAACCATGACTGACAAGGCCAGGATAAAGAAAGCCAGAATGACTACCGCCGGGCTGTAGGTGAGCTGAAAGGCCGGATGCACAGAATAGACGATCCCGATAACAGCCAGCAGCAAACCCAGAAAACCTATGATGCGTTTTTTGATGTCCACGAAGCTGAAGAGGAAGCGCTCCATGCAGTAAGCAAAAGGCACGAACAGGGCCACGTAGAAAAGCACGCCCAGAAGAACGTCTTTCTGGGTTTGCTCCACTTGGGCGTACACCCGCACAGCCATGGCCCAGGAGGACCGGGCGCTCTCGAAAAAATCGCTGAAATTCAGGTTCGCTAATTGCTCGCCGGACTGTTGTAGCCGGTCCTTGCCCTTGCGGTAGAGATTGCGGATCATCTCGTTGACAATGCCGTGGCGCTCCAGCGTGTCTATGCGCGGTCCCAGCAGGGACCACATGTCCCAGGCGGCTTGGTGCTCGGTGTATTCCACAATGCGGTCCCCAGCCAGGGGAAAGCCCACGCCTGTGGGCTCGTCCGGCCGGGAGTTGAGCAGCAGCATCTTGCGGGTGATGTAGTTGTCTGAGAAGGTGGCCTTCATGCGCGAGGCCGGCGGCATAAAAATTGACGTCATGGACGAGGACCAGGTGTCCAGCCGGCTGTACCAGTAGCGCAGGGGGCTGGCGTCGCGGGCGGCGTCTAATAAGTCTATCTTGGTCAAATAGTTGAAGGTCCTCGGCTCCAGCAGGTTGAACATGGAGATGTGCCCGCAGTCAAACATGATAAGCTCAGTTTCCATGTACTTGCGCTGCATTTTGACCCGGTAGTTGGACTTGCCGGTCATTTCTTTGTCTATGGCCC
Organism: uncultured Desulfovibrionaceae bacterium; assembly: GCA_964440345.1. Classification (GTDB taxonomy): domain Bacteria; phylum Desulfobacterota; class Desulfovibrionia; order Desulfovibrionales; family Desulfovibrionaceae; genus CAYTSA01. Next base: position 2,995 of record CAYTSA010000056.1, on the reverse strand, counting down.
AGACGGGCTTGCCGGCTTCGTCAAATTTGTTGCCTTCAATGATAGCTTTGTGCTGCACGTGCTTTTTGTCCGCCATGCCAGGCACGTAAAAGGCGCCGGAATGGTCCACCATCACGTAGTACCAGGTTGCCCAGCCTTGATAGACTTGTAGCACGGTTCCGGCTGCGGGTTTGTCCGGAAACAATTCTCCCTGGCGCAACATGTTTGCCTTGCCGTAGAGCACAGAGAATCCTTCGCGCGGGGAATAGCCTGTGTCTTTCAAGTGGTTGTCGCTCAGAGCGCGGAGCAGCCGCATCACCAGTTTGCCTTGCAGTTCCAGGTAGTCTTTGTTGAGCCGGGCGCTGGTGTCGTAGGGCGTGGTCCACAGGGGCCGGGCGTCATAGACCGTGCACAGTGTCAGGCCGGGCAGGCCGGCCAGAGCCGCCACCTCGCCGCCCAGGGGGGGCCGGTCTGGCAGGTAGCTGGCTGCGCTTTTGTTCTGATACAGCCGCAAAGTGTCGCGGAACAGACTCTTGCCGGACTCGGCGTTGAACTGTTCGCCCACCGCCTTGAGCTCCTTGTCGATATGCGGGTAAGCTCGGGTTTTGTTAATGCGGTCGCGCAGGTAGTAGAGCCAGCCGTCCTGGAAAGCGCCCACGCCCTCGCCGTTGCCGGAAAGATGCAGCGAAACAGAAGCAACAACCCGGTATTCTTGGGTCAGGTTGCGCAGCTTGTAGGAGGTGTCCAAAGCCTCCATCTGCTCTTGCAAGTCGGTCAAGGCCAGCTGGGCCCGCTCTTGAGCAGCTGGCAAAAGCTCGCGTAGCGTTTCTTTTTCTTCGAATTTGAGTTTTTCGTATGTTTCATTCCAAGAAAGGCGTTTCAAATACATGCGCCGGGCGGCCAGTTTTTTGATCAACTTTTCGTTGCGCTTTTCGGCCATGCGCAGTTGAAAAAGTTCTTTGGTCAAGTCGTCAATGGCGTCCTTGAGACGTTCCTGCAAGGCGTTGTAAATAAGGTTGGCGTCTTCGGGGTCCACGTCCGGATTGCCTGCCTGCATGGCGACTTCCAGGGGGTCGTTTTCTGTGGAGATGAGCAGGGCGACTGTTTTTTTTGCCTGCTGCAGCCGGCTTTTAACGTCCTGACGCCAGGAGCGTATGAGTTTTTTGCGGTATTGTGTGGCCCACACAAACTCCCGCTGCCCGGCTAAAAACTGGCCGTGCCCAGAGGCGGCGACTAACATGACGTTGCGGGCTGGCGGGTTTTTGCCCAGGTTTGCAGCCAGGTCCATGAGCGAGGCGATGGAAGCAGCCTCGTCTGCGCCTGGGGCTGCGCCCGGTATGGAGCTTTCAGAATCGTAGAATGCTTCCACGACAAGGAGTTCTTCTTGCTTTTCCGGGTCTGTGCCGGGGATGAGGCAGTAGACGTTCTCAGTCTGTATCCGGCGCCACGCTGCGTCGCACGCCAGCCTGGCCCGGCCCAGTTTTGCCGGCGCAGCCAGGCTGGATATGTCGCCGAACCACTGATTCGCCTGCTCCATGGGAACCCAGAACCGGGGGAAGTCCACGGGGGCGGATTCAAATGCGGCTTTTAACCGGCCGCGGGGGTAGGGGGCGCCGGACAAGTCATGCGTCGAGTCGTCAATGTAGATAAGCCCCCGGGCGCCCAGGGCGGCCGCGTTTATCCACTGTTTGCCGGAGTCCATGTCCATCACGGCAATGGCGCCCTGCAGGTCCATCCCGTCCATGGAGTCCAGCTCGCCGTCGCCCACGTAGACCAGCTCGCCTTCCAGCCCGCCAGAGGGCGTGTTGCCGGGGGACAGGGCGTTGCCCAGAAACGGTTGGATAGCGTGGCGCTCGCCGGAATCTGTAAGCGTTATATGGCTCTCTGTGTACGAGCGAATGGGCAGAGAAAAGGATTGCCGGCCGATGGCCGCGCCCTCCGGCGCAAGGGCGCGGAACGCCTCTTCCACTATGTCCGCCGCTTGGCGGCAGCCTTCAGACCCCGTGGACCGGTCGCCAAGAGCGGCCAGGCGCTCCATGAAGGCTATCCCCTGGTGGGCGTCGTCCGCTGCAGCGGCTGCCGGGAGCAGCCAGCACAAGAGCGCTATGGCGGCAAGGGCGCAGTGCATGGTCTCAGGCCTTCTCCTCAATGCCGCCCAGGGATATGGAAAGCTCTTCGCGGCGTTCAACCTTGTCTATGAGCCCGTCGCGGACCCAGACCACCCGGTCGGAGACGTTGAGCATCTTATGGTCGTGGGTGGCGGAGATGATGGTGACGTTGCGGTCTGTGCTCAGCGATTTGAGCAGCACAATGATTTCTTCGCCCGTAGTCAGGTCCAGGTTGCCGGTGGGCTCGTCAGCCAGGATAATGGCCGGGTCATTGGCCAGAGCCCGGGCTACAGCCACGCGTTGCTGCTGCCCGCCGGAAAGCTCCTGGGGCTTGTGGCCATGACGCTTGTTCAGGCCGACTACGTTTAAAAGCTCCAGCCCTTTGTCTGTAGCGTCGTCGTCCGGCACGCCGGCAAAAGTCATGGGCAGGGTGACGTTTTCCAGGGCTGTCATTACCGGTATCAAATTAAACGTTTGAAATATATATCCTATTTTCCTGTTGCGCAACCAGGCCAGTTCGCTGGCGTCCAGTTGAGATATGTCCACCTCGTCAATGAACACCTTGCCGTCAGTGGGTTTGTCCAAGCCGCCGATCATGTTGAAGAGCGTAGATTTGCCGGAGCCGGAGGGACCCATGATGGACAGGTATTCGCCAGCCTTCACGTCCAGACTGACGCCTTTGAGCGCCTCAACCTCGACCTTGCCCATCATGAAAGTTTTGGTCACGTTAACTGTGCGGACTATGTTATGCGTCTCAGGCATGATGCCTATCCTGGTCTGTTAGACGTTAGCGCATTTTCGCGTTGAGACAGCGCTCGCTCCTGAAACAATGTGTAACTCAACTTTCGGAGTTGAATATCACTGCTCAACCTCTTTTTATCTTTGACAATATCGCCTGTTAAGGCAAA
>CAYTSA010000055.1:9964-25512 GCA_964440345.1 uncultured Desulfovibrionaceae bacterium | reverse complement strand
AGCCGGTTAGCGAAGAAAGAGGGCGAAAATGTGCCTACGACTGTCGAAGTCGGGCTTTACCCGGGACAACAGCGCCCCGCTCTGCTGTTGGCGCTACCTCCTGGACGGCATGATGACTGGATTGTATGTATGATCACGTCACGGCTGCATCAGGCTGTGCCCGGCGTCGATGAGATTATACACCCTGAAGACGCAAACTTTCTGATGAGCGGATTAGCGCATTTTCGCGTTGAAATAACGCTCGCTCCTGAAACAATGTGCAATTGTTTCAGGAAAATGCATAAGAGTATCTAAACATTTTCAATGTTAACATCTTCTAAAACGCGTCAGCCTTATCCGCCCATGCCGGCTAGCCACCGTAGCATGTGATCTGTTTCAAGCTGTCTTGGGCGAGATTTCTTCAAAGCGGTTATGCAAAATTGGGCATACCCTCAAGAGCATATTACCGTAAATCATAGACCCGCGGTGCAGCTTGGCCCGAGTAACCGCCCTACTCCCCCCGCACTTCCACTGTGGCGTGGGCCAGGTTCAGCGTTGCCTCCAGCCGTTTCTTGATGTCGTCCACGTTGCAGGCCGCAGACGTGCGCACGGACACTATGGCCGCGTTGCGGCCTTCGCTAAGCGGCCATATGTGCAGGTCCTCCACCCGGCAGTCGCCGCAAGCCTCTACTTTTTCCTTCACGTCACGCAGCACATCGTCTGACGGCGACTGGTCCAGCAGAATGGCGCTGGTGTCGCGGATGAGCCCATAGCCCCACTTACTGATGATCACGGCGCCCACAACTCCTATGACCGGGTCCAGGAAGACCCAGCCCGCGAATTTTGCGGCCAGCAAGGCGACGATGGCCAGCACGGACGTCAAAGCGTCCGCCAGCACGTGCATGTAAGCGGCGCGAAGATTGTGATCGTGTCCATGATCATGAGCATTTTCGCCGTCATGACCGTGGGAATGACCGTGCCCCAAGAGGAGCGCGCTGACCAGGTTCACCACCAGCCCCAGCACAGCCACAAAAATAGCCTGGTTCAGGGCAATGTCCAGCGGCGAAATGAGCCGGGCCACTGACTCAATCGCCATGAACAGCGCCACCACCACCAGGGCCACGGCGCTGGCAAACCCGCCCAGGGCGCCTACTTTGCCCGTGCCAAAGGAGAACCGGGGATCATGGGCGTGCTTGCGGGCAAACCAATAAGTGAACGCGGTGACGCCCAAGGCCCCGGTGTGGCTGGCCATGTGCCAGCCGTCGGCCAGTAGGGCCATGGAGTTGAAGGCCATGCCCGCCGCAATTTCGATGATCATCACCGTCAGGGTAAGCCAGATGACCCGCCAGGTGCGGCGTTCGTTTTCGCGCTGCCGCGGGTCAATGTGCACGTGCGCCCGGGCCTGTTGTGCGGCGCTCCATTCATTCATGCGATATTTCCCCTCGCCGGCCAGACAAAAAACTCCGGCCCGGCCTTGTGGCCTACGCCTACTGCGCCTTTATGCAGATACAGGCAGTAGCTCCAGCCGCTTTCATAGGCGCTGGTGGTGGACGACCAGTATGCCTCGCCTGTTCCCTCAAAAGGATGTTCAGCGGGCAGCGCTGGAGAATGCTGCGAGGCGTCCACCAGCGACTCCAGTTCGTTGATGTTGGGCAGCCGCCAGTCTTTGCCTTGCTCCTGCGCCAGTCTGTCCACGGCCTGCAGCGCCTGTTCCCAGTTGGTCAGCCCAGCCAGGTCCGCCTTTCTGGCCCAGACCAGGCCGGTCAGCCGGTCCTGTATCCCGTCGTCTGTTTCTGTAAATCTGGGGGTTGGCCAGGCAACGCCGCGCTGCAGCTCCCCGTCCTGTCCAGAAAATTTCCCGGCCCCTGCGCAGTCTATCACCGCCCCGACTGCGTCAAAACACTGTTTCTGGCCGGTTTGCGGCAACACGCCGGATTCCCCAGCCACGGGCCAGACCACATATTCCGCGTCTTTCTTGCCGTAGAACATGCGCCCCCCGGCCAGATGCACACACCAGGCGTAGCCTGGGGCCATGGCCGAGGTGGTGGAGGTCCACACCCAGTGCTGAAACACGTCACTGAATGGGTGTGTCCCTGACAGAGACGGCCGGGCCGCGCCGTGGTTGATAAGGCTACGCAGCTCCCGCCGGTTGGGCAGCCGCCAGTCGTTGCGGCCAGCGTAAGCGTCCTGGCCCATGGACTGAACAGCAGCCAGCGCCGCTTCCCAGTTCATGGGAAAATCCAGCGGGTTGGCGCTGCGGGACCAGATCAAACCGGTCAGCTGGTCTTGAACGATATTCTCTTGTGCTGCAAAACGCGGTTCGGGCGGGGCAAGGCCAATAGCCTGGGCTGCGTCCTGGCCTTGGGCCACAGCGGAGCCTGCGCAGTCAATTTCCTTGCCTGCTGTATCATAACACCGAGTGAGTCCCGTGCGTAATATCACCATGGAAACACATGATAACGATAAAGTTGCAGGTTGTGAAGAAAGTATAGTTTCCGCCAGTGGCGGTTCACGCATCATTGCTACGGCGCGAGCGTTGTATCTGCCGCCAGCCAAACACCCCGCCGGCGGCAAGCAGTAAAAATGACATGGAAGTCTTCCACCAAAAAATGCCCGGCGCGGGAACCAAAGCCATGTGCGCCCAAAACAGCACCAGGGCCAACAGCACGCCATAGTGCAGCCAGCGCCACACCTCGCGGCCAAAGGGGATATGCTGCTCCAGCCGATTGCGCAGCCGTAGCAGCGGCGGGTAAAGGCCCAGGAAAAAATCCGTAAGGAACACCATGCTGCACAGCGTGACGAACACGGCGATGAAGACGCCTTTGACCCCAAACCAGGTGTGATCGGGCGTCCCGTCAATGGAGGGCAGCACATAGGCGTGGATGAGGCCAATGGACAGGGCAATGACGCCGGTGACCATATGCAACTTGTTGCCGGCGTTAGCGCCCCCTCGCTTGCACTGCATGGCCACGAAAAGCTGCATAGTCATCAGGCAAAAGGCGTAGGCCCCGGCTATGAGGGATAACTTGTGAACCAGCGGCGTGTCCGGCGGCAGCTCAAAAAAGAGCCAGGCCGCCTTGGAAGCCGGCAGCAGGAACATGACAAACGGCCACGCCCTGCGAAACAGGGGCGATTCACTCCACAAGGCAGACTTCTTCACGCTCGTCCCGCTCGTCCAGGTAAACGTCCACGTGTTCGCCGCGCAGGGTTTCCACCACCTTGCCGGCGTAGTCCGGCTGGATGGGCAGTTCCCGGTGGCCGCGGTCCACCAGCACCAACAGCTCCACCCGCGTGGGCCGGCCAAAGTCCAAAATGGCCTCCAACGCCGCCCGCACCGTGCGGCCGGTGAAGAGCACGTCGTCCACCAGGACAATCTCCCGGCCGTCTATGTCAAAGGGTATGTCCGTGCGGCTGATGTGCGGCTGCACGTCCAGGCTGGTCCAGTCGTCGCGGTAGAGGTTTATGTCCAGTTCGCCCAACGGCGTGGGGCAGGACAGCCGGGCGTCCAGCAAAACCTTCAACCGCCGGGCGATATCCACGCCCCGGCGTTGTACGCCCACCAGGGCCAGTTTGGTGCATTCGCCATGGCGTTCGATTATTTCGTAAGTCAACCGCTCCAGCGTGCGGCGCATTTCGGCCTTGTTCAGCAATGTGCGGCATTCTTTCATGTTTTGCTCCGTTGGCAATGATCCAGACATGACGTTCAAAGCCCGTGCTATACGCCATTTGCGACGGCTTGACCAGAGGCGGCTGCTCCGGAGGAAGCTCCGGCGTTGTCCCAAACCGCCAGACGCGCTACGATCAGACGCGCCACGATCAGACGCGCTACGATCAGACGCGCTACGATCAGACGCGCTACGATCAGACGCGCTACGATCAGACGCGCCACGATCAGACGCGCCACGATCAGACGCGCTACGATGCAGAAAACAAAAGCGGAGGTTTGCACATGAAACTGCAGATAACCTACATACACCACAACTGCTTTGCCATCCACGCCCAGGACAAGACCCTGCTCTTCGACTACCCGGACGCGGCCCACCGCCCCGCCAAGGCCGACGCGCTGGTCCGGGAACTGCTGCAGTCCGCCAACGCCTACATTTTTGTTTCCCACGGCCACGGCGACCACTTCACCCCGGAAATCACAGAGCTTGCCTCCCTGGCGGACCGGGCCGGGCTGGTGCTCTCCGACGACGTGGCCGACCTGTACGGCGAGCATTTTGAACGCTTTGACCGCGTCTGGACCATAGAACCGGACGAGACCACCCCCGTAGACGATATGCAGGTGGAGGGTTTTGAATCCACAGACATGGGGGTGGGGTTTTTGGTCACCATAAATGGCGCCGCCATCTACTTTGGCGGCGACGTGGCGGAATGGGTCTGGCCGGAGCAGGACGAGTCCTCGCAGCTCTTCGCCCGCAACCACTTTGGCGAGGTCCTGGCCCAGCTGGCGGAAAAACGCATTGATATTGCCTTCTCCAACGCAGATAAGCGGCTGCCGGACTGGGCCGGGGGCGCGCGCTTCGTGCGAGTGGTCCGGCCTTGGTTCTTTGTACCCATGCATACTTTTGGCGACACGGCAACGCTGGAACAATTCGCCGGCTACCTGGGCGAGACCGAAACCACGCTGCTGCGCTACGAGAAGATGGGCGACGTGATGGAGGTGGAAGTGTGAGGGGGGTCAGGCTGTTTCAACAAGGTGTTACGTAATGATCTTGACCCCGAAGCACGCGCAAAACCTTTCAAAATCCTTGCCGCCGTGCATGGCTATTTCTCGCACGACGGTCATGTCCAATTCCTGGTATACATGCACGGCTATGTTGCGAAATCCCACCATGGCCTGCATTTGCCTGCTCAGAGTGGCGTCAAGCAATCCTTCCCTGTGCAATATGAAAAAGGCCTCAGAAGAGGTTTGCGCTAGGCCCAAATGTAATACGGCCATGGTGTGTTTGGCTATTTGAATAGCCGCCTGGCAGGCTCTTTGTAGGTTGAGAACAACTATATCTTGAGTCATAAGATTTTCCATATCTGGATCATCTTCCATGAAGCGCCGTATTGTCCTGAAGCAGCGCTCAATGGACATGGCCCGTTCCATGACTACCATATCATTCTGCAAATCGTTCATATGCTGTAGGCTTCAAATATTTCTTTGTTAGTGATGAGCATGTCTTCATACATGTTTGAAAGATTGACCATGTAAGCGGCAAGCTCTTTTTCGTCGTTGCAAAAAAGCAACTGCCCTTTAGTAAGCACCTCCATGGAAAAAATAAGAGACTTCAAATTAAGTATGCCTATCTGCACGTGACGCTTAAACAAAGGCTCCATGTCTATGGCCACGCCGGCGAGGCGCCATACATCCACTGTTGCTTCATGCCGCAACAGCACAGCAAAGTCCACGTCGCTATTCGGGCCGGCACGGCCCGTGGCAAAAGAGCCGTGCAGATAGCCGGCAACGGCGCCCTCCAAGCCGGCCAGAATGCCCGTGGCCTGTTCCAGGGCGGCGGGGTCCAGTTCGATTCTTTGCATATTGTCCATATCCATGCCGCTAACCTACCATACGCCGGCGTGCGGCCGCAACGCAGGCCCCGGCCAGCAACAACGCCAGCGCCGCAAACCACATCTCGCTCAGCACGGGAATAACCAGCGGCCCTGCCTGGGCGTCAATCCAGTCCCTGAAGACCGAAACGCGGGTGTATACCCCGGGGGAATTGGCCTGAGCGCAGCCGTCGCCAAAGCTCGTTATTCCGGCCAGGACCCAGCCGGACCCGTCCGGGACCATAAGCGGGCCGCCGGAGTCGCCGGTGCAGGTGTCCTTGCCGCCCTCTTCCAGGCCCGCGGCAAGCATGGTGGAGGTCAGGCTGGACCCCCACACGGCCTGGGCGTCCGCCGTGGACCAGATGGGCAGCTGCACCTGCCGCAGCTCCGGCAGGTAGGTCCCGCTTCCGTCCGTGTCGCCCCAGCCAACGGCAGTGGCCGTGACGCCGGCAGCGGCCAGGCCGGACGGATCGCCCTGGTCGATGACGGTCAGCAGCGCCTGGGAGGACTCCTCCTCCAGAAACAGCAAGGCCAGGTCCGTTTCATACGCCCCAGATTCATAGTTCGGATGTATCAGTATACGGGAAACATTAATCACTTCCCCGCCGCTGTTGTTCAGGTTGTTTCGGCCCAGCACCACGGCCAGGTCGCTGGCCGTATAGCCGTCGTCCATGCAGTGCGCTGCGGTGGCGGCCACGTTGCTGCGGATCAGCGCGCCGCCGCAGATGTGCCCGTCAATGTTGTTCTGCCCGCGTTGCACCATAGCCGCGGCCCAGGGCCAGGCGCCGTCCGCCGCCACCGTACCGCCAATGATGCGGCCGGAAATGTCCGCCCGGACGGGCGTAGCGCACGCGCTCACGCACAGCAGTACGGAGCTGGCAACAATAACATTATATTTTAAGCAGTTAATCATGCTGCGCCCTCCAGTACTTCCCGAGCAGCCGGTCCAGAACAGGCTCCACAAGCGGTCTAGCGAATTTTGCGCCAAGCACAGCAAAGGTTATGCAGAAAACAGCCCAGGATAGCAACAGCGAGGCCAGGGCCTCCCACACTGTATTCTCCGAAAGGAACAGTGAAGGCAACCGCACTGTGGCCGCAGCTGGAACTGCAGCAGCCAGGGAAAGCGCAGCCGCGGCGCCCAGCGCGCTGAACACCCCTTCCAACCCTGCCGGGCCGTAGCGCCGGCGCCACAGCAAGCACAGCGCCAGCGTGTACAGGCTTACGGCCATGGCGCTGGCCGCGGCCACGCCCAGCGCGCCCAGCCATTTGCCCAGCAGCCAGTACACAGGGATGGACACGATGGACGCCCCGGTGCCCGCCAGCGACGGCGTCAGCGTGTCCTGTCGTGCATAAAACGCTCGGCCCACCAGTTGCTGCACTCCCCAACAAAACAGCCCAGCCAGCATTACCTGCAGACACAGCGAAGTGGCCAGCCCGTCTGTGGAGCCGAATTTGCCCTGTTGGAACACCAGCCGCACGGCCGGCTCCGCGGCGACAATCAGCCACACGGACGCCGGCGTGAGAAAGACCAGGGTGTTGCGCAGCGACGCGGATAACGTGGCGTTGAACTCTGCTGTTTCCTTTTTGGCCGCCATGGCCGCCAGAAAAGGATAAGAGGCTACCCCCGCAGCCTGGGCCACCACGCCCACGGGCACCAGCATCAACCGCCGGGCGTAGTTTAACCAGCTAACTGCTCCCTCCTGCGCCAGGGAGCCAAAGACCCTGATGAGTTGTTCATCCAGCACCACCACGGACTGGCCCAGCATGAGCGGCAGGGCCAGCCACACAAAGCGCTTGAGGCCCGAATGCGCCCAGCAAGCGATCAGGCGCACGCCCCCGCCCTGGTGCGCAGCCAGCACCGGCAGCAGACAGTTGCCCAGCAGCGACCCTACGAGCACGCCCCAGCAAAAGCCCTCCATGCCGTGATTTCTGAACAGCAGCCCCATGGCGATGATGCAGCCGTTGTACACCAGCGGCGTAAGCGCCGGCACAATGAACTGCCGCCGCATGTACAGCAGTGCGGTAAAGCACGACCCCACTAGGAAAAACACCTGGGCCGGCAGGACGATGCGCAGAAACCGGGCCAGCCGGGCCGTGGCTTCCGGTTCAAACCCGGGAGCGGCTATGTGGGCCAGATGGGGGGCCGCCAGCCAGGCAACCCCGGTAAGAGCGGCGGCGGCGGAAAAAACCCACAGCGTGACCGCGGAAAAAAAGCGCCAGCCGTCGTCTTCATTTTTTTCAAACCGTTCGGACAGCAAGGGGATGAGGGTGATGGAAAAATAGCCGCCGGCCAGCAGGTAATTGATGAAATCCGGAATGACGAACGAGGCGAAATAAACGTCCGATTCCAGCGTGGCTCCGTAGTAATAGGATATGACCTTGTCCCGCACCAGGCCCATAATGCGGGAGAGAAGCACGCTGGCGGCCATGATCCCGGCCGCCAGGGAGAGGGTCTGTCTGTTTCGCAAGAACCGCATGCAACGGCTTTACCCGGCTGCGGCCCCGGCGTAAAGTCAGGCTGGAGATAAATTTACGACGGATGAGTTGCTTTAAAAACATCAAACGCTCGTGGATTATTACCATTGAAAATGTGACAATTTCTTGTTGACGGCGGGGCCAAGACTTTATCTAATTATCTCGTTTTTTACATTCCATTGGAAAACGGCGTGGACATTATTCGTGTGTTGCACGGCAAAAGAGACATAGAAGCTCTTTTCTGACTCTGTCAAAGCCGAGCAGTAGCGTTATGTGCTAAACAGCGAGGCTGGCGAAACTGTGTTTCACTTAAATAACAACAGGATAGCTTGAACGAACTTTTCATCGCATTATACGTGAGTCTCTCCCACAAGAACTGTCTTTTCTGCTTCCCTTTTGCTAACAACAGGTTTATGGTCCGCCGCCATGTATAACGAACTGCTCTGGATATCTTTTGCCCTGGTGGATATGTGTCTGGCGCTGGTCATTTTCAGATTTTTTGGCCGGGCCGGCCTGTTTGGCCTCATCACCTTCAATCTGGTTGTCTGCAACATCCAGGTGCTCAAGACTATAGAGCTTTTTGGCCTCACCACGACCCTGGGCAACATCCTCTACGCCTCGGTGTTTCTGGCCACGGACCTGCTCAGCGAGTTCTACGGCAAGGAACAGGCCCGCAAGGGCGTGCTGCTCGGCTTTGCCGCCCTGCTCATGGCCACGGCGTACATGCAAATCGCCCTGCTCTTCACCCCGGCCGGGGACGATTTCGCCCAGCCCTTTCTGGAGGGTATATTCGGCTTCTACCCCCGGGTGGCGCTGGCCAGCACCCTGGCCTACCTGGCCAGCCAGATGCACGACGTATGGGCCTTTCACTGGGTCAAATCCAAAACAGGAGAGTCCAGGCTGTGGCTGCGCAACAACGCCTCCACTCTGGTCAGTCAGCTGTTGGACTCTGCCATCTTCTGCGCGGTGGCGTTTCTGGGCGTGTTTCCCATGGACGTCTGGCTGGAAATCTTGCTGACCACCTATCTGGTCAAAGCCCTGGTCGCGGTGCTGGACACGCCGTTCATCTACGCCGCCAAGCGCATGTTTGCCCGCCTGCCTGACGCTGAGACCTGCTAGCCCTGAAGCAACTGGCGGGCAAACGGCCGCCTCCATCATTCTGTGTGCATTCTGTGTACAACTTGTGCATCTGCTTAGACAGATGTTCAAATAGTGTGCACAGTTTTCTACTGTCACCTCCCTGTGACAAATCCACTGAATATTTTTAATTTCAGCATGTTACACATTTTAACGTGATTTGGTTCAGTTTGTGCTTTCTCCAGTTAGGATACCAACAGCGGAGTACTGACAAGGAGAGGAGGAAGCAGGACATGACGACGGCAGTTCGATGGTTAGTGGCGTGCATAGCAACAGTGGCGTGTCTGGCAGGAAATCATGGGGTTTCCTGGGCTCAGGAAACCATAGCCCGGCAGTGTTTACGCTGCCACACAGACTACAAGGGGCAAAAAGACCTGGTGGCGGGCTCATTCATCAACCGGTCCAAAAAAGCCGGGACTGTTCAACTGCGAGTGGGCAAACAGAATTTCATCATTAAGCTGGACGAGAACACCGTTGTCAAAGAGGGGCCCGGGTTCTCAAAAAATATTCCTGTGAGCGTGCGTTTCAGGCAGGAAGGGCCGGACATGGTGGCGAACGAAATCAGTGCAATGCCGCCCATTGAAGTGCCCAAGGACGAACTTATTTTCGGGGAACAGCTGGCTGACCTTATTGAAGACAGCGCGGAAGAGTACACGCTGGTAGATTCCCGGCCGGAAGCTCGCTATATCCAGGGGCATATTCCCACAGCCATATCCATTCCTTTTGATCAGATGGATGAAATGAAGGCCAAGCTGCCCAAGGTGAAGCACCAGCTGCTGGTCTTCTATTGCGGCGGGGAGCATTGCACCCTGAGCCCCATGGCCGCTGAAATGGCCAAGGCCTTGGGCTACACACACGTCAAAGTCTACCACGCAGGGACTCCGGATTGGGCCGACCTGGGCAAACCCATGCTGACCACGCACCAGTATCTGCTCAAACACCCCAGCCGATACGTGCTTGTAGACACCCGGGGCAAGGAAGCAGCAGCCAAAGGCCGGTTGCCTGGCGCTGTGGCCATTACTCCAGAAGAGCTGGAGGAGAAAGAGTCACAGTTCCCGCTGGACCGCAAGGCGTCCATTGTTCTGTACAACGAATCCGGAAACTTGGACGAACTGACGCCGCTGATTGAGCTGATTACTATCTGGGGCTATCGAAACATCTACATTGTTGACGGCGGCTACAAGGGCTGGGTAACCGCGGGGCAGCCTGTGGAAACAGGCACTCCGCCTACAGAGATTGTTTACAATCCCAAGCCGCTGCCTGGCGAAATTTCCACTGATGAATTCGCTTATATGATTGAAAACACCCTGGACTCCAAAGTTATTTTAGACGTTCGCAACCCAGAAGAAGCTGCTTCTGGCGCCATTCCTGATTCCATCAACATCCCGGTGGATGAAATCCGGGTGCGTATCGATGAATTACCCAAAGACAAAGAGATTATTGTCCACTGTGCTACGGGCGTGCGCGCGGAAATGGGCTTCTCCATCCTCAAGGACGCTGGCTACAAGACCCGGTTTCTGAACGACAACATCACCATCATCGGGCACAAGGTGTACCTGGGCACCACCCTCACCCTGCCGCAGAAGGCGCAGGACGACGAAGAACTGCCTGACGCCGGCAGGATTCAGGTCACCCGGCCAGACACCGCCTTGTGCGCGCGGCTCATCCGCTTTGGCCAGACGGCGATGGACCGCCGCAAGTACCAGCAGGCCAAGGAATTCTTCTGGAAGGCCATCATGGCTGATCCCACGTCGCAACTGGCCTGGTCCAGCTACGACATGTCTGTGATCTTTGCCCTGGCCAACCAGGCGCAGCAGAACCCGGCGGCTTGCGTGGGCATTCCAGACTCCCCAGTGACCGAGCCTGTTAACGGCGGCTTGGGCGGCATGAAAGAAGAAGAAGGCTGCTAGGGGGCGGAAAATGAGCGACAATAGCGTTATGAAGCAAGTCATCGCAGATGGATATAAAAAAATATTCATCACCACCTGGCCCATGTGGTTGGGCGGGATGCTTATCGGCATACTCAGCATCATCACTTTTGCCTGGTCCCGGCCATGGGGCGTGGTGGGCGGTTTGCGTAACTGGGCGGACTGGTTCTTCTACTCCATAGGAGCATACAGCGACGCGCCCTTTCCTGCGCACATATCCACCAACTCCATCATGACCTTCGGACTGTTGCTGGGCGCCATGGCTGCGGCGCTGCTTTCCAAGCAATTCGCCTTCCGCGCGCCGCCAAAGCTGGAGCTGGTCAAAGGCGTCATCGGCGGCTGCATGCTGGGCGTGGGCGCCGCCATGGCTGGCGGCTGCAACGTGGGCGGCTTCTACACCGCCATGAGCGCCATGTCTCTGTCCAGTGTGTCCATGTGGGCGGGCCTCATCGCCGGCGCCTGGGTGGGTCTGAAATACCTGTACTGGGAAATGGAGAACCTGCCCTCCGGCGGCTCTGCGCCAAAGGAATCCAAGCAAGGCGGCTTTGACTGGACAACCATACAGCCTTTTTTGGGCTGGATGCTGCTCATGGGATTGTTCGCAGGCTCCAAGTTATACAGCTACTACGGGTATATCTTCCTGGGCGGATTGTTGCTCTGCGGGGCTGGTTTCGGCTTTATACTGCACCGCAGCCGGCTGTGCTTTGCCCGCTGCTTCCGCGAGCCCTTCATGACTGGCGAGGCGGACGTGCCCAAGGCAGTCATCATCAGTTTGCTCATTTCCATGCTCGGCTTCGCCACGCTCAAATGGGTTGGTCTGCGCAGCGAGCTGGCTTACGTCACAGCCAATTTCGGTTTGGGCGGCCTGCTAGGAGGATTCATTTTCGGCGTGGGCATGCTTGTGACGGGAGGGTGCGGCTCTGGCACCGCCTGGCGCGCCGCTGAAGGCCAGATCAAGCTTATCGTGGCCCTGGTCTTTTTCAGCCTGTCCAACTCGCTGTTTCGGACCTGGATGGACTCCAGCCAGTGGCTGTCCGACTTCATCGGCGTGTCTGTTTATCTGCCCTACTACATTGGCTATGAATTCACGCTTATCGCCATCACAGCGTTTCTGCTGTGTTGGTTGGTTGTAGTTAAATGGAACGAAGAAACAGACAAATTTGTCATGGAACCATAACGCATTGTTTGCACTCACACATCATACAAAAGGAGACCGACATGAGCTACACACCTGACGAAACCCTGGATTGTTCCGGCCTGAGCTGCCCCATGCCCACCCTGAAGACCAAGAAGGCGCTGGCCAAATTGTCCGCCGGACAGGTTCTGGAAATGATCGGCACTGACCCGGGCACCAAGAACGACATGAGCAAACTATGCGAAAAAGGAGGACATGAACTGCTAGGCGTTGTGGAAGACGGCAACGTGACCAAGTACTACATCAAAAAAGGCTAGAGCATTTCACAGTTGAAATGCTCTGTGCAAGGATTTGCTTGCAAATCATTGCCCGTAAAATGCTTGTAGACGGGCTTTGCCCGTCGTAATGCAAGCATTTCAATCGTTAAATGCTATAGGGAGGGCGCATGTCCAAAAAAAAGCTCGGCATATACGTAACTTCGGACTTGCACATGGACAAACTGTCCAAGCTGGTCAAGGCGGCGCACGCCAAGGACGTGGAAGTGACTGTCTTCTTCACCCACGTTGGCGCCTGCCTTACCTGCGACCCTCAGACTGCAGAGCTGGCCAAAATAGCCAAACTGTCTGTGTGCAACGTGGGCTTCGAAGACAATAAGTTGAACAAGGAAAACAGCTGCATTCTGGAAAGCGACTACGCCACCCAGGCGCGGCACGGCGAAATGATTGACGAAGTGGACCGCTACGTCACTTTTTAAGCTGAGTGTAAAGGAGCAACAATGGAACATATCAAACATTGCGCCGTTATTGTCCGCCGCCCGGAAGACGTGTGGGAAGGCACCCGCACAGCCCTGGGCATGGCTGTGGAGAATTTCTACGCCTATCTCTACGTTGTAGACGTGAACGTAGAAATGACTGAGGCCCTGCAGGAGAATCTGGAGTGGCTGGAGGACATGGAATGCGAATTCTTCTCCAACGTGGAGGCGAACTCTGAGCACAATTTTCAGTACATGAGCCTGGACGATATTGGCCGCAAGCTCAAGGAGATGGACCTGATCATCCCCTTTGGCAAACGCAACTGATCTCAATATATGCGCTCAAAGAGACGCTTTCAGGAGGTAACACATGACCAGACGCACAAAAATGCTGCACATTCTGAAATCTGAGCCGGACCAGATGCAACGCTCGCTTATATGCATCGTCTCCCTGGGGCACGAGGTGCTACAGACGCCTTTGTATGAGGAAGACGTCGACTACGACGAATTGGTGGACTTGATTTTTGAATACGACGACGTCGTTACCTGGTGGTGACACAGGCGTAGCCATACTCTTTTTTACTCCATCCCTCACTCCCATTGCCGCGGCCCCAGACCCCGGGGCCGCGGCGCTGGAAAAATCTTTTATCTCCCTGTACACTGCGCCAATGCAGTATTCTTTAATGGTGTTGGCTACGAGTGTAGCATGCTTTCTACTGGCGGGCGCGGCCATCCAGGCCAGCGGCGCGCAGTACGGTTCTGCTGGCGATTACCGCCAGTGCGGACAGTGCCACACTGATATTTCCCACGCCAAAGGCCACGTCATGGACTGCGGCCAGTGCCATTTGCCGGCCAGTCTTCAAGAAAAGACCGCTCCGGCGCCAAATCATGACGTCGTCATCGCCCGCCCGGCCGGCCCCGAGCACGTGCAGCGTGTCTGCGGCGCATGCCATGCAGAACAGGTGCGCCGCGTTGCCCGGTCACTGCATGGGACCATGGCCGGCATTATTAATCAGACGAGATACTTATGGGGAGCACAAACCGACGCCAAACCGCGGTTCAGCGCCAACGACGCGCTCAGAACAATCCCCCAGACAACGCCGGAACAGTTGGCAAAAGCCCATTCTCCAGCCCTGCTGGTTGACGATATGCTGCGCCGGCGCTGTCTGCGCTGCCACATAAACGCTGTTCCGCCTCCAGAGCCGTCATTGCAACGCGGCGTTGGCTGCGCTGCTTGCCACATGGTTTACGGCCACGACGGCAAACCTGTTTCCCACAAGCTGACGGCGGCAATTCCAGACAGCCAATGCCTGCGCTGCCACAACGCCAACCACACGGGTGCGGACGCGCACGGCCTGTTCGAACGCGATTTTGACTTGTTTTTCCAACGCGCCGTCACAGACGGCAGACAGCCGGAGCGCCGCTATGGCGGAACATACCATCATCTGGCCAGAGACCTGCACACAGAGCGGGGCATGGCCTGCCTGGACTGCCACACGAGCCACGGCGTCATGGGCTACGGCCGGCCCCAGGGTTTTACCCTGGAGCGGACCTGGGTAAGCTGCGAGGATTGTCACGCCGGGTTTGACAGAACGACCCCGCGCCACGCCGCCGCCACAACAGCAGCAAAAGGATGGATATTTACAGACAGAAAAGGGCAGAAACGACCGCTGCCGTTGTTTCAGGAAAACGGCCTCTCCCACAGCCCGGACCACAGACGGCTGCGTTGCTCCAGTTGTCATGCACAATGGTCCTTTCAGGACTACGGAATCGAGCTTTCCTTACTGATGGGCGGCGACGTGACGGCCTGGCGCTATCTCGCCGTCCAGTCCGATCCTCAGGTGGAAGAAACCTTGTCCGCTGCGGTGAATCAGGGCAAGTCACTAGAAAGCAAAGACTGGCTGACTGGCCAGTCCCTGCCTGGCGCATGGCTCATGGCGTACCGGTTCAGGCGCTGGGAGACCATGCCACTGGGGCTGGACCATCAAGACCGCGTCTGTGTGCTGCGGCCCAAGGGCCAGTACCGGGTGTCGTATGTGGACAGAAAGGGAAGCGCCATCATTGACGGCGAGGTCCCCTTTCGCGGCGACGGGGCCGGACCTGGTATGGCCTTCGAGCCCTACGTTCCGCACACCCTCGGCGCGGCGGGACGCAGCTGCCAGAGCTGCCATGGCAACGTTCTGGCTGCCGGCCTGACGCTGCAAGACGCAACGGCAGTCGCCATTCATGGTCCAATGGCCGCCGACCTTGCGGTGTATCGCGCATCGGCGCCCTCGCAGCCGTCCATGTCTCTGCTTGACGGCCGGGCGCTCAAGGCTCTGCTGACCCCCCCGCAAAAAGTAAAAAAGCGTATGGCGAAGGCGCAGCTAAGCGTAAAAAAGGAACACCCATGAAAAATATGCCGCGCCGCGTTGCGCTAAACGTGTTGCAGTGGCTGGCCGTGCTGACGGCGGCCTGGCCTGTAGCGGCGTTTCTGGGTTACCGGCCCCGGCGGCTGCGCGCGGTGACCTTTACCCCGGAGGAGCAACGCGCCGCGCCCCTGTACAAGGAAGGCGTCTTTTTATTGGCTACAGAAGACTCGTACATGGCCCTTTCCGGAGCGTGTCCG
>CAYTSA010000055.1:1423-9954 GCA_964440345.1 uncultured Desulfovibrionaceae bacterium | reverse complement strand
GCACCTGGGCTGTCAGGTGCAGGCTCAAACCGGGGGCGGCTTTGCCTGCCCCTGCCACGGCAGCCGGTTCGACGCCGCGGGCAAACGGCTGGCTGGCCCGGCCAAAGGGCCTATGGAGAAACTGGACCTGGAGACCGCGGAAAACGGCGGCCTGCGCGTCTTCGTAAAGGTATAAACATGGAAGCGTCCCACACGCCGCGTCCGGGGCCGCAGCCTTGCAACGGGCCGTCAAAAACCTTATGCGCCGGCGCTGCGTCCAGGACCCTCTGGCTTTCCCGCGCCCTGCCCCGTTTTTCCCTGGCTGCGTTGGTTCTGTGCCTGGCGTCCGGACTTATTCTGGCCTTTCAGTACCGGCCCTGGGGCGATACATTTGCCTCGGTGGAGCATATCACAGGGACAGTTCCCTACGGCTTTTTCTTCCGCCGGCTGCATTGGGTCTCAGGCCAGGTCTTTGTCATTCTTGTGTTGCTGCACGCTGCGGACCATCTGGCGCGGCGGGTATACCGAAAACTGTCTTTTGTTTCCTGGGCAAAGCTGTGGGCGGCCACGGCCGTGGCCCTGTTTCTGCTCTTTACCGGCTTCATCCTCAAGGCGGACCAGGAAGCCGTGTTCGCCGCACGCATTATGCAGGAGCTGACCTTGCGCATGCCGCTGGCCGGCTCGTTTCTGGCCCGTTTGCTTGTGGACCCTGCAGCCCCCTTTTTCCTGCCCTGGCTGCACCACTGCCTGCTGCTTACTCCGCTCATGGTCTGGCTCCTGGCCAGCCACGTGCGACGCTGGCTGCCGGATGCGCGGGACGCCATGTTGGCCGGGCTTCCTTTACTTGTATGGTCCGTCTTCATTCCCTTGTCTCCGGCTTATCCTCCCACTGCTCCATCTTTAACGCACGTAACTGGTCCCTGGTTTTTCCTTGGCGTGCAGGAAATGCTGCGCCATATGGACCCGCTGCTGGCAGGCGTTGTGTTGCCTGTGGCCGGAGCAGCGGGATTTCTTTCATTGCCTTTGCTTAAAGGACGCGGGCAAAACGCCGTTTACTGGTTGCTGTGCGCCGGGTTGTGCGGTTATGCCGCCCTCTCGGTGCGCATGGCCCTACGGGGTGCTGCGTGAAATCAGAGTTCTTTACCTCCCTGGCTCTGGTTGCCGCCCTCTGTTTTGTTGGCGCGCTTTTCCTTGTGCAGCACAACCGGCCGCGGTACGTTCCCGGCGCGCCAGACGGCTGCGTGGTCTGCCATAGCCAGGTCACAGACCCCAGCCCGGCCCACCCGGTTTCTATTGTGGGCTGTGCTTCGTGCCATCTGGGCAACCCGCACGCCATGACAGCCGGACGGGCGCACGCGGGCATGGTCTTGAACCCTGGCGACCTGCGCTACGCAGAGCTTACCTGTGGCCGGAAAGATTGCCACCCGGACCTGCCTGGCCGGGTCAAAAAATCGCTCATGGCTACCAACAAAGGCATTCTGAACACCCTCTACTTTCACTGGGAAACCAACGGCGAGGAGGCGGCTTCTCCCGTGGACGCACCAGCCATGCTGGCGGCAAACATTGAAGGAACCAAGCCCCGGCCCACTCTGGCCCAGGACCAGTTTGCCAAAATGTGCGCCGGCTGCCATTTGTGGAAACCGCGGGGCGCTACACAGGCTGAAGCCGACCTGCGCGGCGGCGGCTGCTCCGGCTGCCATGTGGTTTCCGACACCCGCGGCAAAGACCCGGAGTTGCGAAACCTTCCCCACGGCGTCATCACAACGCAAATACCCTCGGCCAACTGCGTGCGCTGCCATTCCCGGTCAGCCCGGTCCGGGCTCTCTTACCAGGGCGTGTATGAATCTGCCGGTTACGGGACCCCCCTGGAAAACGGCCAGCCCGGCTCCCGGCGGCTTTCCGGCGAGCGATTCTTTATCAACCTGCCGCCGGACGCGCACCACACATCGGGCATGGCTTGCATAGACTGCCACACCCATCTGGAAGTTATGGGCGACGGCGAAGTCCACGAATATCAAGAACAACAGACTGACGTGCGCTGCGAAACCTGCCACGAACCGGTGTTTGAATTCTTACGCGAAACTGGCCCGGAAACCGCAGCCACAGCGCGGTTGCTGCGCAGCAACCCGAACATTGAACCGCCTGGAAAAAGCGAAATGATTGCCTATTCACCCAAGGGGGCCGCTCTCTACAACGTGCGTCGCACGGACCGGGGCGCCTTTTTGCTGCGCAAGCTGGACGGTGAGCCCCTAGCGCTGAAAATCCCTGAAAACAAGAAACCGCACCACTCCTTTAAAGGGCACGAACGGCTATCCTGCCAGGCTTGCCACAGTCCCTACATGCCCCAGTGCTACGGCTGCCACCTGGAATACCGGCTGGACCAGCAGCAGCGCGACACCCTTTCTGGGGCAGTAACCCCCGGACGCTGGCGGGAAGGCCGCGGCCACATGCGTTATCAAACACCGACGCTGGGTCTGGACGGCGAGAGCATCGTTCCCTTTGCGCCAAGCCCGGCTATGGTGTCAACGTTTGGACAGAACGGCGAGTATCTGCCTGAAAGATCGCCGAAAACCATGGCTATGACCACCTTTGACCCGCATTCCACCCAGCTGGCCTCCCGGTCCTGCGCAGATTGCCACAGCAATCCTAAAACCCTGGGTCTGGGCGCTGGACAGCTGCGCGTGTTAAATGGCGAGCTGCGCTTTACGCCTTACTACGCCATGTCCAGCCCAGCTTACGGCGTTGGCTACGCTGCAGACAGCTTTGTTTCCGCCAACGGGACGCAACTGCAGGCCACCTCCCGGCACAGACGCCGCCCCTTTAACGCTGAAGAGCTTCAGGCCATTGTACGCGCGGCCGCCTGCGTGAACTGCCACAACACGTATGATGATCCGATATATACAGACTTTGAAGCAAACTTGAAGAAACTGCAGTCAGGCAGGGCGCCAGACTGCGCCATGGGGGGAGACATGTGAGACAAGGGGAGCATCCGATCCAGCCCTGCATCAGCGCTTTTCTAAACGCCAGCCCTGACGAACTCCATCACGCTTCGCCGGAACAGCCGTGGCTGTTCCCAAATATGACAGTGCCCAGCCTCAGGAAACTCCACGTATTGAGCGTCCGGAATGCGCTCCGCCAGCATGCGGCCGTGGCGTGGGCGCAGCAACAAGTCTTCGTCTCCGTGCAGCACCAGCGCCGGGCAGCGAACCCCGCCCAGCCGTGATTCCGTATCATGCGCCAGGCAAGCTTGGGCCTGGTAATCGTAAACATCTAATGACACAGGGGCGGTCAGGCCCAGCTCCTCCAGCCCGTCAACGGCGGCCAGGTTCTTTTCATAAAAAACTGACCCGAATACCAGCCACAAGATCATGCGCAGCGCGGCGGCGCGGCCGCAACTCTGCATCAGCCCTAGGCAACTCTCCACAGCACGGGCGGCGCGGATGTCGAATTTGGCCCATGTCCCGCACAGGACGCACTTTTCCACCAGCTCCGGATGCCGCAAGGCCAGCTCCTGGGCCACAGCGCCGCCCATGGACAGGCCCAGCGCGGCCACCTGCTCCAGCCCCAAGGCGCGCAGCCCGGATGCAATGCGGTCTGCCATCTGCGGCGTTCCAAAAGGTCCTTCTGGCAGCGGCTGGCCGGACAAACCAGGGTGTTCCAATGTCAGGCAGCGAAATCCCTGCTTGCTGAACCAGGCCATGTCATCGCGCCAGGCAGTGGCGTCCGACGCCCAGCCGGAGATGAAGAGAAGCGGCTGACCTTCGCCCAACTCTTCGTAATATATCCTGTCGCCATCCAGCTCTATCCAGCCCATGCGCCCTCCCGCAGTCATAGCCGCTGGACCGCCTGCACAAGCAGGCTGGTCATTTTTTCAGCGTTTTGCTTGAATATCTTTAGTATTTCTTCCCAGGTCACCGGGGCTTCGTCCTCTTTCCAGCAGTCATAGTCTGTGGACATGGCCACCGCGGCGTAGGGGATGCCGGCCTCGGTGGCCAGGGCGCATTCCGGCGCAGTGGACATGTTGATTACATCCGCGCCCCAGGCCCGGAACATGTGGGATTCAGCACGGGTGGAGAACCGCGGTCCCTCTATGGTGACCACCGTGCCTTTTTCATGGTGATCATACCTCAATTCTTTCAAGCACTGGATGAGGGTTTGCCGCAACCCGGCGTCAAAGGGGTCGGCCATAGGCGTATGCGCTGCTGCATGGGGCTCAAAGGCGTCATGAAAGGTCAAATCCCGGCGGCGCGTAAAGTCAATGAACTGATCCAGCACCACCAGATGTCCGCGGTCTATGGCCCGGCGCAGGGAGCCCACAGCGGTGGAGGCCAGGATGGCCTCGCAGCCTTGCTCCTTCAGCGCCCATATGTGCGCGCGGTTGTTCACGCAGGTGGGCGTGGCCGTATGATGCCGGCCGTGCCGCGCCACCAGAAAGACTTCCTTGTCCCCAATGTTTCCGGCCTTGATGGGCGAAACCAGACAGCCCCAGGGGGTCTGCGCCTCAATGTCCCGCGCGCCATGTAGAATATCCGGATCATCCAGGCCACTTCCGCCGATTACACCTATGCGCTGCATAGCATCTCCCTTAATATCAGAACATTATAATGTCAGCAGACTTGAATATGGAATGCCGTTCAGCTTGGCGCCGCCGTCCAGAAAGCCCAGTTCGACCACAAAGCCCATGCCGACAAGCTCGCCGCCAGATTCCTCCACCAGCTGGGCCATGCAGCCCGCAGTCCCGCCCGTGGCCAGCAGATCGTCAATGACCAGCACCTTGTCGCCTTTGCCCACGGCGTCTATGTGCATGTTCAGCGTGTCCGTGCCGTATTCCAGCTCATAGGATGCGCAGATGGTCTCATAGGGCAGCTTGCCCGGCTTGCGCACAGGGATAAAGCCCATGCCCAGGTGCACGGCCAGGGGCGCGCCAAAGATAAAGCCCCGGGCGTCCGCGGCCACGATCTTGTTGGCGCCGCAGCCGGCAAAGGTCGCGGCCAGCTGGTCGATGGTGTAGCGAAAGGCCTCGGGCGCCATAAGAATAGGCGTAATGTCAAAAAACGTGATTCCCGGTTTGGGATAGTCCGGTATGTCCCGGATGTACTCGCGAAGATTCATAAAGCCTCCTGCAGGGTAGGGTGAATACTGAATCTGTTTCTGGCCCATAAGCCGGTGAAATGTCAATCTGCGGACCTCGTTGCGCTTCAATCTGGCGCTTGAACGACCGGGCCGCTCTGCTGTATACAGGCAGGAGAAACCAATAAGCGCGAGGTCCCCATGCCCATTCGCCAAGTGTTGCGCTCCTGGTGGGAGCGCTACTTTTTTGATGAAGAGACCGTTGTTTTTGCCGTACTGCTCATCAGCCTGTTTGCTGTGGTCATCTTTCTGGGCAACGTGCTCATGCCCTTCCTCATTGCCCTGGTGCTGGCCTACCTGCTGCAGGGGCTGGTGGGCCTGTTGCGCCGGCTGGGCGTGCCGCGGCTGGGCGCAGTGCTCATATCCTTTGTGTTTTTCGTGGGGCTGGGCGCTGGCGTGCTGATCTGGCTGCTGCCCTTGGTCTGGCAACAGCTCCTCAGTTTGAGCAAGGAACTGCCCTCCATCGCCCTGATGGTCCAGGAATGGTTCTTCGAGCTGCAGGAACGGTATCCGCAAATATTGTCCGAACAGTACGTCAATAACCTGCTCACCGAGGCCACGCGGGAGCTGCGCCAGACCGGACAGATGTTGGTCAGCGTGTCCATGGCCAACATCCCCAACGTGGTGGCCTGGCTTGTGTATCTTATCCTTGTGCCGATACTCATCTTTTTTATGCTCAAGGACCAGAATAAGCTGATGGACTCCCTCTCTGACTTGCTGCCCCGCCGGCGTGAGCTGATGCGCAAAATTTGGAGCGACATGGACGCCCAGATTGCCAACTACATACGGGGCAAGGTCATCGAGATCGTCGTAGTTGGGCTGGTCACCTGGGTGGCCTTTGCCGTGCTGGGGCTCAGGTACGCCGAGCTGTTAGGACTGATGGTGGGCCTGTCCGTGGTGGTTCCGTACGTGGGCGCGGCCGTCGTCACCGTGCCAGTGGCGCTGGTGGGTCTGTTCCAATTCGGCTGGACGCCGCCCTTCTTCTGGGTGGTCATCGTGTACCTTGTCATCCAGGCCCTGGACGGCAACGTGCTGGTCCCCCTGCTGTTCTCTGAAGCTGTGAATCTGCACCCGGTCTCCATCATCCTGGCCGTACTGTTCTTTGGGGGTATTTGGGGCTTCTGGGGCGTGTTTCTGGCCATCCCCCTGGCCACACTGTTCAAATCGGTCTATTTGTCGTGGCCCCGCTCGCCCAATGGGAATAGCGACACAACCGGCGACGCCGGAACAGGGTAGGCTTTTTCCACAGACATACGCAGATGAAGGTGAACAACGCGAAGCCAACGGCGGTGATGCGCGACAGCGCAAGGCAAGAGCCTTAACGCCTGGATGGCCTCAGTTATTGCCAGCGAGGTGGAGTCTGGTCGAACTAGTTAATTTTCCTGAAGCTTCCGCTTCGTCTTTACGCGCAAGCCCCCCAAACGCGCCGCCGCCCTGCCCCACCGTCCTGCGCTCCTCAAGTTTCAGCCCCCGGCTATCAGCCCTACGCCCACGAGCGCCAGACAGATGCCCAGCCACTGCACTGGCCGGGGCCGCTCCCGCAGCACGCCCAAAGAGAGCGCCACGGTCACGGCCGGGTACAACGCGCTGATGACCGATACGATGGAGAGCATGCCGTAGGCGGTGGCGGCCACAAAGGACAGGCTGGCCAGGGCGTCCACCACGCCCAGGGCAACCAGCGCGGTCCAGTTCCAGCCACGCACAGACAGGTTCGGCCGCATAAAGACGTACAGGCTGGTCAGGCAGCCAGCAAAAGAGATGCGCATCAAAAACGAGGCGTAGACGGGGTCAGGCTCGCTGGCAAGGTCCATGGTCACAAAAAAACAGCCGATGGCCACAGCCGCAGCCACGGCCAGGTTCACGCCCTTGGCTGCGCGTACGCGGCCTCCGGCCGGGTCTTTTTCCCGGGCGGCCAGCACTGCGCCAGCGCCTGCAGCCGCAATGCCAGCGCCCTGAAGCGCCGAGACAGAATCGCCCATAAACAGCCCGGCGGCGATAGGGATGACCACCCCGGCCGAGCTGATGGGCGAGATGATAGCCATGGAGCCCACGGCCATGGCGCGGTAGAGCAAAAACATGGCGGCCACGCCCAGAGCGCCGCCCAGCAGCGCCCAGAGCAACCGCGCGTCCATAGGCGGCGGCGTTCCACGGGCCAGTACAATAAGCCCTATGGCGCCCAAACCAAAGAACGTGGAGACGAGCAGCACGGTGAGCGTGGGCAGCCGGCGGCAGGTCCAGCCGCCCAGAAAATCGGCCGCGCCCCAGCCCACGCAGGCGGCCAGCGAAAGCAGAATGGCGGTCATGACGCGAACAACGCGGCAATGACCGGGGCAAAGACCAGAGCTGGCAGCAGATTGCCCACGCGGACATTCTGCATGTCCAACATTTTCACGCCGATGCCGAGGATGAGCACCCCGCCCGTGGCTGTTATCTGGTCGATGAGGGGTGGGGTGAAGACTGATTGCAGAGCCGAGCCGCCAAGGGTCAGCGCCCCCTGATACAAAGCCAGAGGCAGCACGGAAAAGAGCACGCCCACGCCGTAGGTGGCGGCAAAAGCCAAAGCGCCAAAGCCGTCCAGCACGGACTTGGTGAGCAGCAGCGTAGGATCGTTGCGGATGCCCTCGTCAAAGGCGCCGACGATAGTCATGGGCCCTACGCAGAAGACCAGAAAGGCGGTGACCATGCCGTCCACAAAATGGGGATTATCCGACCTGGCGACTTTCTTCATGCGGCCGCTTACTCTCTCCAGCCGGTCCTCCAGCTTCAGGGCCTCGCCCGCAGCCCCGCCCAGGGCCACGGCAAAGATGAGCTGCAGCACATCCGGCGCTGTGAAAGCCATTTTCATGCCCAAGACCATGACACACAGCGCCAAGCCGTGAAACAGGGTGACCTTAAAGGAGTCGGGGGTACGGCCGCGCAGCAGCAGTCCCAGGCAGCCGCCCAGGAGCACGGCGGCGACGTTGACGATGGTTCCGATGGGGAGCATTTCGTGTCCTTTATGGTATATGCCGCAACGTAACAAAGGGGGGGTGTACGTGAATCATTGCCGATAGTGAAGGAAAAAGTGTTTCAGCAGCTTGACACGCCGGGGTCTTGTGACATAGAAGATGTCCCTTCCCCGTGCCGGGGTGGTGAAATTGGTAGACGCGCCGGACTCAAAATCCGGTATTGGAGACAATGTGCGGGTTCGACTCCCGCCCCCGGCACCATAATAAAATCAATTAGTTAACGCCGTTTTGGGAAGCACTAAAAAAGTTTCCAAGACGGCGTTTGCTTTTTTCTCCCCATCCTCTCCCCACTTGAAACGCTACGGGGAAGAAAGCGGAGTTACATAGTTACTACTCAAAAACAATGCATGGCCGAGGCCTGGATGCCCCGCCTTCGCGTGGCATGACATTCGGGGGGCATTACAGTGGCAGCCG
>CAYTSA010000055.1:0-1323 GCA_964440345.1 uncultured Desulfovibrionaceae bacterium | reverse complement strand
GCGTCACCTCCGATAAAGCCCCACGCGTCACCTCCGATAAAGCCCCACGCGTCACATCCGATACTGCCCCACGCATCACCTCCGATAAAGCCCCACGCATCACATCCGATACTGCCCCACGCATCACATCCGATACTGCCCCACGCATCACATCCGATAAAGCCCCACGCGTCACATCCGATACTGCCCCACGCATCACATCCGCTACTGCCCCACGCATCACATCCGATACTGCCCCACGCATCACCCCCCATGTCACCCCACGCGGAGGCGGGGGGGCCAGGGGCTCTGGCGTAGCGTGGATGCCCCGCCTTTGCGTGGCATGACATTCGGGGGGCATTACAGTGTCGCCGTTGTCACCCTCTCCCGCATCACCCCCCATGTCACCCCACGCGGAGGCGGGGGGTCCAGGGAGGGCTCAGGTTTTCTATGTTCGTAACAATCGGACCACTGTATACAGTAACTACCTCGCTATTCTTGGATAGCATCGTAACACCCACCTGTTGACCATCCATTTCGACTCGGCTTGAATGGCCAAAACTCTTTGTCGCCAGACCAAGAGCATCATTCCAGGGCGTCATGGAAAAAACGTATTGTGGCCCCGAATGGTCCATATTTTTCATCGCGGCGCCAGCTCCACCCGCAAGCGACACCCCACGGCGGCGGCGTAGCGCTTAAGGGTGTCCAGATTTTTCACTTTTCCGGCTTCGATTTTGGCTACTGCCGGTTGTGATATGCCCATGGATTCCGCCACCTGAGCTTGGGTTTTGCCCGCTTGAGTTCTTGCAGATATTGCTTGCCCAATGAATGCAAACTCTTCTTCCAGAGCGTCGTATTCCTTGCGGAACTCTGGATCAGCCATCAGCTTCTCCCGCGTTACGGAAAAGGGGATTGCGTCTTTCATTGTCTGTTTCTCCATCTCTCCCAGGCTATGTCTATCTCTTTCCTGGGGGTTTTCTGTGTTTTTTTACTAAACGCCCTCAAAATAACCATTGTCTGACCAGCATCCAACACATAAAGACACTGCGCAGCCCCGTCTTTGCCAGTTGTCCGTAACTCCCAGAGCTTACTGTCTAAAGGTTTGGCCAAAGGCATAACGAGAGAGTCTGGCCCATTTTCAATAAACATATCAAGTAACCGTGTAAAACGAGCCTGCACATCTTTTGGAAAGGATAAAAACTCCTTTTCAGTACGTGCATTGCAAAATTCAACCCCCCATTTGTTCATACAAGTTTATAACCATATGGTTATGTCCTGTCAATCCTCCACTATTCACTGTGACACAACTCTACTTTGTGAGGGGCCTCCTCCATTGTCCTTAAA
>CAYTSA010000054.1:20296-25577 GCA_964440345.1 uncultured Desulfovibrionaceae bacterium | reverse complement strand
GCCGGAGCTTAAGAAGAAGCTTTTTTGGACGTTCTTACTGCTGGCGGTGTACCGCATCGGCATTCACGTGCCGGTGCCGGGCATCGACACTATCGCCCTGCAAGATTTTTTCGACAATATGGGCGGCACCATATTCGGGCTCTTTGACATGTTTTCGGGCGGCGCCCTGCAGAAACTGTCCATTTTCTCTCTGGGCGTGATGCCGTACATCTCGGCCTCGATTATCATCCAACTGCTACAAGTGGTCAGCCCGGAACTTAAGCGCCTGGCCAAGGAAGAAGGACAGGCCGGACGCAAGAAGCTGACTCAGTACACACGTTACCTTACTGTGCTCATCACTTTTGTGCAGGGCATGGGCATAGCCGTGGGTTTGGAATCCATGGCCAGCCCGACTGGCGCTCCTGTTGTGCTGGCCGGGGGCTGGGGTTTTCGTCTTGTCACCGTGATCACTCTGACTGCCGGCACCATTTTCATTATGTGGCTGGGCGAGCAGATCACAGAACGCGGCATAGGCAACGGCATTTCGCTGATCATTTTTGCAGGCATTGTCGCCGGCTTTCCCCGCGGCCTCATCAACACCTTCCGGCTCATCAGCGCCGGGGAAATCTCCCTGTTCTACGTGCTCGTGCTGGTGGCTGTGATGCTGGCGGTCTTGGCCTTCATTGTGTTCATGGAACGCGGGCAGCGGCGCATTCCTATTCACTACGCCAAGCGCATGGTTGGCCGGCGGATGATGGGTGGGCAGAGTTCGCACTTGCCGTTGCGTGTGAACACAGCAGGTGTTATTCCGCCGATTTTTGCCTCGTCCATTCTGATGTTTCCTGCAACCATTGCTCAGTTTTCCAGTTCTGAGTGGCTGCAGACGTTTGAGCAGTACTTTTCCTTTGGTTCGCTGCTGTACAGCGTGGTGTTCGTGGCCATGATCGTATTCTTCTGTTTTTTCTACACGGCCATCATTTTTGATCCGAGCGACATTGCTGAAAATCTGCGCAAACAAGGCGGATTTATACCAGGCATTCGGCCTGGCAAAAAGACGCAGGAATACATTGACATGGTGCTTACCCGGATTACTTTCTGGGGCGCAATATACATCTCAGCAATTTGCGTATTGCCCATGGTCATGATTCGCCAGTTCAACGTGCCGTTTTACTTCGGTGGCACAGGCCTGCTCATTGTAGTCGGCGTGGCCATGGACTTTATGGGCAAGGTTGAGTCGTACCTGATTTCGCGTCAGTACGAAGGATTGATGCATAAAGGGCGACTCAAAGGACGGCGTTGAGTTGAAAAAGTATCGCGGCATTTTTTTGAAGAACGAGGCCGAGATAGAAGAGCTTCGCAAGGCAAACCGCATAGTCTCCAGGATATTGGACGCCTTGGGCGAAATGGTGAAGCCAGGCGTTCAAACCCATGAATTTGAAATACTGGCGCAGAAGATGTGCCGCGAAAATGAAGTAAAGCCGGCGTTTCAAGGGTATCACGGATTCCCATTTGCGTTGTGCTGCTCTGTGAATGAAGAAGTCGTGCACGGGTTTCCCTCTGAGCGCACGCTCAAAGAAGGAGACATCGTCAGTTTTGACATGGGCGTCGTGTACAATGGGTTTTACGGCGATTCTGCAAGAACCTACCCCGTGGGGCAGGTGAACGGCGAGACCATGAAATTGCTTGACGTGACCCGCGAGTCGTTGATGCAGGGAATAGCCGAGGCCAAAGCCGGCAACAACCTGTACGACATTTCTGCAGCGGTGCAGAAACATGCGGAATCAGCTGGATTCAATGTGGTCCGGCGCATGGTCGGGCACGGCATAGGCCGCAAGCTGCACGAGAAACCAGAAGTGCCGAATTTTGTGCCCACTGGTGTGCAGGGAACGCCGCTGAAGGCGGGCATGGTGCTGGCCA
Organism: uncultured Desulfovibrionaceae bacterium; assembly: GCA_964440345.1. GTDB lineage: Bacteria > Desulfobacterota > Desulfovibrionia > Desulfovibrionales > Desulfovibrionaceae > CAYTSA01. The sequence continues at coordinate 23,681 of CAYTSA010000054.1, read as the reverse complement.
TTGAGCCCATGGTGACACAGGGAACGCACGAGATTGAGATTTTGTCGGACAAATGGACGGCGGTGACAAAAGACAGGAAGCTGTCCGCCCATTTCGAACATACAGTGGCTGTGACGCAAAACGGCCCGGACATATTAAGCGTATCGTAAAACGAGAGAATGGAGCTGGTCATGAAAGTACGGCCATCGGTGAAAAAAATGTGCCCCAAGTGCAAAGTGATCCGTCGTAATGGCGTGCTTCGCATTATTTGTGAAAACCCCCGGCACAAGCAGCGCCAGGGCTAAAGGAGTGCACTGTGGCGAGAATTGCAGGTATTGAACTGCCTAAGGCCAAGCGTCTGGACATAGCGCTTACCTACATTTACGGCATAGGCCGGACCACGGCCTTAAAGATTCTGGATACGACAGGCGTGGACTGGACCAAGTCCACAGATGATCTTACTGCGGAGGAAACCAACTCCATCCGCAAGGAGATTGAAACCAACTACAAGGTGGAAGGCGACCTGCGTCGGGAAGTGACCGCCAATATCAAGCGTTTGATGGATATTGGTTGCTACCGGGGCTTGCGGCATCGCCGCGGCCTGCCTGCCCGCGGTCAGAGGACGCACACCAACGCAAGAACCCGCAAGGGACCGCGACGGGCTGTGGTGGGCAAAAAGAAAAAGTAATTTTTCACGCGCTGTAAAATCAGGCGCCAGAAACAGAGAGAAGACAGATGGCCAGACCCAAGCGATCAACGAAGAAGAAGGAAAAAAAGAATGTGCCTGTGGGCGTGGCTCACATTCAGGCCACATTCAACAACACGATTATTACGTTCACAGACACCCGGGGCAACGTCATCAGTTGGGCCAGCTCTGGGGGCAGCGGTTTTAAAGGTTCCCGCAAATCCACGCCCTTTGCAGCTCAAATAGCTGCAGAAAACGCCGCCCGCCGGGCTCAAGACCACGGCATGCGGACGGTTGGCGTGTATGTGAAAGGTCCTGGCTCTGGCCGTGAAGCAGCCATGCGGGCCATCAACAACGTCGGCATGAATGTCACCTTTATTCGTGACGTTACCCCCATACCCCACAACGGCTGCCGGCCCCCCAAACGCCGCCGGGTCTAATGTAGAGAGGAGGATCGGTTTTGGCACGCTATACAGAAGGGAAATGCCGGATATGCCGGCGCGAAGGAGAAAAGCTGTTTCTCAAGGGAGACCGCTGTTTTACTGACAAGTGCGCATATGACCGCCGGCCTTACGCCCCAGGGCAGCATGGCCGCATCCGTAAAAAGATGAGCGACTACGCTGTGCAGTTGCGCGAAAAACAAAAAGTACGCCGTATGTACGGCGTTCTGGAACACCAGTTCCGTTCATATTTCAAGAGGGCGGACATGATGAAGGGCGTCACTGGCGCCAATCTTTTGTCCTTGCTGGAGCGCCGGCTCGACAATGTGGTCTACCGGCTCGGCTTTGCCAACTCCCGCGACCAGGCCCGCCAACTGGTGCGCCACGGCGTATTCATCGTGAACGGCCGCCGGGTAAATGTGCCTTCCATCTGCGTGCGCGAAGGCGACGTTGTTGAAGTGCGCGAGGAAAGCCGCAAGATTCCTGTGATTCAGGAAGCCCAAGAAGTCATTGCCCGTCGCGGCTGCCCGGCTTGGCTCGAAGTCGACGGCGCCAGCTTCAAAGGCTCTGTCAAGGCCCTGCCGCAACGCGAAGATATCCAGTTCCCCATAAACGAGCAGCTCATCGTCGAGTTGTACTCCAAGTAAGGATGGACCATGCTCGTCAAGCAAGGCGATAAGATTATCAATACCCGCAACTGGCAGGAGCTGGTTAAACCGGAGCAGATTGTCCGCGACTCCAAGAGCACTGAACTGTACGGAAAGTTCGTCTGCGAACCCTTGGAGCGGGGCTTCGGTACAACTATTGGCAATGCGTTGCGGCGCGTTCTCCTCTCTTCGCTGCAAGGCGCTTCCATCGTGTCCGCCCGCATCGAAGGAGTGCAGCACGAATTCACCACTATTCCCGGCGTTATGGAAGATGTCACCGACGTCATCCTCAACCTCAAGCAGGTTCGGTTCTCTATGACCACAGAGGAACCACAGAGAATCAGCTTGTCCGCCGATAAGAAAGGTGTGGTGACCGCAGCCAACATAGCAGAAAACCAGCGCGTGACCGTACTCAATCCAGAACAGCACATCGCCACTTTGTCCGAGGACGTTCAGCTCAAGATCGAGATGGAACTCCGTATGGGCAAGGGCTACCAGCCGGCGGAAATGCATGAGGGCCTGAGCGACGAAATCGGCCTCATCGCTGTGGACGCCAGCTTTGCCCCAGTGCGCCGTGTTGCTTATACGTTGGAACCAGCCCGCGTTGGCCAGATGACCAACTACGACAAGCTGATCTTGGAAATTTGGACTGACGGTTCCGTGCGCCCTGAAGACGCTTTGGCTTACAGCGCCAAAATTCTTAAGGAGCAGCTCACCGTGTTCATCAATTTTGACGAACAGGTGTCTGAAGGCATGCGGTCCAGCTCTTCCCAGAGCGGCGACATGAACGAAAATCTCTTCAAATCCATTGACGAGCTTGAGCTCTCTGTGCGAGCCACCAACTGCCTGAAGAGCGCCAACATCAGCCTGGTGGGCGAGCTGGTGCAACGTACGGAAAACGACATGCTCAAGACCAAGAACTTTGGCCGCAAATCCTTGGACGAGATTAAGCGCGTCCTCTTGGACATGGGCCTGGAATTCGGCACGAAGCTCGATGGATTTGAACAGAGCTACCAGGAATGGTTGAAGAGGAAGGAACACAATGAGGCATAAAAATTCCGGAAAGCGGCTCGGCCGGACCTGGGAACACCGCAAAGCCCTGTTCCGCAACCTGGCTAAGGCGCTGCTTACATACGGCCGCATCAAGACCACTGAAATAAAGGCAAAAGAATTGCGCCGCGTTGGCGATAAGCTGATCTCTCTGGCGCTGCGCAACGACCTGCACGCCCGGCGTCAAGCATACAAGATACTTAATGACCACCAGCTGGTGAAGAAACTCTTTGACGAGATCGGCCCTCGCTTTACCGGCGTCAAGGGCGGCTACACCCGTGTGGTCAAAATGGGCGCGCCTCGCCGCGGCGATAATGCGCCCATGGCCATGATCGAGTTCTCTCTGGCCGCCGGCGAACAGCCCAAACCAGCAAAGGTGAAGGCTGCACCGGAAGCCAAGGCGGAACAATCGGCGCCCGCTGCTCCGGCAGCAGAATCCGCCGCAGAAGCTCCGGCAGAAGCCGCCGCAGAAGCTCCGGCAGAAGAAGCTCCGGCAGAAGCCGCCGCAGAAGCTCCGGCAGAAGCCGCTGCAGAAGCTCCGGCAGAAGCCGCTGCAGAAGCTCCGGCAGAAGCCGCTGCAGAAG
>CAYTSA010000054.1:0-20048 GCA_964440345.1 uncultured Desulfovibrionaceae bacterium | reverse complement strand
GCAGAAGCTCCGGCAGAAGAAGCTCCGGCAGAAGCCGCCGCAGAAGCTCCGGCAGCAGAAGCCGTCGCAGAAGCTCCGGCAGAAGAAGCTCCGGCAGAAGCCGCCGCAGAAGCTCCGGCAGAAGAAGCTCCGGCTGCAGAGACGCAAGACACAACCAATGAGGAAAAGAAAGACTAGCCCTGGTTGAACAAGGTCTTTTTTACGTATTTTCGCGTTGAGACAACGCTTGCACCTGAAACAATTCCCAATTGTTTCAGGAAAATGCATAAGAGCATCGAAACATTTTCAATGTTATAATACTCTAAAGGGAGGCAGCCTGAGGCTTGCCTCCCTTTTTTGATAGATAGTTTTTTGGTGTCAGTTATTTCTTGCCAATCCATCAGAAAAAGTCTATATGAAAAAAATACACCAACGGAGAGTTTGGGTTTCGTTGGAGCGTATTGAGAAATCCGTAAGAAGATTGGGGGGCAATCTTCTCAACGCACAGTTTTCCTGAATGGTTGTATTTTCCATATATTATTGGATTGTGTGTTTTCTTCTATTCCCCTCAGGATGTTCTCTTTCTTTGCGCAGTTAGGATGTGAGTGCGTTATGCGCACGATTTTGCCGCATGTCTGGAACAGCTTGTACAGTTCTGGAGTATAGCATCGCTTTTCGGCAAGGCAGGTTGCAGCTTGCTGTGGAGCTTTTCCGCACGGTAAACTTATGAAGGATCGCCCAGAGCGATTGGCGAGAGGTATGCATGGATTTTCGTAGATTAGAAGCGTTTTCAAAGGTTTATGAGTTGAAGGGTTTTTCGCGGGCTGCCGAAAGTTTGTTCTTGTCGCAACCCACGGTCAGCGCCCACATTGCCGCTTTGGAAGCAGAGCTTGGCGTATCATTGTTTGACCGGCTCGGCCGCACCATTCTTGCCACAGCCGCTGGCGACGTGCTTTACGAGCATGCTCTGAAAGTTTTTGACGCCATGCATAAAGCCCGGGCTGAAATTCAGCTTCTGCAAGACAAAGTCTCCGGCGATCTTGTTGTCGGAGGCTCCACCATTCCCGCCCACTATCTGTTGCCAGGCGTCCTTTCCAGCTTTGTGGAAAAGTATCCTGAAGTAACGGTGAGGATGCGCGTAGGCGACTCTACAGATATTATACAGCAAGTGGCCCAGGGCAAGCTTGCCGCCGGCGTCGTGGGCGTGGAATTAAAGCAGCCAGAGCTGACCTACGTCAAGCTGTTGCAAGACGATCTGGTCGTTATTGCCTCTGCCGGCAATGTGCAGCATGCTCAGGAGATGTCTTTGGAAAAGCTGGTGCAGACGCCTTGGGTGCTGCGCGAATCCGGCTCCGGGACGTTTAAGGCTTTGGAAGCAGCCCTGGCAAAAGCCAAATTTGACATCCGCAATCTGAAGGCCTCTGTCGTGGTTGAATCGACCCAGGCTGTCATTCGTTGCGTTACTGCAGGGCTTGGCGTTTCCATTACTTCCCGCATGGCGGCTGAGGATTATCTCAACCGTGGGGAGCTGCGGGAAATCACTATACCAGGCTTATCGCTGCAGCGCAGTTTCTATAGCGTACACCACGCCAAACGGAGTGCATTCCCCACCTTGCGCATGTTTTTGGAGCACTTGCAGACTGAAGCTGTCAAGTTGCCTAATTAACCTGAATCCACCGCCTACGATCACTGGCCAGGCCGCCCGGCTGCAGGGCAGGAGGGAGTTGGCTCAGGTCAGCGCGCGCACGATACGTTACATCAATACGTCATAATGTTGGGGCGGCCCTTGCGGTCGCCCGCCTTACTATTCTGTCTTGAAGCTCCATTGCGCAAGGCGGCAACGCTACGCAGTGATTATACTAATGTAGAAAACATGAAATTATGAAAAAGAAGCGTATTTTTATGTTGTCAATTCATTATGATTTTGTTAGATGGTCAAATCCCGTGAATGAACGGAACGGGAAATTTGCGTCCGGTTGAGAGGTCCGGTCTGGAGGTTAATGGATGAACGCAACTATGGAAACTATGCAGGATGACATGTCTAACCCTGAGAATGAACTGAATTTCGAGTCAGCGCTCGAAGATTATCTCAACGCGGATTTCGGTGAGCTTGAAGAGGGCTCCATTGTTTCCGGCGAGGTGGTCAAGGTAGGCCCTGAATACGTGCTTGTAGACGTAAACTTTAAGTCAGAGGGTCAGATCCCGGTTGACGAGTTTCGTGACAAGGAAGGTAACGTTACTGTCCAAATAGGCGATACTGTTGACGTCTTTGTCGTCCGTAAGGACGAGATGGAAGGCGCCATCATACTGTCCCGCGAAAAAGCCAAAAGGATGCAGCTTTTTGACAAGCTGGAAGACATCCAGGAGCAAGAAAGCGTCATCAAGGGCCGCATCGTGCGCCGCATCAAAGGCGGCTACACCGTGGAACTGGGCGGTCTGGAAGCCTTTTTGCCCGGCTCGCATGTGGACTTGCGGCCTGTGCCGGACATGGACGCACTGGTTGGCGAAGAGTACAAATTCCGCGTGCTGAAAATAAATCGCCGCCGCTCCAATGTTATTGTTTCCCGCCGCGTGCTGCTTGAGGAAGAGCGCGACCACAAGCGGTCCGAGCTTCTTTCCACGTTGGAAGAAGGCCAGGTGGTCACCGGCCGGGTCAAGAACATCACTGAATACGGCGTGTTCGTGGACCTGGGTGGTTTGGACGGCCTGTTGCACATCACGGACATGTCCTGGAAGCGTATCAAGCATCCCAAGGAAATGGTGGCCATGGGCCAGGAAATGGAGCTTAAGGTCCTTTCCTTTGACAAAGAGAGCAAGAAGGTTTCCCTGGGCATGAAGCAATTGGTGCCGGATCCGTGGGAAACCATTGTGGAAAAATACCCCGAGGGCGCCCGTTATTCCGGCAAGGTCACCAACCTGGTGGACTACGGCGCTTTTGTGGAGCTGGAAGCCGGCGTGGAAGGGCTGGTGCACATTTCCGAAATGTCCTGGACCCGCAAGCTACGGCATCCTTCCCAGATGGTCCGCGTGGGCGAGGAAGTGGAAGTCGTTATTCTGGGCGTGGACCCGGACAAGAAACGCATCTCCCTGGGCATGAAGCAGGTAAAGCCCAATCCCTGGGACGTGGTTGCCGAGAAGTATCCCGAAGGCACCGTGCTTGAAGGCGCCATCAAAAACATCACCGAATTCGGCTTGTTCATCGGCATCGAAGACGGCATTGACGGCCTCATCCACGTTTCCGACATCTCCTGGACCAAGAAGATTCGCCACCCTGAAGAAATGTACAAGGTGGGCGACCCGGTGCAGGCCAAGGTTCTGACTGTGGACAAGGAGAACGAGAAGTTCACTCTGGGCATAAAGCAGCTGAACGAAGACCCGTGGTCCCAGGTTCCCAGCCGCTACCCTGTGGGAACTATTGTGGACGGCGTGGTGACCAACATCACTGACTTCGGCCTGTTCGTGGAAGTGGAGGAAGGCATTGAAGGCTTGGTCCACGTGTCCGAGATCAGCAGCAAGAAAATCAAAAGCCCGTCGGAAATGTTTACTGAGGCTGTGACTATTCAGGCCAAGGTCATTCACGTGTCAGCCGAAGAACGGCGGCTGGGCCTGTCCATCAAGCAGATGAAAGAAGACGAAGACCGCAAGAAGCCCAAGGAATTCCGGTCCTCTGGTCCTGAAGCCGGCCAGTCTCTGGGCGACCTGCTGAAACAAAAAATGGAAGAAGAGGACGGTGGAGAAGAAAGCTGATTTCAGTCAGCGGCATCCCATCCTCTTCGGAGTACTGCTGCTTACGGCGGCCACGGCTCTTATCATAAGCGCCTTGGCCGCTTTTCGCTTCTGGGTGTTGGACGACGCCAAGCCCATGCTCGGAGGCGAGAGGTTGGGCATTGCCCGCGTGGAAGAGGTCATCATGCAGTCAGAGCGCCTCACTGACTGGCTGTCCACGCTACGCGATGACGACACTGTCAAAGGAGTGCTGCTGCGAGTTGATTCTCCCGGCGGCAGCGTGGGACCCTCCCAGGAGATTTTTCAGGCTGTCAAGGACCTGGCCGCTGTCAAACCCGTTGTTGTTTCCATGGGCGCGGTAGCGGCGTCCGGCGGGTATTACGTTGCTTGCCCGGCTCATGTTATCGTGGCCAACCCCGGCACCATCACCGGTTCCATTGGCGTGAAAATGGAGCTGGCTAACTACATGGGTTTGGCTGAAAAAATCGGCGTGGACTTTACCACCATTGCCAGCGGCAAGTTCAAAGATACCGGCAATCCTTTTGATGAACTTACCGAGGACGAGCGGAACTTGCTCACCTCAGTGGTCATGGACCTGTACGACCAGTTTGTAGGCCATGTGGCCGAAAGCCGTAAACTGCCTGATGAAAAGGTCCGGCAGGTTGCCGACGGCCGCATCCTTACCGGCCGCCAGGCGCTCGAAGAAGGGCTGGTGGACAAGCTGGGCTCCATGGAGACCGCCATGGACACCCTCAAGGCCATGGCCAACGTGCCTGACGACGTGCGCATCACCGACGGCCCCAAAGAGCCTGACGAGTTCTTTAAAAATTTTTTCCAATCACTTTTGCCGCTGGACCCGGCCGAAAAGCTACGCGGCCGCTGGATGCGGTTCAGCTACTGATTCCTTTTTCACTTTAAACGCGTTGAAGAGTGTCGTTTTAATTTATTGTGTGCTATAGTTCATGCATGCATGGTGTCATAGCCTATTCCCAGGGGCTTTGCCTGCGCAAACGCCCTGAGCGCCCCGGCGGCGGATCGGGCGGGGGAGCTGGCCGCGGCCGAGCCCGGCCCTTGCACCACGACGAAATTGAGCACGCTCAAACCCGGCGCCACCTGGTCTGCAAACTCTGCCGTCAACGCATAACCCGCGAAAACAGCCGCATACAAATCAACGGGGCGCACAAGCACGCCTTCTTCAACCCCTACGGCGTGGTCTACGAGATTGGCTGCTTCAACGCGGCCATGGGGCTGGTGCGCATGGCCACGCTGTCCTTTGAATTCACGTGGTTCCCCGGCTACGCCTGGCAGCCCGTGGAGTGCCGCATCTGCCGGTTGCACCTGGGCTGGCTCTACAAGGCGGACGACGCCAGCTCGTTCTTCGGACTCATTCTGGACCGGCTGGAGGAAGAGGGGGAAGGGGAGTAGGCGGGAGTTTTGACGCGGGCTCAGAAGGAAGTATATTACATAGAGGAAGTAGAGTTTAGAGATATTTTTATTGCCTCCACAGCCTTAGATCATGAAATGTCTCTGGCTACATAAAATATTAAACATTTTCAATTGGTAAGTGGCTTGTCGCTGCTGAGTCCCCCATAGCGCCTTATACGCATTCTCTCGAAAGTCCACGGCTTCCCTAAGTCCCCGTTACCTGCTACAGAAAAACCATGCTGCTGGCGGTGCTGTCCGATATTCACGGCAATCTGGAGGCCTTGCAACGCGTTCTGGAGGACATGGAGTCCTGCGCCGTGGACGAGGTGGTGTGTCTGGGCGACGTTATCGGCTACGGCCCGGAGCCCGAGGCCTGTGTGCAGATTGTCCGGGACCGGAACATCCCCACCGTGCTGGGCAATCATGAAAAGGGCGTCACTCAGCGGGCTGGCCGGGATTGGTTCAATCCTGTGGTCCGCGAGACACTGGGCAAGACCGAGGCCATGCTCTCGGAGGAATCCATCGATTGGATACGCAGTCTGCCGCGGTTCAGAGTGGAGCACGGGCACTACCTGGTGCATGGGTTTCCGCCCCAGTCCGTGACCACCTATCTGTTTGAAAAAGAAAACGAAGAAGTCGCCGCCATACTGGACGTGATGAGCCAGGAGATATGTTTTATCGGCCACACCCACGAACTGGCGCTGGTCTCGCGCACGCCGTCGGATATGCAGCGCGGCGAGATAGAGCCTGGGGAGCGCATTTTGCCGCCTGGCCCGCGGTACATGGTCAACGCTGGATCCATAGGCCAACCCCGGGACAGCGACAATCGCGCCAAATACGTGCTCTGGGACAATGAAGCGCGGCGTCTTACCGTCCGGGCGGTGGAGTATGATGTAGAGGCCACGGCCAAAGCTATTCTGGCTCTGGGCTTTCCGGAACAATACGCCAGAAGGCTGCGTTGAGAGGAGAGCCGGCGTTCATTTGGCATTCTCTGCATTGACCGTAGGAAAGGGTTCCCCCGTTATGCAGACACGCCAACCTGTTCATGTATGAAAACCATAGGCAAATACACAATTCGCGGCTTGCTGGGCCGCGGGGGCATGGGCTCGGTGTTCCTGGTGCAGCATCCGCAGTTGCGCACGCTGGCTGCGCTGAAGCTTTTAAACCCCACTGAGGACATGGCGCTGCTGCTTGGCATGCAGGAGTGCCGGCGGCGGTTCATGGACGAGGCCCGGGCCATGGCCCGGCTGGACCATCCCAACGTGGCCCGCGTGTGGGATATGGACGAGGACGTAGACGCAGCAGGCAACCGGCGGCTGTTTTTTGTCATGGACTATGTGTGCGCTAACCTGGGCGAGGCCATTGGCGAGACCGCCATGGTGGAGGAGCCCACCCGGCCCATGCGGCCGGACATGGCTGTGGACTATACGCTGCAAGCCTTGTCTGGCCTGGCCCGGTTGCACGACGCCGGCGTGGTGCACCGGGACGTGAAACCATTCAACATGCTCATCAACACTCACGATACGCTGCAGCTTATAGACTTTGGCTTGTCCCGGCTGCGGGGAGAAACACAAGCGCGTCTGCCTGGCCAGATGAAGGTGGGGTCGCCGTATTACGCTGCGCCGGAGCAGGAAGCATCTCCAGAGAAGGCTGGGCCGGCTGCTGATCTTTTTTCCCTGGGAGTTACCCTGCACCGGCTGCTCACCGGAGAGCTTCCAGGCTTCTGGCGCGGGCAGGAGCAACGGGTGGACCCCAGCAGCCTGCATCCGGACCTGGACGGCGAGTGGGACGCTTTTTTCGCCACGGCCCTGCACGCCGACCCGGGCAAGCGGTTTGGCGACGCGCGGGTCATGGCGGCGGAGCTGCGGCGGCTTCTGCAGGGCTGGCGCGAAGCGATGGACAAGACTTGTACGCTGCCCGAGTTTTCCATGGCCGGCCGCCTGGATCAGCCAGCCCTCCCTTTGCGGGCGAAGTCGATAAAAGCAGGCCCCAAAGACGGCGGCGCATTGCTTGGCCTGTCCAAAAACGGTCGGCCGCAGGCGTATATGGAAAACGATTTTCATGGCACAGATAAAGTGGTTGAAGACAGGGCTACAGGCCTGGTATGGCAACGAGCCGGCTCGGTGTATTCCCTGGACTGGAACGCCGCCCAGGACTACGCCGCCCGGTTGGACGCGGAAGGATTCGCAGGCCGCAGGGGCTGGCGGCTGCCTACCGTGACAGAGTTGTGCAGTTTGTTGGAGCCGGCGCCGGAGCTGGGCGATATGTGCGTGGGGCCGCTTTTTAGCCAGGAGCAGAGCGTGGTCTGGAGCACAGACCGGAAAACCTTTGCCCATGCCTGGAAGGCGCACTTGCAGCTGGGCTATATAGGCGCAGCCAACATGCTTTGCCCTTTGCATGTCCGGGCAGTGTGCCCGGCGCATTGAGACCATTTATCCGGAGAAGTAGATGACGCACGAAACATGGACTTGCCGCCGCTGCGGTGAATGCTGCCGTCGGGGCGGCCCGGCTTTGCACGAACAGGACCTGCCCCTGATCACGGACGTGGTGCTGCCCTTGGATGCGCTGCTGACCCTGCGCCGGGGCGAATTGGCCAGAGATCAGGTGCAGGGAGCACTCGCGCCCCTGGAAGAAGAAATCGTAAAGCTGAAACCCCAGGGCACAGGCTGGACCTGCGGCAAACTGCACATGCTGGACAATATGTGCGCCATTTACGAAAACCGGCCGGCCGAGTGCCGGGCCATGGTCTGCGAGGACACGGCCGAGCTGGAGGCTATGTACGCCCAGGACCGCATTACCCGGGCGGACGTCATAGGCCAGGGTACTCCGTTAGCCGAGCTGGTGGAAACCCACGAGGAGCGCTGCTCCGTGGCGCTGCTGCGCCGGCTGGCTGAGTGCTTTTTGGACGCCGAGAAGGAGCAGAAAGCCCAGGCGGCCGACGCTATTCTGGAGATCATCGCCTATGACAGGGCCGTGCGGGAACTGGCCAGGGAAAAGGGGCAGATACGTTCTGGAATGTTGGACTTTCTGTTTGGCAGACCAGTGGAGCGCATCTTGCCTGGCGTGGGTTTGCGCGTGCAACGGGCCGGCGGCAAGCTGACGCTTGTTGCCGCGCCTGTAGAAGAGGCAGTTGCAAACCTGGCTGGCGAATAATCCTAAAGGAGATGTCTATGTACGTAGTCACAGGCGGGGCCGGGTTTATCGGCAGCGCCATGGTCTGGAAGCTGAACGAAATGGGCGTGGACGAGGTGCTGGTGGTGGACGAACTGGGCCACGACGAGAAGTGGAAGAACCTAGTCAACCGCCGCTACGTGGACTACGTGCATAAAGATGAATTCATGGAAATGCTGGTCCACGATCAGCTGCCTTGGGAAATCGACGCCGTTGTCCACATGGGCGCTTGCTCTTCCACTACGGAGACGGACGCAGACTACCTGATGTCCAACAATTACCGCTACTCCCTGGCCCTGTGCCAATACTGCCTGGAAAACGGCGCCCGCTTTGTCAACGCCAGCAGCGCCGCCACCTATGGCGACGGCTCCAAAGGCTTTTCCGATGCAGACGAGACCACGCCCGGGCTGCAGCCCCTGAACATGTACGGCTACTCCAAACAGCTTTTCGACCTCCGGTCCCTGCGCGAAGGCTTTGCAGAGCACATCGCCAGCCTGAAGTTTTTCAACGTCTACGGGCCCAACGAATACCACAAAGGCGACATGATGAGCGTGGCCTGCAAGGCCTACAGCCAGATTGGCGAAACCGGCAAGCTGAAGCTTTTCCAGTCCCACCGCCAAGACTACCCGGACGGCGGACAGATGCGCGACTTTGTCTATGTGAAGGACTGCGTAGAGCTGATGTGGAAACTCATTGAGCGGCCGGACGTGAATGGCATAATCAACGTGGGCACGGGCCAGGCCCGCACCTGGAACGATCTGGCCGGGGCCGTGTTTAGCGCCATGGCCCGGCCCGTGAACGTGGAATACATCCCTATGCCGGACCACCTGCAGGGCAAGTACCAGTATTTCACCCAGGCAGTGATGGGCAAGTTGGCCGCCGCCGGTCTAGACATGGACTGGACCCCGGTGGAAGAGGGCGTGCGGGACTACGTGCAGGGGTATCTGAGCACGGAAGACCCCTACCTATAAGAGAGACCGCGCTGCGAGGATATTATCTGCACTTCACTGTTCCACAAACAGTGGCCCCGGCCATGGCCCGGCTGCTGCAGCGATACTGCTGTGTAGGCTGTTCAAGCGCATTTAGAGCATTTCACAGTTGAAATGCTCTTGCAAGATTTGCTTGCAAATCATTGCCGTGAAATGCTTGTAGACGGGCTTTGCCCGTCGTAATGCAAGCATTTCGATCGTTAAATGCTATAGCGTTGAGACAGCGCTCGCATCTGAAACAATATTCAATTGTTTCAGGAAAATGCATGAGAGCATCTCAATATGTACAATGGTAACACGCCCTACAAATATGAGGGCAAGCCGCAAAAAAGGTTCAAGATCGACGTGTAGATGTACTATGCGGGAGTTTGAACTTTTCCAACAGCCTGATCAGGCGGTTTCAGTCTTGCCATATGTTTTAAGAGCTTCGATCAACTTGCCCATATCCACAGGCTTGGACAGGTATTCGTTCATGCCTTCGGCCAGGAATTTTTCCCGATCGCCTTTCATGGCGTAGGCTGTCAGTGCGATGATGGGCATGTCCGGGTTCCAGCGGCCAGACGTGTCCTTGCGTATGAGCCGAGTGGTCTCCACGCCGTCCAGCTCAGGCATCTGGATGTCCATAAGCGCCAGGTCGAAGCCCCCGTCTTCCAGTTTTTGCAGCCCGTCCTTGCCGTTCTTTGCCGGGACCGGCTTGTGCCCGAGCCGTTGCAGCAGCTTGACGAGAAAGGCGCTGTTCACAGAATCGTCCTCGCAGACAAGGATGCGCAAAGGAGACTCGGTTGGCTTCAAAAAGGTCTGGGCGGGTTCAGCTTCAGCGTGCGGTGTTTCATCGCATTGGCCTGCCAGCACGGTAAAGTGCACTGCCGTGCCCACTCCTTCGCTGCTTTCCAGGGCCACAGTGCCGCCCATCAGCTCCACCAACCTGCGGACAATAGACAGGCCCAGGCCGGCTCCTTGGTGCTTGCGGGTGTAGCTGCCGTCGGCTTGGGTGAACGGTTCGAAGATATCATTCTGCAAATTATCCGGAACGCCGACGCCGGTGTCTTCAACAGTGAAAAGCAGCTGCACCTGGCCTGCTTTAGCGTTTTTCTCCAGCGCTTGGACTGTAATGGAAACAGAACCTACGGCAGTGAATTTAATGGCGTTGCCCACCAGGTTGAAGAGCACCTGCCGCAACCGGGCGGCGTCCAGGTTTACAAAGGCCGGGGTGTTTTCTGCAACAAAGACCCGCAGGTCCAGGTTCTTGACCATGGCCTGTTGGTGAAAGACAGCGAGCACGGAGCTGATAAGTTTTTCCACTTGTACTGGGCCAGACTCCATCTCCATGCGGCCAGCTTCGATTTTTGAAAAATCCAGAATGTCATTAATGAGCCGCAGCAAATTGCGGCCGGATTCCAGCGCTGTCCCCAACAGCTCTCGTTGCTCGTTGTCCATGGGGGTGTCCAGGGCCAGTTGCAGCATGCCCAGGACGCCGTTGAGGGGGGTGCGAATCTCGTGGCTCATGTTGGCCAGAAATTGGGATTTGGTCAGGTTGGCGGCTTCAGCCAGGCGTTTGGCGTGCAGTAACTCCTTTTGGATATTGACAGACTCGGTGATATCCTGGGCGGCGCCAAGCATGCGCACGGCTTTGCCGTCATCGTCGCGCGCGGCTTCGCCGTTCACGCGGAGCCAGCGTATTTCATGATCGGATTGGCGGATAATCCGATTTTCAGTGGTTGCCACGCCATCCATTTTGACAGCCTCTTCCAGTTTTTCGCGAACCTTGGCCCGGTCTTCTGGATGGATTATTTCGAAAACGGTATTCAAATGTATCGCCTTTGCGTCCATTCCAAAAATGCGCAACAGTCCATCAGAGGCGATGTACTCATTCGTCGCCAGGTCCAGCTCCCAGGAGCCGATCATGGCCATTTGTTCTGCTTTGGCCATAAGCTCCTGCTGCCGGCGCAAACGCTTTTCGCTTTCCTTCAGCTGCAATTGGGCAATCTTACGATTATGGATGTCTATTTGCGTGCCTGTCAAACGAACTGGCTCCCCGGAGGCGTTGCGGTCTGTCACCATGCCTGTGCCCAGAAACCACCGGTATTCCCCGGACTTTGTCTGCATGCGGTGCTCTACAACAAAACGGTCCGAGTTCCCGGCCATATGCTCCTGAATGGCTCCAAAGGCTAACGCAGCATCTTCCGGGTGCAGTTTAGCCGCCCACTCGTCTTCGCTGTCGCTCAGTTCAGAAAGAGTATAGCCCAGCATTTCCGCCCAGATATCGTTAAATATGGCAGTCTTGTTCACCAGGTCCCAGTCCCAGAGGCCAGTCTTGCTGCTGGTCAGGGCCAGTTCCAGCCGCTGCTCCT
Source organism: uncultured Desulfovibrionaceae bacterium (assembly GCA_964440345.1). GTDB lineage: Bacteria > Desulfobacterota > Desulfovibrionia > Desulfovibrionales > Desulfovibrionaceae > CAYTSA01. The sequence continues at coordinate 8,407 of CAYTSA010000054.1, read as the reverse complement.
GCTCTTTGACCCGGGCTTCGCTGGTCCGCAGGTCGTCTTCAGCCCGCTTTCTGGCTGTGATGTCCAAACCCATGTGCACCACGCCCTGCAATGCGCCGTGCTCGCCAAAAACCGGTGTGGAGCGCACCAGGAAGGTTGTTCCGTCCGGCCACGTCACCTCGCCTTCCTGGGGCTTGTTGGTTTGAATGGCCTTCACCGCTGTGCAGTCTTTGCACGGGGTGGAGCAGCCGAACACCACTTCATGGCATTTCTCGCCCTGGATGGGCCGGCCCTGCGACTCTTCCAGGGGCAGGTTGGTCCAGATGATGTTCAAATCTGGATCAACGTATTCTATGACCACGTCGCGGAAGCCGTTGAGCACGGCGGTTTTTTCCGTCTCTGACCGTTGCAGGTCAGCAATGGTCTTTTCCAGCGTGGCTGTGCGTTCAGCAACCCGCTCCTCAAGTTCCTGGTTGGCTTCTTCCAATTCTTGGTTGGCGTTCTCCAGCAGCTCCTGCACGCGGACCTTGTCCGAAATGTCTTGGGCGTGAAAGATGACCACATCCGGCGGAATGAAAACCCATGTGGCGTCAAGGTGCTGCCCCGCCGGCTGGGTCCGCAACGGTAATTTCAAGTAACGGTTGATGGTTTTTTTGTCCCGGGCGCACGCCTCCATGGACAAGACAACCACAGGCGCATCCCTGTATACCCAGCGGTAGCTGCGGCCCAGCAGGTCCTTGATGTTGGGGCCGGAAAATTTTTCGCCAGCTTTATTGTAATCCGTAAGGACTATGTCGTTGCAAGTAATAGTCCATACATATGTAGGGGTGGGAGATTCGTAATAGTGCGCCAGGAAGCGCTGTTCATTATCCGGCTCTTCTTTGCCGGCGGCAACACGGTCCAGTCTCGCGAGGCGCTTCTGGCGCTCTTCTTCCAGTTGCGCAGCGTTCAGGATTATTTCATGAGATTTTGGCACTGAAGATACGTCCTTGGCTAATAGCCCCCCAAAACAGTCGTCAACTTATCCTAAACTCTTTGCCACATCAATACCATTTCTTTGCACGAAAATTTTTCGAGCAAGCCTTTAACAGCCTGTTAAGGGCTTGAAGACAGTGACATGAGCAGTGTATACTAGGAGCATGAACGTTGTCCTTCGTATTCAATTGTGTTGCAGTGTGCTGCTGTTTGCCGCGCTGGCGCTGTTTGTCTCTGGTTGCGGAGACCAGGAAGAGGCTTTGCCTGTGGACATGGCCAAACGTGAGGAAGTGGAGGCCCCGACGGTTCACGCTGGTCTTACCTACGCGTATCTGCCCCAGTATTCGCATACGGTTTCCTACCGCCGGCATCGGCTGATAGTGGATTATTTGAGCGAAGCCACTGGATACACTGTGCGGCAGGTCTTTCCGGACACCTTTGACAAGCACGTGGAGATGGTCAACAGCGGTGAGATAGACATCTCCTTTTCCAATCCTTTTGTGTACATACAGCTTGCTGAAAAAGGGGCGCGGGCCTTTGCCCGGGTGGTGGAGTCGCGCGGCGAAGCGGATTTTTGGGGCCAGATAATCTGCCGTCATGACAATGAAGCCATACAGACAGTGCCGGACGTGCGCGGCAAGAGCTGGATCGCTGTGGACCCGGGCTCAGCTGGAGGGTATCTTTTTGCTCTGGGTTTTTTCCAGCGCCATGGCCTTACAGCAGATGATTTTTCCCAGGTAGCCTTTGCTCCCGGGCCGGGAGGCAAGCAGGAAAAAGTGGTTCTGGCTGTGTTTGCCGGCAAGTATGACATCGGCTCTATCCGCACCGGCACCCTGTCCATAGTAAAGGATATTATTGATTTGAGCCAAATACGCGTGCTGGCGGAAACCCGCCGCTACCCGGGTTGGGTCTATTCGGCGCGCCGGGGGCTCTCGCCCACTGTGGTGGAGGACGTGGCCAACGCCCTGTTCGCATTGAATGAAAATACGCCGGCCCACAAACTAGTGCTCGAAGCCGCGGCTTTCAACGGGATCATCTCCGCCCAGGACAGCGACTACGATCCTGTCCGCAAGCTGACAAATGATCTGGGGTTGCAGTAAGGTGACTCCCATGCGGCTGTTTTCGAAAATGAAATTCCGGACCAAGCTGGGCCTGGGCATCACTGTCATTGTGATGCTTATGGCCTTGATGTCCGCCCTGCCTGTAAGCCGCATGGCCGCAGACGCTGTGCTGGAGGAGTCCAAGCGCCGCGGCCAGGTGCTGGCCGAGAATCTTTCCCTGCGCGCGGCTGAGCCCATCCTGACCATGGACCTGCTGGTGCTCAAGAATCTGGTGGACGAGGTGGTCAAGGTGGGAGACGATCTGGTCTACGCGTTCATTTTGGACGTTGAGGATCAGGTGCTTACCCATACCTTTAAGGGCGGCTTTCCGGTGGAGTTGCGCGACGCCAACAGCGTGGACTCCTCCAGCCGGACGCATATCCGGCTGCTACAGACGGGCAAGGAGCTGGTCTACGACATTGCCGCGCCTGTGCTCATCGCCGGGGACCGGTTCGGCACTGTCCGTTTGGGGCTTTCCCGGACCAAGGCCCAGGCCGTGGTCAACGATCTGTTGCTGGCCATCGCTGGTCTTTCCGCTGCTGGGCTGGTGGTGGCGGTGTTCATGTCTACGCTTTTTGCCCGGCGCATCACCCACCGGCTGCAGCTGCTGCGGGCCCACGCCGAAGAGGTGGTCAAGGGAGGGCTGGACCCCACCGCCGGGCCGCAACTGACGCACAACTGCTGGGAAATCATGGATTGCGATCTGACCCAGTGCCCGGCTCACGGGGACTCGCGCCGGAGGTGCTGGTATCAGGCTGGCCCCATGAGCGTTGGCGGCGACGCTGTATTGCGGGACAAGGCTGAATCGTGCCAGAATTGTCCTGTGTATCGGGAAAACCGGGGAGACGAGCTGCAGGACTTGGCCGAAACCCTGGACGTGATGTCCATGACCCTAAAGACCCGGCTGGAAGAGCTGCAGCAGGCCGAACACGACTTGACCCGCCAGGGCAGGCTGCTGCGGACCATTCTGGACGTAACGCCGGACCTGGTTTCCTTGCTGGACGAGAAGCTGGTCTATTTGATGGCCAACAAGGCTTTTATCGACTTTTTCGGCAAGAACCCGGAAGAGGTGATAGGCAGTACCGACGTGGACGTCTTTTCCAGTCAAAACTTTGGCGAGAGCACGCAGCAGGAGCACGAGGAAAACCTGCAGGTAATACGCGAAAAGCGGCCCCTGCACCGGGAAGTTTGCATGAGCAAGGACGGCGTGGAGCACTGGTTCCACGTGGTCAAACTGCCTGTGCTGGACAGCAAGGGTCGGGTTATGGGGTTGCTGCGCTCAGCCCGGGACATCACGGCGGTGAAGCAGTTCCAGGAGCAGCTGACCCGTTCTCAGAAAATGGAGTCCCTGGGCCGCATGGCCGGGGGCGTGGCCCACGAGATCAATACCCCCCTGGGCATCATTCTGGGCTACGCCCAGTTGCTTATGGAAGATTTTGATCCTAACAGCCAAGCTTTCAAGGATATTAAAACCATAGAGAAGCAGACCAAGGTGTGCCGGCGCATCGTGTCCGACATGCTTGGCTTTTCCCGGCAGACGGAGTCGTCCAAGCAGACCATGTCTATCAACGACTCTCTCACCGATGTGGTATCCCTGGTTTCCCACACCTTCGCGCTGGACAAGGTGATCATCCTGGTTGATCTGGACCCGGCCGAGCCAGCAGTGAACGGAGACGCCGAAAAGCTCAAGCAGGTCTGGATGAACCTGCTCTCCAACGCCCGCGACGCCATGAAGGACAAGGGTGGAGGGATTATCTTCGTGCGCACCCAGGTGGACGCGGGGTTGGGCCTGGTCCGCATTTGGGTGGCGGACACAGGACCAGGCATTGGCTCTGAAGACTTGAAACGTATCTTCGACCCCTTTTTCACAACTAAGCCCGTGGGCAAGGGCACAGGGCTTGGGTTGTCGGTCTCCTATGGCATTGTGGAGGACCATGGCGGGGTCATCTTGCCCTCAAGCCCGCCGCCCGAGGAGTTGTACGCCGGTTCTTTTGCCGATGTGGACGGCTTGCTGGAAGGCCGGCCCCGGGGCAGGGGCGCGTGCTTCACTGTGGAGCTGCCCCTGGCTGAAGGCGATGAAGCCTAACAAAGAGTCGATGCAAATGAGGCAATAGACACCTAAGGAGACCATCATGGCCGAAATTCTTGTACTGGACGACGTGGCTGACGCCGGCGTGCTCATCAAGCGCATACTGGAACGCAAGGGCCATACCGTGACAGCCTTCACAGAAGAGGAAGAAGCCCTGGAGCACACCCGCAACAGCGACGTGGAGCTGGCCATTCTGGACATCAAATTAAAGAAGATGACCGGCGTGGAAGTGCTGGAAGAACTGAAGAAGATCAAGCCCGGGCTGCGGGCCATCATGCTCACCGGCTATCCCACGCTGGAGACCGCCAAAGAGTCCGTACGGCTGGGCGCCAGCGAATACTGCGTCAAGCCCATCGACAAGGATGAACTGGAAAAGAAAGTGGCCGAGGTGCTGGCCAAGGATACGTAAAAGAAACTTACAACCGCAGACCAAAGCAGACGGACAACGGACGGCCGCAGACATGTTTACGCCCTGTCTGTGTTCATCTAGGTACCCAATCTGCGTACATTTGCGGTTCATACTATAGCCAGAGTCCGCCATGCTCCTGTCCAAGCAACTCAAGCACTGGGTCTACTCGGTTTTCGCACCAGGGGCCATGCTGCGCGAAAAATACGCCGCCTTCAAGGACCTGCTCAAATATGACGACATTTGTCTGGAGCTGATTGCCGACCTGGAAGAGACAGCCTATGGCCGGGATAAGGTGGATTGGGCCCGGGCCGAATGGCTCTGCGAGCGGCTGCTGGTCAACGCAGACCTTATGGTGGCCTCGTTGGAGGCCATGAACCCAAAGGGGTACTCAGGCCTGCGGGACGCACTGGAGCGCATAAGCGGGCAGATTTTTGCTGCGGCCCGGACCCCGGCGCTCGACGCCGGCCCGCCTTACCTGCTGGACCTGGCCGGCTGCGCCGGCAAGTTTTCTTTGGCTGGCGGCAAGGCGGCCAATTTGGGCCGCATTGCCGCGGAAACAGGCTTGCCCACGCCGCCAGGGTTTGTGGTGACGGCCAACAGTTTTCACGCTTTCATGGCCGCGGACGGGTTGCGCGAAAAAGTGGATAAATTGCTCAAGCGCGTTACGCTGGCCGATCCTGACGGCGTGGCCAGCATAGCCGGGGAGCTGCAAGAACTGGTGCGCAAGGCGCCCGTGCCCGAGCTCGTGGCCGGCGCTATGCTGGAGGAAGCTGCAAAGCTGTCTGCAAACGGCGCACGGCTGGCAGTGCGCTCCAGCGCCCTGGCCGAGGACGGCGAAGTCTCTTTTGCCGGCCAGTACTCCAGCGAGTTGAACGTGCAGCCGGGCGACGTGTTGCAGGCCTACAAGCGGGTGCTCAGCAGCAAGTACGACTCCCGAGCCATTACCTACCGGGTGCGCTGGGGGCTGGCGGACACGGAAACGCCCATGGCCGTGCTGGTGCTGCCCATGGTGAAAGCCTCAGCCGCTGGCGTAACCTACACCAGCGACCCGGACCGGCCGGAAACCCTGGCTGTGTACGCCGTGCCCGGTCTGGGCGATCAACTTGTGGATGGCTGTCGCGTACCGGAAATCTTTTCTTTGAGCCGCGAAGCCGAGCCCTGGGTGCTGGACCATGAATGTCCGCTGGCCGCGTCCTCTCTGGACGAAGGCCAGGCCAGACGGCTGGCCGGCATGGCCATGCAGCTGGAAGAGCTTTTCGGCGCGCCCCAGGACGTGGAATGGGCGCTGGACGCTACAGGCGAGCCCTTCATCCTGCAGTCCAGGCCCCTGGGTCAGACACTTGGAGTTGGGTCTGAAGAACTGGGCGCTGTGCCGCTGCACAAGGACCAGGACATTGTCGTGGACGCAATACCAGTCATTGCCGGGGCGGAGCGCGTTTCGCCGGGCGTTGCCTGGGGGCCGGTGCTGCGGGCAGACACCATTTTCGACGCCTCGTTGGTGGAGCACGGCATGGTCCTGGCAGTGCCGGCCCTGGCGCCGTCGCTGGTCCGGGCCATGGACCGGGTTGCGGCCGTGGTTTCTGCCTCTGGCAGCCGGGCCAGCCACTTTGCCTCTGTAGCCCGGGAGAGCGGCTTGCCTGTGGTGGTGGCGCGGCAGGATATTTTCGATGTACTCAGTAACGGGCAAGTGGTCACCGTGGACGCTGATCGTGGCGCAGTGTATGACGGCGTGGTGGAGGAACTGACGGCCCTGGTTGGCGAATCCCATCAGGATAAAGAGACCCCGGCCGATTTGCGGCTTAAGGATATTCTAGCTCTTGCCGCCACACTAAGCCTGACCGACCCTGAGAGCGACGCCTTTACCCCCGAGGGCTGCCGGTCCGTGCACGACATGGTCCGCTTCTGCCACGAAATGGCCGTGCGGGAGATGTTCTCCCTGGTCAAGCGTACCGGGCGGGGCCTGGGCCAGGCCAAGCGGCTGGAGACTGAGCTGCCCATGGCCATGTACGTGCTGGACCTGGAAGGCGGCGTGGACTCGAAGGCTAACAGTAGGACAGTGAGGCCGGAGGCGCTGTTGTCTGCGCCCATGGCGGCCATGTGGCGGGGGTTGAACAGCCCGGATTTCTCCTGGTCGGACTCGCTAAAGCATCTGGACTGGGAAGAGTTCGACCGCGTCAGCGGCGGCATCGTTTCCATGGACTCCAAGCTTCTGGCCAGCTACGGAGTGATCTCCAGGGACTACATGCACGTCATGCTTCGGTTCGGGTATCATTTTTCCGTGCTGGACAGTTTGTGCGGCGACTCGGATGAGAAAAATTACGCCTCTCTGCGTTTCAAGGGAGGAGGCGGAGGCCTGGAAGGCATGCAGCTGCGACTGCTGTTTATCGAGTTGGTCCTGGGGGAATACGGCTTTGAAACATCCCGCAAGGGCGATATGCTGGACGCGCGTTACGCCAGGGCGCCCAGGGAGGAAATAGAGCGGCGGCTGGTGGTGCTGGGCCGGCTGCTGGCCCGGACCCGGATGATGGACATGGAGCTGCGCAGCGAGGAGCAAGTTCGGAAAATGGCTGGAGATTTTGTGGAACAAACCAAACACGCCATGCAGGAGCGCAACTGATGCTGTTCGGCCCCAAGATAAAGAACGAGCCCCTGGTCTGGGTAACCGACGACCTGGGGGTGGGCCATGCGCCCATGTCTTACGCACAGCTGAATTATTTGAAAGAAAACGGCGTGGACGCCATACTGAATCTGTGCGCTGAGTTCTGCGACCTGCACGAGATAGAGGAGCAGCACGGTTTTGAGGTCTACTACCTGCCCATAGTGGACGAGGAGGCGCCAGACCTCATCGAGTTGGAAAAAGCCCTGGCCTGGATGGACGAGGCCATCTACCTGGGCAAGAAGGTTTTCATCCATTGCCGCCACGGCATTGGCCGCACCGGCACTGTCCTGAACTCCTACCTGCTGCGCCGGGGACTGGGCAGTAAAATGGCTGGCAAAGTGCTGAAAAGACTACCCTCCAAACCAACCAATTACGAACAGTGGTCCACCGTGCGCAAGTACGGCAAAAAAAGCGGCCGACTGACTGTGCGCGAGCCCTCCCTTGAGTTCAAGCGGCTGGTGGACCTGGCCCCTTTTTTTGACGACTACGATCAGCTGACCGCGCGTGTCGAGGACCTTACTGCGTACGAGCGCAAGGACCCGGCCCGCTGCGGCCGGGACCACGCCAACTGCTGCCGCACGCCGGTGGTCCTGCAACTGGCCGAGGCGGTGTACGTAAACCGTAAGCTGAACCAGTATCTGACCAGTGAAAAGCGCGTGGAGATCATCGAAAAAGCAGTGGAAACCGCCCGGCGGGAGCGGGAAGTGGCCCGCGAGCAGGCTGAAGCTCAGGCCGAGGCACAGGCCCCGGCGGACGCTAAGGCTGCTGGGGAATTTTGCCTGTCCCGGGCTGGAGCAGAGTGTCCACTGCTGGAAGGCGGCCGTTGTCTGCTGTTTGAGCACCGGCCGCTGCAGTGCCGGACGTTCGACCTGACCGAAGAAACCAAGACAGAACTCTGGGACAACATGCTTGCCCCGTCACTGCATAAGATATCCCAGGAGCTCTTCTTCGCTTACACGTCTTCCTTTGCCGGCGAGTCGCCGCCGTCCTTCTCCCTGGCCGACGTGGTCTCCGGCCGTTACGTGGAAACGTTCTTCCACGCTTTGCTGCAGGCTGCCGGTGAGTAGCAGCGCCTGAAAATACTGTGTCTGCTTTCACGCGGCGTGTGCGCCTCTGGCTGCGCCATATAGAGTAAACAATCCATACGATCGAGCAGGAGAGGGCCTTGCGGCCCCCGTCCTCTCACACCACCGGGC
>CAYTSA010000053.1:14082-25618 GCA_964440345.1 uncultured Desulfovibrionaceae bacterium | reverse complement strand
AAAGGTGGAAATGTGCAAAACAGGGGTTTGTTCGGAAAGAGGCGGTGGATTCTGGTTCCCGCTTTACATTGATTGAGCATGTGGTTATGTGTTTGGATATGCATATCTGATCACCAGTAGGACGACCACTGTGTCCAGACTCATTGACCACGCCTTTGACCTGCAACTGGCCTGCCGCGCCCGGCTGGCCCGCGGCTGGTGCGACTGGGGCCGCATGGCCCTGCGGGATGCGTACGCAGACTTGCAGCAAGCTGCCGGCGGCTGCGTGCATTGCGTTCTGGACGGCGGCGCCTGGAAAGGAAAAACCATGCGCCGCTTGCTGCGCCTTTTCCCCAACGCAACGGTGCACGGCGTAGAGCCCAACCCCGAAGCTGCTGCCAGGCTGCAGGCGCTCTTCCAACACCATCCCCGCGCAGTCATTCACGAAACAGCTCTTTGTGACGCCAACGCCCAAGCCAGTTTACAGATAACCCGGAACGGCGCGTCCAGTTCGCTTCTGTCCGTTTCGTCTGTGGCCAAAAACTATCACGGCGAGCGTTTACAGTTGGAACAGCGCAAGACGGTTTCCCTGGCCCGGGTGGACTGTTTGCTGCCAGAACCTCCCCAGGTCATCAAGCTGGACGTGCAAGGTTCTGAGCTGCTGGCCTTGCAGGGGTGCGGCGGCATGCTGCGCGCTGTGCAAGCGCTGCTCGTGGAAGTCGCTTTTATTCAACTCTACGACGGACAGCCGCTTTTTGCAGACCTGGACAGCTTTCTGCGCCATGAAGGTTTCAAGCTGCACAACCTGTACGAGCTATACACGCACCCTGACGGGCAATTGACCGCCGGCGATGCGTTATATGTGCGTGACAATGCGAGGCGTGGCCGATGAGGCGGGCCTGGCCTCCACACCGGCGGCGCCGGCCAGAATGGGACGCCTTCCAAAAGCGTGCTCATATATCTGGGTTGAGGGAGGTTTGGCGCTGAATTTTTTGTACATACGGCTCGTCAAACAGTCTTCAAAAAAATAAATTATTTAAATATATTAAAAGGAAAAATTAGTTTACAACAAACTCTTTACAATCAGGCGAAATTCGTTACAGTTGCGTGGCAAAGAGAGGTGTATAAAATGCATACTATTTCGCCAGACATGGAACTCCTTCAGGACATTGCCAGTTTCTCCAAAGTGCGCCGGTATAAAGGCATGCTGCCCTCGAAGCTTACCCTGTTCTATGACGAATCCCGGGTGGAAGAACTCATCACCTCAGGATATATAGAACGACTTATTGTCAGTTATCCTTGCGGTTCTGAACCCAGCTACCTGCGGCTGACAAACTCTGGCGAAGAAATGCTGCAGAACCTGGGCATATCGTCTGCGCCCCAGAAGCGCAGTCCCAAACGGCTGGTGGACGACCTGACTGAAGAACAGCTTTTGCTGCTCAATGACCTTTTCCACTATGCGCAGGTCACCTGCAACGGCGGCATGGCCCCCATTTCCTGCATTGAAGCTGAATCACTTAAGGATTTGAACATGTTGCTCACCAAGGGCTACGCCTTGCGCGTAAAAACAGAGTCTGGGAAAGGAAAAAAACGCAAGGGGTTGGTGCTTACGGAAAAAGGCTTGCTCACGCTGCACGCCGCCAATCAGCCCGAATTCTCTCCGGCTGAGGAAAGCTCGCCCGCAAGCTCTTCGTAAATTCCCTCCAGCTTCTGCACCACGTTCTGCAGCCGGTACAGCGAGACCGCTTTTTTCTGGCCCGCTTGGCCCATGGCGGCCGCCAGCCCCGGCTTTTGCAACAACTCCGCCGTTCGGGCTGCATACGCCGCGGGATCTGCCGCCATAAAACCCGTCACGCCGTGGTCCACCAACTCCGCCTGGGCGTTGTCTTTGGGCCAGGGCGAAGGATGCGTCACCACCGGCAAGCCGGCGGCCATGGCTTCTGCTATGGCCAGGCCGAAACTCTCGCCTGTGCCGTTGGCGTGGGCCAACACCCGCAGCCGGGCGAAAAAATCCGCCAGTTCCGCGTCAGTTTCCATTGGCGGCAGAAACCTGACCTTGTCCACAAAGCCTTTGTCACGCACCCACTGCTCAGCCCAGTCCACGCCGCCCACTATCAAATACAAAAAATCTGGGACCCGATCAGCCAGATACGGTAAAAACTCCAGGGCCAATGGAGACCATTTTCCCGGATCTGGCCGGGAAAGCCGGCCAATGACGGGCCCTGCGCCAGCAGGGTCTGCGCCGTGCGCAGCGAAAAAATCCGTGTCGACGGGGTTGTACAGATAGCCGCAGCCTGGCGGACCTGCAGCAGAATCGTACAGCACGGCATAGCGCTCCAGGCAAAAGCGCGAAACAAACAAGCGCCGATGGACCATCCGCCCCAGAGGGGTGGGGTCATGCCGGCCAAAGACGTTGGTCTCCACCACGCCCGGCAGGCTCGCTCCTCTGGCGCTACGGTAACGTTTGACAGGGGCCAGCAGGTCCTTTTCCGGCCAACCAGCCCGGTGCACATGGACAATGTGCGGTTGCACGCGCTCCAGAACCTGTAAAAAATCATGGCCAATATGGGTGGGAACAGACTGCTGGCGCATCAGCGCGCCGCGGGGACCGTCCACAAAACTAAAGACATGGGGCTCGAAACGAGAACGGTCCAGGCCGGCGGCGAAGAGCTGCATGACCTTTTCTGTTCCGCCCAACCCAAGCGATTTGGCGGCGTGGAGAATGCGCAATGGAGCGTTCATGGCGACCCCGGAGACTGTTGAAAATCAGCGCCGCCTGAAGCCCGATGCATTCAGAGGCGCAGGAAGAACCTATCCTGACGTAGTCTGGGAGGCAATCCTGCGATAGAGATTTGTCCCGGCGGCGCGACGAGCCTGCAGCGGCGGCGCGGCGTTAGACGTTCTGTCCGGCGTTGCCGTGTTCTGCGCAGCCTCATTCTGCACAGTCTCACGGGGCTGTTCAGTCTGCACCGTCTTCGGTGCGGCAAGCTCTGTCTGCAGCATGGACGCGGCGTAGGCCTTGTCCGCCTTGCGCGGAGGCGCGGCGGCGGGCGCCGCCTGAGCGCTTGTGGCGCCAGGCTGGGGCGCGGCCCGGTGGTGCATATTCTGCTGCTGGGCCATAGGCCTGTCCGGGGCGTCTATGCCGGACGCCAGGACCTCGGCAAAAGCTCCCCGCAAACTGGTGAGAATGGTAATCACCTCGTCGATAAGCCCGGTGTCCATCTTCATGTTTGCCTGCAGCAGCTTGGTGTTGCAGTAAAAATACAACTTATGAAGATTTTCCGCCAAATCACCGCCTTTTTGTACGTTCAGGCTGCCGGCCAGCTCGGCGATAACGTCTATGGCTTTGGAAATGAGGATGCCTTTCTGCGCATAGTCCTTCTCGTCAATCTTCACCTTGGCTTGCTTAAGGAACTTGATGGCGCCGTCATAGAGCAGGACCAAGAGCTGGCCCTGCGAGGTGGTGTTGACTTGCGTCTGGAAATAGGCCTGTGCCGCCTTCAGCATGGATTACTCCCTGAGTTTAGAGCATGTAAACTGTAAAAATGTTGCAATGCTCTTATGCATTTTTCTGAAACAATTAACAGTTGTTTCAGGAGCGAGCGTTGTCTCAAAGCCAACATGCGCTATGAGACCGGGACAAGCTGGCCGATCTGGTTCGACAACGATGTTGAGAGGTTGTCATAGTAGTTCAAGGTTGTGTCCAGCCGGGAAAACTTATCCATCAACGTCCTGCGCATGCGCTCCAGACGGTTGTCCTCCCGCTCAATCTTCTTGTCTATGTTCTCCATGATGCCGTAATAGTTCTCTTCCAAGATAGCCAAAGGGCCGTCTTGAGCATCTGTCAACATACTAAGGAGATCAGAAATTTCGCCGGCCTTTCCTTGCTTAAGCCGCACTTCGCCGCTGTAAGAACCTTGGGCGGTGTTGTTCACCCGGATCACAATACCGCGGCTGTCTCCGAGCATTGAAGTCAGGGTTTTGCCGTTGTTGTCCACAATGGCCTGCTGGCCGTCTATAAGCGCCGTGCCGGATATGATGTTTCCAGAGGCGTCCATGGAATACGCCACGTCATACGTTCCAGGTTCTGTAATGCCTGAAACGTAGTCCGAGTAGCTAAAGTCATTGGTGGCGGTGGCCCCTATGCCATTGGCGGCAAACATTTCCGCCACTTCGTCAGGGTAGTCGGACAAAGCCTGGTCAAGCTCTTCCTCGTCTATGACGAGCAGGCCGTTGGTGGGCGAGGCTGTTTCCGCGTCCGTCCTTATGCCCATTTGGGAAAGGGCGGATATCTTGTCGCCCAGTTGGGTGACGGCGTTATAGCGTTCAAACCCGACGCCTATGGAAGCAGTTGCGTCTTTCAGTTTCGAGGAAATTAGCTGAATGCCGTAGTTCCCTGTAAGCACGGATCCCTTTTTCTCAACGTCGTCATACTCAGTCAGGGTTTTGATCATGCTCCTGACTTCATTGACCTGGTCAACAAAGGTCCGAATGTTTTCTTTAATTGCCGCGGTGTCGTTGTTGACGGTCACTTGAATCGGAGTTCCGCTGGTGACGTCCTTAAGATTCAAGGTAACGCCTTCAATTACTTCGTCCACTGAGTTGCTGTCCACGCTTATCCAGTCCGCCACTGGCCAGCCGTCCACCCGTATCTGGGCGCTCTGGTTAACCTGGGTGACTTCGAAGTCAGCCGCGTCGTTAAAAGCAGCGTTGGTCATGGTGGACGAGGCCGCGTTGAACGTCAGCGTGTTGTCGTCGCCCTGATCCAAGCCCCGCAGTTGCAAATAGTACTGGTCTCCGTCAGAAATAATCGAGGCCCGGACGCCAGGGTTGTTGGCGTCCTTGTTAATGAGGTCCCGCAGGCCCTCCAGGGTAACGCTGTTGGCTACACTGACGGAATGGTCTGTGCCGGCGTATGTGTAGACAAAGTTTTCTGTTCCGCCGGAGCTGTTCACCACTTCAGTTTTTTCGGCAAAGCCTGATGAGCCGGTGATGACGGCGTTCTGCGCCAGCTGGTTGATTTCCACAGAGTGGGTTCCGGCCTCGGCGTCGCTGTCAGACGTAGCGGTGAGCACGTCGCTGTTGCTCACGTTGGTGGACTTGACCATGAACTCGTTCAGCGTGTCCATGCCGTCCATGGTGGTTTTCAGGCTGAGCATTTTTGTATTCAGCTCCTGAAACCCCTCCACCTTGGCGTTCCATTCGGACTTCCAGAGCTCCAGGCGCTGTTTCTGGATAGACTCCACCTCGATGAGCTGGTCGATCATCGTCTGGAAGTCTGTGCCTGAGCCCAACCCCGCGAAGGATATTTGTCCTGAAAGATAGTCAGCCATTGTTTTCGCCTTTGCGGGCTCCTGCGCCCGCCGCCGACCCGGATGCGTCCAGCGTCAACCGGACCGGCCCCTGTCTGTTCATATCGGCGCCTCAGTTCTTTTCTTTACCCGCCAATCAATTGCATGGCCATCCGCGGCAAGGAGTTTGCCTGGGAGAGCATGGCCACGGCGGACTGCGTAAGAATCTGTTGCCGCACAAATTCTGTCATTTCTGCAGACACGTCCACGTCGGAAATCCGGGACTCCGCCGCCTGCAAGTTCTCAGCCTGGATGCGCAGGTTGGTGATGGTGTTGTCCAGCCGGTTCTGCAAGGCGCCCAGCTTGGCCCGGATGTTATCCTTGGACACAATGGCGTCGCGCAGACCGACCAGGGCTTCCTGGGCCGCCTGCTGGGTGGAGATGGAGTACCCCGCTTGGTCCGTAGCCGCCTGGTTGCCCACGCCCAGAGCCGAAGCCGTGGAGTTGTTGATCTGGATGTAATAGTAGTCTTCGGCGGAGTCGTTGAGCGTGCCAAAGTGCACTTTCAGTTCGCCAGTGGATTGCAGATTGGAGCCGTCGTGCTGCCCTTCTGCGGACAAGTTCCCGTTGAGAAGGTAAATGCCGTTAAAGTCCGTGGCGTTGGCGATACGGGTGATCTCCGAAGCCATGGCCTGATACTCAGAGTCAATGATCAGACGCTGGTCAGAGTTGTACGTGCCTGTGGCGGCCTGTTCGGCCAGCTCCTTCATCCGAATGAGTTTTTCGTCGATAACGCTGAGCGCGCCGTCCGCCGTCTGAATCATGGAAATGGCGTCGTTGGCGTTGCGCACCCCCTGGTTCAGGGATGCGATGTCCGAGCGCATCAGCTCGCGAATGGCCAGCCCGGCCGCGTCGTCCGCCGCTGTGCCGATACGCAGACCAGACGACAAACGGCGCACCGAAGTACCCAGATTGCCATATGATTGTTGCAAGTTCCTGGTGGCGTTCATCGCCATCAAGTTGTGATTGATTACCATGGACATGGCGTTTCCTCCTTGAATGTCGTTCCGGCTTCCCTGCCGTCCGACGGACGCAACTGCTCCGCACAGCCTGACGGCTATTCACCTGTTCGTAGCGACGCCCCGCCGGAGCTTTCACGCCTGGCGGCCGCACAGGGGGAAACTTCTGCCGGGGGGGAGTCGTCAGGCAGATAAATGCAAAGGAAATGCCAAGAAAAACGCCAAAGATTACAAGCGGCGCAAGTGTTCCAGACGGCGCCGGGCGGCGCCAGGGTCTAGGCCCCGGGAAGCAGCAATGGCGTCCAGGTTCTCTTCTGCGTCTGAAGCGCACAGATACAGTGGGTCTACAGGCTCCTGGCCATACGCCGCCCCGGCCGCAGCCTGGAGCAAGCTGTCTGCGTCCGGCGTGTTGAACACAGAAGGTAAAAGGGAGACAGACTGACGTAGCAGCGGTTCAGCTAAGGCGGCGGGGTTGCGCACAAGGCCGGAGCCGCAAGCGACGCAAGGCCGTGGACCGGACAGAATGCGTGTCACGGCGGCGTCAACAGAAACCGCCTCGGCCGGGCCCAGGGGCTCAGGCGCCTCCTGGTCCACGCAAAAGCCCTGCAGGTACACCTGGGCTCGCCTGGCGTGCACAAGAACCCAGACCGCGCCGCCAACGCCCAGAGTCCGGGCCACAGCGGCCGGCCGCCGGGCCAGAAGGGGAAGATACTCCAGACCGGCGACGTCTGCGCCTGTGGCGGCGGCCAGCCCCATAGCTGTGGCCATGGCCACCCGCAGCCCCGTAAAACTGCCGGGGCCGCGAACGCAGGCAAGGCGGCGTATGTCGGCGGTGGACGCATCTATCTGACGCACAGCCGCGTCCAGGGCTGGCGCAAGCAATTGCATGGTTTTGCCCGGCGCGGTCCACTGCTGAAACACACGGGGGATTGCCGGCTCTGCGATGTCCGCCAGCACAAACTGCAGCTTTTCCTCAGCCCCGTTCAGGCAGAGCAACAAGCCGTCAGGATTCTGGAGTGAAGATGCGGACAATGTCATTGTACACAGCCAGGGCCATTAAAGTGATCAGCAGCGCCAGGCCAATTTTGGTGGTGACTTCCTGCACGCGCCTGTTCACTGGCCGGCGGGTGACGGCCTCTATACCGAAAAAGAGGATATGTCCGCCGTCCAACACGGGAATGGGCATCAGGTTCAACAACCCCAGGTTCACGCTGATGAGCGCTGTCAGCGCCAGCACGTGAGTCAGGCCTTCCCGGGTCTGCTTGTGGACCAGCTCCGCTATCATGATGGGGCCGCCCACAGTCTCCAGGGGCACCACCCGTTCAATAAGCTTAATGATCCCCTGAAACGTCAATGAGATGATGCTCCATGTCTGCTGCACGCCGGCTGTAAACGCCTGGGCCAGATTCAGTGGGATGGTCACCTCCTCCTGGGCGGGGCGGATGCCGATGAGCGGGGTTTTCACGTCCTCGCCAAACAGATTTTTATGCACCCGCAGCTCCGGCGTTACCTGCATAGGCAAAATCTGCCCGCCTCGCTCCACGCGTAGCTGCAGGGTTTCCCCCTCGCTGTTGTGGATGACCGCGGCAAGATTTCGCCAATATTCGATATTCTGAGCGTTGATGGAAAGAATCTGATCCCCGGACTGCAAGCCGGCGGCCTGGGCCGGGCTGTTGTCATCCACCTCGCCGATGACAGGCAAAAGCTCTGTTTGCCCATGCGCCATGAAAAGGCCCCAGTAGATAAGCAGTGCGAGCACAAAATTGAACACCGGTCCAGCCGCCACCACAAGCATCCGCTGCCAGGCTGGGCGCTTGTTGAACATATGCTTTTCTGTATACCCTTCCGGCGGTTCGTCGCCTTCTTGCTCGCCCACCAACTGCACAAAACCGCCCAAGGGCACGGCCGAGAGCCGGTACTCTGTATTGCGGGTGCGAAACTTGGCCAGCACCGGGCCGAATCCAAAAGAAAACACAGGAACGCCCACGCCCATGGCCCGGGCAACGAGAAAATGGCCCAGCTCGTGAAAACAAATGAGCATTCCTAGCACCAGGGCAATGGCCGCCGCACTAATTAAAAACTGCATATCTTCTCCATATATTTCAGAAAGTAGCAAGCAAAGGCGCACCAGCTCATTTCATCGCCTTTGCCTGTTCTTCGGTCGTTTCGCGGATCATGGCGTCCAGAGCCATAATGTCATCGTAGCCTTTAGGCGAGGGGCCAGTATAGCTGTCCAGAGCCAGACCCACAAGCCGCGGAATGTCAGGAAAAGATATCTTGCGATCCAGAAACAATTGCACGGCGGCTTCATTGGCGGCGTTCAAGACCACTGGCGGGCCGTTGTCTTCTTCCTCCAGACAGGCCATGGCCCAGGCAAGGCAGGGGAAGGTGTGCATGTCCGGTTCTTCAAAGGTTAGTTTCCCGGCTTCAGCCAGGTTCAGCGAAGGCAGGGACAGCTGCATGCGCGAGGGCCAGCCCAGGCAATAGGCTATGGGAATGCGCATGTCCGGCGGACCAAGGTGGGCAAGCATGGAGCCGTCGCAATACTCCACCAGTGAATGCACAATGGACTGGGGGTGGACCACCACGTCCAGCCGGCTGGCGTCCAGACCGTAGAGATGATGCGCTTCGATGACCTCCAGCCCTTTATTCATCAGCGTGGCGGAGTCTATGCTTATTTTTGCGCCCATGGACCAGTTTGGATGCTTCAAGGCGTCTTCAGGCGTGACGTTGGCCAGCTGAGCCGGCGTGCGGCCGCGGAAGGGCCCGCCCGACGCCGTGAGAATGAGCTTGCGGATGCGGTCTTCGGCATGGCCCACAAGCCCCTGAAACAGCGCATTGTGCTCGGAATCCACCGGCAAAATTACAGCCCCGGACGCAGCGCAGGCCTTGCGGAACAAGCCCCCGGCCATGACCAGGGCCTCCTTATTGGCCAGGGCGATGATCTTGCCGGCGTGCGTGGCCACCAGCGCAGGCGCCAGGCCCGCAGCCCCCACCTGGGCGGCCAGGACAATGTCCGGCTCGTCCAGAGCGGCAATTTCGGTATACCCGTCAGGCCCGTAAACGATTTCGGGCATATAGCCGTCCGGCGCCAACGCCACCAGCCTGTCGGCCAGCTCAGCCACGCCCTCCTCGGTCAGAACGCCCAGATACTGGGGCCGGTAGTGTGCCGCCTGTTCGGCCAGCAGCTTGACGTTCCGGGCGCCAGCCAGCGCAGCCACAGTAAAAAGCTCGGGGTGTTCGTCCACCACCTTGAGCGCATTCACGCCTATGGAGCCTGTGGAGCCGAGAATGGACACGGCGCGGGGAAACTTTTCCGCGGCAGGATGGCCGGACAAACGTGATATATACGATACAATCGTCATAATCTCTCCTGAAAAGGGCGCCGGCTGTTACTGTAGCGCCGGCTCCTCAGGGTCCTAATACAAATACCCGCTAAATAAAAGACTCCACGCCAAGCCTTTCAGGATTGTCATGTTTGGCGAATATTTGCTTGACACAATAAGGACGGGAAGTTTAGAAAAGGAGTTTGTTTGCCGTCGCTAGAGAAGCGTTTGGTTCAGACAGAAGCACGGAGAGGTGTCCGAGTCGGCCGAAGGAGCTCGCCTGCTAAGCGAGTATAGGGGGTAGACCTCTATCGAGAGTTCGAATCTCTCCCTCTCCGCCATATTTCAGGGACTTACGAGAAATCGTGAGTCCCTTTTTAGCTTTCTCATCTAAACCCTTCAGCCGCACACCAAGCGCCAGGCGCGTTGCGTGCGGGGAACTGTGCAATTTCCATTTGACGCCTGCCCTCTGCGCCCGCTTCGCGGCTCCGGGGACCAGGCTGCCGCAGCCCTGCCTCTCACGCCGCCCTCTTCAGCTTCACTCCCGCTCGCTTCGCTCGCGCCGCTACATCCTGGAGCGGCTGCTTACCTATCAAACTGCTGGCCTTGTTTTGGAGAGGAGGAGCCATCATAAGCTTTTATACTATTTTATTGACAAAAATATTATAAAAAATTATTTTTTGACATGGCGACCGTAATCTGGACCATGAAAGCAGCAAAGCAATTTGCCAGGTTGCCCAAAAAGGACCAGGCCGCGGTGAGTGCTCGTGTGGACGAGTTACCTCTGTGGCCGGACTGCCGCAATGTAAAAGCCTTAACAGGACGGCCGGAACACCGTCTACGGGTGGGCCGCTACCGAGTCATTTTTACTTTGAAAACGAGCAAGTCACCAGTTGTCGTACAAATAGAAGAGGTTAAGAAACGGGATGAACGCACATACTGAGCATCAGATAGTCAACGGCCCGGACGGCGCACCCCTGTATGTCCTGGTTCCCTATGAACTGTATATGGCCGGACAGGAACGCCCTGACGAAGATGTGACGCTCCCCAACGAGGTCGTCAAGCTTGCTGTATTGGAAGACAAGGGAATTGTCCGGGCCTGGAGGGAGCACCTTGGCTTGACTCAAGCTGAAATTGCCAGGCGAATGGGCGTAACACAGTCGGCATATGCCCAACTGGAACAGCGAAAAAGCGGCTTGCGCTACTCGACCCGCCTGCGTCTGGCCGACGCCTTTGGCGTAGAGCCGGAACAATTGCGGCTGGATACAGACGAATTCTAGGACGTTTTCGCGTTGAGACAAGGCTTCTGAAACAATGTCGCATTGTTTCAGGAATATGCATATTTCTGAGAGCACAAAAGGGGTAACATCTTGTTGCGCGAAGTTATAAGAACGGCCACAGCCGCGCTCTGCGCGGAAGGGGCCAGGCTGCGAAGCAGCCGGAGCAGGATGGTAACAACATACTGCTCCACGTACTAAGAGCATCTACACGTTTTCAATGGTAAAATGCTCTCATACCCCAAACATCGCGCCCCCGGCTCACCAGCCAGGAGCGCGTATACGCAATATTCTCTTAGACCAGGTCAAAGCGGTCAAGATTCATGACCTTGTTCCACGCCGCCACGAAGTCCTGCACGAATTTCTCCCCGGAGTCCTCGCAGCCATAGACTTCGGCCACGGCCCTTAGCTGTGAATTCGCGCCCAGGACGAGGTCCACGCGGCTAGCAGTCCATTGCAGCTCGCCTGTTTCCCTGTCCCGGCCTTCAAACAAGTTCTCGTCCGCTGTCGCCCGCCACTCCGTGCCCATGTCGAGCAGGTTCACGAAGAAGTCATTGGTCAGCCTTTCCGGTTTGTTGGTAAGCACGCCCAGCGGCGAATGCTTGAAGTTGGCGTGCAGCACGCGCAGACCGCCGATGAGCACC
>CAYTSA010000053.1:11825-14072 GCA_964440345.1 uncultured Desulfovibrionaceae bacterium | reverse complement strand
GTCAGGGTCAGCAGCTGCGCCCGGTCAATGAGCAGCTCCTCTGCGGATACGGAGTATTTGCCTTTCAGGTAGTTCCGAAACCCGTCCGCCGCCGGCTCCAGCACGGCAAAGGACTCTGCGTCCGTCTGCTCCGGCGTGGCGTCCGTGCGCCCCGGTATAAAGGGGACAACCAGCTCATGGCCGGCGGCTTTGGCCGCCTGTTCCACGCCGGCGCATCCGGCCAGAACGATCAGGTCCGCCAGTGAGACTTTTTTCCCGGACTGCGCAGCGTTGAACTCCTTCTGCACTGCTTCCAGAGTCTGCAGCACGCTCTGCAACTGCTCAGGTTCGTTGACTTCCCAATCCTTTTGCGGCGCCAGGCGAATGCGCGCCCCGTTGGCGCCCCCGCGCATGTCCGAGCCGCGGAAGGTGGAGGCCGAAGCCCAGGCTGTGCTGACCAGCTGCGAGACGGACAGGCCGGAAGCCAGCACTTGTTGCTTGAGAGCGGCTATGTCCTGCTCGTCAACCAGCTCATGGTCTACCGCCGGCACGGGGTCCTGCCAGATTAAAACTTCGGCGGGAACGTCCGGCCCCAGGTAGCGCGAGCGCGGGCCCATGTCGCGGTGGGTGAGCTTGAACCAGGCCCGGGCAAAGGCGCCGGCAAACTCTTCGGGGTTTTCCAGGTAGCGCCGGGCAATGGGCTCGTAGCCAGGATCGTACCGCAACGACAGGTCCGCAGTGGTCATCATAGGCCTATTCTTTTTGGACGGGTCGTGCGCGTCAACCACCATATCCTCTTCCTCCACGTCCTTGGCCAGCCACTGGTTTGCGCCAGCCGGGCTCTTGACCAGCTCCCATTCATACTTGAACAGGACTTTCAGATAGCCCATGTCCCAGGTGGTCGGCTTGGGTTTCCACGCCCCTTCAATGCCGCTGCCTATCTGGTCGCCGGCCTTGCCAGAGCCAAAGCTGCTTTTCCAGCCCAGGCCCTGCTGCTCAATGGGCGCGGCTTCGGGCTCCGGCCCCACGTGGGCGGCGTCGCCGGCGCCGTGGCACTTGCCGAACGTGTGGCCGCCGGCCACCAGGGCCACAGTCTCTTCGTCGTTCATGGCCATGCGGGCAAAGGTCTCGCGCACGTCCTGACCAGAAGCAACCGGGTCGGGGTTGCCGTTGGGCCCTTCCGGGTTCACGTAGATCAGCCCCATCTGCACGGCGGCCAGGGGGTTGTCCAGCTCCCGGCCGCCCTTGTAGCGGGCGTCGCCCAGCCAGGCGTCCTCGGAGCCCCAGTAAATATCTTCTTCCGGCTCCCAGACGTCCTCCCGGCCGCCGGCAAAACCAAAAGGCTTCAGGCCCATGGATTCGATGGCGCAGTTGCCGGCCAGAATCATAAGATCGGCCCAGGAGAGTCTCCGCCCGTACTTTTGCTTGACCGGCCACAGCAGACGGCGGGCCTTGTCCAGGTTGACGTTGTCCGGCCAGCTGTTCAGAGGCGCCAACCGCTGGTTGCCGGAGCCGGCGCCGCCGCGGCCGTCGCCCATGCGGTAGGTGCCGGCGCTGTGCCAGGCCATGCGGATGAACAAGGGGCCATAGTGGCCCCAGTCGGCCGGCCACCACTCTTTAGAGTCGGTCATCAGCGCAAACAAATCCTTCTTCACCGCCTCCAGGTCAAGCGCCGCAAACTCCTGGGCGTAGTTGAAATCCTCGCCCAGCGGATTCGATTTACTTGAATGCTGGTGCAAGATGTGCAGATTCAACTGGTTCGGCCACCAGTCGCGGTTCGACATGCCGCCGCCTGCAACCTGTCTGCTTGTCCGGCCCGTTACTGGGCACTTACTTTGTTCACTCATACTGTTTGCTCCTTCTTTCTTCTGCATGTGTTGCGCAGAGCGCATTTAGCTTCTATGGTTTGCCTTACACCTGTGACATATTCCTTTGACTTCGACCTGGGTGTGATCAATGGAGCCTATGGCCGCTACTTCTTCAGGAAGCTCCAGGCTGTCCAAGTCTTTGCTGTAAAAATCACGGGTCAAGCCACACTTGTTGCAGACAAAATGGTGATGCCGGGCCAGGTTGGCGTCAAAGCGGGTTCTGTCCTGATTCGGCCCCAGCGCAGTCGCCAGCCCCAATTCGGTCAACCACCAAAGCGTCCGGTATACTGTGTCCAAAGAAATGGTCGGTAGCCTTTCGCGCACGCCCTGGAAAATCTGCTCAGCGTGGGGGTGCTCCTCGCTTTTCGCTATTTCTTTAAAAATTTCTATACGTTGTGGA
>CAYTSA010000053.1:0-11815 GCA_964440345.1 uncultured Desulfovibrionaceae bacterium | reverse complement strand
GGAGTAATCCGCATTCCGGCGTCCCTGCAGGTGCGCATGAAGGATTCCATCCGGCGTTCGAATTCGCCTGCCTCTACAGTCATATTGAGCCCCTAGTTAGGAATGTATTCCTACTTTTAGTGTGTGCCGCATTCTGCATGCAGCGTCAAGCGAAATCATCACAAAATGTTTGATGCAGGCGCTGGCTTGGCCAAGTGGAGAATTGGATGAAACGCCAGTGGGATGGAGTCAGATCAAAAAAAAGCGGCAAAGTTTGTGATTATAGCACATTGCCTGCAAGCATAGCAGTCTTCGAGAATACGGACATGACCTTCGCTAGCGCATTTTCGCGTTGAGACAACGCTCGCTCCTGAAGCAATGAAAATTGTTTCTGGAAAACGTCCTAAAAAAGCGCCGTCTACTTCTCCCCGCCGCTGCGCTCATTGTCCAGGCGGCGGCGCTGTTCCTGCTCTTCCAACTGGGTGGTGGTGGGGCAACGAAGCATATCGCGGGTCTGGTCTATGAGTTCATCCGTAAAATACCACAAGGTTCTCTGATGGTTCAGCCGGCGCCGATGCATAAGAAAAGAAGTCAGCCGCATATTCAGGCCCTTGGCGCGGCTTCCAGGCGGTAGTGAGCCCCTGCCTGGACTATCTGGCCCTGATTGACCATGGTCTGCAGCGCCGCCTGGAATTCTTCAAGCTCATCGCCTTTGAGCACTTTGCGGGCTTCATCTTCTAGATAGGAATAAGGCAGAGTCTCTGCCTTGCCGCGGCGGAACACAGCGAGAACAAACCGAGGGTAGAAAGAAAGGTCTTTTGTCATGGGCAAACCATATCCGGCTTTGGCGCGCAAGGCAACAGCCCGCCTGACTCCATGTCCGCCTGACCCCTGTCAATGACACGTGAAAGTGACCGATTTAGGTAGCACACTAATTGACCGATCTGGCAGCGCCGGCTTGGCAACGCAGCTACCAGCCTATAGACCTTAGGGCCGGTTCTCGTAAAGAAATCAGGAAAGCTCGGCTTCCAGCTCTTGGGCCAGCGCAGCCAACTTCTCCCGTGCGCCGGCAAAGTCGAACCGCGTAACGGCTTCTTCCAGTTGCGCAAAGGCGTCGCCGTACTCTCCGCCGGCCAAATGCCCGGCCAGGGTTTGCACTGTTTGGGGCGCGTTGAAAGAGCTTTCTGCAAGCTGTCCGTCCAGCTCTTGCAATAACGCTTGCAGCACAACAAGATCGGCTCCCTGGGAGGACTTGGCGCCTGAGGTCTGCGCCTGTTCTTCCTTCCAGGCGGTCACCCCGGCAATAACCGTATCCAGCGCTTGGGAAAACTGGACGAAAAGCTCCCCGCCTTTGGCTGCGTCTTCCTCTTTAAGGGCAGTCTCCAGCGCCAGGGCGGCCTCATACAGCTCCACAGCGCCCAGATTCCCAGCCACTCCCTTCACTCCGTGGGTGCGCATTGCCGCCTGGGCCAAATCGCCCCGCTCCATGGCCGCAGACACCGGCCGGGCCGCAGTGGCGAAATCGCGATGAAACTCCTTGAGCAAGCGCAGATACAGGCCGGTCTTTCCTTTAACCCGCCGCAGCCCCTGCTCCAGGTCCAGGCCTGGCAGCGCAGCAGGAAGCGCAACCTCGTCCGCCGCCGGCTTGGCGCTTGCTCTTGGCGCAGGCGCCGCCTCCCCCCTTTCCACGTGCGTCCACTTGGCCAGGGCTTTGTACAACTCCGCTGATTCAATAGGTTTGGACAAATGGTCGTTCATGCCCAGTGCCAGACACTTTTCCCTGTCCGTCTGCATGGCGTGGGCGGTCATGGCGATGACCGGCATGCCGTCCCATTTCGGATTTTCCCGAATCCGGCGCGCCGCTTCATAGCCGTCCATGACCGGCATCTGCAGGTCCATAAGCACGGCGTCAAACTGCGCCGCATGCAAAACATCCAAGGCTTCCTGGCCATTGCAGGCCACAGTGACGCGAACGCCGGCGTCCTGCAGCATTTCCACGGCCACCTGCTGGTTGATGGCGAAGTCCTCCACCAGCAACACCCGAGCCCCGGCCAGTTTGCCCGCAGCTTCTTCGGTCTCCAGTGCGTCACCCCCGTCCGCCAATTCGCAACCAAAGACGCCCATAATGGCGTCAAACAGCGAGGAGGGGTTGACCGGCTTATCCAGATACCCGTCTACTTTCAGCTCCCCGGCCTGTTCCCTGGCGTCGTCCCGGCCATAGGCCGTAATCATTATGACAGAGGGCAACCGCTCATACCCGGGTTTTGCCCGCAGCCGGCGCACGGTTTCTACGCCATCCACGCCAGGCATGGACCAGTCCATAAGCACCAGGTCGTAGGGCGCGTCAGCGCTTTCAATCATGTCCAGGGCCTGCTCGCCGCCAGAGGCGACGTCAGCGTGAAAATGGAACGACTGCAAGGTTTCGAAAATAATCTGCCGGGCGTTGGCGTTGTCGTCCACCACCAAGACGCGCAAGGCTTTCAGTCCACTCTGGCGGGTGGGTACGTATTCCTTTTCCGCTGCCTGCCGGGTAAAGGAAAGCCGGACGGTGAAAGTTGTTCCCTCTCCCGGCTCGCTATGCACGTCCAGTTCGCCGCCCATCATGTCTGTAAGCTTTTTGGTAATGGCCAGGCCCAGGCCTGTGCCGCCGTACTTTCTGGTGGTGGAGGCGTCTGCCTGGGAAAAGGATTGGAACAGGGTGTTCAACTTTTCTGGAGCAATACCCACCCCGGTGTCCCGCACGGAAAAATGAAGATGCGCCACTGTGGCGTCGGAGTCGCTCTCCGGGGCCAGGGAAACGCGGACCTCCACCTCCCCTTTATCAGTGAACTTCACGGCGTTGGCTGTCAGATTGATGAGCACCTGGCTCAGCCGCAAAGGGTCGCCCACCAGCGAACAGGGAACGCCGTCGGCGATGGAAACGAGAAACTCCAGGTCCTTCTCTGCGGCCCGGCCTCCCAGCAAATCGCCAAGGCTTTCCATCACGGCCTGCAGCTGAAAATCCGTATCCTCCAGCTCCAGCTTGCCGGCCTCTATCTTGGAAAAATCCAGGATATCATTAATAATGCCTAACAACGAACGTGCGGAAGAGCGAATTTTTGTCAGGTAATCCCGCTGCTTGATTGTTAGTTCTGTTTTCAGGGCCAGCTCGGTCATGCCCATGACGGCGTTCATTGGCGTGCGGATTTCGTGGCTCATGTTGGCCAGAAAAGAACTCTTGGCTTCAGACGCTGCTTCGGCGGCCTGGCGTTGCTTTTCCGCCAGCTCCCAGGCCCAGCGCTCGGTCACGTCCTGGACCATGCCTTCAATAACCGGACCTTCTTTGGTTTCGGTCAACTGAGCGGAGAGCTCCACGTGGATGCAGGACCCGTCCCGCCTCTGCATCTCCAGGTGCAATCCCTCAACGCGGCCGTCGCGCTGCAAGGTTTCAATGAAGCGGCGCCGGTCAGCAGGGTCGGCGTACAGCTGCTCTGCAGCGCTGGCGACATTGGCTTGCAAATCATCCAATGAATCATAACCGAACATGCGCATCATGGCCGTGTTGGCCACCAGAATTTTTCCATCCAAGGTGGACTGAAAAATCCCCTCCACTGCGTTCTCAAAGATGGAGCGGTACTTCTCTATCATTTCACTCAGCTGCTCGCGGCTGCGACGCAGCTTGCCGGCCATGTCATTGAAGGAGCCGGCCAACAAGCCTATTTCGTCGTTCCCCGTGACTTCCAGCTGCACGTCCAAATCGCCCTGGCCAATGCGCTGAGCGCCAGTGGTCACCTTCTCTATGGGCTTGGCAATGCGGCGTCCCACCAGGTAGCCGCCAATTAGGATAAGAGGCAGGGTCAGAGCGCCAGCGCCCAAGGAGAGCAAGAGCAAACGGTTCTCATAGCTTTTGACCTCGTCCACAGAAATATCCACGCCAAGCACCGCCTCCAGCCTGCCGTCCGAGTGTTTAATGGGCGCATAGCCGGACAGCCAGGTCCCCCACTCGTCTGTGTAGAAATCTTCTTCCACCGTCACCTGCTCCAGGTCTTTCACCACAGCGGCCAACAAGGGGCTCGGGTCATCGTACGGTGATCCAAGCCTGGCCATGTCCTCAGGATTCTCCTCTGCGTCCACCACAAAACGTATGCCTATCTCTTCGTCCGGCCGCATGGTGTAGATGAAACGGATATCAGAGGTCTGATCACGAATGTCTTGCAATATTTTCTTGATTTTCTTGTAAGTAGGTCCCGCCTCCTGCTCCTGAGTCTGTAAGGTGGAGTGCGTCCATGGGTCTACCTGCAGGGCGGCTACGGCGGCCATGTCGCGCAAACGGCGATGAATGTCCGCACGTATCTGCTCCATGGCCGTCACATAGAGGACATACCCAACAACCCCGGCGGCGGCCAAAGCAAACATGATAAATGCTACAGCAAGCTTGTGCGAAAGACGGATTTTGGGCGCAACTGCAGTAAATCGTGACATGCATATCTCCTGGCGACACGGACAATGTTCACGAGTTGTACCGTTATTGCCGCAGCAAAACAAGAGCTTGCGTCGTCACACATTTGCCTCTTTCGTGAAGCACAGGCGCAACAGACAGCGTCTAGTGTTACAATATATAATTCGTATTTAGCTGATGCGCTATTGCTATGGAGATGCTGTTTGACGTGAACTCAAAAAGGAGGATCGTATGCGACGTTACCTGAAACTGTGGAGCCTTATGCTGCTGGCGTGCGCACTGGTTGCGACAACTGCTACCGCCAACGCAGACGATGGCAAAGTGAACCTGAGCCTTTCCGGCGTGTACAAAACCGGCGTTTTTGATGAAAGCGCTGCAGAAATCGTCGCCTATGACCCGGACAACAACCAGATATTTGTGGTCAACGGCAATGACAAGGCCATTGACATACTGGACGCCTCCGACCCTGCGAATCCGACCAAAAAAGGCGTACTGGACGTGAGCGCGTATGGCGGCGGCGTGAACAGCGTGGCCGTGAAAAACGGCCTGGTGGCCGCTGCTGTGGAAAACAGCGACAAACAGGCCGACGGCGTCATCGCCGTCTTCAACACCAAAGGCGAATTTCAGACTCAGTTTGCCGCCGGCGCACTGCCAGACATGGTAACGTTTTCTCCGAACGGCCGCTACATTCTGGCCGCCAATGAAGGCGAGCCAAACGACGACTACACTGTGGACCCGGAAGGCTCCATCACCGTGGTGGACATCGGTAACGGCCTGGACCAGGCTGTGGTGAACCAATTGCCGTTCACAGGCTTCAACGACCAGAAAGACGCTTTGATAAACGCCGGCGTGCGCATCTTCGGTCCAGCCGCCACTGTGGCTATGGACGTTGAACCCGAGTACATTGCTGTTGCGCCCAACAGCGAAATGGCCTGGTGCTCTTTGCAAGAGAACAACGCCATCGCCGCAATTGACTTGCAGAGCATGGCGATCACCGCCATCCTGCCCTTAGGCTACAAGGACTACTCAGCGCATCCGCTCGACGCCAGCAACAAGGACAACGCCATCAACATCCGCTCTTATGACAATGTGGCAGGCATGTACCAGCCAGACTCAATAGCAGTTTTTGAAAAAGACGACGCATATTACCTGGTCACAGCCAACGAAGGCGACTCCAGGGATTACGACGGTTATAGCGAAGAAACCCGCGTCAAAGACGTTACGCTTGACCCCGCCGCCTTTCCAGACGCTGCAACTTTGCAAGACGAAGCCTTGCTGGGCAGGCTGAAGATGACCACCGCCAACGGCGACATCGACGGCGACGGCGACTACGATATGATATATTCCTTTGGCGGCCGGTCTTTCGGCATATACAAGGCAACCGGGACCAGCATCGAACAAGTCTACGACAGCTCTGACGACTTTGCCCAGACCCTGGCCTCCATGTATCCGGCAAACTTCAACTCCACCGACAATGAAAACAATTCCTTTGACAACAGAAGCGACGACAAGGGCTCTGAACCTGAAGCATTGGCCCTGGGCATTTTCGACGATCAAGTGTTCGCCTTCATCGGCCTGGAACGCATGGGCGGCATAATGGTCTATGACGTTACCAACCCGGCCTCCCCGGTCTTTCTTCAGTACATGAACACCCGCAACTACGACGGAAACCCCGAAGCCGGCACAGCCGGCAATCTGGCGCCGGAAGGCATGAAAGTGGTGGACAGCGACGACAGCCCTACAGGATATCCGCTGCTGCTGGCCGCCTATGAAGTGAGCGGCAGTACCGCCATTTTCCGCATCAACAACGCCCCGGACGGCGGCGACAGCGGCTGCACGTTGGCTCCGTCCGCCAAACTGAGCCTGGATTGGTTGCTCTTGCTGGCGGTCCCAGCCCTGGCCCTGCTGCGCCGTAGATGCAACGTATAACCCCACGCCCACAACGCAAACGGGGCGGGAAACACTCCCGCCCCATTTGCATGGCCTGCTTACTCTGTAAGCGCATTTTAACGTTGAAAATGTTTAGCGAGCGTTCCTCAACACAAAAATGCGCTAGCTTTTCTTGCTAAAGGTCCGGATGGACGCAATGGCCTCCCAATCGTAATACGTGTTCGTGACGTCGTCTCCCTGCTCTTCCGTCACCCGGACAAACGCCTCGCCCAAAAACAGCACTGCAGTCTCCAGCACCGGGCCTTCGTTGATCTGCACCCGAACATCCTTGCGCAGCTTACGCGACAAGGCGCCGTGCAC
Organism: uncultured Desulfovibrionaceae bacterium; assembly: GCA_964440345.1. Lineage (GTDB taxonomy): Bacteria > Desulfobacterota > Desulfovibrionia > Desulfovibrionales > Desulfovibrionaceae > CAYTSA01. The sequence goes on along the minus strand of CAYTSA010000053.1, from coordinate 5,148 downwards.
AGGCATGGAGGCGTATTCCAAGATTTTCTCCAAGGTGTTTTTCTGCATACAAAGTCTTCTTTTGATAATTTTGTCAATCCAGCTCTAATCTGTATTGAATTTCTAGGATCATTTTACTATTTTTATCAACTTTAATTCTGGCCAGTGAGCTAACAGGAGCGTAATCTTTTCTCAATACCTATTTCATATACGGCTCCTATATTCTTTCTCACTAACCAGCCATTGACATCATGCAGGCCATACCTATGCATGTCATAGGTAAATTCTTCCTCCCAACCCCAATCCCCTAGCCCGTCCCCCTGATTCTTCAGGGGGATTTTTTTCTGCATTGCCATTGCCGGCTCCAGTGGGTACAATACTGCCAAAAGGCCCCTGGATTGGCGGCGTTCGCACCACGTTCAAACAGTGTGCGTTCTGCGCCAGACCTCATTGACGACACCCTCAACAAGGAGTTTTCGCCGTGGCAAAATGGCAATGTATGTGCGGGTATATTTACGACCCGGCAGAAGGAGACGCTGCAAACAACATCCTCGCCGGCACCGCTTTTGAAGATTTGCCGGACGACTGGGTCTGCCCCTTGTGCGGCGCAGACAAAGACGCTTTTGAAAAAATGGATTAGAGCATTTTACCATTGAAATGTGTAAGTGCTCACATGCATTTTCCTGAAACAATCGTAAATTGTTTCAGAAGCGAACGTTATCTCGACGCGAAAATGCGCTAATCTACCGGGCCCGGGCTATCCGGGCCCTTCTGCAGCCCCCTGGCATGAAGGAGCGACATGAACCTGCAAACGCCGCGCGCGGACACCCCGCCAGAACAGTTCGCCGCACGCAGCAACGCCCCTGAAGGCGTGTGGGTCATGGACGCTTCCGGGGTTATCGTTTACGCCAACGAATCCTTGTCAGCGATGCTCGACAAGCCTGAACACGCCATCCAGGGAAAGCCGGTTGTGGAGTTCATGGATTCCCTGTCTGCTGACGATTTTTCTACAAAATTTCTCTCAGGAACATCTACGTATGGCCGCCAGGAATGCGTTTTTTTGCGTCAAGGCAAGCCGCCGCTGTGGCTGGAAGTCAACGTCAACCCCTGGATAAATCGATCAGAATCAAAACAAAGCGCTCTGTGCACTGCTGTGGATGTCACCTCCCGGCGCCAAGCTCAGGCCGTACTGGACAACATCCAGCGGCGCCAGAAAGCTATCCTGGACAACATTCCGGACATCGCCTGGCTCAAGGACGCTGACGGCCGCTTCATCGCCGTAAACGAAGCCTTTGCCGCCACCTGCGGCATGGAAGTCGACGAAGTGGCCGGCAAAACAGACTTCTACGTCTGGGACCTGGACCTGGCCAGGCTCTATTACGCTGGCGACATGGAAGTCCTGCGCACAGGCGAACCCAGGTCAAACGAAGAACTTATCGTTGACAAACAGGGCCGGTTTAAATGGGTGGAAACTGTACGGACCCCAATTTTTGACGAGGCTAACGCCGTCATCGGCGTTGCCGGCATAGCCCGCGACATCACCGCCCGGAAACAAGCCGTGGACGATCTGCTCTACTCCCGGCAAGAACTGGAGCAGCGGGTCAAAGAGCGGACAACGGCCCTGGAAGAAACCAACCAAGCCCTACTCCGAGAGATTGAAGACCGCCGCAAAACCCAGGAAAGACTGCGGCAGGCAAAGCAAAGAGCCGACAGCGCCACAAGGGCGAAATCCCTGTTCTTGGCGAACATGAGCCACGAAATCCGTACGCCCCTCAACGCTGTGCTCGGCATGACGGAGCTGGCGCTGCAGGCCAACCCGTCATCTGAGGTCGCAAAGTACCTCCGTGCAGTGAAAAGCGCAGGCGGCTCCTTGCTCACAGTCATCAACGACATTTTGGACTTATCCAAAATTGAAGCCAAAAAGCTCGTTCTGGAGTCTGTTGATTTCAACGTACGACAACTACTGCACGACACTGTGCAGCTGTACTCTGCAGAACCAAACAAAAAGGGCGTGGAGCTGCATTTAGACGTTTCCCCTGACGTGCCTGAACACCTGAAAGGCGACCCCATGCGGCTGCGCCAGGTGCTTGGCAATCTCCTGGTTAACGCAGTCAAGTTCACCCAACAGGGAACCATAAACGTGCGGGCCAGACTCTATGACTCCCCCCAAGGCAAACACCGTGTGCTCTTTTCCGTGCAAGACACCGGCATTGGCATTGCGCCGGAAAAGCAGCAAGCCATTTTCCAGCCCTTTACCCAGGCCGACGAGAGCATGACCAGACTCTACGGCGGCGCAGGGCTGGGCCTGACCATTTGTTGCCATCTAGTCAGCCTCATGGGCGGCTTCATAACCCTGGAAAGCGAGCCGGACTCAGGCTCCACGTTCCTGTTCTCCGGACTCTTTTATCCCGGACAGAAGACGCAAGAACCCGAAGAACACAAGCAAAACCTGACAGCCTCCGTGAGGCTGCTGCACATTCTGCTGGTGGAGGACAACAGCCTGAACCAAGAGCTGGCCCAGCTGCTTTTGGATGGGCAAGGCCACACAACAGAGCTGGCGGTCAACGGAAAGGAAGCCCTGGAACTGCTGGAACAGAAGCCGTACGACCTGGTGCTCATGGACATTCAAATGCCGGAAATGGACGGCCTGACCGCCACCCAGCTGCTCCGCTCTGGCAAGGCCGGGGAAACAAACAGAAATACACCGGTAATCGCAATGACTGCGCACGCACTCAAAGGCGACAGGGAGCGTTTTTTGGCGGCGGGCATGAACGACTATATCGCCAAGCCCATTGATGTAGGCTTGCTCGCCTCCGCCATTGCCCGGGCCGCTTCGCCTGATGGACATCCACAAAATACCGCCGCCAAGCCAGGCGCCAGCAGCCAGAGCGAAGAAGACAATGCGCCCTCTGCTGCAAGCTGCGGCGTGCTTGATACGGAGAACACCCTGAAGCTGTTGCGCGGCAACCAGAAATTGCTACAGCACCTGCAAGCAATCTTCCTTCGGGACGCGCCGGACGAGCTGGGCAAACTGGCTCAAGCCCTGGACGCCGAGGATCTGGCCGCCGCCAAAGCTGTGGCCCACAACCTGAAGGGCACGTCCGCCACAGTAGGCGCCATGCGCTTTAGCGAATACGCCGCCGAGGTGGACAACGCTTGTCAAATCGGCGACGCAGCTATCGCCAAAGAAACACTCCTGTTGCTGCAGCAGGCAGCAAAGTCTACATTCACGGCGTTGCGGGAACTGGCCCAGTGAATGCGGCTCTTCACTGCTGCATTGGACTTAATTATTGACGGTTCCCAGGACCCATACTATACGATAGCGTTTGTTGATGCTTGAAGCGCGCTATTTATCTGGCCAATTCTGTTCACAATAAACCTTGGATATGTACATGAAAACCATACTCGTTGTTGATGACGCCGCAATAATCCGGGAAATGCTCAAAGCCGTTTTGGAGGCCGAGGGCTACACCGTGCTGCTGGCAGAAGATGGAGAAGAAGCCATTTCCATTTACAAGGAGCATCAGGTAGATTTGAGTATTGTGGACATTTTCCTGCCCAAAAAAGGCGGCTTAGAAACCATCGGGGAACTGGCAAAACTGGACAAAAGTCACAAGACTATAGTCATTTCCGGGGGCGAGTCCTTCAACCCCGAAAAAGTCTTGCAGCTGGCCGGCATATTTGAAGTTGCAGAGACTTTCACCAAGCCCGTAGACACGGAAAAGCTGGTTGCCAGGGTAAATGAGTTGCTTGCCTGATAAACAGTAGTCCCGAGCTCATCTTGCCGGGCGTCTTTAACGTGGACGCATTTCATGGAACTATCCCAACCTCTTTCCCTGCTCCTGGTGTCCGGGGCGGTGGCGTTGCTGCCGGGAATCAGCCGCACTTTGGGCGCGCCTGCTTCTGTGGCGGAAATTCTTTTTGGCGTTCTGCTGGGCAAGTCCGTTCTGCAGCTCTCCTTTTCCGGAGACTGGCTACCCTTTCTGGCGGAGCTGGGCTTTCTGGTCCTCATGTTTCATGCCGGCATGGAGATTAATTTTTCCATGCTCCGCAAGCAAGGCAAACGGCAGCTGATCTTCCAGGCCGGCCTTTTCTGCGCCACTCTTGGATTGTCTGTGCTTGTAGCGCAACTGCTGGGCCGTGGCGTTTTTCTCTCCCTGGTGTTGACCACCACCTCTTTGGGCCTGGTCATGCCTACACTGCGCGAATCCAAGGCCAGCGCCACGCCGCTGGGCCAGACCATTCTTATTGCCGCCACCCTGGCCGACTTCCTGACGCTGCTGGGCATCACCGTTTATGTGCTGCTACATCAATACGGCGCCAGCCTGCGTTTGCTCGCGCCCGTCCCCCTCTTTGTGGGATTTGCAGCCCTGCTGTGGCTGGCGCGCTTGTGGGCCTGGTGGAACCCAGACCAGGCGGCCAAGTTTCTCTCCCCAGACGACTCCCGAGAGCAAGGCGTGCGGATATCCCTGGCTCTGCTCTTCCTGTTCGTAGCCCTCTCAGAGCTGGCGCACCTGGAGCCAGTACTCGGCGCGTTCATGGGCGGTTGCATCATCTCCTTTGTCTTCCGGGAAAAGGAAATTCTAGAGTCCAAAATTTCAGCCATTGGCTTTGGCTTTCTGACGCCTCTCTTCTTCATTCACGTTGGCATGAACTTCAACATCGCCAATGTGCTGCGCGCCGACATGCTTATGCTCGTAGTGCAGCTGATCATAGCGGCTTTCGCAGTCAAAATGATACCGTGCATGGGCTTTCCCCTCTTTGGCCTGTCATTAAAAGACGGCATGAAAGCCGGCCTGCTCCTATCATCGCGGCTCAGCCTCATCGTCGCCGCCGCCTCCATCGGCGTCAGCGAAGGATTCATCACCATCCAGACCAAGGACGCTATCGTCCTGCTGGCGCTGATCACATGCTTTTTGGGGCCGACGCTGTTCAAATTGGCGTACGGCCAACCCAAACACGCCTGAACAAATAAGCAACGCAAAGGCGAAGCCGGTTGCGAGCGCAGCGGCGCGACAGCGTTGCGGCAGCCGCATCCCCAAAAAGTATGCAACGCAAAGGCGAAGCCGGTCGCGAGCGCAGCGGCGCGACAGCGTTGCGGCAGCCGCATCCCCAAAAAGTAAGCAACGCAAAGGCGAAGCCGGTCGCGAGCGCAGCGGCGCGACAGCG
>CAYTSA010000052.1:0-25663 GCA_964440345.1 uncultured Desulfovibrionaceae bacterium | reverse complement strand
GCCTGTAGAGGACTTTCACCTCCAAGTGGGTGCGCCCTGCCGGGCGCACCAAAAAAAACCTCCCCGGCTGGACCAGGGAGGCGTATAGGACACAATGAATAACGAGCGGACTCTCAAGCTACGCCGGAGTCTCCTCCACTTCTTCGCGCGGTTGAAACGCCAACAAAATGGGGCTGGCCACAAAAATGGACGAATAGGTACCCACGGCCACGCCGATGAGCAGAGCCAGAGCGAAATCGTGAATAACGCCGCCGCCCAGAAAGTACAGGCATGCAACGACCAACAGCGTGGTTCCGGACGTCAGCATCGTGCGGGACAGGGTCTGATTGATGGACTTGTTGATGGTTTCGCCCAAAACTTTGGAGAACTTTGCCCGCAGGTTTTCGCGGATACGGTCAAAGACAATGATGGTGTCGTTGAGGGAGTAACCGATAATGGTCAGTAACGCCGCCACGATGGTCAGGTCGAACTCCTTGTTCAGCAGCGAGAACACGCCCACGGTGATGAGCACGTCGTGGATAAGAGCAATGACTGCGCCCAGGGCGTAATTCAGCTTCAGCCGCCAGCACAGGACCAGGGTCACGGCCATGGCGGCCAGCGTAAGGTAAGTCATGGGCAATGAGAGCAGGCCCAGCACGTACATGCCTGTAGCCAGGGCCGCAGCCATGACGCCGGCCGCCCACCAGCGCTGCTCAAACCGGCCGGAGATATAGATGGCAATGAGCAGCACGGCGTAGAACAGCGCTTCCATGGCTTTAGTCCGCAGGTCTGAACCGACCTTTGGTCCTACCATTTCCAGCCGCTGGATTTCATAGCCCGAGTCCGCCATATTGGCGTCCAGGGCTTCCTGTATGGAGGATCGGATGACCTCAGCTCCCATTTCAACAGAAGAGATGCGGATGAGGTATTCGTTTTCCGCCTCCATGCCCAGCCGCTGGACCACGTATTCTGGCAGCCCGGCGTTAGCCAGGGCTTCCTTAATGGTCGCGGGTTCTTGGCTTTCTGGAAACTGAACCTGGACCATGACGCCGCCGGCGAAATCGATGCCATACCGGGGTCCGCCCTTGACGAGCAGTGAGGCCAGGCCCAGTAGAATGATGGCGACGGATACGCCGAAAGCGATTTTGCGCGCGCCGATAAAATTGATGTTCGGCTCTTTTTTGATGATTGCGAATCCCATGGCGGCCGCTCCTTATATGGACAGTTTTGCCTGGGGCTTGCGGGAGAGCCACAGGTCGAAGATAATGCGGGACACGAAAATGGCCGTGAACATGGAGGCTAGAATCCCCAGGGTCAGGGTGATGGCGAAACCCCGAATGGGCCCGGTGCCGAACTGGTAGAGAATGATGGCCGCGATGACTGTGGTCACGTTGGCGTCCAGAATGGTCAGGGTGGCCCGGGAGTAGCCCTCTTCCACTGCCGCGCGGGCGGTGAGCCCGGTTTTCAGCTCCTCGCGTATGCGCTCGAATATGAGCACGTTGGCGTCCACCGCCATACCGATGGTCAGGATGATTCCGGCTATGCCCGGCAGCGTGAGTGTGGCGCCAAACGCAGCCAAGGCGCCCATTATAAGGACAAGGTTCAGCATCAGCACGGTGTCCGCCACCACGCCGGCGAAGCCGTAGTACAAGGCCATGAACGCAAGCACGACGCCCAGGCCGATGAGGGCTGAAGTGACGCCCTTGTCGATGGATTCCTGCCCCAGAGAAGGGCCGACGCTGCGCTCTTCAAGCACGTTGATGGGCGCGGGCAGTGCGCCAGCGCGCAGAACAATGGCCAGGTCGTGCGCTTCTTCTGTGGTGAAACTGCCGGATATGGAAGCCCGGCCGCCCACAATGCGCTCCCGGATGACCGGGGCGGAGTGAATTTTACCGTCCAGCACTATAGCCAGCCGCTTATTCGTGTATTCACCGGTGATGTCAGCAAATTTACGGGCGCCCTGGCTGTTGAAAGTCATACTGACGTAAGGCTGATTCATGGAGTCGAAGTTTGTGCCCGCGTCAGAGACGTATTCGCCGGTCAGCAGAACGTCCTTGAAGACTACCAGAGGCTCCTGCCCTACCCGGCCGTCAGGCAGCGTGGTCTGCAGCATAAGCAGCTCGCTGTCCGGGGGCGTGACGCCGTCTTCGTAAACTTTGACCGGGTCTACCTCGTCGTTGACCAGCTTGAACTCCAGATGCGCAGTGCGGCCCAGCAACTCCACGGCGCGCTGCGGATCTTCCAAGCCGGGCAACTGCACCTGGATGCGGTAGTCTTGCTGCCTCCGGATGTCTGGCTCCGTGACGCCGAATTGGTCGATACGGTTGCGGATGGTTTTGATGGCCTGGTCCTGGGCCAGATCAGCAATATAGTCACGGTATTCATTGCTAATGGAGATGGTGTAGCGAATTTTATTGTTGTCCAGCGTTTTTGTGGACTTTATTGCATATCCGTTACTAAAAGTGTCTTTGATAATCTCTTCCAGCTCGGCCTGTTTCTCCGCTTTCAGCAATACGAATTCCAGGGTGTTCTTGGACTTGACGGTGGGGCGCAGAATCACAATGCCTTTGTCACGGGCCAGAGACTTCAACTCCTGCCCGGTCTGGGACATCTCATTTTCCACGGCTTTGGCCACATCCACGCCCAGCGTCAGGTGGATGCCGCCTTGCAGGTCCAGACCCAGATTAATGGTGTCCGAAGGGAGTATATTGCCCAGTGCGGAATTGCGTACAGAGGGAAACGACGGCAGCACATAGATGAGGCCCACCAGGACCACCACCAGCGCCAAGCCGATTCGCCAGCGCAGACTCTCTTTCATTACAGCTCCTTATCCATTCCAACAAATAATAAAACAGCCACAGTGCCTTCTCCACAGCGCTACGCCGTCAGCAAACGTGAACAGGCGATTTCACAAAGACGGCAAAAAGGCAAGATCAAATGCAGATATCTGGCAGGGTCTGAGACCATGCGCGAATACTGCGGACTTGCCTTTTGCGCGTATAATCGGCGCAGCCGACTTACGATTCTGACTTTTCTTTGTCTTTTTCTTTGTCTTTTTTCTTGGCTTCCTTGACCACAGGCTCGGCCAGGCCGGATACGTAATTCCTGTTCACCTTTACAGTGAAGTCGTTGCCCAGATCAACAGTCAGCACGTCGCCGTCCACATGGATCACCCGGCCGTAAAAACCGCCGCCAGTGAGCACGTGGTCGCCCTTCTTGATGTTGGCCAGCATCTCTTTGTGCTGCTTGGCCTTTTTTTGTTGCGGACGAATAAGCAGAAAATAGAAAATAGCAAACATCAAGATCAGCGGCATGAAAGCCGTGATCGGGTTGGCTGCTCCGCCTTCGCCCCCCGGGGCCGGTCCCATGGCGTGCGCCACGCTTTCCCAAAACATACTTCCTCCTTAACAACGTCAATCAGTGGTATATCGGCCGGTTGTCGGCCGCCTTAATTGTATTAGAGCATTTACCATTGAAAATGTTTCGCTGCTCTTACGTATTTTCCTGAAACAATTGTACATTGTTTCAAGAGCGAGCGTTGTCTCAACGCGAAAATGCTCTAATTCGTCCCTACATACATATTGCCGTACGGTCTATGCGTGTACGGTTTGATACGGATGAAGGGCTCGGACAAAATCTCCTCCAGGTCTGCATCCAGCTCCCGGGCGTAGTCGTTAAGTTGCTCGCGGAGAAATTGCAAGTCCTCTTCTTCCACCGGCGCTGAGGCCAGCCCCGGCCCCAGCTGATAGTCTGGCACTGTGCCGCGCAGGTAGATGACCCCGCCGTGCATGCCAGTGCCCAGACTGCGGCCGGTGATGGGCGCGCCCGGTTTTACAGTGTTCATGCCCAGCAGAATGATGGCGCCGCCAGCCATATATTCGCCTAAAAAGTCGCCGGCTTTGCCGCCCACCACAATGACAGGGATTTTTTCCATGTACGACTTCATGTGGATGCCCACACGGTAGCCCACGTCGCCCTGTACATAGATGCGGCCCCCGCGCATGGCGTAGCCAAGCACGTCGCCAGCCATGCCTTCGACAATGATCTTGCCGTCGTCCATGGTGTTGCCCACGCCGTCCTGCACGTTGCCTTTCACCCGCACGTAAGGCCCGCGCATAAAAGAACACATATCCTGACCAGGCACGCCGTGAAAGGTGAACGTCAAATCGCCTTCCATGCAGCCGGCCATATACCTTTGGCCCTTCACGTTGACGACTTCTATTTCCGTGGCGCCATTGCGCACCGCCTCGCGGAGCATCTCGTTGAGTTCGCGGTAATAAATGTTCGTGGCGTCAAAAACTTTCTTGGCCATTATGCCTCCGTTTCCACGATAACGGGCTCGCCCGCCTTGGGCGCCCACACTTTTTCCAGACAGTCACAGACCACACGGATGGAGCTTTCCTCGCTGGACATGTAGACTCGGTCGCCTTCTTCCGCAACAACGAGAGGCCGCAGCTTAATGCGGTCGTTCAGGCCCATCAAGGAGTTCCCATCTGTGACCAGAATGGCGAAAGGCCCGTTGAGCAGAGCCGCGCCGTACACCATGCGCAACGCCTCAAAAGCCTTTTTCTGCTCTGGCGCCATGCGGTCTATCTCGTCCCAAAACGGCGGAGCGAATATCCAGCTGACCATGCGCTTGGAGAGCTTGTGTTTGCGGGTGAGCATGTCCAGCAGATAGGCCACCACTTCGGTGTCGGTCATCAGCGTGCACTCGTAATCGTGCTCGCACAGATAGCGGCGGTTAATGCCGTAGGACGAAATCTCGCCGTTGTGCACAATGGCCCAGTCCAACAACGTGAAGGGGTGCGCGCCGCCCCACCAGCCGGGGCTGTTTGTCGGAAAGCGGTTGTGGCCCGTCCATATGTAGCCCTCGTATTCGTCCAGCCGGAAAAACTCCGCAATGTCCTCAGGAAAGCCCACGCCCTTGAAAGCACCCATATTCTTCCCGCTGGAAAAGACAAAAGCTCCAGGCACCCGGGAATTGATGCGCATTACCGCGCTGACTACGTAATCTTTCTCGTCAGCGTGGGGTAGTTCTGGCCGGTCGCGGCCTTCCTTGGGGTGCGCAAAATAGCGCCACAACACTGGCGATTCCTTGATAGCCAGAGTCTTGCGGGTGGGTATGGGCTCTGAAACTTCTATGGTGAAGTATCGCTTTATCACTTCCTCTGCCCGGTCCAGGCCGGACTGGTCGTCGCACATCAGGTGCAGCGCGTAGCAGTCAGCGTGATCCGGATACACCCCATAGGCGGCAAAACCCCCGCCCAGGCCGTTGCCCCGGTCGTGCATAGAGCACATGGAGGATATGGGCATCTCGCCTTTAATGCGGTTCTTTTTCTTGTCAATGACGCCAAAAACGCCGCAGCCGGAAATGTCCTTTTCAAAATCCCAATATCTATGCGGTTGCTTCATCCGTTCTTGCTCCAGGCTTAGCCGCAGGCCGGGTTGTCGCGCTCTTCAAACACCAGGGCGGCGTTGGGACAGGCCTCCACGCAGGCAGGCGCTTCCCTGCCCTCGCACAGGTCGCACTTGACTATGGCGTTTTCGGCCGGGTTGCGGCGAATGGCCCCAAAGGGGCAGGCCATGACGCAAGACCAGCAGGCCACACATTTTTCCTTGCTATACAAAGTCTTGCCGGTCTCCTTATCCTTATAAAGAGCGCCGGAGATGCACGCGGCCACGCACATGGGGTTGTCGCAGTGCCGGCAGCTCAGGGCCACGCACACCGGGCCTTTTTCATACACTGCCCGGCACGGAGCCAAACCGCCGCTTTGGCGTTCTTCTGTGTAGGCTATCACCAAATCCTTGCTTTCCGAATGCGCGGTCAGGCAGGCCAGCTCACAGATGTGGCAGCCTATGCACACGTCACGCAAAGGGTATATTCGTTTCACAGCTTACCTCCCGGCCGGTTTGACGCCGAGAATGTCCATTTCGGTGTCGTTCAGGCCGATGCAGCGCAGCTTGTCGCGGTTGCCGCGCAGTGACTCGACAGAGTTCAGGCCCATGCCGCCCAGCATCTCCTGGATTTCGTGGCCCCAAGCCATGATCAGGTTCTTTAGCCGCTGGTAGGCTACGTCCGGGTTCTGTCGTTTTTTCAGCCGTGAATCGTTGGTGGCTATTCCCCAAGGGCATTTGCCCGTGTAGCAGCGGCCGCACATGGTGCAGCCCACGGCGATAAGCGCTGCGGTGCCGATGTAGACTGCATCCGCGCCCAGGGCGATGGCCTTGACCACGTCTGCAGAGCACCGCATCCCGCCAGAAACCACCAGGGAAGCTTTGTTGCGGATGCCCTCGTCCCGCAGCCGCTGGTCCACCGCGGCCATGGCCAATTCGATGGGAATGCCCACGTTGTCGCGGATCATGGTAGGGGCTGCGCCCGTGCCGCCCTTGAAACCGTCCACCACTACGATGTCTGCGCCGGCCCGGACAATGCCGGAGGCAATAGCCGGAGCGTTGTGCACAGCCGCGATCTTCACGGAGATGGGCACGCGGTATTCGGAAGCTTCTTTGAGGGCGTAAATGAGTTGCAGCAAGTCTTCAATAGAATAAATATCATGGTGCGGGGCCGGGGAAATGGCGTCCGAGCCCTTGGGGATCATCCGGGTCTTGGAGACTTCCTCGTCAATCTTTTCCCCAGGCAGGTGCCCGCCGATGCCCGGCTTGGCGCCCTGCCCCACTTTGATCTCTATGGCTGCGCCAGCGTTCAGGTAGTCTTTGTGCACGCCGAACCGGCCGGAGGCCACCTGTACGATAGTGTTGGCCCCGTACTTGTAGAGCGTTTCGTGCAGCCCGCCCTCGCCCGTGTTGTACATGACGCCTACTTCCGAGGCCACGCGGGCCATGGCGGCGTGCAAATTGAAATTGATGGCGCCAAAGGACATGGCGGCGAACATGATGGGAAACTCCAACTTCAGTTGAGGCGGCAGCTCGGTCTTGAGCACCGGCCCCTCTGGCGTTTCCTCAAACTCCAGTTTGTCTGGCTTGGAGCCAAGGAAAGTCCGCGTCTCCATGGGCTCGCGCAGAGGATCAATGGAAGGGTTGGTCACCTGGCTGGCGTCGAGCAGCAAATTGTCCCAATAGATTGGCTTTTTCAGGGGCGTGCCCGTTCCGGACAGAAGCACCCCGCCAGTGTCCGCCTGTTTGTACAGGTTCTTGATGTACATGGGCGTCCACAGGTCGTTTTCCCTAAAGTCCGAGGGATTTTTCCTGATCGTCAAGCAGTTGGTTGGACACAAAGACGCGCAGCGATGACAACCTATGCACTTGGTGGAGTCGTGGCTCACCTTGCCCCGGGCTTCGTCCCAGTAGTGGACCTCGTACGGGCACTGGCGAATGCACACTTCACAATTGATGCACCGCTCGTCTTCCCGATTTACCTGAAAATCATTGAATGTCTGGCTTATTGGCTTGAAAAGCAAATTTTTCTCCTCTCTGGATCAGGGGGTGGGAGTTGCCTCAAATAACTTGCAGCGCCGCCATCCCTCTGGCCAATCTCTCAGGGCAGTCTTTCGTGAATCAGCGCAGGCAGTCGAAGACCCCGGCAAACCGGGGGTTGACGAAAGCACAAACGTGGCGGAAAACGAATTGTCGCTAGTAGCGCATCCCACGAAACTGTAGAGACAGGGCGCGATTAATAGCTTTAAAAAAGCCGCGCTGTCAAGAACTTTGCCTCGCGTGGAACGATAGGAGTAATACCTGTTATGCAACTGGCAAGCCGGCCCTATGACCTTTTGTTGTTCGATTTTGACGGGGCCATTGTAGATTCCGCGCCCGCCATACATCATTGCTTTGCTCTCGCCCTGCAGGAGCTGGGAGAAACCCCGCCGGACTTCCAGACAGTCAAGGACTGCATTGGCACAGGCATTGCCGATTGTTTCCGGTCCCTGGTCCCGAACATGGACCAGGCCGACCTGCAGCAGGCTGTGGATTCTTACAGACGCCACTACGCTGTGGAAGCCAAGTCCATGGCCGAGCTCTTTCCAGGCGTCCTCGAGACCCTGGAACAGCTGCACGCCGCTGGACTTACCCTGGCCATTGTCAGCAACAAGGGCGAGTCCGCCCTCTTCCAGTCCCTGCGCGAATATGAACTGGAGCGTTTCTTCCACGCCGTGGTCGGCGCCCGGCCAAAAGCGCCCCGCAAACCAGATCCGGCCACATACCAGCGCGCCTTGGCCCAGCTGCACGGCCGCAAGCCAGACCGGCCGCCCCTGATGATAGGCGACACAGAAGTGGACGTGCGCTTTGGCAAGGCCGTGGGCTGCGCCTGCTACACGCAGTATGGCTATGGTAACGACGCGGTCTGCCGGGCACTGGCCCCGGAACACGAGGTGAGCGGCTTTTGGGAAATTGCGCTGGTGGCCGGGGTAAGGTGAGCAGCCGCCTATTACCGCAGACGCCGCAGATGGAACGCGGATGAAACGCGGATGGGCGCGGACGTGGAATAAACAGGCTGCATAACTATGTACAGGCAGGATGCATGTGCAATCTTCATTACAAAAACAAACCGCTTATGCAGGCTGTTCAAAAAACACGAGGGCAAGGCGCGAAAAAAGTTCAAGGTCGAAGTGTATATATAATACACGATAGTTTATCGCATTTTCGTCTTAAACAAGACTCTCTCCTGAAGCAGTTTGAATGCATAAGAGCATCTATGCATTTTCAATGCTAAAATGCTCTAAACTTTTTGAAGCAACGCTGCCATCGTGGATTTTTCAACAGCCTGGTAGAGGTCAGATATCCTGGAGACTTGCCAGAACCGTCTTGTGAGGACGCCGCAAAAGCTCTGGAGCAGGCTGTGCTCGTTGCAGAGAAAATCTCCCGAAGACTATCGGATGCATAACAAAAAAACTCGTACTCTTTTCCCCCTCCCCTTCCCACGCTACTCCATCTGAGGTAATATTTCCCATAGTATTTTTCGCACCCGTAGCAACCTCAAGCCGCACGGCGCCGTTTGCGCGCGCCCGCATGGAGCGCACCATGAACGTACTCCTCGTCTACCCCAAGTGCCCGGACACCTTCTGGTCTTTCAAAACCGTACTCAAGTATATCTCCAAAAAGGCGGCCTTTCCGCCCCTGGGGTTGCTCACCGTGGCGGCCATGCTGCCCGGGGATTGGAACGTGCGGCTGGTGGACATGAACGTGCGCGAGCTGAGCGGCGCCGACCTGGCTTGGGCGGATATGGTTTTTATTTCCGCCATGATAGTGCAGCGTAAATCCTCTGTTGAGGTTATCGAGCATTGTGTGAACCATGACGTGACCGTGGTGGCCGGCGGGCCCATGTTCACCACCATGACCGAGAGCTTTCCAGGCGTGGACCACTTTGTGCTCAACGAGGCCGAGGTCACGCTGCCCCTGTTTCTGAAGGATTGGGAGGCCGGGACCCTGCAGCGCGTCTACAGCTCCCCGGAGCGGCCGGACATATCCACGACGCCTGTTCCCGCCTGGGACCTGCTGGACATGAAGGAATACGCCACCATGTGCGTGCAGTATTCGCGCGGTTGCCCCTTCAACTGCGAGTTCTGCGACATCATCATCATGAACGGCCGCACGCCGCGCACCAAAAGCCCGGCGCAGCTGCTGGCAGAGATGGACGCCCTCTACGCCGCGGGCTGGCGCGGCGGGGTGTTTATTGTGGACGACAACTTCATCGGCAACACCGCCGAGGTCAAGCGCATGCTGCCGCGGTTGATCCAGTGGCAGAAGGAGCGCGGACACCCCTTCCAGTTTCTGACCGAGGCCTCCACCAACCTGGCCGACGACGAAGAGTTGATGCAATTGATGAGCGCGGCAAATTTCCACAAGGTTTTCCTGGGCTTGGAAACGCCTGAGCCGGACAGCCTGCGCGAATGCGGCAAGCACCAGAACGCCGCGCGGGACCTGGCCGAAACGGTGCAGACCATCCAGCGCCACGGCATGCAAGTCATGGGCGGCTTTATCGTGGGCTTTGACAGCGACACAGAATCCACATTTGACGCGCAGATACGCTTCATCCAGCAAGTGGGCGTGGTCACGGCCATGGTGGGCCTGCTCAACGCCCTGCCCCAGACCCGGCTGTGGAAACGGCTGCGGGACGAGAACCGGCTGCTGCAGGACACCAGCGGCGAAAACACCGACGGCGCAATAAATTTCATCCCGCGCATGGACCGGGACGCGCTGCTGGCGGGCTACCGCCGCATCATCGACCGCATTTACTCAAGAAGACTGTACTACCGACGCATCAACACCTTCATCAACAACTACACGCACACAGCCCGGTCGCGGGTAACCATGAGCGATCTGCGGGCCTTGCTGCGCAGCATGTTGCACATTGGCCTGTTTTCACGCGCGAGCTTTCATTACTGGATGCTGCTGCTCAAAACCTCGTTCAAAAATGCGCGGGCCCTGCCCGTGGCCGTGGAGTTGGCCATTCTGGGCGAGCACTACCACCGCATGCGCAGAAAGCTTATGCGCTCGCTGCCCACTGCGCGGTCCATGACACATGGGGGCTGCGCCAGCGAGCAGTGCAAGTGACGGCGACAGGGGTTTGACGGCAGAAGGGGAAGAGTTACGCAGATGCTACGGATAGGGCGGCTGCACATGTAAAAAATTTTCAAAAAAATGTTCTTGACCCCTTGCAATTCTTTTTTGACAGGAATATATTTAACACCATGAACAAAGATGAATCCGTGTTTGCGCCTGACGTTGACGTTGAGAAGTTGTCCCGTTTCATGGAGATAGTGGACAAGCTGCAACAATGTTGCCGAGAACGCAGCGCATACATCAGCGACAAATTCGACCTGCCCCAGGCGGAACTGCGCTGCCTGCTCGCTATTGGCGAGCAGCGCTACACAACCCCGGGCGAGCTGGCCAAGCGCATCAACGTGGCCAAAAGCCGCGTTACCCGGCTGGTGGATAACCTTGTTTCCAAAAAGCTGGTGGATAAAGTGACCGACCCGGCAGACTCCCGGGTGCGCCTGCTCACCTTGACCCCCGACGGCCAGGCAAAACGCATGGAAGTAAACGACTTCACAGAGGAAGTTGGCCGCCTATTGCTCGGCCAGATGGATGCATCCAGGCAAGACGAGGTGCTTGAGAATGTGTCAGCGCTGGTGTCCTGCATGCGCAATGTAAAGGATATGATTGTGTAAAATTGGATATTTTTTTTGCGGGGATTGTTAACACTGTCAACAAAAACGTTACAGTCGTTAGAATCAACGTCACTTGCCGCAGCAAAAACAAAAGGCCCAAAGTATTTATCAATAGCAACCATTTATCCTTTTACGCAAGGAGGGAAAAAATGCTCAAACGACTCACACCTGTCATTGGCGTTGCGCTTATACTTGTTGCCCTTATCGGCTTGGCGTTTGCTGCAGAAGGCAACCCGCGCAAAGGCAAGTTTCTGTACCGCAAGAACTGTTTGACGTGCCACCAGGATGGCGGCTCGGCTATGCCCCTGGGGCCGGACTCCAAAACCATGGCCCAGTGGGACCGCGCTTTTGAGCCCGATGAAATTGCAGACGTCGATTGTTTTGCTGAATGGCAAAAGCTGTCGGATGATGACCTGAAGGATATCCACGCCTTCTTGCGGTCCGGTGCGCTTGACTCGCCTTCCCCGGCCAAGTGCAAGTAGCGAGTGTAACCTCATAAAAAGGGGGTTGTATGAAATTCGGTCGATTCTTGACGGCCCTGGTGCTTGTCCTTGCTTTGGCCGCTCCGGCTTTCAGCGCTGAAGATATGGACGATCTGAAAAAACAGATGCAGATGCTTCATGAACAGAACCAGAAAATAAACGAACAACTGCAGCAGTTGCAGGAACGATTGGACAAGGCGGAAAAGGCTTCTCCCGCCAAGCTGAAGGAGGACGTGGAAGAACTGGAGGACCGGGTCGCCAAGACAGAGCGCCACACCGCCACAGACAAGCTGGCGCTTTCCATTGAGCTGGAGCCCCGTGTATGGTCCGTGCATCAGAACAATGTTCTCGTTGCGCCGGACAGCTTTCTGCAGGGCTTCTTCACCCCGGTTAACATGGGCGGCTTCAACGGCGCCACCTTGCAGCAAGCGCAGCAAGGCATGGCCCAGATGGCCCAGGCCGGCATGATTCCGGATGCTGAAAAAGTGGACGTGGACAACGACATCGCCTACTCCACCAAGTTCCGCCTGAATATCGACGGGCGGGTCAACCGTCACCTCTCTTTTACCGGCCGGTTGGCTGCCTACAAAGCCTGGGCGGACTCCACCGGCGTAAAGGTGAACCACGGCTCCATGAATGACGTCTATCTGGACGGCAACACATCCAGCCTGCCCCACGGCGACACTTTGCACGTGGAGCGGGCCTACTTCAACTATAAGGACTCCATTGGCAGCGTGCCCATCAACTTCTCGCTGGGCCGGCGGCCCTCCACCCAGGGCCCGCCCCTGCACTACCGCATGAACACCCTGGAAGCCGGTTCGCCGCACGGCTCCATCATCAACTGGCAGTTTGACGGCGCGTCCCTTAACTTCGGACTGGAAGAACTTACCGGCTTGCCCGGTCTGGCCGTGAAGCTCTGCTACGGCGTGGGTTTCGAGGGCCAGTGGGGCGGCTACAACACCTTCACCTCCACTGCGGATGTGGACGACGTGCACATGGCCGGCGTCATCGCCACCCTGTACGACGACTGGCAGACCAAGGTGGAACTGAACTACGCCCACGCCTGGGACGTGACCGACGGCTTTCACGGCCTCACTGTCATGCCCTTCATTGCTTACAAGGAGGACATGAACAACGACGGAACCCCCGAGTACTACTTTGAAAAGAACTACGGTTCCTACATCAGCCGGCTGGAAGCCACGGAAAACATAGGCGATTGGGACGCGGCGTCCCTGTTGCTGCAAACATCGCTGCTGGACGGCGCACTGGACCTTTACGGGACCTTGTCCTGGAGCCATACCCGCGCCACTGCCATCTCGAAAAACCCCTTCTACGAGCTGATGGGCATGGGGTTGCTCTCCTCCAACGGCGAGCTTGAAGACCACGACGGCTACTCCGTTTACCTGGGCGGCCGCTACGCCATCGACTCCATTGGCGCCAAGCTGGGCCTGGAGTACAACTACGGCTCCAAGTACTGGTTCAACTTCACCGGCGCGGAAGACAACCTGGTTGCCTCCAAGCTGGCGGCCCGCGGCCACGTGTTCGAACCGTACTGGATACAGAACCTGGTGGGCGACAACTTCTTCCTGAAGGCCGGCGCCCAGTTCTTCGACTACCAGTACACTGGCAGCGGCAACCCCCTGGGCGAACCCGTCTCCATCGACGACGTGACGGCCATGGAAGCCATCTTCCCGGTCATCGACGACATGCAGATTTACTACCTGTCGGCGGTGTTCCGGTACTAAGACAATCCACCTCAAACTGTTGCATTCCCGCCGGTAACGGGCGGGGCGCTGCATCCGCCGCACCCTGGGGCCAGACCCCGGGGTGCGGTTCTGCGTTGTTCTGCCTTGTGTGCGTCAAGTTCAGCATTTTGGTTTAGGCAAGGAGTGGGCAGCCGTAATAATCCGCTGCCGAGAATGGGCTCTTCCACTGCTGTCGCCCGTCACCTTGCCATTGCTGTCGTCGTCGCTTTTTCACTGCTGTGGCCCCCGCCTTACCCCCAACTATCACCCTCCGCGAAGGCGGGGGGTCCAGAGGCTGCGCCCATGCATTGATGCCCCGCCGGCGCAAGGAATGACACATGGGGTGGTCAGTGCAGAAAAAGTCAACGTCCCTGGATTCCCCGCCTCCGCGGGGAATGACATTGCGGGGTGGTCGGTGCGTGTGTAAACAGGCGCCAGGGATGCGCCGACGTCGCCCGACGCCTTAAAGCTGTTGTCGCCCGACGCCATGATGTAGTTGTCCCCTCCGCTTCACCACTCTTGTCGCCCCCCGCTTCACTTTTTTGTCATCGTCCGCTTCACCACTCTTGTCACCCTCCGCTTCACCACTCTTGTCACCCTCCCCGAAGGCGGGGGGGCCAGTGGCTGCGGCCGGCGCAATTACTCCTTGCACAACACGGCGTCACACCTTATATTCCTTTGTGACTACATCCCCCAGCCGGAAACACGGTCATGCACATTACCGACGAAAATAAAAAATCCCTGCTCAAGGCCTTGAACAAACTGGGCACAGCCGCGGGCGAGGTGGAGCTGCACGCTGAAACGCTGCAGGATGTGGACACGTTCCGCCGCAATATCAAAGAGATGGAAGATGAAGGTTTCGTCTTTCGCCAGCGGGACAAATACCCGGAAATGGGCGGACTTGTCGGGCTGACGGTCAAGGGCCTGCACGAAAGCCAGTAGCCTTAACCATGAGCAGCCCGCCGCAGCTTAACGAATGGACGTTCTTCCTCATTGCCTGCGGTGTTACTCTTTTTCTGATTATTGCTGAAACATTGGCGTCTTTTTCCTACAAGGCGCCTTTTTTCGTATCCTTTTTTGATGTTAACAACATACTGCTCCAAGTAATCATGCGCAGAATGGCGCATTCATCGAATAGTTACGCAAATAGCGCAGATGGAACCCGAATATACGCGGATGGGGCGGCAAGGAACGTGCAGGTTCACTGGATGCAGAACCTGATTGCCGGACGCTGTCTTTTTTAATTTCTTACAATGACAAGAGACGCAACAACTATTCTTGTCCTTCTACATCAATTCCACACGCCTCTCCCGACTCCCAGGCCTTGGCAACCTCTGCGATGTGCATATTCTGAGCTTCACTTGTCCAGCAGTTCCAGTATTCCGGGTCTGCAGATTGCGGCCGGTGGTCCGCCTTCAATTCATTCATGCACACCAATATGGGAACCGGGGTGGCCCAGCCAAGTAGAATGGCGTGCCGCGACGGCAAGCTTGGCAGTTCCTTCAACAGGCCTGTCAGATTATCCGGCACCAGTTTGGACACCAACTCCTGGTCGCGATCGTTCACAATGCGATGCAGCAGAAAGGTGTTGCACTGGGCCAGCACCGTAGGCGAAAGCTCAGACGGCCGCTGGGAAGAAATGACCAGTCCCAGGCCAAATTTGCGGCCTTCCCGGGCAATGCGTTCAAAAGTGCGACGGCACATCTGCCGCACGTCCGGGGCCTCATCGGAATCGGACACTGACTTGCTGACAAAGGCGTGGGCTTCCTCCAGCACAAGGACGGTAGGCAACACCCGCTGCTGCGCCTTGCGATACCGCTGCAAAAATTCAAAGATGATCCGCGATAAAACGGCTATGGCAAGGTGCAATATGTCATGCGGGATGAGCTGCAAATCAATGATGATGATATTGTTTTGTGTATCGTCATCATAAAAAAGCGTATTGAGCCATTCACTTATGCTTTTAGGCCCTTCAGTGGGATTTATAATTGGGCCAAGACGTTGATCGTTGAGGAGGGCTTCAATGCGCATTTTTAAAGTATCTACATGTTGCGACCTTCCCTCTGCATTTGAAAGAGAGGCAACTATTTTTGTCAGCACATTAACATTAAACACAATTGGGGAATCTTCACATTGGCCGACAGCATGGAAAATGCAATCTTCTTTAATAAGATTTTTTGTTATTTCGATTAATTCTTCAATGACCTCCCTTGAAGCCGCTTTGTAAAATTGTTTTCCTAGGTCCATTTTTGTGTTTATATCTTTCATCTTGGCTGAGAAGTCTAATCTTCCAGATAACGCGGTTCGCCACGAATGCCTGGCGGATTGTAGTGCATGTCCACATTCAAGCGCGAAGCCCGGAATCGCGGCTCCAACGCGCCGGCAAAGCGGTCCAGTACGCGTACGCCGGCCTCGTCACAGGCGTACTCTATTAACCGGTCGTAATTCGTGGTGAATATATTCAGCCTTTCCCGGGACGGCATGCGGCTGGCAAAACTCATGAGAAAGGATATCAAGCAATTCTCCACATCCCGTTTTTCAGAAAATTTTGCCAATATCGCATCTTCATCCTTAGATATTTGCGAAATGAAGTCCGTGAGCTTTTGATTAATTTCATCCTCCAAATCGCCGGCGGGGAATTGTTCCTCATCATCAAGAATGCGCAATCCTTCCAGCAATTCATTAGCCGCCCGCAGGTCGTCTTCGAAGTTAGGTTTACGACCACTTTTTTGAGCGCTTTCTTCAGCACGCTTTTTTATCAATTCACCACGATATGAAAATATCAATCGGCCCATGTCTTCGGCTTTCAATCCAAGCATGCTTGAAACGCCTCGTGTCAAACCGCTGCCCACGAGCAAGTTCAGGTGCTCGCTCTGGAATATAGCTGAGAGCCAGGGCTCGACCTCTTTGCGCAAATTCATTTTTACGTCATGGTCAATTGTTTCGGGCAATTTTTTGTCTGAATCAGTTTTCAACAAATGTGTGTCTTTCTTTACATCACTCACTTTTTGCTCCTCACATGGGCTGCACTATCCCGCGCAATCCGAATCATTTCCTTCACATGGACACGTCTATCAAACAGCCACCTACAATGCAAGAAGGGTGCATATTTTTTTGCAAATAAATATTGACAAACTCAAACACTGTCGCGCACAAGGAACGCAACACACATCACAAAGGGTATTTTATGAAGCTTGTGTTTATCCACGGCTGGAGCGTCACCGACACCAGAACGTATGCAGAATTACCTGAAGCCCTGGAACAAATGGCGCCGGAAGGCCTGGACCTGGACATTGAGCACATCTATTTAGGCAAGTACATCAGTTTTCACGATGAAGTATTGCTGGACGACGTGGCGCGGGCCTTTGAGCAGGCCCGCATTGATGTCCTTGGGGACAAAGAATTCTCCTGCATCACCCACTCCACAGGCGGGCCGGCCATTCGCCTCTGGGCGCATCTGTTTTATGGCGGAAAGAACAATTTCGCCGGCATACCGCTGCGACATCTCGTCATGCTCGCCCCGGCCAATCATGGGTCTGCTCTGGCGCGGTTGGGTAAAAGCCGAATATCGCGCATTTACAGGCAAATACGTTATGGGGTAGAACCGGGAACCGGCATACTGGCCTGGTTGGAGCTGGGCAGCGACGGCCAGCGTGAACTGAACATCAACGGCTGGCTACATACCGAGTCTGCCGCTCAAAGATTCTATCCTTTTGTCATTACCGGGCAGACAATCGATAACAGGTTGTACAACTATATTGACAGTTATCTCGTTGAGCCCGGGTCTGACGGCGTTATCCGCGTTTGCGCCGCCAACATGAACTACCGACATCTCAAGCTGGAACAGAAAAACGGCAAAAGCCCCAAGGGATTCGACGGCAAAAAAGTGAACCTTTTCAAAGTACAGGGTGATAAGGTTCACGTCTCACCGCGAACGCCTTTTGCCGTCATACCCAACGCCAGTCATACAGGCGACAAAATCGGTATCATGGGCAGCGTTACGAAAGATAATGCCGAGACAAAGCCTGTAGTGGGCGCCATTCTCAAAGCATTATCCGTGCAATCACGGGAAGATTACGAAACTATTGCGGAACAGTATACGAAAATAACAAAGCGCACCCAACAATTGGACAAAAAGACGCCAGACCAGTACGCCATGGTGGTTTTCCGCATCTGGGACGACCGCGGCAACCCTGTAAATGACTTTGACATGCTGCTTCTGGCCGGAAATTTTCGGCCGGATGTGCTGCCAAAAGGCTTTTTCCAAGACCGGCAACGCAACGCCAACATCCCAAACTCACTTACGTATTACATCAACTGCACAAAAATGCTGCAGGCGGAAAAGGGAACAATCGGTATACGGATTAACGCCCGGCCTGAATCAGGATTTGCCTATTACAAGCCGGCAGAGTTTCGTTCCGACGGCATACCTCTGGAAGCCGTGCTCGTGCCTAACGAAACCTTGCTTGTGGACGTGATCATGAAACGCTACGTGGATGAAATGACCTGCCGGGTGGATCCGCTGGCTACAGGCCGGGGGAAATTCTCTGATACGAAACCTTCTGGCAGGGATATTGAGTAAGCTGCACAGAGAGAATGCTCCCCCCTACTTCTTCGTCAACCGATACACGCCGTCCCAGGTCTGGCCGGGTTCCACTGGCGGGGAGTCCTTGAACAGCTTGCAGCGCTCGATGAACACCCGCGAGGGGGTGGTTTTCTCGGTCGGGAAGCGTTCCATTTGTTCCGCTTTTTCAAACGCTTGTATTGCATCGTCCCACTGCATCTTAAAGTAGTGGTTCAACCCTGCGTTGAACCGGTTGCGCAGCTCTTCTTCCTCGGCTGTCAGCTCGCCTTTCAGGGCCCACAGCTCGTACACCTTCACCGGCTCGCTTTTGCCCACCACCGCGATGTTGTCCAGGAAGCGGACCTCCACCAGGTCGGCCACCTTTTGTTCTGCGCCGTCGCCGTTGGCAAAGGTCTGGTGCAGCGAATATTCGCTGATCATGGTGAATATGCCGTACTGCTTGGCCGCGGCCTCCAGCCGGGCGGCCAGGTTCACGGAGTCGCCCATCATGGTATAGTTCATGCGCATGGAGCTGCCCATGTTGCCCACCACGATCTCCCCGCTGTTCAGGCCTATGCGCATGCGCATATTGTGGACGATGTAGGGCCATTTGGCGCCCGGCGCCCAGCGTTCAGGCGGCAGGTTTTTCACGTTGCGCTCCGGCTCGTCTTGGCCCACAGTTTCAGTCAGCCATTTTTCCCGCAGCTGCAGCAGCGCGCGTTGCATGGCCAGAGCCGCGCGGCAGGCGCGCAGGGTGTGGTCCGGCAGCGTGATAGGCGCCCCGAAAAAGGCCACAATGGCGTCGCCTTCGTATTTATCCAGGGTGCCGTTTTCCTCCATCAGGATGTCGGTCATGGCGGAAAGGTATTCGTTAAGCAGCTCCACCAGTTGCTGCGCCGTCAATATCTCCGAGAACGTTGAAAAGCTCTGAATGTCCGTGAAATAGGCGGTGATGTTGCGGGTTTCGCCGCCCAGCTCGGGCACTTTGTTGGAATCGATGATCTCGTCAATGAGTTCCGGCGACAGGTAGCTCTGGAAGGTGGAGTGCAAAAATTTCTTGTGCCCTTCCTCGCGGATGTACTTGAACAGGGTGAGGCCGGTGAAGTTCAGCCCCAGGGTGATGAGCGGCATGAGCGGCGAGACGAACATGCCCTGCGCCCTGAACAGCCACACCGAGCCGAACCACGCCCCAGCCGCGCACACAGCCAGGGGAATGACCGAGAGCACTGCCCGGGAGCCAAACAGCAGCACTGTTGAGAGCACGCCGAAAACCACAATCAGGCTTGCTTCCAGCCCGGGAGCCCAGTACGGCCGGGAGATGAAGTCCCCGGCCAGAATGTTGTCCACCACTGTGGCGTGGGCCTCCACGCCGGGATAGACCGACGCCAGGGGCGTGGACCGCAAGTCTTTGAGCCCGGCGGCCGAAGTGCCCAAAAAGACAATGTTATCCTTTAGCGCGTCCTTGGGCAGCTTGTTCTGCAGCACGTCCGCCGCAGAGTAGTACGGGAAGGTCCGGGAGCCGCCGCGGTAGTGGATGAGCATGCGGCCCTGGGGGTCCACCGGGACCACGCGCTCGCGTATCTTCAGTGACTCCACCCCGTCTGGGCCCATTTTCAGAATAATCTGGTTGATATCTTTGGCCAGCATCAACGAAGCCAGGGACAGGCTGGGGTACAGCTCGCCGTTCCACTCGATGACCAGCGGGGTGCTGCGCAACACCCCGTCCTGGTCTGGCACTGTGGAGAAAAAGCCCGAAGCCGGGGCGGCTTCGTTAAGCACCGGCAGGTTGCAAATGACGTCTGGAGCCTGGTAGAGGGTGGACTCTGCCGCGCCCGGCGTGCGCAACACCGCGGCGTTCAGCGGGATCAGCTCGCAGCCGTGGGCGCCCGGCACAGGGGTTTCAAAATTAAAGGGATAGCCCAGCACATAGGGGCCGGACGCCAACTCTCGGGCCAGCACTTTGTCGTTGTCCATCAGCTGGGGAGGCAGGCCCGAAAAATCCAGGTTTACCTTCAGGTCCTGGCCCAGGTCCTTTTGCAGCACCACGGGCGAGGTCCTGTCCGGTTCGGCAAAGACCACGTCCAGGCCCACGCTGGCGGCGCCCAGTTCGGTAATTTTTTTCAGCAGCAAGGCCACGCGGTAGCGGGGCCAGGGCCACTGGCCGTATTCCTGCAAACTGTGCTCGTCCAGGTCCACTATGGCCGGGACGCCGGTGACGGCCTCGTTGTGCTCTGAGGCCAGGATGGAGTCGTAGAGTTTCTTGTCCAGCAGCGAGAGGAAGGCCGGACGCGACACGTACATTATCACCATAAGCGTCGTCACAGCCACGCCCACGGTCAAGATGAGCAGATTGCCTTTGACAATATTTTTTAACCACGACTGAAACGCAGCGCCACGGGCCATCTTTCCCCCCTGCGTTGGAACGGTTGGCACAATCACAAAACCGGCGTGTACCGCGCACTATAGCAGAATGATCAGGAAAGGCAAAACAGAATATGGAGCAAAATGCAGCAGACAGCGGTTCCGCGCCGCCGGCTGCAAGTAAGGATTGTTTAACAGGCTGCTACGCCTCTTCGCCGGGCGGGCGGGTCTTCCAGCGTTTGTGCATCCACAGCCACTGGTCCGGAAACTGGAGCACCCACTCTTCCATGGCCTTGGTGTAGAACTCCGCAGAGGCCTGCACCCGTTCGCTCACAGAGCCAGACAGCTTTGCCGTGTCCAGCGGCTCCCTGGAATGCAGTTCGTAGCGGCCCTTGCCCAGCCGGATCATGCACATGGGCCATATCTTGGCCCTGGACCGCACGGCCAGCAGAGCCGGTCCCCGGTTCACAGCCGCCACCTTTCCCAGGAACGGCAAGAATATCGCATCCTTGCGCATGGCGTTGTGGTCCACCAAAAAGGCGGCCACGCCGTTTTGCCGCAAGCCCTGCAGCACCCGGCTGGAAGCCTGGCGATGGTCCACCACCTCCACATCCGGCTTGGACCGTAGCCGGGTCATGGCGTCGTTGATGGCCGTGTTGCGGTGCCGCCTGGCCACCACCTGCCGCGGCGCACGGTGAAATTCGTACTGGAAAACGCCGGAAAGCTGCTCCCACGCGCCCAAATGCCCGGTCACGGCCACGGAAGGCCGTGAACTGTCCTCGGCCAGCCCTCGCCATAGATGCGGCGTGAGTACGTGGATTCGTTCCTTTATGCACTGCGGCCCCAGCTTGTGGTTAATGAAAATTTCCAGCGCAGAGGCGCAGATGGACGCGTAGCTGCGGCGCACGATGCGTTGCGCCTCGGCCTCGTCCACGCCCAACCGCTCGGCCGCCTGGCGCACGGCCATGCGCCGGCGCTCGGGCAGGGCCAGCCATATCCCTTCGCCCAGCACGCGGCCGGCCGTGTCCACAGTGTCGAAGCTGAGCAGCCCCCCTACGGCCGTCACTGCGGAAACAAGCAGACGCTGCATCAGGCCCCCCGCCCTTGTGTTGCCGACTCCGCGGGCTCCACAGCCGCCATGGCCTGCTCCAGCCGGGTCCGCTCCTCGGCCAACCGTTCCGGGGTCAACTCGCCTTCCACAGTATACGGCTCGCCGGACACGATGCGGCAGGTCCCGCCCGGCAGGGGCAGCTGAAAGCGGTCCCAGGAGTTGAAGCGCTTCACCCGGGTGCAAAAGGCCCGGACCGGCACTATGGGCGCTTGCATCACGCTGGCCAGATAGACGGCGCCGTCCTTGGCCTTGTGCCGGGGGCCGCGGGGTCCGTCCACGGTGAGCACCGCGCCATGCAGCCCCTGGCGCTGCATCATGCGCCGGGCGGTGAGCAGGGCCTTTAGTCCCCCGCGGGAGCTGGAGCCCCGGGCCGTAGCCAGGTCCAACCGCTCCAGCGTGCGGGCCAGTATCTCGCCGTCCCGGCTCTGGCTGACCACCGTGACCAGCTTGAAGCCAGTGCGCAGATAGGTGACCGGAAAAAGCTCGTCGTGCCACAGGGCGGCCACAAAAAGCGTACCCGCGTCGCGCAGGCCGTACACGCTGGCCAGGCCGGAGACGTCCCAGCGCATGGTCCTGCACCAGGTCTCATATATTCCGGCCAGCAGCCGGGAAGAAAGCTCCACCGGAGCCCGAACCTTTACGCCGAAAATGCGGGACATCACACGTACTCCTCTGTGTCGGCAACACAGCCGCGGCCTGCGGAATCGTCAAATTGCATGGCGTACAGCTTGGCGTACAGCGGGCAGGTTTCCACCACGGTTGCGTGCGGGCCGCTGTCCACTATGCGGCCGTTTTCCATGACCACTATGCGGTCTGCGCCCAGCACGGTGGATAACCTGTGTGCTATGACGATGCTCGTGCGGTTCTGCATCAGGTTTTCCAAGGCCAGCTGCACTATGCGCTCTGACTCGGTGTCCAGGGCGCTGGTGGCCTCGTCCAGAATGAGCAGGGGCGGATTCTTGAGCAGAGCCCGTGCAATGGTCAGCCGCTGCTTCTGTCCGCCGGAAAGCTTTACCCCGCGTTCGCCGATGATGGTGTCGTAGCCTCTCGGCAGCGCCTGCACAAAATCGTGGGCGTAGGCGGCTCTGGCCGCCTGCTTCACCGCTTCCATGTTCACATGCTCCTGGCCGTAGGCAATATTTTCGGCCACGGAAACGTTGAAGAGGAAGGCGTCCTGGGAGACCATGCCTATGTTGCGGCGCAGGCTGTCCAGCGTGTAGTCTTTCAGGTCCCGGCCGTTCAGCAGGATGCGGCCCTTTTGCGGTTCGTAGAACCGGGGGACCATGTTTACCATAGTGGTTTTGCCAGAGCCGCTGGGGCCAACAAGGGCGACCTTTTCGCCTGCTTTGATGCGCAGGTCGACGGCGTCCAAAGCCGGGTGCTCCAGGTCTTCGTAAGCAAAGGTGATATTGTCAAAGTGCAGCTCTTTGAACGGCGGTGTAAAGGGCTCGCAGC
Source organism: uncultured Desulfovibrionaceae bacterium (assembly GCA_964440345.1). Taxonomy (GTDB): domain Bacteria; phylum Desulfobacterota; class Desulfovibrionia; order Desulfovibrionales; family Desulfovibrionaceae; genus CAYTSA01. The sequence goes on along the minus strand of CAYTSA010000052.1, from coordinate 2,840 downwards.
CGTCCTTTTCCACTATGATGTGCGGGGCGTCGATGACCTCGAAAACGCGCTCGGCCCCGGCCAGAGCCTTTTGCACGTCCGCGTTGGAGCGGTTGAGCTTTTTTATGGGCTCGTAGAGCATGATGAGGCCAGTCATGAAGGAAAAGAAGGTGCCCGGGGTGGACATGCCCTCGATGACCTGAAAGCCGCCGTACCAGATGACCAGGGACATGCCCAGCGCGCCCACCATTTCCATAATGCGCGACGACAGCTCGCTGGCGATGACTTGTTTTTCCGCCACCTTGACCAGTCTGCGGTTTTCCTTGTCAAAGCGCTGCACCTCTTCCTTTTCTGTGGCAAAGGCCTTGACCACCCGGATGCCTCCGAAAATTTCGTGTAGCACAGAGCTGATGTCGCCCAGCTTGGCCTGGTTGCGCCGGCCGTATTTCCGCAGCTTTTTGGAGAAATAGAAAAATGGGTAAAAGGCCAGAGGCAGCACCAGCACTGCCCAGAAGGCCAGGTACCAGTCCCGGTAGAAGACCACAAAAATGAGCGCTATGGCGGTGAGAACCTGGCGAACTATGGTCACCAAAGCCGGCAAGCTGGCCCGGATCATCATCACGTCGGTGATGACGCGAGAAATGAGCATGCCCTGCTGGTTGTCCTCATAAAACCGCACGGGCAGGTGAATCATTTTATTGTACAGGTCGTTGCGCAAATCCTCCAGCACGTGCAGGGCGCTGACCTTCATGAAGTAGCTTTCCAGATAGTCAGCCACGCATTTGAAGGTCATCAGCCCCAGAAATATCAGGGGGATGGCCATCAACGCTTCGCGGTTCTTGTTGATAAAGATGTCGTCCAGGGCCGGCTTCACCAAAAAGGCTGTGCCCGCTGTGGCCAGCGCTGCTCCGCCCATACAGACAATGGCGAAGACCACCCGCTTCGTGTAAGGACGAAAATACATTAAGCAACGCTTCAGCAGCGTCCAGCTTTTGGCGTATTCGCCGGTTTTGGTCAGTTGCATCGGTTGTGTCATAGTGACGAGATGGCCTTGTTGTTTGGTGTCGTGAATTGCTCAGTTCTGCCCGGCCGCAGCCTGCAAATACGTCATCGGCTTTGGAAAATCCAGTAGCTTTACTTGACCGCCAGCCGGCTTGGCGCGATACTGCGCCCATGAACGACACAAGCGATACAACGCAGCGAATGCGCCTGAACAAAGCCCTGGCCGCAGCTGGAGCCGCGTCCCGGCGCAAGGCGGACGAATTAATAAAGCAGGGCGCAGTGCGCGTCAACGGCCAGGTGGTCGATACGCCGGGCGTGACTATAAATCCTCTGCAGGACCGGCTGGAAGTGCACGGCAAGCCCGTGACCGTGGCCACCGAAACCGAAGAGCACGTCTACCTGGCCATGAACAAGCCGCCCAAGGTGATGACCACGTTGAGCGACCCGCAGGGCCGGCGCACCATACTGGATATTCTGCCGCAGGAATACGCCCATCGCCGGGTCTTCCCTGTGGGCCGGCTGGATTTCATGTCCGAAGGGCTGCTGCTGCTGACCACAGACGGCGACCTGGCCCACGGCCTGAGCCACCCCAGCAGGCATTTACCCAAGACCTACCATGTAAACGTGCGGGCCGATGTAACCGAAGAAATGCTGCAGACCATGCGGGACGGCATGACCCTGCCCCCGGAAAGCGGCCGGCGGGAGGCGAAGCTAGCCCCCATTGAGGCAAAGATAGTGCACCGCCGCGGAGACAAGACGCTGTTGGAACTGGTGCTCATCCAGGGCGTAAACCGACAGATTCGACGCATCTGCAAGGCGCTGGGGCTGGGCATAGTCTGGTTGCAGCGCGTGGCCCACGGCCCAGTGCGGCTGGGCGAACTGCCCCCGGGCGCGGTGCGCCCGCTGAACAAAAAGGAGCTGGTCGCGCTGCAGAAAGCTGTCCAATCCGCTTGATGTTTTTCTATCTAGTTGATATTCAACAAGAAAAAATCAAGTCAAGGAGACCTCCATGCCGCGTCGATACTGTGTCTGTTCGTTACTGGGTTTGTTTCTTCTTCTGTCGTTTCTGTGCGTTCCCGGCCAGGCTTGGGACCTGCCTGACAAGGTGTGGGTGAACAGGTCCATGCCGCCCGTGTATTGGCAAAAAACAGGGTCGTTGGCCCAACAATCCGATTGTAGCCTGCAGCGTTACGACCTCTACCGTCCCGGAGGTATGAAGCAGGACACCTTTCGCATGGCCGTGGTCTGCCCCAAGGAGGAAAGGTTCTGTACAGAACTCTTGCCGGACAATCAGCAGCCGAGCGGGTTGCCCCTTGATTGCTCATTTCTTGTCCCCGACACGGCTGTGAAGTTGTCGATCATGTCGCATTTGTACAACTCCGCCTATTAACCGCCGCTACTCTCGTGAATTACACACAATGGGAGAAGCAGTGAGGATGGTCTCGTAGAATTGATATCTTCACATGGTGTTGCTATTATTCAAAGGAGAAGGTCTTTATTTTTTGCGAAAATCACAACCAGCCCGGGAGACCGTCATGCCGCGTCTGGTGCTGCATATAATATTCCCTTTGAAGAACTTCCCGCGTCCTGGCGGGAACGTCTGCCAGAGAACACTGATAAATACACTGTAGTGTTAACCCCGGAAGAAGATGCAGAGCGAGAAGCCTGGGCCTCCATGTCTGTTCAGTCTGCGCTTCGCGGCATGGAAGATGAAGAATGGGAGTTCTCGCCTGAAGACTACAAGGTGCTTTTTTAATGGAGCCGGGAAATATCGTAACCTTTGCCTTTCCCTTCACCAACCTTTACCTGGCTTCGACAGTCGTAGGCAAACGATCAGGCGCAATGTGGCCTGGGGCTTG
>CAYTSA010000051.1:0-26069 GCA_964440345.1 uncultured Desulfovibrionaceae bacterium | reverse complement strand
TGTAGGCGCAGAATGCAAATGCTCTCCTGAGTCCATTACGTGGAAGACCACAACCGACCTCCGTGTAGACAGGCAGAAAACAACCATTGCCGCATTAATTGCCTCTGGGTAAACCCCCGGCTTTGCCGGGGGACTCCCAAAGTTTGACAATTCCGGGATTATATCGAAAGCCTCCAGTTGAACCGCTCAAAGTTCAGCTACGTGGAGGCTTTCGATGGACAGCACTTCAAGCCTAAGTCATACCAAATGGGAGTGCAAGTATCATGTCGTTTGGATTCCAAAGTATCGCAAGAAGAAACTTTTTGGCCAACTGCGGCAACACCTAGGAGAAGTGTTTCACGAACTGGCACGGCAGAAAGAGTGTGTAATCCACGAGGGATGCCTTCATCTCGATCATGTGCACATGTTGATATCAATTCCTCCAAAGTACGCCGTGTCTCAAGTCGTAGGTTTTATCAAGGGGAAAAGCGCCATTCATATTGCGCGAAACTATCTAGGACGAAGCAAAAACTTCACCGGGCAGCATTTTTGGGCACGAGGGTACTTCGTCACAACGGTTGGTCGAGATGAAAAAGTCGTTCGAGAGTATATCAAGAAGCAAGAGCAGGAAGATAAGCGTCTCGACCAGTTGAAGCTGTATTAAGACCAGCCGCCTTTAGGCGGCTCATGGTGTTTAACCGCTTTGAGCGGTTCAAATCTTTCAAGCCACCGGCTTTGCCGGTGGTAACTGACTTCCACATTGCCAAACTGACTGTCTTTTCTTCGCTTGAAAAAGCTACAAAATCGTGCAAAAATGTCCGTATATACGACAAGGGGGAAGACTCCTTCGAGCTGCTGGAAAAATAGACCCACACAAAGTCATTGATGTATCGCCATGGGCTCAACGCTTTGTATCGTTGCTCAAGGAGTATATGGCGATCGGGTGAGGAGGGTGTTGGGGGGGGTGCTTCTGGGCGCCCTGGGCTGTTTTCTCTGGGGGGTTGTCAGCGTGCTCTTCAGCCCCGGCCACCTGGCGTCCATTCCGCTCATTGTCTGGCGCCGCCCTGGTCTATCGAAAACGGTCGAAACAAGGAGAAAAAGCATGCGTCTCGCGATCTTCGTGTTGATGTGTGGCGCGTTTTTGTCAGAGGCAGCCATTGCCAGAGCAATGCCCGAGAATATCGTGATTGTATCCATCGACGCGCTGCATCCGGACGCAGTGACCCCGGAAGCCGCCCCTCTTCTGCATGACCTTGCCCAGGAAGGAACGGCCAACTTTGACGCGCGCAGCGTGAACCCGCCCCGCACTCTTGTGGCCCACACGGCCATGATCACCGGCCTGGCTCCGGAAGACGGTGGCAGGACCGACAACTCATGGCGCCCGGGAGAGCCCCGCGTCCAGGGGGAAACGCTTTTTCATGCAGCAAAAGCCCTTGGATACAGAACAGGTTTTTTCTACGCCAAAGAGCGCCTGGGGCATCTGGTTTCTCCGGCGGTGGACCAGGCCGAGCTGGCGTCGTTTCCTGAAGAGGAAGCTCTTGCGTTTCTTCAGTCAGGCGAGAAGGCCTTTGCTTTCGTGCATCTCAGCGGGCTCGACCATGTGGGCCCTCGGTTCGGTTGGCTCTCTCCGGAATATATGGAGGAGCTCGGCTTTATAGATGACTATTTGCGCCCCCTTGTGGAGCATCTCCGGAAAACCGGCAGCTATCTGCTGATCGTTCTTGCTGATCATGCCGGGCACGACAAGCAGCACGGCGCCACGCACCCCGAAGATTTCAAGATTCCACTGATCGTGGTTTCTGATACCTGCAACGTCGAAAGCGACCTGTCACATGCGTTCCGGGTTGACAATCTTCCGGCGCTTGTCACCGATGTTCTCAGTCACTGCGGCTCCACAGATCAGTAAGTAAAAGCAGTCAAACCGTCTGTGTTGGGTGTGTTTTTTTCCGAAAGATCACAGCTGGAAATCATCAAATTCACCATGATGGCGAAGATGGTTGCAAAGAAAAGCGCCTTGACACGTGGCACTCTTCTCGTTAGCTTGTCACTCCGTAACACGAATCAAGAAATCGTTGTATTCGAACGCTTTTCCAAGGAGGCTGTCATGTCCAGCTGCACGTTGGCCTTTCGCTTTGTTCTGGGTGTTTTTCTTGTGGCGATCCTTCTGCCCCCTTTGCAAACTGCCCAGGCCCGCGTGGTTTCGGACGCCTTGGGCCGCCAGGTGGATGTTCCTGAGTCGGTGTCCCGGGTCATTTGTTCCGGCTCCGGGTGTTTACGGCTTCTGTGCTATCTCCAGGCCCAGGATATCGTTGTGGCTGTTGACACCAACGAGGGCAAACGCAAGGGACGCCAAGCCCGGCCCTATCATCTGGCCAACCCCCAGTTCAGGGACATGCCCATATTCGGCGAGTTTCGCGGGTACGACAATCCCGAGAGGATTCTTACGCTGGCGCAGCAACCAGAAGTGATCTTGAAAACCTGGGACGGAATGGGGCACGATCCCATAGAGCTGCAGGAAAAGACTGGAATTCCCGTTGTGACGCTGAACTATGGCGACCTGGGACCAAATCGAGAGCATTTTTTCCAGTCCTTGCGCATCATGGGGCAGGTAGTGGGCAAAAGCCAGAGGGCTGAGATTGTGATTGACTTTTTCCTGGACAGCTTCGCAGAACTGCAGAACCGCGTGCAAGACATTGCTGAAGACAAGCAGCCCACAGCTTTCATTGGCGGTGTGGCCAAGCGGGGGCCGCATGGCTTCCAGTCCACTGAGCCGGGCTATATGCCCTTCAAGCTGGTCAACGTCAGAAACGCCGCCTTCCATCCTGGTCTGTCCGGCAAGGAACTCTCGCATGCAAACATGGCCAAAGAAAAGATTGTGGAGATGAATCCATACTTCCTGTTCTTGGATCTGACAACACTGCACATGGGGGAAAACGCGGGTGGACTTTACGAGCTGCGTACAGACTCGGCATACCGCACCCTGACAGCAGTCCAGCAGAACAGAGTCTATGGCGTGCTTCCATACAACTGGTACAACTCCAACTTTGGTTCTGTCCTGGCCAATGCCTGGTTTATCGGCAAAACCATCTATCCTGAGCGCTTCAATGAGGTTGATCCGGCTGAAAAGGCGGACGCGATCTATGAATTCTTGGTGGACAAACCCGTTTTCCAGGAGATGGACGCCTTGTTTTCCAACATGGTCTTTGAACAAATTCCCGTGAACTGAGGCGCCGTTGCCAACGGTTTTATGAGCTTCCCGAAAAATTCCTTCATGGCGTCGAAGCAGCAGCATCGAAGCAGCAGCATCTTGCCGGACTCAGACTATTCAGGCACACTCCCTTTGCATGAGCGGGTGGGGCTGGCATTGCGCCGGCCCCATTGGGTAGCGGAGAAGCAGTAACGCAAATTGCGAGGGACCAGCGCCATGTATTTCGAAGCCGCCGGCATTGAGGTTGCGCCCTGGTTGCCACCTGTAGCCGCCTTCGTAGTCTCCTTTTTCATGTCCATGGGAGGCGTTTCCGGCGCTTTTTTGCTGCTGCCCTTCAAGATGTCGGTGCTCGGCTATACAGCTCCTTCCGTGAGCGCGACCAACCAGCTGTTCAACATCGTTGCCATTCCAAGCGGAGTCTGGCGCTACCTGACCCAGACCAACGACTGGGCGCCTTGCAGCTGCTTGAAGGGCAGGTCGGCTGCCACGCCGGCAAGTACGGCGTCCGGGTCTTTGACCACAGCCCCGGCCAGCGCGTTGACACCGAGTTTGAACAGAGACGGGGCAAAGGGCGTACTTGGTCCCAGCATGATGACAAAAGCCTCGGGCTGGCACAGGGTCAGCAGTTGATCAGCCGTGCCGTTCAGGATGCTCGTGCCGGTGATGGCCACAACATCTGCCTGAGGCAGAACCTGGGCTGCCATATCCGCGTCCAGGTCGCCCGGTCGGGGCCGGCGTTCCAGAACGTCAAAAGCGGCGAATTTCTCGCCCATTTTTTCCACAAAAGGAAAATGGCCTACAACCGCCACGCGTTTGTTGCTGCCTTTTTCCAAAATCAGGTCCTGGGCTTTTTGCGTTACGGCCTCTGGCGGCGGCGCAAACAGGCCGTTCAGCGCAGCCATGGCCAGAGTGGGCGCCTGGTTCGGGTTCGCAGTGCGGCGGACCCCTATACCCGGGCCAAAACCCAGAAAGTCCACGATAAGCCGCAAGGTCCGGACACCAGTTATCGCCCCCAGCCGGGGCTTGACGCCAGGCAGAAGCGAGCACAAGCCTATGCGGCCGTTGGAAAGCCGCAAAGCGAGCAAGCGGCTGCCGGCCGTGGCCGCTTCCACGCGTGCGTCCTCCACGCCGTCCAGATCAGCGGCCAGAGCCTGCCGGACGGTTATGTGCCGTTCTATTTCCACGTTCATGCGGACCCTTTACCAGATTGGCGCGAATGAGGAAAGCGGAATGTTGCATCGCCTTGCATAGTGCGTATATTGCCAAAGGAAAAGGACAAACCATGCGAAAAATTTGTATCTGGATCGTGTGCGCGTTGACCGCGTCTGTTACGCCGGGTGTTGCGCCAGGCAAGGAAAATGTCGGCTCTCCCCCAGTCTGCGCAGCCCTAACTGCTTACGAAGACCCAGCCTCCGGGCTCATGGGCTATGTGGACGTGGCCAACGCTACGGTAATAGCTCCACGGTTCCCCATGGCTTGGGACTTCACAGAGCACGGCGTCGCCTTTGCCGTACTGCCTGGAGCAGAAGCCGGCTGGGCGCTTATCGACTGCAACGCGACTCTCATACTGCGGCCGCACGTAGTGGACAACGGGCCGGATTGTTTCCGTGAAGGGCTTGCCCGCTTCGTGGAGGATGGCAGGTATGGCTTTTTTGACCAGGCCGGGGGCGTGGCCATTCCCGCTCAGTTCGACTACGCCCGGCCCTTTGAGAACGGCCGGGCCGCAGTCTGTACCGGTTGCCAGCGCGTCAAGGACGGTGAATACACACGCCTGACCGGCGGCCAGTGGAGCTGGGTGGACAGGGAAGGCGGTCCTGCTTCGCCGTCCAAATGAACCGTGTGTTTCCCCAGGCTTAAGACGCCACAGGACCCACCCGTACCCGATGCTTTACTTCATAAAATTCAGGGTGATAAGACTCCTTGGCCTTGCGCAGCCCTTCGTCGTCCAGGTCCTGTTCCCTGTTCACCCATTGATAATCCGCGGCGTCGTTCTCCAGAAACATGTGATTGATAGCTTGGTACATCCCGCGGTAGCCGGGTTTGCCTTTTTCGAAGTGGACCACCACCGTGGTCTCGGTCAGGGGCTCGGCCACGGTGTAGGCGACCATTTCGCCATCTATGTACACAGCGCCGCCCATGAGGCTTGGCAGCCTGTCCCAGTTCATCATCACCCGCTCAATGGCCCGGTTTTCGGCCACCAGCGCGGGCGAATCTTTGCATTCTCTCCATTCGCACCACTGGGCTTGCAGTTGCAGGGCCTCTTCTACGCATTCGGCCTCCATGGCCTGGTAGACGTAAGTGTACTTTTTTTTGAACTGATTTAAATGGTTCTTTTTCTTGTGGAACTTGTTTCCTTTCAGGGCGATGAGGTCTGGAACTGAGTAGACGTAATCCCAGTGGCCGCGTGCTTCCTCCAGGGTAATGTGTTCCGGCAAGGCAGTTTTCCAGATGAGCGCCAGCCCCTCGGGCACGCGGATGAATTCTGTCCCGTCCGCCATGTAAGAGCAGCACCCCCAGTCCACGGAGTCCCAGGGGCCAACGGGCGCCCAGTGCAGTATCTCCGGCTTGGTTTGGCGCAGCCACACGCACTGTTTGCCCCAGCTCCATTCCAGACCATATTCTTCGGCCCAGCCCCAGATGTTGGCAAAGCTGTAGTCCGAGACTTTTTGCGGGCTTTGGGCCAGTTTTTTCAAGTATGCGTCCTGCTTATCCATGGATACAGGCTCGTAACCTATGGTCATGCTTTGCTCCGTCAGGCTGGCCGGGGCAGCGGCGCCAATCCGGCCTGGGGTTTGCGCCGCTGTTTGCGCATGGCAAAGCGGCTCCAGTCCTTGAAATGAAAGAAGAACAGCAACGTCGGCGCCTGCACGGCCATGGAAATAAGCATGGCCAGCCATACCCCCGTGGGTTCTCCCATGATAGCGTGACCGAGTATGTAGGCCAAGGGAATGCGCACGCACCATGCGGACACCCCGAAGATGACGAGGTTATACACCGTAGCGCCGGCTCCCACCATGACGCCGCCCAATATCATTGTGCCCACTGTAAACGGAATGCCCAGAAAATTGTAGAACAAATAATTGACCGTCTCGCTGGCCACATCCGCGTCTGACGCCACAAAACCTGCTATGGGCTCCACCCAGTTCCACAGAACCAGGGCGACTACAGACATGAGGCCCACCCCGCTGGCCAGAATGGCGTATCCCGTGCGTTTGGCCTGGGCGGCGTTGCCGGCGCCCAGCAGATTGCCCACCAGTATGGAGGCCGTCATATTGAAGGCAAAGCCGGGCATGAACAAGAAGGCTTCTATACGCATGCCGGCGGTCATGGCAGCTAGCGCAGCCACCTGGTCCACAGGCAGCGACGCAGTGATAGCGTACAAACACAGATAGGCAGAGTGCCAGAGCACCTGCATGGCCCCGGCTGGCCAGGCCACCTTGAACAGATAGCGGATTGCAGGCTTTGCCCAGCGCAGGGGGGGCAGAGAATACAGGCCCAGCAAGCCACGCCGACGCAACGTGAACAGGTTAAACGCCGCGCCGCAAAGCACAGAAACGAACGTGGCCCAGGCCAGTCCTTTGTGCTCCAGCCGGGGCAGCCCCCACATGCCCAGCCCCAGACCGAAATCCAGTAACGTGTTGACCACCGTGACTGTGATCATGGCAAACAGCGGCACGAACACCCAGCGGTGAGCCCGGAAAATGGCGTTGGTAATGATCAGCATATAATAAGCCGGCAGCGTGGCCAGGTACACGCCCAAAAAGTAGTCGGCCACAGGCCGGACGCTTTCCGGAACCTGCAGCAGATGCAGCAGCACAGGCTTGAGCGGCGTAGCGATGAGCACGAAGAGGCCGCCGCAGCCCAAAGCCAAAGTGAGGCACAAGCCAACGTAGAGACGCACCCGGCGGGGGAGCCTTGCGCCCACAGACTGGCTGACCGCGGCCACGGCGCCGTTGGCCACGGCAATGGCGATGATGAGAAAGAACATAAGCGACTGGGTGATCATGCCCAGAGACGCCTGCACCTCGCGGTTGATGCGTCCGGCCACCACCACGTCGGCAAAACCAATGCAGAAGTGGAAGACCATCATGAGCATCTGGGGCCAGGTGAGCCGCCAGATGGCTTTGAACGATGCGTTGTCAGGAGAGGTGTCTGTGTTCATGGCGCAGGCTGTATTGGCAAGGTGGAACTGGAACAAAACCGCAAGCTGTTAGAATAAGTCGCAGTTGCAGGCAGGTCAACCATTTGTACATGGAAAAACGCTAGAGCCCAAAAGTCATACCTGAGTTCATTTGCCATACATGTTCTATGACATGATTTGTACAATTTTCGTACACGTGAATTAGAAAAAATGCATTCTTTCCGATGGGTTGATGAACTGAGTGAGTCAGTTGACTGCGAAAAAAAATCCAAAAAAATGCATTGAATTGAAAAAAAGTGTTGACAGTGTTCATGCTCGTGCGTAGTTTCTTCACATCGGTTGTACGGAAAGTGTACATGAATGGAGGATCAAATGAGTGTTTTTAAAGAGGAAAAGGAATTCAAAAGGGTGATTTTTAATGTGGAAAATTCTTTGGCTGAGCGCCTTGAAAAAGCGAAGGAACAGGCGAAAACTCTCGGCAAAAAGTTGGATGTCGACAGCGCCGTGGACAAAGCCCTCGAGAAGTTCCTTAAAAAGGCTGAAAAAAAACTGAGTGATATGGAACAGGAGCAAAAGGGCGGCCGCCGGGCAAGGGCCGGCGGCAGCGAAGTGGCTGCAGTCGATGCAGACAGTCAAACTGCTGATGCCCAGCCCGGGTCAGAAACCGAGTCTGACAACAATGCTCCTGAAAACGACGCAACCGGCGGCAAAAGCATGGAAAACGCCGACGGAGAGAATATGGGAACAGCTCTCGGCAAGCCTGCAAGCCAAAAGGCGGGCGGAACCGGCGGCGACGCCAAAACAACCAATAAAGCAAACGCACAAGGAGACGCATCATGAGCAAGAAAGGCATAGCAGTAAAAGGCACAATGGATTTCAATTCTGTGGTTTCTTTTCTGGAAGACGTGGTTAAAAGTTTCAAGGAAGGCAAAGTTGTTGTGCAGCGCGGCGAAGAATTCGTCACCCTGACCCCGGCCGAAAACATGGAAGTGGAAGTGGAAGCTGCAGAAAAGAAAGGCAAGCAGAAGCTTTCCATTGAGCTGGAATGGCGTGCAGAAGTGGAGCTGGCCGGCGCAGTGCCTTTCAAGGTGAGCGCTGATGAGCCGGAACTGCCTGAGCCGGAACTGCCTGAGCCGGAACTGCCTGAGCCGGAAGCTCCGGCGCAAGACGCCGGCGCTGAACCCAAAGTGGCTGTGACCTTGTGCAAGTCCGACGCCCAAAAGGAAGAAAATAAGGAAGAACTTAAGCCTGCCGCCAAAGCCGAACCAAAAGCCCCGGTTAAGGCTGACGACAAGGCCCCGGCCAAGGACGACAAAACCAAGGCCCCGGCCAAGAAATAAACGGCCCAATCCATAGCAGTAACAGCAGCAACGATTCGTGGATCCTCCTGATGACGCCCCGCTTCGAATTGGTCGAGGCGGGGCTTATGCGTTATGGAGCATCAAGGCGGGCGACCGCAATGCTCGCCCCTTTGCTATGACGTATTGATGTAACATACCGTAAGTGTGCTGATCTGAGCCAACTCCTCCCTGGCCGGTACCCGGGTTGCCTGGCCAGCGCACCAGGCTGTGGATTTTGGTTGCCGTCTGGCTTGCTATGCTCATGCTGCTGGAGTAGTGTTGCTAACTATGGTTGCCAGGGTGTTGTCGCCGCTTGCCGCAGGCTTGTTGTGCCTTATCGCATTCTCCGCCGCAGCGGAACCTGTGGTCATGGTCTTCGGTCAGGGCGATTACCCGCCATTCTATATGGCCGACCCTGCAAAACCGGACGCCGAAGCCATGCAGGGCATGTTTATCGAATTCCTCGACGCCTTTGAAAAGGCGCATCCTGAATATCCAATTGAAAAACGACGGCTTTCCCGCATGCGGCTGGACGCTTGGATGGAGATGGGCAAGGCGGACGCCATGAGTTTGAATTCCCCCCTGTTTGTGGATAAGCCGGACAGATTTGCATTTTCCGAACCCTTATGGCGCACAGGCGACATGGTCATCACCTGGGCCGCTTCTGGCCTGGAGTATGAAACTCCCCAGGACCTTTACGGAAAAACCATCGGCCTGCTGCGAGGCAACCGCTACGGCAGTTTAGAGGAGCATTTCGGCGCCGGCAAAATTCGCACCCATGAAGTGGACGACGACGTGAATCTGCTGCGCATGCTGGTGCGCGGCCGGTTGGACGCCATTGTCCTCAACATTCATGGAGGTCTTGCAAAAATCCGGGACATAGGGTTGAACCCGTTGGAATTTTCCTACTCCAACCCAGTCTTGTCGTTTGAGCTTTCCATACAAATTCAGCGCAGCAGAAACGATTTTTTACATGTGATGAATACGTTTATTCGCCAATCACAAAGCAACGGGCTGTTACGGGCCATTGAAGAAAGCTACACCCGCCTGCCGCCAAACTAGGACACCGCCAAACCAGGGTCTGTTTACCTTTTCTTTCTTTCATGGCATAAAATGGGAAATGTATTTGCACTATTTAAAAGCATAAGGAGACACACATGTCCAAGACGCAAGAGAATCTGGCGGCAGCCTTTGCCGGTGAATCCCAGGCAAACCGTAAATATTTGGCTTTTGCCGCCCAGGCGGACAAGGAAAACTTGCCTGAAGTGGCCAAGCTGTTTCGGGCTGTGGCAGAAGCTGAAACCGTGCACGCGCACAGCCACCTGCGCATAATGGGCGGAGTGGGCGACACAAAATCCAACCTGCAGGCTGCGCTTTCTGGCGAAGAATTCGAGTTCAAGCAAATGTATCCGGAAATGATAGCCGAAGCCCAGCGCGCCGGCGAGCACAAGGCCGAGCGGACCTTCATGTTCGCCAACGATGTGGAAAAAATCCACGCCGACCTGTACAAAAACGCTTTGGAGCAAATGGGCGAGTTGTCCGACGAGGACTACCACGTGTGCACTGTGTGCGGCTACACTGTGCAAGGAGCTGCACCGGACAAGTGCCCGGTGTGTAACGCCGGGGCCAAGGCTTTCAACAAGGTGGATTAGTTGTCTAACACCACAGCATGTTTTTTGTAAGACCGTTACACGCCTGCGCAGTGTTGTGCTGCGCGGGCGTATTTTTTTTGGAAATCGAGTGCTGTCAGGCGCCCTTTCACCAGTAACGATTTGGCCGTCGTTTTTTCTTTTCTGGAGCCTTATAATGCCGCAAAACATGAACGCCCTGAAAGTACAGGCCCGGGAAACTGCTGTAGAGCTCATGGCATATGCGGCCATTGCCGTTTCGCTTGAAGATGTCGCGAAAGGCTGAAGGACTTGGCGTTGACGTCTCGGAACTGTCCTGAAGTGGCCAATCATCTTCCGTTTGAATCAAATGCGCATGAATTGTAAACGATTACCTCATCTCCCCGCGCAACGGCGTTTGCATCAGTGCTGCTGCTTTCTGCGGGTCATTTTCCTTGTCTAGCACATACATGGTTTTTGTCAGGGCTGCTTCGGGGGTCATATCTGCGCCAAGGACTGCGCCGGCGGCCTACAGGGCAAGGATTCTGCCAGTTTTGGGGGGGGCTGGAGTGCGAAGCATTCACGGGCAAGGATACACCTTCCTGCGGCTGCCGCGACGGTTAACAACAGTCAACAACAGTCAACAACAGTCAACAGCGGCCAACAACGTTTGACAATCAAACCTTTTTGCGGCAGTTGTCCTGTATGACGCAGCACGGAGATACATCTTTCCATTCTTTTGGGAGTGTCCTTTTGCAGTTGAGTTGCTGCATATGCGCTTGGGAGCAGGGTGAAGTGCGCGAAGAGGGCGTCACCGTTCCCCAGAAGCGGGTCATCCAGCTGCTGGGCAGCGCAGGGCCGCTGGGCGTGAAGGAACTGGCGGCGCGCATGGGCGTTACCGTGGGCACCTCCAGCGTTTTGGCGGACAGGCTGCAGGAGGCCGGCCTTATCACGCGCGGTCCCAACCCCAACGACAAGCGAAAAAAAGTCCTTTCCCTTACTGCCCAGGGGCGAGCTGTCTGGGAAAGCCACAACAGCCGCTGGCGTGAATTGTTAAATGAACTGACCCGCGGCCTGGACCAGGGAGAAATAGCGCAAGCTGCGGGCCTGCTCCAGGTGCTGGCCAACCGCATGCATCCACAGTCTTCCTCTGTGAAGCCAACTTCAGGAAAGCGCTGCTCTAACTGCTGATGGCGTCACCCGTATATATAGGTTTGGGCTCCAACCTGGGCGACCCCGAGGCGGCCATAGCCGCTGCGCTGCAGTTGCTGGAGCATTCGCCAGGGCTACGGGTAGACGCTGTGTCGCCCCTCTATTGGACCGAGCCCCAGGGGGTGAAGGACCAGCCCTGGTTTGCCAACGCCGTCGCCCGGCTATACAGCGAACCGGCGCCGGAAGAATTGTTGCGGATTCTGTTGGAAGTGGAGCGACGGCTGGGCCGGGACCGCGGGCCCGAGGCTGTGCGCTTTGGCCCCCGGGCCATAGACCTGGACTTGTTGCTGTATGGCGAAGAGGTGGTGAATTGTCCAGATTTGGTCGTGCCGCACCCGCGCATGCGGGAGCGGGCCTTTGTGCTGGTCCCCTTGCGAGACCTGGCGCCGGACCTGGTGTTTCCGAATAGGGAGCCTATGGAATCCGCCATTGCCAAAATTGCATTCCGCGTCCATAATCGGCGCATCACACAATCGTAACACATAAGCCGCCTGGGGTTTTTAGAGCAAGGAGAGAAGTATGCTGCGTTGGATCGTCATTATCGTCGCCGGGTTTATCCTGTACAAGATGTTCACCATGGACAAGAAAAAAAAGACCCAGGTCGCCAACAAGGAACAGGATCACAAGATCAAAACCGGCGACATGGTCAAGGATCCCATCTGCGGCAAATACATCCCCGTGGACGGCGACATCCGCGTGCGGCAAGGGGAAGAGCTGCACCGTTTCTGCAGTTACGAATGCCGGGACAAGTACCTGAAGTCCATTGGCGAGCCTACGCCCGCCGAACAAGCTGAAGCAGAATGGGAATCCGAGGAAAAGTGATCCGGCGTCAGACTCTTTACAGCTACTCCACAGCAATGCTTCGATTTTGTAACGTATCCAGGGGCTGAGAGCCTGTCATTTCTCCAACAACACGGATACAGGCCCGGAGTTGTGCGCACGCTGGGCTCTGGCGTAGCGCAGCAATTTTTTCGCATTATCGCCGCGGACCTGCCAGGTGAGGCAACGCACGCTGCCGCCCATGGCGCATACCCCGGAAGCGGCAACCGGAACCACAGGCAGGGTCGCCGCCTGGCGTATTTGCTCCAGAGCCGCGGCGTCATCCGGGTAACCGAACTGTGGAACGTATATGGCGTTTTCTGTGACCACGGCATTGACGTACAAGCCGCAGGCTGAGCCGAACCGCGGGTCGTGAACGTCTCCTGGAGTGTAGGCGTTGGCCAGTTCGTGAATGGACGCGTCCGGCAAGCCTGTGCGCAGGTACGACTGCAAGTGCGCGGCAAAGGCGGGGGCGTCCGGGTATTCGTTGGCGAGCACGGTATTGGGCCCTGCGAACATGACAACCCCGTCAGCGTGTTCCAAGCCGCCTTGCTCGTCAGATTCAATAAAGGCGATGTGCTCCGCGCTGCTGAGGGCTTGCAGCGCCTTTCGCGCCTGGGTTTCGGAAAGCGAGTTGTCCCGCAAGAACTTGCGGCTGAGTATAGCCTGGCCCTGGCCGTCTTCCACAAAATTGCCGCCGTCGTTGAGCAGCGTGGTCTGCGCAAACTCCAGCCCGGCAGCTTCGGCCAGCTGTAAAAAACGCTGCTGCACGGCGTCTGCGGCGGCTTGGCCCTGAGCGCCGCCGCCCTGGCCCGCGGCAGTGTAGCGAAAGAGCAGCGGGTTGTCAGGATTCACAGCCGCGAAGTCGCGTATCCAGATGTCCAGCATGGCCGCAGTAAGGACGGCGTCTTGTCCCAGAGCGGAAACATAGTCTTTGCTTAGCGTGCTGTCCGTGAGCACCAGGGCCTGGTCGCCCTCGGACAGAGAACTGGCAAAATCGATGTGAAACTGGACAATGGCGTCGATCTTTCCGGCGTAGTAGGCGTCGTCGTGCAACGGAGCAGCCATGACGATAAGATCGGCGCGGGCTGTTGCAGAAGCCATGAGCAGTATTCCCAGGATAATGCAGCAAATGAGGCGGCGATGCATGCCAGTCAATACTTCGGCGGCGTTGAACAGCGCGTCTTCTTCCGTATCGCCAGAGGTAAACGTATCTTCCAGGTCCACAAACTGCACGAGAACGGACCCGTATGCATCATGTGTACAACGAGCTGGGTATTCTATGAGCATATGGCGTTCTCCGGCGTTGTTTCAATCCTCTCGCTCTAACAAGTTGTTAAAGAAAGAAACCGTCACCAATAAAGGACTGGAGCAGGGCATCACCTTTGTGCAGAAGCGGCAGGCGGGGCGTCCGGCTGTTGGACAACAGCCGGCTACACCCCCGCTGCCGTGAACGCAGCGTCCACTATGGCCTGGGCCTCGTCTTGCAGCTGCTTCAAATGTTCGGTTCCCTTGAAGCTTTCGGTGTATATCTTGTAAATGTCCTCGGTGCCGGAAGGCCGGGCCGCGAACCAGCCGTTTTCCGTACATACTTTGAGTCCGCCCAGGGGGTTGCCGCCTTCCGGCGACTTGGTCAGCACCTGGGTGATGGGCTCGCCGGCCATGGATGTGGCGGTGATCATGTCCGGGCTTAGCTGCTTGAAGGCCGCCTTGCGCTCCGGGCCGGCCGACGCCTGCAGCCGTTCGTAGATTGGCGCGCCAAACTGTTGCGTCAGCTCGAAATAGTGCTGTTGCGGGTCCTTGCCTGTGGCGGCGGTTATTTCCGCGGCCAGCAGGTTCATGATGATTCCATCCTTGTCTGTGGTCCAGACAGAGCCGTCAAAGCGCAGAAAGGACGCGCCGGCGCTTTCTTCGCCGCCAAAGCCGTACTCGCCTGCGAGCAGGCCGTCCACAAACCACTTGAAGCCCACGGGGACCTCTGCCAGCCGGCGGTTCAGATGCGCTGCGATACGGTCGATGATGGAGCTGGTGACCAGGGTTTTGCCTATGGCTGCGTCGCTGCGCCAACGGCCGCGTGTCTGGAACAATCGCCACACTGCCGCGGCGATATAGTGGTTGGGGTTCATCAGGCCAGCCTGCGTGACTATGCCGTGCCGGTCAAAGTCCGGATCGTTGCCAAAGGCAATGTCGAAGCGGTCCTTCAAGCCTATAAGCGAGGCCATGGCGTACTGCGAGGAGCAGTCCATGCGAATCTTGCCGTCCTTGTCCACAGTCATAAACGAGAATGTGGGGTCCACCCGGGTGGAGACCAGCTCCAGGTCCAGGCCGTAGTGCTCTGCTATAGGCTCCCAGTATGCAATGCCGGAGCCGCCCATGGGGTCCACGCCTATCTTCAGCCCGGCGCCGGCGATGGCCTGCATGTCCACCACGTTTTTCAGATCGTCCACATAGGGCTGCACGTAGTCGTGCATGCGGGTGGTCTCTTCCTTCAGGGCTCGCTCGTAGGCTATGCGCTTCACGCCGCGCAGGCCGCCAGCCAGCAGCTCGTTGGCCCGGTCCTGTATAGCTTTGGTTGTGTCAGCGCCGGCCGGGCCGCCATGCGGGGGGTTGTACTTGAACCCGCCGTCAGCCGGGGGGTTGTGCGAAGGGGTGATGACCACCCCGTCCGCCTTGGGACCGTTGCCGCGGTTCCACGTAAGAATGGCGTGGGAGATGACTGGCGTGGGCGTGTAGCCTCCGCCTTCCTGTATGCGCACGTGCACGCCGTTGGCCGCAAAAACCTCCAGGGCCACAGCCGCGGCCGGCTCAGACAGGGCGTGGGTGTCCTTGCCCATGAACAAGGGGCCGGTAATGTTTCGGGAGGCGCGGTGCTCGGCCACGGCCTGGGCCACGGCTGCGATGTGCTCCTCATTGAAGCTGTTGGTAAAGGCGGAGCCTCTGTGCCCGGACGTGCCGAAGCAAACCTGCTGGCAGGGATCGTCAGGGTCGGGTTTGTTGGTGAAAAATGCGGTGACGAGCTTGGGAACGTCGATGAGCAGTTCTTCCGGGGCAGGCTTGCCGGCGAGCGGGTGTAGGGACATGTATGGGCTCCTGTGAGGTGTTGTTGCGGCTAAACGTTCAGAACCTGAGAGCAATCATGAGCATGAAATGGTATGTGAGCCAAGTTGTGCTCGTGTTACAGACTCTCTGCAGGCGGGTTCAGTGGCAATCCACTAGTGGATAGCTTTTTCAATTGGAGCTTTCGGCTGGCGTTATCGATGTCAATGCCGACAATGTTGCCAGTAGAGTCATAGTCGATCACCACGCCTTCGGAAATTTCAAGGCTCTCAGCGCTTACGTTTTCCGCCAGATCAATATAGAGACTGTCAGTCTCTTCATAGTAGGCAATTTTCACGGCGTGAATCTCCTGTCTGGAAAAGCGTTGTGGATTACAGTCTTATCCTCAAGGGGTATTACTCTAAGATACCGGCCGTCCAACTCATCTATTGACGCTCAAAAACGAAAACGGTTGTTTTCCTGTTGCTCCCATTTGACAGGATGCATAACAGTTTCAATGCACCAATCTTTTTTAATATAAGGCCGCTTTCGCAACACTTCAAGTTCAAAGTATTGCGTGAAGGTAACCAGTTCAAATTTCATAAGTTCCTAATTTCAATACGCCCAAATGGACTTGCCGTCCATGTTCACGAACTGATCCTTCAGCCACTCTTCGTAGGTTGGCGCGTCCAGCGGGATGAGGGATTCCGGGTCCTTGTCCAGCATAAGCTGCACCAGCCCGTCGTTCTGGAGCAGGGGCGCGTCGTTGCGCTTGCCTGTGAGCAGCATGAAGGCCTCGTTGACCAGGGCTGCCAGGTCCTGAGCCCTTTCTAGCCGGGGGTTGCGGTCTGGGTGGCAGGCCATCATGCGCAAATGGAAGCTGTAGCGCAGCTTCCGGGGGCCGTCGTCTTCGCCTGCGCCCAGCACTTGCAACGCCCGGGCCCGCAGTTCCATATCCCTTGTTATCCAGTCCATGACCCCATCCGGAAAACCCTTTGCAAGCGGCGCGTTTACTGGTACCTAACTCATCCCATTACAGTACATACTATTGCAGAAGAGGCGGCAGGGCGCAAGCTGGCTGCCGCATTTTACAAGGAACACCGCCATGAAAACAGCAATAATTGGATCATCCGGCGCGGGCAAGAGCGACCTGTTCGCCGCCTTGGCCGGCCCCACGGCGGCAGCCGCCGGCAACCGAGCCATGGTCAAGGTCCCGGAGCCGCGGCTGGACCCGCTTATAGAATTCTATAAGGCCCGCAAGGTGACCTACAGCGAAATCGAGTACCTGGACATCCCAGGCGCCGGGGCCAAGGGCTCAGGCCTGGGCGACCGCGTGCTCAATGAAATCCGGCCCTATGACTGCCTCCTGGCCGTGCTGGACAGTTTTTCCGGTTTGGCCGACCCAGAGGAGCAGCGCCATTCTGTGGAGACTGACCTGCTGGTGGCGGATATGGCCGTGGTGGAAAAAAAGCTGGAAAAGATGGCCCTGGACAAGCGCAAGAACAAGAGCCTGGTGGACCCCAAAGAAGAGGCTGCGCTGACCAAGGCCCAGGAAATGCTGGAGAACGAAAAGCCATTGCGTATTGACCCGGACCTGGCCGCGGCCCCGGAGTTGCGCGGCTACCGATTTTTGTCCGCGAAACCCATTTTGTACGCCTGGAACGTGGCCGAGTCTGACCTGGGCTCGTTCGATCAGCCTGAAGACGGGCCGGGCATGGCCCACGTGCTTGTTTCCGCCAAGCTGGAGCGCGAGCTGGCCGAAATAGAGGACCCGGAAGAACGGGCCGTGTTTCTGGAGGACCTGGGCGTGGCCGACTCGGCCTTGGATAGGGTCATTGCCAAGACCTACCAGCTGCTGGGGCTCATCTCCTTTTTTACCGCCGGCGAAAAGGAAGTCCGCTCCTGGCCTGTGCGCGCCGGCTCCACCGCGCCTGAAGCAGCCGGGGTCATCCACACTGATTTTCAGAAGGGCTTCATCCGGGCCGAGGTCACAGCCTATGATGACTTCATCGCCAATGGGACCTTCAAGAAATGCAAAGAACTGGGCCTGACCCGGTTGGAGGGCAAGGAATATATCGTCAAGGACGCCGACATCGTGGAGTTTCGGTTCAACGTGTAAGGATAGTTCGTAATCATGGCAGATTCCGCTCCAGTTCCAGCCTCTACCCTGAAAGCCGACGGCCTGTTGCTGCTCACTGCGGCCATCTGGGGCTGCGCCTTTGTGGCCCAGCGCGTGGGCATGGATCATGTGGGTCCGTATACGTTCAACGGCGTGCGTTTCGCCCTGGGCGCCCTCGCGCTTATCCCCCTCATTCGCTATCTGGACACACAGAAAAAGGGCAAAAACCTGTTGCCTGCAGCTGGATGGAGGACCTACCTATTGTCCGGCGCCATAGCCGGCGTGGCGCTGTTTGCCGGGGCCTCGTTGCAGCAGATAGGCTTGGTGTACACTACAGCGGGCAAGGCCGGATTTATCACCGGGCTGTACGTGGTCATCGTGCCGCTGCTGGGGCTCTTTTTCCGGCAGCGGCCGGGCGCGAGCACCTGGGCGGGCGCTCTCATGGCCGCGGTGGGCATGTATTTTCTTTCTGTCACGGAAGATTTCACCATAGCCTACGGCGATGTGCTGGAGCTTATCGGCGCGTTTTTCTGGGCCGGGCACGTGCTCATCATTGGCTGGCTTTCCCCGCGGCTGGACCCGGTGCGGCTGGCGGCGTTCCAGTTTGCGGCCTGTTCCTTGCTTAGCCTGGGCGCAGCCGTGGCGCTGGAGCCCATTACTACGCAAGGACTCATGGGCGCGTCCTGGGCCATTCTGTACGGCGGGCTCATGTCCGTGGGCGTTGCGTACACGCTGCAGGTGGTGGCGCAGCGGCAGGCGCCCCCCGCTCACGCGGCCATCATTCTGAGCCTGGAGTCGGTGTTTGCCGCGCTGGCCGGCTGGCTGCTGCTTGCTGAAGTGCTGGACGAGCGGGCGCTCATCGGCTGCGGGCTGATGCTGGCCGGCATGCTGCTGTCGCAGTTGCGGCCCTAGCTTAAGGTCGCTGGCGCTGTGGTCGTCACGCCTGGTTTGCGCATCGCGGCAAGGGCCTGCACATGCACGGCGCTCTTCTCCCATTTAAACGCCACAATTCTGTTTTCTCTATTCAGCACGGTTCTTGCTATTGCAACCCTCTTGTATCTGTGGCAGGGTTCGCTTTGTGGCCCAGACCTGAAAAACGCGGGGCTGACCGCCTGAACAGAGGCCGCACTACGCGGGGAGGGGATTCACTCTCTAAGAGAAGTACTGTAGTACACCCCTCGAAACATTTTGACGCACCATGGAACGGACGCTGCACGCGTGTGGCGTTATAGGTAGAGAATGGCGCTTGAACTGAGACAACAGCTCAAACTGACCCAGCAGTTGGTCATGACGCCGCAGTTGCAGCAAGCCATCAAGCTGTTGCAGCTGTCCCGGCTGGAGCTGCTTGACTCTGTGCAGCAGGAACTCATGGAGAATCCTTGCCTGGAAGAGTCCATGGAGGAAGGGCCGCTGGAAACGCCTGCCTTGGACAATCAGGAATCGCAAGACACTGCCGATATTGTCGAAATGGAAACGCCAGGCGAATCCACCGGGAGCGAAACCGACTTGATGCGCAACGCCGAGTGGGACGATTATCTCGGCGATTTTTCATCCATATCCAAGCAATCCCTGGCCCGGGAGACTGAAATTCCTGAGGAGGGGCTCTCTTTCGAGGCTCGGCTTACCATGAGCCATTCCCTGGAAGGGCATTTAGCTTGGCAGTTGCGGCTTTCACGGTTCAGCGAGAAGCAAATGGAAATCGG
This sequence comes from uncultured Desulfovibrionaceae bacterium, assembly GCA_964440345.1. GTDB lineage: Bacteria > Desulfobacterota > Desulfovibrionia > Desulfovibrionales > Desulfovibrionaceae > CAYTSA01. The sequence continues at coordinate 6,905 of CAYTSA010000051.1, read as the reverse complement.
CGAGGCTGTCATAGGCAACCTGGACCACTTGGGCTATCTGAACATGACTGCTGCTGAACTGACCGAGCAGACCGGCGCGAGCGAAGAAGTTGTTGAGGCAACCCTGGCCCGCATCCAGCGTTTTGACCCGGTGGGCGTGGCCTGCCGCAACGCCCAGGAATGTTTGGAAGTGCAGATGGACGCTCTGGGCTTCAAGGAAGACCCCATTCTGACTTCTCTGGTTCGCGAACACTTGGAGGACTTGGAAAAGCGCCGCTACAAACCCTTGGCCCGCAAGTTCAAGATTTCCATGGAGGAACTCAAGGAATATCTTGACCTTTTGCAGACTTTGGACCCCATGCCGGGCGCCAGCTTCAGCGGTTCTGAACCACAGTATGTGAGCCCTGACGTGTTCGTGTACAAATTCGGAGATGATTTTGTCATTATGCTCAACGAAGACGGCTTGCCCCGGTTGCAGTTGAACCCCACTTATCTGGACCCGCAGGTGGCCGGGGGCGAAAGCCAGAAGGAGTACATCCAGGACAAGATGCGCTCTGCAGTGTGGCTGATGAAATCACTCTACCAGCGGCAGCGCACGCTCTACAAGGTTGTGGAGTCTCTGGTAAAGTTCCAGCGCGGCTTTTTCGAAGAAGGCGTTAGTCAACTGCGGCCTCTCATTCTCAAGGATGTGGCCGAAGACATAGAAATGCACGAATCCACTGTGAGCCGCATCACCACCAATAAGTACGTGGCCACGCCGCACGGCGTGTACGAGCTGAAATTTTTCTTCAACTCCGCCTTGGGGTTGGATAACGGGGGCAGCGTCGGCTCTGAGAGCGTCAAGGCGCTGATCAAAAAACTCATATCCGGGGAAAACCCCAAAAAACCCCTTTCTGACGACAAGATAGCCGACATGCTCAAGGAGGAGCTGGAGGTGAACATTGCCCGGCGCACTGTCGCCAAGTACCGGACAGCACTGGGCATTGCCTCGTCTTCCAAACGCAAGCAGGTTTTTTAAGCGCATCGTCTGGACAGATGCGGCGTCCACAGGTATGAACACGTTCTTCCACGTACGAAATACTATTTGTCGCCAGACATGAACGAAAGAGAAAGGGCCAAGGAGGAATTATGGACATTCAATTCAACTTCAAGAACTTCGAACCTTCCGAGCATCTCAAGGGCTATGCGCGCCGCCGTTTTGAGAAGCTTTCCAAATATCTTAAGACAGACGCAGGCGCCAGCGAACTGCTGGTGAACCTTTCGGTGGAAAAACATCGGCAGCTGGCTGAAGTAGTCTTCAACGGCGAGGGGCTGCATCTTTCTGCTGCAGAAGAAAGCCCAGACATGTACGCCACTGTTGACATGGTGCTAGACAAGCTGGAGTCTCAGATCAAGAAGCAGCGGGAAAAGAGCAAGAACCGCCGCAAACAAGCGCAAGACAAGTCTGTGCAGATGCAGTTCATCAGCTACACAGACATGGACGGCGGCGGCCGGGAAAAGACCATAGTAGAAGCTGACCGCTACGAGCCCAAGCCCATGGACGTGGATGAAGCTGCCATGCAGCTGGAAAACCTGAAGTATGAATTTCTGGTCTTTCGGAACTCAGAAACAGAACGCATCAACGTGATATACCTGCGTAAAAATGGAGATTTTGGTCTCATTGATCCTGGGGTCTAGCTCATGAAGTTACGCGACTATCTGGACAAGTCGCTGCTCCTGGATGACCTGAAAGCCGTCGAAAAAGCAGACGTGCTGGCGGAACTGGTGCAGCCAGTGGCGGCTGTGGAGCCTGAGCTGGACCTGGAGCGCGCCCAGACTGCGCTGCTGGAGCGCGAGAGCTTGGGCACCACCGGCATTGGCGATGGAGTGGCCATTCCTCACGGAAAGCTTGAGGGCGTGAACGACATTATTCTTGTGGTCGGCCGCAGCCGTGAAGGAGTGGACTTCGACGCTCTGGATTTCAAGCCATGCAGCATTTTCTTTCTGGTGCTTGCTCCTGAACAGGTGGCTGGCATGCACCTGCGTATTCTGGCCCATGTGTCCAAACTGCTCAAGGACGAGAATTTCCGCAGGTCTTTCATGGAGGCGCCGGACAAAGACGCCTTGTGGGAGTTGCTCGCCCAAACGTGAACCGCAAAGCCAGCGCTGTTGCATTAGGAAATACACACATGAACGACGCCCCGCAGCAACAGGCAAGCTTTCCGCTGGTCATCGTCACCGGCCTTTCCGGCGCAGGAAAAAGCACGGCGCTCAACGTTTTTGAAGACATGCGCTTTTTCGCTGTGGACGGGCTGCCAGCCTCCCTGGCGCCCAAGCTGGCGGCTCTGTTCGCCGGCGAAAACCAGCGCCACTACCGCGGGCTGGCTGTGGGCATGGACTTGCGGCAGCGTGACTTTGTGGAAGACTGGAAGGCCATGATTCAAGAATTGAACGAATCCGGCCGGCCGCAGATTGTCTTTCTAGAGGCGCGCACGCCAGAGCTGGTGCGGCGCTACGCTTCCACCCGGCGGCCCCACCCCCTGGAGAAAGAAGGCCTGGGGCTGGAGCAATCCATCGAAGAAGAACGCAGCATGCTCCAGGTTTTCCGGGACAACGCAGCCGTTGTTGTGGATTCGTCCCACTATTCCGTACACGACCTGCGGCGCAAGCTGCAACAGCAATGGGCTGGCGCCGGCGTCGAAGCCAACGCCGCCGCCATGCGGGTCAACGTCATCTCTTTTGGCTTTAAGTACGGCGCCCCGGCCGAGGCGGACATGGTCTTTGACCTGCGTTTTCTGCCTAATCCTTATTTTGATGAGCGCTTGCGCCCCCTGACCGGGAAGAATAAGGAAGTCTCCGGCTATGTATTCCAGAATCAGCAGGGGAAAGAGTTTCTGGAAAAATTTACTGAATTTTTGTTGTTTTGCGTTCCCCTGTACGCTGAGGAAGGACGCTACCGGCTGACCATAGGCATTGGCTGCACCGGCGGCCGCCACCGCTCTGTGGCAACCGCCGAAGCCGTGGTGGACGCCCTGCGCAAGACCGAGTATGCTATATTTCTTGAACACCGGCATATTGAATGGGGATGACGCCAACATTATGACTCGGACTGAGAAAGTTGACGCCCCGCTAGGCGTGGTTCTTGTGACGCACAGCGATTATGGCGAATATCTGCTCAAGGCGGCGGAAATGATCGTTGGCCGGCAAGAGGGCTGCACCTCTGTTAGCGTGGACGGAACCAGCGAGGTGGACGCCACCGTGACCCGGCTCAGAGAAGCGGCAACATCTTGCGACGCCGGGGCCGGGGTGGTCCTGCTTACAGACATGTTTGGCGGCACGCCAACCAACATCTCCTTGTCGTTGATGAGTTCCATGAAACTGGAAGTGGTCACCGGAGTGAACCTGCCCATGCTGCTCAAGGTCATCTCCAGCCGTTCAGAAAGCTTGGAAACCGTGTCCGCCTTCGCCAAACAAGCCGGCTGCAGCGGCATTGTCGTAGCTGGCGAAGTGCTGCGAAGCAAAATTCACAAAGGAAAATAGTCATGTATTGGGTGCGCGTGGACAATCGGCTCATCCACGGCCAGGTCATCGAAACCTGGCTGCCGTTTACGGACGCGACCCTCATAGTGGTGGCCAACGACACCTTGGCGGATGACGAGTTGCAGCAGGAAATTGTCTCTTTGGCCATTCCCCGGGGCGTGCAGACGGTGTTTGCGCACGTAAACGAGGTGGAGCAGACCCTTGCGCAAGCGCGGCCGTCGTATTCCAAGAGCGACACCCTGGTGCTTTTCGCCAACTGCCAGGACGCGCAGCGCGCTTTTGACCAAGGCTTGTCATTTTCTGTTATCAATATCGGGAACTTGCACTACAGTCCTGGCAAGCGCCAGGTCTGTTCTCACGTAGCCATGTCAGACGATGACGAGTCCTGCCTCAAGTATCTGAAACGCCAAGGCGTCAACCTGGATTTTCGTTGCGTTCCCAGCGAACCAATCCATATCCGGTTTTAACAGGCAAAGGATTTTCAAACATTCAGTTAAGGAGACAGGCCAGTGACTTTCTTTGCATTCCCTGATTTGTACTGGATAATGGCCTACGGTTTTTTTTTGCCGCCTTTTCACTGTTCCGCTTCGGGATAAACCTTGGCATAGTTGAACGTCCTCTGACAGTGGCGCTGGCTTGGGGGCTGTTCACCGGCCACTGGGAAATCAGCCTGGGCGTCGGCGTTTTTTTTGAGCTTCTGTGGCTGGATTTGATTCCAGCCGGCACCTTCATTCCACCCAATACGTGTCTTGCTACATTCGTGGCGCTTGCGTTGTGCAACGACGCTGGCGCGTTGCGGCCTGCGGCTGCCGTCATTCCCATGCTTTTGTCCATCCCAGCGGCCTTGCTTGGCGGACGGGTGGAGCAGATGCAACGCCGCTGGCAGGACGCTGGATATAATGAAATGGTCCACTGGGCCCGGCAGCCGCAAGAACACGCAGGGGCGCTGACGCTGGAGAAAATCGTCCTTCTTTCCCTTGTGCAGCAAATGCTGGCCAACTGGCTGCTCTTTTGCGCGCTGCTGGTTGTGCTCGCCCCCCTGAACCGCTTTTTGCTGCATGCGTATGACCCGGCGTCAGCAGGCCTGCCGCTGGCCTGGGGGCACGTGTGGCTTTTAGCGGCAATGGGAGGACTCATCGCTTTGCGGTTGCGCAACGCTTATGGATTGCTCGTAGCTGCGGTGGCTGTAATGGCTGGGCTGTACATAGTTCCCATGGGGCAGTGAGGGTATGACATTTTTTTCACGTACTAAAGACAGCGGTGTGAAATGATACCATAATTCTGTATTTCCAGGTTGTTGACAAAATAGGAGCGAAGACTTCAGTACACGGAAAAGTAGCCCGATGACTTGGCATACGACGGCGATTATGCTATTCAGCTCATGTTCATATGGCGAGCGCGTCAGACAGGATTTTGCGCAGCCCTGTCTGGTTATTCTTAAGTCCAAGCGAAAACACACATTCATTTGAGGAGGTTTACCCATGGCAGTTCTCGTTTTTGGTCACAAAAACCCGGATACGGACACTGTTGTTTCGGCCATCGCCCTGGCCGACCTGATGAGCAAAAAAGGCGTAGAAGCCAAGGCTGTCACACAGGGCGACATCGCTCCTGAGTCCAAGTTTGTGCTGGAAAAATTCGGCCTGCCCGCACCTGAAGTGGTTCCCTCCGTGGCTGGTCAGAAAGTGGCCCTGGTGGACCACTCCGACCTGGCCCAAAGTCCTGATGACTTGAAGGACGCTGAAATTATCGCCATTGTGGACCACCACAAGCTGGGCGACATCACCACCTCAAATCCTCTGGAAATGTGGGTTTGGCCTGTGGGCTGCACTGCCACTATCCTTGAGTCCATGTACGGATTCTCCAACATCGAGATTCCCAAGCCCATTGCCGGCGCCATGCTCTGCGCCATTCTGTCCGACACGGTAATGTTCAAATCCGTGACCTGCACTGACTATGACAAGACTGCTGTTGAGAACCTGTCCAAGATAGCCGGCGTAGGCGACGTGACCGCCCTGGGCATGGAAATGTTCAAGGTTAAGTCTGCTGTGGAAGGCGCCACCATGAATGAGCTGGTCTTCCGCGACTACAAAGACTTTGACATGAGCGGCAAGAAAGTCGGCATCGGCCAGCTGGAAGTGGTTGACCTGTCCCTGCTGGACCCGGTCAAGGACGGTCTGTACGAAGAAATCCAGAAAGTGAAGGCTGACGGCCGCCACTCCGTGTTTCTGATGCTCACCGACATCATGAAAGAAGGCACCGAAATGCTGGTGGTCTCCGACGATCCTTCCGTGGTGGAAAAAGCTTTCGGCAAGGCTGTCGAAGGCCGCTCCGCCTGGCTGGACGGCGTGATGAGCCGCAAAAAGCAGGTTGTGCCGAACTTCGAAAAGGCCTTTGCCGGCTAGTTTCGAACACAACGCGATTATGGTTGCAGTAACAGAGCCCGGCGCCGCAAGGCGTCGGGCTTTTTTCGATTCGAAGTTTTATGTAAAACAGGATGCGGGTAGGATTTCTCCTTGATTTTTGCAGAAAATTGACGAAAAAAGCTTGCAAACAGGAGTAGTCCCATGATTGTCGATTTTTCCGTAAGTAACTACCGCTCCATCCGCGACGAGCAGACTCTCAGCATGGCGGCGGCGGACAAGAACCACCACGACGACTTTGTTTTCCAGCCCGACCCCGCGCAGAACATCCAGCTTTTGAAGAGTTGCGTTATCTATGGCCCCAATGCCTCGGGCAAGTCGAATGTGTTGCGGGCTCTCAGAGAACTAGCATCTTTGGTCAAGTATTCAAGCGACCTGAAAGTTGACGATGACATGCCGACATTAGATGAGTTTTTTAAACTGGACCCTGTTTGCAAAGAGAAGCCAATTACTTTTGAAGTAGAATTTTTCTGTGACGACAATATTAGATATAAATATTATGCATCAGTTTCTACTGGTAAAAATGTAGTAGAGGAGCGTCTGGAGTATAGTCCATCATCTCGCTCCAGATTGTTGTATCATCGTGTCCATGGTGAACCGATAAAGTATGGGGAGCATTTTAAAGGTCACAAAAAGTCAGTTGAAGAGCAACTTGGCGATAATATGCTGTTTTTATCCAAAGCTGCGAATAGTAATGTAAAGCAGCTAATTCCTGTGTATAGATTTTTTTCAAGTAAGGTTCATTACAAAGGCGATGATTCTTCCTACAATCCAAAATATGCAACAAGCCGCATGATTGTTGAAGAAGGAAGTAAAATCAAAAATAGAGTTCTTAATTTTTTGCGATCTTCAGATGTAGGCGTTTCAGACATTAGCATAGATGATGTTGGTATAGAGCTGGAAAAGCAATTTCCAGAAAGTTTGCCGGAGGAGGTTAAAAAGCACTTCATCGAGCTGAACAGGTATCAAACTTCGCTAGGCCATGTC
>CAYTSA010000050.1:0-26532 GCA_964440345.1 uncultured Desulfovibrionaceae bacterium | reverse complement strand
TGGCTCTTCATGCGGTCCACGAGCCGCTCCTGGGTGACGTCGTTCATGATGATGATCACCCCGTCCTGCGCACCGGCGGCATTCAGTATAGCCGACGTCCTGGCCTGGTAGATGCACTCCTTCCCTGCTGCATCCTTGACTTCGAAATCAAAACTGTACGACGCAGTCTCGTGCGCCCGCTCAATATGCCGGCAGATTTTTTCCTTGTAGCTGAACCTGTTGATCACCAAGGTAACTTGCCTGCAATACGTATCAACAAATTTAACGCCGAGGATATTCTCGGCCTGCTCGTTCAAAAGCAGAATGCAGTTGTCCCTGTCAGTGACCATCACCCCTTCGCTAATGGACGTGACAATGGCTTCAATCCTGTTTTTGGCGGCCCGGGTTTGCTCCAGAGAGTGCTGCAGCCGGCTGGTGCGCTCGAGCACCTGGGCCTCCAGCTTGCGGCCGTAGTTGGCCAGCTCCTCCTCGCTGCGGCGGCGCAGGGTGATGTCCTCCACCACAGCCACCAGATAGCCCTTGTCCTGGCCATGTCCCGGCGCCAGCGACAAACCCACCCGCACCGGCACAACTGAACGGTCTTTGCGCAGGTTCTCCTTTTCTATGAACACACGCGGCGCAACGCCGGAGACCAGTTGCTCAAACGCTGTCTCGTACCGTTTCCTATCCTCTTCGAAGGTAACGTCCAGAATGGACATGCCGAACAGTTCCTCCTGCGCATAGCCAAGCATGGAGGCGTACACGTGATTCACATCGATGAATTTGCCCTGCATGTCCAGGGTGCAGACCCCGACAGCGGCGTTGTCGAACACAGCCCGGTAGCGGCTCTCGCTGCTGCGCAGCCTGGCCTCAGCCAATTTGCGTTGAGTAATGTCCAGGGAAAGAACCATGCCGGCGATGATGCCCTGGCCCCTGTCTTCCATGGGCAGGGTGCGCACTTCAAAGACCTTGCCGGCCAGCTCCACCTCGGCGGTCCGGCGCTCGCCCCGCAAGGCGGCGCGGTAATGAGGCTCCAGCGTAGCGGCAATGTTGTCGGGCAGAATGTCCCGAATGGTCTTTCCCTTCAGGAACGCGTCGCTCAGTCCCAAGGCTTCAAGAATGTCCCCGTCAGAAACCACGTATTCCAGATTATGGTTGAACATGTGCACCGCAGCGTTGGGAATGTTCCTGGCAAGAAGCCTGTAGTTGCGCTCGCTCTCCCGCAGCATGTCCTTGGCGCGCCGCTCCTCGGTGATGTCGCGCAGGTGCTCCACCACCCGGTCCACCCGGTCATTCTCGTCGAAAATGGGCGACACTCTCACTTGGTAAATGCGGCCGGTCTGGGGGTCTGTGCGTTCAAATTCCGCGGACAAGCCAGTCAGATGGACTTCTTGCAGAGGGCAATCCTCGCAGGCGCATTCCTGCCCGAACAGCGCCTCGTAGCAGCGCGGCTTGTCAGGGGCCAGCAGCTCCTGCTGGTCCTCTATGCCTCGCCAGTTGGAGAGCAGGATGTTGTGGTCCTTATCCAACACCACCAGAAGGTCCTTCATGGATTGAAACGTGGATTGCAACAACGCTTTTGATTCTCTGAGTTTTTCCTCAGCCAGCCGGCTCTCGGTAACGTCCCGCAGGCAAAGCAGCGTGGCCTGTCGGCCGCGCCAATCCAGCATTTCAGTCCTGACCTCCACCACCCGGCGGGAGCCATCCTGAGTCAGTAGATCAAGCTCCTCATGTTCCCTGGCCGCGAGAAAGCCAAACGGAAAACCTTCCAGGCTCGTCGCCGACCGGCCGGTCAGGGTCTCAGCCGCCGGGTTGGCGAACAGGATAGTTCCTTCCTCGCTAAGGACCAGCATGCCCTCGGAATGCACCTGCACGATTCGCGATATCAACTCCTGGCTGTGCTGCAGGGCCTGCTCCGCTTTTACGCGTTTGCTGCTCTCCTGCTGCAAGGTCGAATCCTTCATGCGAAGCCGCCTTGCGGTGCGCACGACATGATAACCAAGGACCATGATGGCTGCGCCGCCAATGACAAGCACGCCCATATCCAGCCAGGCATTGTCCAGTACGCCCTGCTCCTTGCTCGTAAAGGCCGCAGCGCACTGCGCCCGCAGCAGAAACGAAGCGGCGAAGACCATGGCGACAGCGCCTGTGTGCAAAATCTTGCGCATAAGGATTCCCTCCGGCTCCAAACAGACAGGCCGTGGACCAGGTCACGCCCAGGCCGGCGGCTGGGGGGCGCGCTGCCGACGGGCCGCGTCTTCACCAAGCCTGACCGCCACACAGCAGCCCAGTTCCCTGGAAATCAGCTCCAACGCACTCAGGTCGCCAGTGATGCGCATGATATCCAGCAATGTTTCAGCACCTAGCTTGGCGCCGGCGTCATAAGGGTTCAACTCCCGCATAAGCGTGGAATAAGGCTTACCCAAGGCAACGGCCACTTCCCTGGCAGGCATTTTCCCGGCCAGTACGACGGATTGCATGTGCTGCGTCAGCTTGTACTGCATCTCGTCCTCCTTTTGGTGCGAGCGTCCAGCTCACGCGTTGAGTTTTCAGCAGCATGCCGCTTTCAGACAATGTTGTTCGCGCGCCAGGACAGGCGCTGCTCCTTACTTTTAATAAGTCTTATTATTATACCCAATCGATAATCAGCTTTCCCATGTGTGTACTCACCATCAGTCTGCGCAGCGCCAGGCCGAAACGTCAGGCCTGCTGCAGCGCGCTATCCTGGTATAAGTTGGGCAGTAAGACCTTCGTGTTGGATATGGGCCTCCCCGTTGCGGGCGGGCTCGCGTTCACCGTCCGCCACGCTGTCTATGGGAGCAAGCGGACGCATGGCGCCGGTTACAAGGATCAGCCGGCCATCTTTCCCGCGATGGCACGCACCCCTAAAAGCGCAACGCACATAGTGGCCTTTTTTGTGACGAATATGTGCTTCAAAATGAATGGTCTGCAGTCGGACCTTGCCGAACAAGCCCTCATACAGCTTTTTCAAGGCCGCCATATCTTCTGGGGCAATGCGGTCCCGCCATTCCAGTACATTGGCCCGAAGCAGGGCGGCATCTTCGCCTTTATAGCCCAGGATGGAGGCGAATTCTGGCGAAAAAAAGGCGAGTTCGTGGCGTATGTTCCACTCCCAGTAGCCCTCCCCTGCGTACAAGAAAAACGGCTTTCTCTCGGTCTTGCGCTGTAATGCTCCAACAGATTTATGCATCACTATTTGTTCGTTGGAGTCTTTTCTTTCGAGCGGAAGTGGGGTTGCCTGCTCGATATCTTCAAAATAGAACAGCTCCGCCACCGTGACGCCCAGCGCATTGCTGAGTTTGGGCAACAACTTGAAAGAAGGCCCAGATTGCCCGCGCTCCAGTTTGCCGTAATGCTGCACTGTTATCCCTAACCGATTTGCAAGTTGATATTGAGTAAGGTTACGGATTTCCCGAAGAAACGCTAACCGCATGCCAAACTGCTTCACAAGCTCAATCACGTCGACCTCCTATGCCTTATGCCATGACTAAAACATGATATGACTGTTCCATGTACAAGAAAACAACATTAAAAGTTGTTTTTTGGATTTTTGAAACAATTTCTCACTATTTCAGCTTGTTATGAAATACATTTTTTTCTGTATTCGCCTATACCATTTTCCTGGCGCATTATTGCGTAGAGACAACGCTATAACATTTAACGATTGAAATGCTTGCATTACGACGGGCAAGCCCGTCTACAAGCATTTCACGGCAATGATTTGCAAGCAAATCCTTGCAGAGCATTTCAACTGTGAAATGCTCTAAAATGTGTAAAAAACCAATAGGATGGAACGATTGACTGGCTAGAAAAACCAAAAAGGTGGAACGATTTTCGGGGGGAAGGTCATAAACACATCCACTGGCTCACAGCAATCCTGCAGCCAGGGGATGACAGCCATGCGCTTCTGAGAAACAGCGGTTCACCCCAGCTCTCCATGGGCAGCTGGGGATTTGGCTAGCCGTAACGGCCAGTAATATAGTTTTCTGTCATTTCGTGGGCTGGACGGCTGAAGACGTCGTCAGTAGAATTTATCTCTAACACTTCGCCCAGATGGAAGAAAGCTGTTCTGTCCGACACACGGGCAGCCTGTTGCATAGAATGCGTGACGATGACAATAGTGTAGCTCTCCTTCAGAAAGAACATCAATTCCTCGATGGTTTCTGTGGCGATGGGATCGAGAGCAGAACAGGGCTCGTCCATAAGAATGACATCGGGGTTGAGGGAAATGGTGCGGGCAATGCACAGCCGTTGTTGCTGTCCACCGGACAAACTTGTGCCTGGCATGTCCAGCCTGTCCTTGACCTCCTCCCATAGACCAACTCTTTGCAGGGAAGACTCCAATACCTCTTCAACCTGGCTTTTCCCAGTCGCGAGCCCATGGATGCGGAGACCATAGGAAATGTTTTCCCGAATTGACGAGGGAAAGGGGTTTGGTTTCTGAAATACCATGCCCACCCGGCGCCGCACTGTAACGACATCTATGGAGGGGTCGTAAATATTTTCCCCCTGCAGGTGTATTTCCCCAGTGATTCTGCAGGTGCTTATGACGTCATTCATGCGGTTGAGGCATCGTATGAATGTGGATTTGCCGCACCCTGAGGGGCCAATGAAAGCAAGAATCGAGTGCTCCTCCACGTCTACGGATACGTCCTTTATGGCGTGGAAGTCATCATAATAAACGTTGACATTTCGACACGTCATGGCTGGATGCTCAACGAATGCGGCGCCCATGACTTTTTTTTCCTCTTGCAACATCTGGGATGGAACCTTCGCGCTCATAGGCTGTCTTCTTGTAATTCTTGGTTAAATGTCATGAAAAAGCCGGGGAACTGGAACTGCGTAGTTCCCCGGCAACCCAAATTGGCTTACGGCTTAGAGGTCACCCAGTGACATGGGAGCCAGGTTCTGGGTATTTTTGGTGAATTTGTCTCGTTCTTCTTTAGGCATGGGGATCAAACCCTTATCAGACAGGTACCCGCCTTCGCCCCAAGCTTTTTCGCTGGTGAACTCAACCAGAAAGGCGTCTATGCCAGGAATAGTTCCCACGTGGGCTTTCTTCACATAGAAGTACAGGGGCCGGGACACAGGGTAGGAGCCGTCGGCAATGTAGTCGAAAGTGGGCTTCACGCCTTCGATGAGTGATCCCTGCAATTTGTCAGTATTTTGGTCCAAAAAGGAGAAACCAAAAATCCCTAGTGCGTTGGGATTGGCTTGCAGTTTCTGCACAATGAGGTTGTCGTTTTCACCGGCTTCGATGTAGGCGCCATCCTCGCGAACGGTGTGTGCGGCGGCCTTGAAATCCTTCTTTTCCATGGCGCCAATAAAATCAAAAGATTTAGCTCCTTTTTCCATAACAAGTTCCACAAAAGCGTCACGAGTGCCAGAAGTGGGAGGCGGGCCGAGCACTTCAATCTTAATGTCTGGCAGGTCAGCGTTTACGTCTTTCCACGTTTTGTAAGGGTTGGGAACCAGCTTCTTGGAGCCGTCAGGCGCAGGAACGTTCTTTGCCAGCGCCAAGTATACATCCTTACGAGTCATCTCCATTGGCTTGGCGCCCTTGGAGTTGGCCATGACGATGCCGTCGTATCCGATCTTTACTTCCACCACATCTTTAACGCCGCTGGCGATGCACTTTTCAAGTTCAGTTTTTTTGATGCGACGGGAAGAGTTGGTGATGTCCGGGTGTTCCACGCCAACGCCAGAACAGAAGAGCTTCATGCCGCCGCCGGAACCCGTGGACTCAATTTTAGGGGTTGGGTACTTGGTGGTCTTGCCGAATTGCTCAGCGACGACTGTGCTGAAAGGATAAACAGTGGATGAGCCCACGATGGAGATGTAGTCGCGGGACGCAGCTCCAGCAAAGCCAGCCATGCCTGCAACCAAGGTCAAGGTGATGAAAAGGGAGAGAATTCTACGCATGTTTTCCTCCAGATTGTTAGTTCGATCCAGGGCACCCCAGCGATGCCCAATATACATTGCCTTTCCACAAGGGAAACGCATTACCACTGCTTCTCAAACTTCTTTCGCAAGAAAATAGCCAGCGCATTCATGGAAATGAGAAAGAATAACAAAACGATGATGGCCGCCGCAGTGCGCGCAAGAAATGTGCGTTCCGGGCTGTCGGCCCAAAGAAAAATTTGGACAGGCAACACTGTTGCAGCGTCAGTGAATCCATCTGGAATGTCCACAATAAAAGCCACCATACCGATCATCAACAAAGGAGCAGTTTCACCCAACGCCTGAGCCATGCCAATAATTGTACCAGTAAGAATTCCTGGCAGGGCAAGGGGCAGAACATGCCACATGACTGCCTGCATCTTGGACGAGCCCACCCCCAACGCCGCTTCGCGAATGGACGGAGGAACCGCCTTGATGGCTGCCCGGCTGGCAATGATGATTGTAGGCAGAGTCATTAGCGTGAGAACCAGCCCCCCCACCAACGGCGCGGACCGAGGCAGGCCAAAAAAGTTCAAGAACACAGCCAAGCCAAGAAGGCCAAAGACAATGGACGGAACCGCGGCCAAGTTGTTGATGTTCACTTCGATAATGTCTGTCCATTTGTTCTTCGGGGCAAACTCTTCTAAATAGATGGCCGACGCCACCCCCAAAGGAAAAGAGCACACGAGGGTGATGAGTATTGTATAGAACGAACCGACCACTGCCCCCCATATTCCAGCCAATTCAGGTTCACGCGAGTCGCCAGCTGTGAAGAACTGCATATTGAACCGTAACTCCAGCCGGCCACTGTCCTTAAGCTGTTTCACCCAGGCTATTTGCTGGTCTGTCAGCCGCCGTTCATCCTCAGGCAACTGAGTGAGCTCCCAGTCTTTTAAAATGACATCAACGTCGTCATCGGCAGGGACCCATACTGTTGTCGTGCCTCCAACCATTTTCGGATTCTCACTAACCTTGTCCCGTAGAACGAAATCTGCGCCGCCGCTTATCAGGCTATGCAAAGCCCGGGTTGCAGAGCGGCCGCTCACATCAGGAAACAATTTGGCTGTAGCGTCGCGCACCAGTCCACGAAAATTGGACTTGTTCAGATCTTCCAAGTCGATCTGACCCGGGTCCATATAGACATCCAGCTTTACGTAAGCCTGTCGAAAACTTGAAATCCCAGTATACAATATCGACGTCAATAAGACGCCCAGCAAGAGTATGCTTATAGCAATGGCTGATGCGCCATATAACTGGAACCTCAGTTCACGCGCATAACGCTGCCTGCGGGACCGTTGCATAGCCTCCGGGGGGAGCACGTCATAGATGCTTCGTGGTTTTGTTTCAGTATTATTCATATTGTTCTCGATACTTGCGCACCACCAGCAAGGCGATGACGTTAAGGATGAGGGTCATAAGAAAAAGGACCAGCCCCAAGGCAAAGGCTGCCAGAGTCTTGGGACTGTCGAACTCCTGGTCTCCCACCAGCAGGGTCACTATCTGAACCGTTACCGTGGTCACAGCCTCAAACGGGTTGGCCGTGAGGTTGGCGGACAAGCCGGCGGCCATAACCACGATCATTGTTTCGCCGATGGCCCGGGAGACCGCCAGCAAAAAACCGCCTACTATGCCCGGCAGCGCCGCCGGGAGGATGACCCTCTTGATGGTCTCTGAGTTGGTGGCGCCCAACGCCTTGGAGCCCTCCCGCAGGGACTGCGGCACTGCGTTTATGGCGTCATCCGACAGGGAGGAGACAAAGGGGATGATCATGATGCCCATGACTGAACCAGCTGCAATGGCGCTTTCGGAAGCGATGTTCAATCCTAAAGACTCGCCAACGCCGCGAAAGAAAGGGGCGACCATGAGCGCGGCGAAAAAGCCGTATACCACGGTGGGGACACCCGCCAGAATTTCCATGATGGGCTTAACCACGGCCCGGATGGGCTTGGAGGCGTATTCAGACATGTATATGGCGGACAGCAGCCCGATAGGGCCCGCCACCAGCGTGGCGATCAAGGTAATGAGCGCCGTGCCGGCAAAGACGGGGATAGCGCCGAAGGCGCCTGTCGACCCGACCTGATCTTCGCGAATGGCCATCTGAGGGCTCCAATTCAGACCGAAGAGGAACTCTGTGACCGGAACCTTGTTGAAAAACCGAATAGCCTCGAACAGCACTGAGAGCACGATGCCGAGTGTGGTGAAAATGGCGATGGTGGAGCAAATTATCAATACAATGCGGATGAATCGCTCGACGTCGTTGCGCGCCCGATAGGCGGGGTATACCTTTCGGTAGCCGAGCAAAGCCCCGATGACCCCAGCGCACAAGGTGACGATGAGTAGTCCGTACAGGGAATAGCGCTGAAAAGATTTATAGTGCTCAACCGCCTGGGCAATGGCTGGGTCTACAGTGTCTGAAAACTGGACGCCTTTGACCAGGTTACGGATTTCGTTCACGTGAAGGTTCAGCCGCTCTTCTGGCAATTCCTGATACTGCTCAGGCAACTCGGAAACCACCAAGCGGGTGATGACTGACGTGTCTACAGTGTTCCATGCGACAAAAAGTAGAAACGCCGGAACGAAACACCAGAGCGCCACCAGCGCCCCGTAGTAAGAGGGCCGGGAATGGAGATTGTAACTCTTCTCCGAGCCGCCCACGCGCTTGAGAGAAAGTCGATATCCAAAAAAATACAGCATGGTTGACGCTGTCAGCAATGCAACAAAAATAATAACCGGGCTCATATTAATTCACGCTCTTCCTTGTTCGCCGCCATATACCTATCCATGACAGCCCTGCATTCAACATACAAAAGTGATGAATTTGGCGCTTACACACTTGAAGTACCGCCGATTTTCCTTCTGCCTAGTCAAACACTCACCCACCGAAAGAAACATGGGATACTGTGAAGATTCTTTGCGGAGTCTGTGCAGAAAATGCTTCACCTGCTCTGTGTTCATACTGCTATACAATCCCAGATACTCCATGCGGCTATACTCGTTTAACGCGCTCAGCATTGTGGCTTGCTGCAAATGTCCGCCACGCGCCGAGGAATTCTTTGGGGAGTACTCGCCAAAGATGATGGTTTCTTTGTTTATCCAGAAAACCTTTCCCCCCTGCTTGTTTGCCTGACGGCGAAGCTCTGGCCAAACATTGCGCAGCCACTTATTGGCCTTTTGGGGGGCTGCCCGCACTGCCTTGGCGGCTGGCTTCTGCGGTTTTAATCCCCACCGGCCCAAATAACTTTTCACCGTTTTGCCACAAAAATTTCGGCCTGTGTTTCGCTCTATGAGAGCTGCAACGGCTTTCTCGCTCCAGAGGTATCCTGGCAAACCGTGCGCATCTGGATAAGCATCCATAATATCATTTAAAATGCCGCTTTGGGCATTCGTATGAATACGAACCGACGACTTCTTGCGGGGGCGGCTGGCTACAAGCCCTGCATTTCCCTGAGCCCGAAACAACCGCACCCAGCGGGATGCAGTCTGACGACTCACGCCGTGCCGGGAGGCGGCCTCGCGCATGCTCATGCCAGACAGAACGTCCTTAACAACCTGCAAGCGCTCTTCGTATGGTTTGTGCGTAGTTGACATAGGCTCACATAATTTTCGACATCAAGCTTATTCGCCTTTGATATCTTTGAAATCCCAAACCTTATTCAAGGTCTTCTTGCCATGGGTTTTGTCCCAATCGAGAAACTGTTCCACGCAGCTCTTGATGGCTTCGCGAATCTCCCGGACCTTGATCATTTTTTCCTCATGCGTTCCTTCTAGTTTAGAAGGATCCTGAAACGGCAGATGCAGGCGATGGGTCATTCCGGGAAAAATGGGGCACTCCCCGCCCTCAGATTCGTCACAGACAGTAACGACATAGCGAAAGGTCTTGCCTTCCTTAAAAAGCTTAAACACAGCCTGGGTTTCCTTGTTGCTCAAGTCCACGCCAACTTCAGCCATGGCCTCAATCACCAAGGGGTTTACCTCTCTGGGCTCAAAACCTGCGCTTTCCACATGCCATTCGTCGCCGCCAAGCTGCTTCAGAAATTCTTCAGCCATCTGGCTACGAGCGCTATTGTGTACACAGATGAATAAAGCCGATTTTTTCCCGTGCAGCATATATTACTCCTGTTGCGTAAGCTTCAACCCTAGACCGTTGTTGTATTCGCAAATTTTCGTTCTATTTAAAGCATGTTACATTGAGAATGTTAAGATGCTCCCGTGCATTTTCCTGAAACCATTGTTCATTGTTTCAAATGCAAGCGCTGTCTCAACTCGAAAATGCGCCAGCCGCCAGCACCAGCTCAAGCATATCTGCCCTGCTGAGCTTAGAAACAGTCTCACAGTGATGTTTTCAGCGCCCCCTTCGTCAACACCATCATGCAGCCACAGACGCACATATCCCAATGGTCAGCCATGCAAAATACCTAAGCCAAGCATCCCAGAAGCAGCTTCGAATCATCGTGCAAATCTTAACTTGAATTGTTTCTATCTGCTTTCACAGAGGATTGAATGATTGGACCGTGACGAAAATGTGACAATATGGTGACAACGAAGCCGTGCCCACACATAAAAACAGAGTCGTGGAAATTAGCACTCTTACGCAGGGAAATATTGACCCCTAAGAAATACTGCCCAGAATCCACCGCTTAGCGGCGCTGGCCCGGCAACCCGGCTTTAGATCAGGGAGGTGTTGGCTCAGGCCTGTACACGCACGATACCTTCCATCGATACGTCTTAGGAGGGGCGACCCTTGCGGCCGCCCGCCTTGATGTTCCATTGAGCATGGCGCCGGAGCCTGGAAAGCAGAAGAGGGGCTGCACTCAGCAACGCGCAACCAGCTGTAATAAATGGTGCCCGGGGCCGGAATCGAACCGGCACGGAGCTAAGCTCCAAGGGATTTTAAGTCCCTGGCGTCTACCAATTCCGCCACCCGGGCGCGAAGAAAGGATACGTTCACTAGTACGGGTAACAGCTCTCGTCAACTGCCGGTTTCCGCAATGAGCACCCGGGCCGCGTTCCAGAACACATCGTCCACGCCCCCATAAATCGTAGTTCCGTTCATCAAAACGGCGAAGGCGTAGTCCTCCAGCACATAGGCGCAGGCGACAAATCCCGGGACCTCGCCATTGTGGCCCACGGCTCCGTCCACATACCCTACACCCAGGCCGTAGCCCGGCTCCCGGCCGTCCCATGGGCCGCCGTCTGCGCGGGAGACATATGCAAACATGTGCTTACGGGACTGCTCGCTGAGCAGGTCGCCGTGGTGCAACGCCACAATCCAGTCCAACAGACCAGACACCGTGGCAATCATGTTTCCGGCCGCGTAGGCGAGGCTGGGGCTCATGGAAGTCCAGTCCAGCCACGTTTCTTCAAGCATGAGATGACCCCGGGCGGACGGCTGCGGCAAAATCAGCTCCTCCGGCGCTGGGACAACGACACCTGGCAATCCCAGCTTGTCTAAAATTCTGGACTGCACCAGACTCCGATACGGCAGACCCGCCGCTTGCTCGGCTATCGCGCCCAGCATCACATAGTTGGTGTTTGAATAACTCCAGTCGGCTCCCGGCGAAAACCACGCCGGCTCGCCGCCGTTTCTCGCGTAGCTGACCAGTTCCTCCGGCGCATACACCCGCCGAGGGTTTGTCAGAATAGACCGGATGAATATGTCCTGATGCGTGTAATCGGCGTAACCGGACGTCATATCCAGCAACTGGCGCAGCGTCACGTTATCAGCGCCGGGGTAGTAGCCTTTGCCCAGCCAGCTGGCAACTGTGTCCTCCAAGTTCAACATTCCCTCTTCCTGCAGCAAAAGCATGAGGGTGGCGGTGAACGACTTGGTCATGGAGCCGATGCGAAAATACATGTCTGTTGACATCGGCGTCCCGCTATCCACCGATGCAACCCCTGACGCGCCGAGCCACGTATCCCCGTTGGGTCCGCGCACAGCCATGACCGCGCCGGGCGCGCCCACGTCTTCCAGGCTGTTGTCCAACACGGCCTGCAGTTCCTGCCGTTGGGCGTCTGTAAAATCGCGTGCTCCGTCTCCCCCGCTGTTGCAAGCTGCCAAAAACAGTACACTGCACACAACCGCCCAAAGCAGAAAAAGCCGCGCAGGACGCAACGCCAAAACACAGAGCTCACGCATTGAGACCTCCTTTGCGACTGTCCGAGGAAAAATCAATCATTTTTTCGCGCCATCCCTCTTTTGAAAGAAAGTAGGCTGCACAAGACGTTAATCGCTTGTCCACGAACAGCAGCTGTCCAGCCACATCTTCTGGCAACAGGCTGACAAGATCGTCACAGATGTCTGTAAACAGCGGCGTCTCGTAATCCGCCAACTCACACTGCAGCTGCAGGAAGTCCCCGTAGCCCCAGAAGTCCAAATGCTGGGCGTTGAAGGAGCCGAACGCATCCGTCAATTGCTGGATAAGCTCTTCTTCCACCTCGTACAATTCGTGGTATGATATTTCCAGACTATATCTAATTACACCAAATACTTCACAATTATAGCGGGCCATAGATTCTTATTCTCCGTGGGAAAAGCGTCCTGCTTGCATCTGTGTATATACCGGCGCCGCCTTAAAGCGTCAATTGCCTCAGCGGACGTGTATTGCTACAGTGCGCGCCATGCCGCTGATCACGTCCACATCACCGTCTCTAAACCGTCTTGTTGTGCTTGGCCTGGACGGCCTGTCGCTGGATTTGGCCCACCGCCTGGCCAGGTCCGGCGCGTGCCCGCATTTGTCCAGACTTTTAGACACAACCTGCGCCAGCCCCATGCGCGCTGAACTGCCGGAACTTTCGCCTGTGAACTGGACATCCTTCGCCACAGCCGCCGGGCCTGAAGAGCACGGCGTGTTTGGCTTCACCCAGCTGGACCCGCACAACTACAACGTGCGCATTACTAATTTCACTCAGGTGTCTCAGCCGACTATTTTCGACGTTCTTGGCAACGCCGGTCTGGTCAGCCGGGTGGTCAATCTGCCGGGGTTGTACCCTGCCCGGCCCGTGGTTGGCGGCCGATCCGTGGTCATAGCCGGCTTTCCAGGCGAAGACCTGTTCCAGGCCCTGGCGCCGTCTGCCCTGGCCGGCCCTTTGGCGAGCATGGGATACGTTATCGAAGGCAGCACAGAGCTGGGTCTCACTGACCCTTCCGCCTTGCTGGACGAATTACGGCGCTCTCTGGCAGGCCGGCGCGCCGCCCTAAACCTGCTGTGGCCGGACCTGGGCTGGGACCTGTTTGTCTATGTGCTCACAGAGACAGACCGGTTGTTCCACTTTCTGTACCCGGCGGTGGAAAATCCAGACGAGCCGCTGCACGCCGCCTGCGCGGCTTTCCTGGGTGAATGGGACCAGCTGATAGGCGTTTTCCTCGACTGCTACGAAGCCCTGCCCGGGCCCAAACGTTTGCTGGCCTTGGCCGACCACGGCTTTGGCCACTTGCGCACCGAATGCGACATCAACGCCTGGCTCCGTGAACATGGGCTGCTGCGCACTGGCCAACCCGCTCATGCGCTTGACGGCTCCTGCATTGCCCACGAAAGCGCCGCCTTTGCCCTGGACCCCGGGCGTATTTTCCTGCACGATGCACGCTTTAGCCGGGGCCATTCAACCCTGGACCGGGGACGGCTGCTGCAAGAAATACAGCAGGGTCTGCTCAGCCTGTCCTGGAACGGAACGCCGGTCATGGGCGCGGTGCATGTGGGCAATGAACTCTATCCGTCCAGCAACCACAGTCACACGCCAGACCTGGTCTGCGAACCAGCTGCAGGGTTCGACCTGAAAGCCAAGTTCGACCGGTCCGACCTGTTCAGCGTCCACGGCAGACGCGGGACGCACCGTCTTGACGATGTGCTTTTCTGCGACAGCCTGGGCGAGAAGGCTGAACGCGTCCGCGATGTTGGCCGGACTGTTCTCTCCCATTTCCAAGTATAAGGAACTGACGCATATGAGTACTTCTTTGCGCGAACAACTCAACCCCGCCCAGTGGGAAGCCGTGTCCTCGGTGGAAGGGTCCGTGCTGGTCATAGCCGGCGCAGGCAGCGGCAAGACCCGGACCATCGTCTATCGCCTGGCCCATCTGGTCGAACAAGGCGTTGCGCCCCAGTCCATTCTGCTACTCACCTTCACCCGCAAGGCGGCCCAGGAGATGCTGCAACGAGCCGAAACCCTGTTCGGCCACAACCTGACTGGAACCCAGGGCGGCACCTTTCACTCATTTGCTTACCAGGTGTTGCGGCGGTTCCCGCCGGAAGGATTCCCTCGCAATTTCACCATTATGGACCGGCCGGACGCCGAATCTGTGCTCAAGGAGGTCAAGGGCGCGCATGGCGTGGGCAAGGGCGACAAATCCTTTCCCAAGATCGGCGCCGTACTGGAACTCATCGGCAAATCCCGTAACAAGGAGATGGACTTGCGGGACCTTTTGCCCCGCGAGGCCTTTCACCTTATGCCCTATGCCGACGATTTTCTGCTCATGGCCGACGAGTACGCCAAGCTCAAAGCCAACCAAGCGCTCATGGACTACGACGACCTGCTCTTCCATTTGGAAACGCTGCTCAAAACCCGCGATGACGTACGCGAACATTTTTTTCGGCAATACAACCACATCATGGTGGACGAATACCAGGACACGAACCTGGTGCAGGCGCGGCTGGTGGAGTTGCTGGCCAAGGGACCGAACGACAACGGAAATATTGTCTCCAAGAGCGTCATGGCTGTGGGAGACGACGCCCAGTCCATCTACGCCTTCCGGGGCGCCAACATTGTGAATATCCAGCTTTTTCCGCAGTTTTTTCCGGGCACAAAGATAGTCAAGCTGGAGCAGAACTACCGCTCCACCCAGCCAGTGCTGCACCTGACTAACAGCATACTCGCCGGCTCTGAGGCGCACTTTCGTAAGTCCTTGTGGTCGGAAAAAACCGCGGGCCCGTTGCCCCGGCTTTACCGGCCGCTCAGCGACCGCACCCAGGCCAAACGCATGGTGGAGATTATCAACGAATTGCTCAAAACTTACCAACCCAACGAAATCGCCGTGCTCTTCCGGGCCGGGTACCAGTCCTTCGCCCTGGAGATGGAACTTTCACGCGCAGGAATGCCTTTTGCCAAGTACGGCGGCTTGCGCTACGCCGAGACCGCCCACGTCAAGGACATGCTCTCCTTTGTCCGACTGGTGCGCAACCCCCTGGACCTGCCGGCCTGGCAACGGGCCGTCTCCCACGTGCAGGGCGTAGGCCCAAAAACCTCGGGGAAAATATTCACCCACATGCGGACCGGCGACACAAAAGCCCTGGACAAGGCCGCCAGCAAATGGCCGGAACTGGGCCAGCTTATCAAGGCTCTGGACATGTGGCGCGCAGCCCGGCTGAACCCGGCCGGACTGCTGGAGCGCATTCTGGAATTCTACCGTCCCATTTTCGAACAACGCTACGCGGATGACTACCCCCGGCGCGAAGCGGCGCTGGAAGAACTGCAGCATCTGGCCGCCGGCTACGAGGACCTGGACATGTTTCTCGCCGACATCAGCCTGGAGAACCCGGAACCTGGCGCGGACGAGCACCCTGAGGACAAGCTGACCTTGTCCACCATCCACTCGGCAAAGGGTCTGGAGTGGGACGCCGTGCTCATCATGGACCTGGTGGAGGACCGGTTCCCCTCGCGCCACGCCCTGAACAAGCCGGACGACCTGGAGGAAGAGCGGCGGCTCATGTACGTGGCCTGCACCCGCGCCCGGGAGTTTCTGGGGCTTTTCGCGCCCTGCTCTGTGACCCCCAGGGGGTCGCAATTCTCCGACCCGGCCACGCCCAGCCCCTTTGTGAGGGAGATTCCCGCTCAATATTATGATGAGTATCGCGAAAGCTACTCCGGCATGCTGCAGTCCTGCGGCGGCGCCGGCCAAGCCTGCGAGACCATCGCGCAGCCTTCTGTATCGTCCGCCGGGGACGCGACGCCTCTTCCTCCGCCGCCGCAACAGCCGGGAAAACTCGGATTCTGCACGCATAAGATTTTCGGCCGCGGCAAAATCATCAAGGCCATTCCCCCGGACAAATACCAGGTAAACTTCCCGGATTTCGGACTAAAGGTCATTGTCGCAGACTACTTGCAGATGGAAGACTAGAAGCGTAGAGCATTTTGCATGGACGACCCTATTTCATACTTCGCGCCGCCCATCCGCAGCGAAGAGGACTTTCTCCGGCTGATCGACCGCCACTTCCCCCGGGAGCACCAGTTCCTGGCGCTGGGCCGCGGCGACGACGCCGCAGTGCTGCGAGCCTCCAGCTTTCCTGACGCAGAGTTTTGCCTGTCTACAGACTTGTTTTTAGAAGATGTACACTTCAGGCGCAGGTATTTTTCCCCGGCGGACATCGGGCACAAGGCCCTGGCCGTGAACCTGAGCGACATGGCCGGCATGGGCGCGGAACCCACGGGTTTTTGTCTCTCCCTCATGGCGCCCAAAGCCATGGAGCCCCTGGTCTGGGACCAGCTCATGGCCGGCATGGCGAACCTGTCTGCAGCCTACAACACCCCGCTGGCCGGAGGCGACCTGAGCCGGAGCAGCATCCTTGGCCTATCCATCACTGTCTGGGGACGTAAAAGCCCAAGCGGCCGTTTTTTAACCCGTGCGGGAGGTAAACCTGGAGACGCTTTGTTCGTTGTTGCCCCTCCCGCCCAAACCCCTGGGCTGGCGCGTATAGGCCTGGCCGTACTGGAGACGGACGCCGGCGGGGCGCGCAACAACTACGACAAAATCACTGGCGCCAGGGAGCGTTTTCCCTCAGCCGTTGCTGCCCATCTGCGCCCGGCGCCCTTGGTGGAAGCAGGCCTGGCCCTAACCCGTGAGCCTGGAGTCCGCTCGCTCATGGACGTCTCCGACGGCCTGGCCCGGGACCTGCCCAGACTGCTGGGCGGTCAATACGGCGCCGCGCTGCAGCTGCCGAAGGGGCTGCTGCACCCGGAAGTGCTGGCCGGCTGCGAAGGCGAGAAGCTGACGCCGCAGCAGGCGGCCGTGCTTGGCGGCGAGGATTACATACTGCTGGGCGCGGCGGACCAGAGAGAGAGTGAAGGGCTGGGGCGCCGCATTCGGGACTTCTACGTCATCGGCGAGGTGACGGAACAGCCGGGCATGACCCTGGACGGGCAACCGTTCACTGCAGCCGGGTTCGACCACTTTGGGGAATAAGCGGCCGCTGTCTGCGTGCATCTGCAGTGCAGTGTTCAAGCGGGTGTGAGTACGCGCGCCGTCCATTCCCCTCGTTTCACTTCGTCCGCATGCCAAGCGTATAGCGGGCCGTCTTATGGACTGCCATATGACGCCTGCCTCCTGCGCCGCGACGCGGCCAGAGGATCAGGCTGTCGCAACACTGCCGCATCGCTACGCTCGCGGCCGTCTTCGCCTTCGCGCCGCTCGGCTTGCTAGCCCAGCTTCTTGCCGTAGACGCACTCCAGAATCTCGCGTCCCCCGGCGTCCAGCATCTGGTTGGCCAGGCTGCAGCCCAGCTCCCAAGCGGTGTCCGCTGGTCCTTCAGCTTCCTTGCGGATGGACGTCTCGCCGCGAACGCCGGCCACCAGGCCAGTCAAGCGCACGGTCTGCTGGTCCGTCAGCACCGCGTGGCCGGCAATGGGGACCTGGCACCCGCCTTCCAACGTGGTTAAAAACCCCCGCTCAGCAGTGACGGTGATGCGCGTTTCCGGTGAATCCATAAACTGCAGCAGTTCGTAGACGTCCTGGCGGTCTTCCCGCAGCTCTATGCCCAAGGCGCCCTGGCCCACGGCGGGCAAAAATTGCGGCGGCCCCAGGGGAAAACTGTTTGGAACATCCAGCTCCAGTCGCCGGATGCCGGCTGTGGCCATGACAATGGCGACGAACAAACCTTCGCGCAATTTGCGCAGCCGGGTGTCTACGTTGCCGCGTAGCGTTTGTATATCCAGGTCTGGCCGCAGCATGAGCAGCTGGGCCTGTCGGCGCAGGCTGGAGGTGCCGACCACTGCTCCTTGGGGCAGGCTGTCAAGGTCCGTGTATGTTACGGAAAGCAACGTGTCTGTGGGGTCTTCGCGGTCCGGAATAACACCCATGAACAGCCCGGCAGGCAATACAGCGGGCACGTCCTTCATGGAGTGCACGGCCAGGTCCGCCCGGCCTTCCAGGAGGGCTTCCTCTATTTCCTTGGTAAACAAGCCCTTGCCCCCTACTTTTGCCAGGGGAACGTCCTGGATGATGTCGCCTGTGGTCTTAATGATGACCAGCTCCACCTCCAGGCCTTCATGACGGGTCTGCAACAGGGACTTTATGTGGTTGGCCTGCCACAGGGCGAGTTTGCTGCCCCGGGTGGCTATGCGCAATGGCTGCATGGCTATACGATAAAGATAGAATTAATGACAGGTGGCGCAGCTGCCCCCTGAACAACCGGCGCAGGAACTGGACGAACTGCTGGGAGCCGACGCGCCGCCCAGGTCTACCCCCCCGCCGCCAGTCTTGAAACGGCAGCAGGACATCAGTTTCTCTGTCTTCATTGATCCGCACTGCGGACAGGCAACTGATTCGCCGTCCTTGAAGACAAGCTCTTCAAAATCTTCCTTGCAGGCGTTGCAGCGAAATTCATAAATAGGCATGATTTCCTCCGTATATGACGTTGCGCGCTGAGCGCAGACACAATAATTAGTCTACTTGCCCGTTCGTCAAACGCACATTGCTCTTCATTCATGTTGCTCCAACAGGGGCTGCAACTCCAGAACATTTTCAAACAGGTAATAGTCCACCAGCCGGCAGAGCAAATGGCCTACGGCGATGTGCACTTCTTGGATGAGCGGCGTGCGCGGATCATCCACAATGAGCAGATGGTCGCACAGCCGCAGCATGTCTCCCCCGCCGGCGCCGCTCAGGCCGGCTGTAGTTACAGACTTTTCCCGGGCCGTCTCCAGCGCCTTGATGACATTCGGGCTGTTGCCGGAGGTGGATATCCCAAGCAACATGTCTCCGGGCTGTCCCAGGCCCTGAACCTGCTTGCTGAAGACCTGGTCAAAACCGAAATCATTGCCAATGGCCGTCAGGGCTGATGTGTCCGTGGTCAAGGCCACTGCAGGCAGCGAGGGACGGTCCAGCTGAAAGCGGTTGATGAACTCGGCTGCCAGGTGCTGTGCGTCGGCGGCGCTGCCGCCGTTGCCGCACAAGAGAATCTTGCCTCCGCGCGCCATACATAAGGCCATGGCGCGGCTCAGCTCATCTACAGCAGCTGCGTTGCGGCGGAAAAAATCTACCCGAAGCGCAGCGCCGTCTTTTGCGTGTTCGCCAATGATTTCCAGTGCGTTCATGAGAGGGGCATCGTCCACCGCTCACCTCCGAAGGAAAGGCACGATACGTCAATGAATGCGGAAACACAAGCAAAACAAAAAGCCAGCGTTGCCGCTGGCTTTTTGTCTAGGAGATTAGAATAAAACAGATCGGGCTAGGGGTATATTTTTACAATAACGCGGAAGCTACTTGAAAAGATGTATAACTTTCCCTTCCGCTCTTGGCGTCTGCACTTCCAGACGAGGCGCTTGCGGCGGCGCCTTGTGCTCATAGTGAGCGCCGCATGTGGCGCATCGCCATTGCTGACCGTTTTCAGTCAGCCGGATGAGCAGCCCGCCTTTATCATAGCAGTTGCTGCAAAACGGCCCTTGCCGGATTGAGCCGGTTTTCAGCCAATAACTGAATCCGTCGTATTCCAGATTCTTGGCCAAATACAGAATGTCTTCGTATTCTTGTATCTGGGTTTTGAGCAGCGAATTTTCGTCTGCTATTTCAATATACTTTTCTTGAAGCTCTGTCAGGATGTTCTTGGCCTCTTCAGCCCTTCCGTGGGTGAAAAGCTCGTACACTTGCTTGTACAGATAGTAGTCCAACATGGCGCTACCCCCTCTCCTTGGGTGGTTGCAGAATCCTTTGCCTGCCAGACTATCTATCGGCGCTCTCCTGGAATAACTTTAGGGATACATGCACCCTAAATCAAACGGTCTGTATTTCCTCCGCCTTCTCTCCATTCTTGTTTGCTTTGCCTGGTTTTTCCATCCACAAGAAAAACAACAGCATGGAAGGAATAACAAACACTGTGAAGATGGTAGACACCGCCAAGCCTCCCAACACGACACTGCCCAGACCGCGGTACAGCTCAGACCCCGGGCCGGGCGCCAGGACCAGCGGCAACATGCCAAAGATGGACGTGCACGCGCTCATGTAGATGGGCCGCAGGCGAGTGCGCACGGATTCCAGCACAGCCTCCTTGGCCTCCATGCCGTGCAGCCGCATGTTGTTCAGGGACTGGTGCACAATGAGAATGGCGTTGTTCACCACCACGCCAATGAGAATAACAAAACCGAGCATTGTCAATATATCCAAAGACTGGGGCGCAATGAACACGTTCTCCAAAAAAAGGCCCAGTATACCGCCGGCCGCAGCCAGAGGCACAGTAAAAAGAATGGCCAGCGGGTAGATGAAATTGCCGAACAGGGCGGACATGAGCAGGTAGGTAATGATTACAGCCAGCAAAAAGTTCCACTGCAGGGCCTTCCGGGTCTCTGTCAGTTTGTCCGCAGCTCCAGTCAAGCTTACGTCTATGTCTTGCAGTGGACCGTTCTTGAGCTGCGGGACCAACTGGTTGGTGATTACGTTCATGGCTTCTTCCAAGGGCATGTTTCCGGGAGGCGTGACCTGCAAGGTCACAGTGCGTCGGCGCTCCAGGTGGCGTATCTGAGTAATGCCCGTGGTCCGCTCCAAGTCCGCCAGCGAAGAGAGCGGCACGGACCGGCCGTCCGGCAGCACCACCATGGACTGGTACAGGTCTTCTGGCGTGGCGATGTTCTGCTCGGACGCTTTGACTACCAAGTCTATCTTTTTATCGCCCTGGCGCTTGAATTCGCCTACCTTCCTGCCGTCCATGTAAATGTCCATGATCAGTCCCAAAGAGGTTGTGTCCAACCCTGCAGACCGCATCCTGTCCCGTCTGGGTATGAGCTTGACTTCCGGGAACATGAGCTCCAGAGAGGGCACGGGGCGTATCTGCGCCCCGGGGATGGCTTGGCTGACGGCGCCGTACAGGGCGCCGGCGCCGGCGACGAGTTTTCCCATGTCGCCGTGGGCTAGGTCCACGTTCACCGATCGGCCCTCGCCTATCCGCTCCTCGAAAATGCCGGCCTGCAGACTGACCCCGAACATACCGGGAATGGAGTTAATCACCCTGTTGAGCATAGGGATAAGCTCTCCGGCGCGCTGCTCCTGGGTGGAGACCACGCCAAAGATGCTGATGCGGTCCGCGCCCACGTAGAATATCTGGCGAATGCCCGGCATGCCTTGATGTTCTTCCTTATCGCGGAAGGGCGCCAGACTTTCGAAAATGTACTCGCCCATGTCCAGCCGCTCGGCGTAGCTCAATCCCGGCGGAGGAATAAGGATATTTAGAATCAAGTTCCGGTTCCCCTGGGGCAGGTACTCCATTTTGGGGAAAAGAAAATACGCCGTGCCTACAGCCAGACTGGTGAGCAATACGATGGTTACGATGCGCGTAAACCAGTTCCACAAGCACAGCCGGACAAGAGCCATGAAGCCGCTCTGGAACAGAGCGCCTGGGCCGAGAATCTTCCTTTTCTTCTTCACGCCGCTGACCTGGGGCCTCCGGGAAACGGCGTATAACTGCTTGGCCAGCATGGGGATAACGGATACGGAAACAAACAGGCTGATGAGGATGGCCGACGTAACCGCGATGGCGATGTCCTTAAAAAGCTGGCCGGCTTCTTGCTGCATGAAAACCACAGGCAGAAACACTGCCACGGTGGTGGCGGTAGAAGCGACCACCGCGCCCCAGACTTCCTTGGCGCCGTCGTAAGCGGCGGCAAAGGCTTTCTTGCCCATTTTGCGGTGCCGGTCCACGTTCTCCAGCACCACGATGGCGTTGTCCACCAGCATGCCCACAGCAAAAGATATCCCAGCCAGACTGACCACGTTCAGATTCCGGCCCAGCATGGACATGAAAATAAACGTTCCCAGCACGCTGATGGGGATGGCAAAGGCCACAATAAAGGTGGAGCTGACCGACCGCAAAAAAACAAGCAGCGTGACCACAGCCAGCAAGCCGCCGATAAGAATGTTCTGCTTCACCAAATCGATGGCGCCGTTGATGTATTCTCGCTGGTCATAAGCCCAGTCTATGTAGAGTCCCTGCTTTTTAAGCTTGCCGGCGTTCAGCTGCTCCACCACTTTCTCGGCGGCGTCGGTCACCTCCAGCACGTTGGCGCCTGGTTCGGGCTTTACCCCGCATACAATGCCGCTTTCGCCGTTGTGCATCATGGCCACAGTCAACTTTTCATAACCGTACATGGCCTGGGCCACGTCGCCCACTGTGACACGCCGTTGCCCGGACGAGGTGATGACTGTTTCCTCGATATCTTCAGGCGACTGGAACTCGCCCACTGTGCGGATGCGCCATTCCCGGCGGCCCAGCTGCATGGAGCCAGCCGAGACGTTTGCGTTCTCCGCCCGCAACACCCCGACCACAGAGTCGCCTCCCTTCACCAGGCTCTGTTTGTAGGCGGACAACTTGGCAGGGTCCACCACCACTTGCATTTCCCGCTCTGTACCGCCAAAAACGAACAAGTCCGCCACGCCTGGCACGCGCTCCAGATACTGGCGCACTTCGTCTTCGAAAAACGTTCTGTAGGTCTCTATTTTCTGCTCGTTTTCAGGCAGCGTTTTCAAAATCATCCAGATGACCGGCGAGGTGGACGCTCCCGTAGCGTTCAGAATGGGTTTCTCGGCAGTGTCCGGATACTCCGACACTTCGTCCAGCTTGTTGGACACTCGCAGCAAGGCGTTGTCCACGTCCGTGCCTATGGCGAATTTGAGCGAAATTTCTGCGTAAGCGTTGTAGGCGGAAGACTCCATCTCCTCCAATCCGGTCAAGCCTTTGAGCGCTTCCTCCTGCTCTTCGATGATTTCTCGCTCTATGTCGTAAGGGGTGGCGCCGGGCCAAACAGTGGTTACCGATATTTCCGGCATAACAACCGTGGGGCTCAGTTGGTAAGGCATAGAGTACAAGCCGATGAGGCCAAACATGACCACGAGGATCACGACAACCAGCACGCCCACGGGCTTGCGGATGGAAGTATTGACAATATCCATGACGATCCCCGGCTACTGCGTTACGATGGTTACAGGCTGGCCTGGCCGCAAGCGCTCGTTGCCCTTGACCACCACGTCCATGCCCGGCTGCAAGCCAGGGCCCTGCACTGCGGCCTGCATGCCCACATACGACTGCACCTGTACGGGAATCATCTGGGCGACGCCCTTTACCGCCACGTAAATGACAAAGGAGCCGCGGGGCTGAATAACAGCGTCCCGGGGCACAAGCACCGCCTCCTGCTTCTCGCCCGCGGGCAGCCGGACCGAGGCTTCCATGCCCTGTATCAAACCGCCATTGTTGGGGATGCGGATCTTTACCGGAAACGTCCGCGTGGCCACGTCGCCTTTGGGAACAACCGCGTGCACTTTGCCTTCTATCTCCTGGCCGTGAATCCGCACCAGCGCCGGCGCGCCTGGAATGGCAAAGGGGAGAATCGACTGCGGGGCGTCCACCACAATGTCCATCTCGTCGTTGCGGGCAATGGTGGCCACCGGCGACCCCGGCGAAAGCCACTCGCCTGGCTGGGCGTGTTCTTCCACGACAATGCCGGCAAAAGGCGCCCGGATGACCGCCTTGGCGATCTGAATGGACAGCTTTTCCATGGCCGCTTTTTCCGAAACAGCCCGCTTTTCAGCAGACTCCACGGCGAACCGGGCCTTGTCGTATTCGCTCACAGCCACAGACTCGGACTCGCGCAACGAAGCAAGCCGCTTGAACTTCAGCCGGGCGTCCTCAAGGTCCGTCAAAGCTTCCTGATGCCCAGCCTTGGCCGCCTCCAGCTCCTTGCGCAGCAGCTGCGTGTCCAGCCGGGCCAGCACTGCCCCGGACTCGACAGTAAAGCCTTCTTCAAAGGACGTCTTATCAACACGGCCGGAGATTTCGGAAGCAGTCTGCGACACGTCCGGATAGTAAACTGTGCCTACGATCTCTGTTTGCGGCCGCACCGTGCCAGAAACTGATTTTTCCACAACAACCCGGGCCGGGGGAGGCCCTTGCTGCTCCTGCTTATCGCCTTCTTCAGCGGCGTGGACAACAGCTGAAAAAAACAGAAAGGCCAGGGCTGAAAATATGCACATATAACGCATCACTACCTCGCAATACATTGATATTGGCGGCAAGAGCTTAGTCTGTACCGTTGTTCGTCTCATGGCTCAATTCTCCGTAGAGCTGTTGCAGCATGGAGATCATTTGTATTTGCTCGTCAGAGCTCAGGCAAGAAAACACCCGGTCCCGCACTGTTTCCACCGCAGCTGAGGCCTCATCCTTTATATGCACGCCAGCAGGAGTCAAAAACACCCTGCGAGCGCGCCGGTCCGCGAGGTCAGGCCGTCGCTCAATAAAACCCTTGCGCTCCAGAGCGTCAACAATACGGGTCACCGTAGCCCCGTCCTTGAGCGTGGATTGTCTGATTTCCTTTTGTGAACGTCCGTCCTCTTCCCACAACCGCGCAAGCACAGCCCATTGCTCCGGGGTGATATCCACCCCAGCTGCAGCAAGCGAACGGCGCAGCTCCGCCTTCAGAGCAAGACTTGTCCTGGCCAGGTGAAACCCCAAAGAATGATCCAGCTCATGGGCCGGTTTGCGAGAAAAACAAGGCATAAACGTGCTTTCTAAAAGAGTTGGCAGTTACAGAAAAATTCGTTGACACACCAACTATATGTATGTCAATCGTCTGTCAATCCTTGCAACAATATTTTTTGCAATCGCTTGAAGAAGCGGGAAAAAGCAGGTAATCTCGCACTTGTTGCCATACTACGCCAATTAAGGGAGGCGGATATCCATGTTACTGCGCATTTTTGGCCTTGCCGTCATACTGCTTTCTTCTTTTGCCGCTGCTGCGCCCAGCGCGCTGGCGCAAAACGCCACGTCCAAGGACATAGCTTCAACACTGGACCAGACAACGGCTGAAATCCCCGGCCTGGAGTATATGTATGGCCAGACCAACGCCACAACTCCTGAAGCGCCGGCCCTGACCCTGGCCCAAGCTGTGGGCAAGGCTTTGGCGGACAACCCCCAGATCGCCTCTGCGCAAACCATCATCAAAGCGGCGCAACACGGGATACACTCTGCCCAGGGGGGGTTCTACCCTAAAGCCTCCGGCGGCTATAAGTACACCCTTTACAACCAGGTTGCGCCCTTAGCTGGCCGTAGCGACCATCAGTTTCAACTTTTTTTCAATGTGAAGCAAAATATTTTCACCGGCTGGAACCTGGACGAAACCCTTGGCAAAGCCAAGCTGCAGTACGAACAGGCGCAGGCCAACCTCTCTGACACTGAGCTTTCCCTCATCCTCAGCGTGCAGGAAAATTTTTTGAACATGCTGGCAGCCCGCGAAGACCTCCGTAGCGCCCGGGACGCAGTGACCCGCCTGGAGTCGCAACTGCAAGTAACCCAGGCTTTTTACGACGTGGGGCTCAAACCCCGGCTTGACGTGCTGCAAGCTGAAACAGACTTGGCGGGCGCCGAAGACGGCCTGCTCAAGGCCCAAAACGCCGTGGCTACTCAGCAAGCCCGGCTGAACACACTGCTGGCCATGCCCATTGAAGCTGAAGTGGCCTACGTGGGCGAGCTGGCGTACGCTCCGCTGCCTCTAGAGCTGCCCACAGCCTTGGAAAAGGCGTACAAGAACCGGCCGGACATGTGGCTGGCCAGCCTGGCCGTGGACATCGCCCGCAAAGACGCCGGCGTCGCCCGGAGCGCGCTCTTTCCCCAGGTGAGCGCAGATTTCAGCTGGTACCGCCAGGGCGAGGACCCTGATGTTAACGGCGGCTCATATAACGAAACAGACTTCACTGGCTGGGACGCCTCCATAACCGGCTCTTACGAGCTTTTCGACGGGGGAGAAAGCCGCAACGCCTGGAAACAAGCCCAAGAATCTGCCGCAAGCCTGGCTCAGGACCTGCGCAACCTGCGGCTGGAAGTGGCCTTTGACGTCAAGTCCAAGATTCTGGACATCGAAGAAGCGGCCAAGCGCATCAAGGTGGCCCGGGTGGGCGTTGCCTCCGCCAAGGAAGGCTACCGCATGGCTGTGGCCCGCTACCAGGCCCAGGTGGGCACCAACACTGACGTGCTGGACGCCCAGGCCCGGCTGACCACGGCGGAGGCCAACTTGACCTCAGCCCTGGCCGACTACCAGATTGCCCTGGCCCGATTCTACGTGGCCATAGGCGAGCGCAACCAAGCCCTGGCGGTGCAGTAAACCGCTACACGCCCAGCCCGGGCAATTAGCGCACTGTCTCTTGCTGTTGATGAGTTGGTGAAGCGTTTGCATGGCGCTTCAAAGAATACCTGGCTGTGTTTTTTTAGCGGGCCGCGGCTGACTTTGCACACGGCGAAGCCGTTGAATTATGTTATCAACGCGTAGCTGTTATCTCTTTGTGGCTATGCCCTTTGCTTCGAAGCTCCCACATCTGTCAGTAAAGTCGAGGTCTCTGCAAAGATTGCATCTATA
>CAYTSA010000049.1:26116-26547 GCA_964440345.1 uncultured Desulfovibrionaceae bacterium | reverse complement strand
ACGACCTTCGGGTTATGAGCCCGACGAGCTACCGAACTGCTCCACCCCGCGTCGCTGAAGAAGAGATATTTAGTAAAAGCGAGGGGGATTGTCAAGCTGTTTTTGGAGAAATATGAAAAAAGTTGATCATAGGCGACCACTCAAAAAGTGCCTGTCCCCTTTTGTTCATAGGCGACCACTCAATAAGTGCCTGTCCCCTTTTGTTCATTTAGGCGACCACTCAATAAGTGCCTGTCCCCTTTTGTTCCTTTTGTTCATTTAGGCGTCTTCGGGAGCTGCGCTGATGGGCTTCATATTTCTGCTGCTGTTTGTTGAGATAAAGGAGACAGGCACTTTCGAGGTTCTGTTAGAGCTAAAGGGGACAGTCACTTATAAAGCTCTTCGAGCTAAAGGGGACAGTCACTTATAAAGCTCTGTGAGACGATAAAGGA
>CAYTSA010000049.1:0-26016 GCA_964440345.1 uncultured Desulfovibrionaceae bacterium | reverse complement strand
GAGTTAAAGGGGGCAGGCACATTCGAAGGTTGTGCCACCAGAAAAGGGGACAGGCACATTCGAGCTAAAGGGGACAGTCACTTATAAAGCTCTGTGAGACGATAAAGGAGAGTTAAAGGGGGCAGGCACATTCGAAGGTTGTGCCACCAGAAAAGGGGACAGGCGCCCGTCGCCCGTCCCCTGGCAACAAATGGAGATTGTTGGATGTTTCTTGTTATCGGGTGAGCGCTTGCGAAGGCAGGGCCGAGAGGTTTTCGAACGTGGACGTGACCCCGGACGCGGCGAAGTTCGTGGTCCCCAGGGTAAACTGCGCGGCTTGAGTGGTCACCACCTTGACCGCGGCAAAGGGGCACACTGTCTCGCCCAGGGTGGGGTAGGCCGAATCTGCGTCGGCCGCGGTTTCCGGCCCGGCCGTGGCGTTCACGGTTCCTGCTGCGTCCACGTGGAAGACATAGCGCCGGGCGGTGGCGTTGGATTGTTTGGGCCAGGTTGCCAGGCTGGAGAGGTCTGAACTGCCCGCGTCCTTTGTGTGCAGTACGTTGCCCACAGCGTAGACAAGCTGATTGGACCAGGCCAGATCGGCCGTGGAGGCCGTGGCGTTGGCGTAGGTGAAGCAGCGGGTGTCCAGGGTGTCGCCCACCGCGGTGAACAGGGTGCGGCCGTCCATGTTTGTGGTGTGGCCGCTGATCGAGACCGCCCCGGCCCAGACTGCAACAGCCCAGAGCATGGCGGCGGCCAGAACAAAAAGCATTGAAGTGTACTTCATGAGAAACCTCCTGCAAAAGGGTTAGAGTGCAGGAAGGATTCTACGTGCAGACTGCGTTTGCAAAAGAATGAAGCGTTTCGGGCAAGCGATGTACCCGGTTTTCCTACTGTGTTTCTTCCAGCAGCAGTCTTCGAGCCGCCGTGGGGTTTGCCGTCGGCGTCTGGCCGCCTCCGCCAGCAAAATATTCCAACCGGGGCTCCAGGCTGTTGGCCACGCTCACGTCGTTGAACGTCTTCAGGTTCAGGGCAAGCATTACTGAATCCGCCGGCCGGTAGTAGTCGGACCGGGCGTCGCAACTCAGGTTGCAGGCGCTGCTGATGTCCGCCCAATCGCCGCAGGAAGCCCGGCAGTTGACGCATTCATTGTAGCTGTAGCCTTCCGAGCCATAGGTATACTCGTCGCATAAATCGCCGAAGCTGTGGCCGAATTCGTGGGTCGCCATGTCCACAGTCCATACCCCGTCGTAAACCTGACAAAAGGTGGAGGCGCTGGAGTACTGGTAGTTCCCCAGGTCGCGGTGGCCGCCGCCGCAGTACGTGGACGTATTGTGCACCACGATGATCTCGTCAAAAAGCTCGCCCGAGGCCGCGGCATGGGACAGGACCAGGGAGGAGTCGCAGCAGAGCAGCCGGTCTATGTTGTAGCAGCCCGGAGCGCAGCCCAGATCGGCCGTATTTTCATAGAGATGAATGGATACGTCGTCGGCGCGGGTGGAAAATGGCGGTGTGCTGGTCAGCAGCTGCGTCTTGATTTGCCCGGCCTTGGCAGTAAATGAAACAAGTTGGGCTTCGCTGTATCCGCTGGCAATGATGAGCAGATGGAGTTTGCCTTCCTCTGCTGGCGTTCGCGGCGCAGCCAGAGGAGAGGGCTCTACGCCGTCCGGATTGGCTATGGCTACAACCGGGCTGCGGGCGGATGTGGAGGCGTCGGCAATGCGCACGGCGGCTGCGCCGGCCGGGTAGTTCATGACCACAGAGGCTTCCGGGGTCTTCAATCGCACAACGTGCGGGCCCGGGCCCGGGTCGGCGCCGGGAAGGGGCGGAACCTGCAGCCACTCCATAAAGCTGAAGGGCGCGCTGGCCAAGACGCGTCCTTGCCCGTCCAAAACTTCTATGGCGTACCGAAGCTGTGGCGCGGTGCGGCGTTCTGGCCGCTGCAAAGGCGCACGGCCAGGCGCAGCGCGGGAGGAGACGATGTGCGGTCCCTGCTCGGAAAGCTGGGCGCTTACCACGATGACCCCGGCCGCGGCTGTGGAAACGCCGCACAGGCAGAGCAGGTAAATACCTATTGCGAAACGTATGACGTGCATGGAGAGCTCCTTGGTTGTGTAAAAAATAGTATACATGAAATGCATGCGTGTAGGCAATGGTGCATTGGCATCCCATATCCACCGCCTAAAAATTAAAAAATCCACGTTACTTTTGGAAAACCAAACAGATAGAATGCGTTTGCAAACACAAACCTATCACCAACGAGCCGTCGCCGCCATGCTCAATGGAGCATCAAGATGAGCATTAGGGCGGGCGAACGCAAGGGTCGCCCCTACACTATGGCGTATTAATGTAACGTATCGTGCGAGCACCAACCTGAGGCAACGCCTCCCTGACCTGTCGCCGGTTTGCCTGGTCAGCGCTGTCAGGCGGTGAATTTGGGGCATGAAGTACATTGGCATGAAGCCAGGGCAGGATAGGGGTCAATTATGGCGTGTCTTGGATTCTTTGCCCGCCGGCGGGTTGGCCTGTACGCTTTGCGCCCAGGCCCGGGCCAGGGTGAGTTCTGACTCCCTGTCTGTGGCGTGGCCGTCCATTTTGGCTGCCCGGACCTTGGTCAGCACCCGGCCCACGCCTGGTCCGGGTTCCACGCCCATGGCCACCACGTCGTCGCCGGTTATTTCCAACTCCACGTTTTGCAGTTTGTTCAGATACAGGGAAATGTGCCGGCGGACTTCTTCATTTGGCCGCTTGGCCATGAGGTAGAGCAGCCCTTCCACAGGGACCGGCTCTAGAATCTGCGAGAGTTTGCTCAGTTTGCCCGGGTCTTTGAGCCAGCGCATGAACTGGTCGCGGCAGTGCTGCATGGACGTGCGCATGGTGAAGAAATCGCGTTCCCGGCGCTTGGGAAAGTGCAGCCGCTGGGTAAGTCTGTGCACGTCGCGTCCGTGGGCGCCGCCGCATAGGGCCAGCAGATAGACCTGCCAGTCTTCGGCTTGTTCGTCCATGTACAGCAGCCGGTGCCAGTGCAGCACTTTTTCAGCTTCATCCAGCACCTGCTCCTTTTGCGGGTTCAGGGCCAGCACGGGGTCAATTTCCTTAAGCAGACCATAGTGGTGCATGCGGCGAAAGACTGCCGGCGGACTTTTTTCTTGGGCGATCAGTTCCAACTCGTGGAAGAGCCGAGCCCCGGAGAGCCGCTCCATGATGTGCAGCTTTACTGCATTCTTGATCAGCCTTTCAGTCTGGCCGCCGATGCGGAAGCCGAAGCGTTGCTCAAAGCGCAGAGCCCGCAGTATGCGGGTGGGGTCTTCCACAAAGCTGAGGGAGTGGAGCACGCGGATGATGCGGTCCTTGATGTCCGCCTGGGCGCCGAAGAAGTCCACGAGCTTGCCAAAATTGTCCGCGGAAAGGTCTACGGCCAGTGCGTTCATGGTGAAGTCCCGGCGGTACAAGTCCATTTTAATGGACGAAAGCTCTACGGTGGGCAGAGCCGCCGGGTGCTCGTAATATTCCAGCCGGGCGGTGGCGACGTCGACGCGTTTTTCCTCGCCATAGTCTGGCTGGTCCGGGTTGTTTTCTGTATAAATGATAACGGCTGTGCGGAATTTTTTGTGCGAGCGGACCCGGCCGTCTAACTTTTTAGACAGCGCTCGGGCGAACTCCACGCCATCGCCTTCAATCACCAGGTCCAGGTCCAGGTTGTTGCGGCGCAGTAGAATGTCGCGCACAAAGCCGCCCACTGCGTAAACGCTGTAGCCCATTTCGTGGGCCAGGTCCCCAGCTGTGCGTAGCAGTTGCATCATGTCCTTTGGCAGCCGCTCGCGCATCATAGACCGCACGGAGCGTTCCTTGTGCCTGTCCGCCAGCAGGCTGTCCGGGATGCGCGCCGGTTCTTCGATGAGGATGTTGATT
Source organism: uncultured Desulfovibrionaceae bacterium (assembly GCA_964440345.1). Taxonomy (GTDB): domain Bacteria; phylum Desulfobacterota; class Desulfovibrionia; order Desulfovibrionales; family Desulfovibrionaceae; genus CAYTSA01. The sequence goes on along the minus strand of CAYTSA010000049.1, from coordinate 22,125 downwards.
AAGTCGGTGCGCGTAATGACCCCCACGAGCTGTCCGTCGTCCACTACCGGGGCCATACGCTGGCGCTGGTCCATGATGATTTCGATGACCGGGTACAGGTCCGAGCCTGGAGCCACCACCTGAACATCCCGCTGCATGTATTCTTCCACGGGCTCGCCGCCCAGCTCGTGATTCAGGGCCTTGTCCGCAATGGCGTGGTCCAGCAGGCCAACACAGCGCCTGGTTTGCGGCTCCACCACGGGTACAGTCTTGCGGCTGAAGCGGGTCATTTTTTCCACGGCGGCGGCGATTGAATCGTCTGTCTCCACAGTGGTGGGGTTGGGCGTCATGTGGTCGGCCACCAGACGCTGTGGGTTGATGTGCGTAAACAGCAGTGTGAAAAGATCGTCGCGGACTTGGGCCATGGTGCGGTCCTTGATCGAGGCCGAGGCGGCGTAGCTGTGGCCGCCGCCGCCCAAAGAGGAGCAGATGCGGCCCACGTTCACGTCTGGGGTGCGGCTGCGGGCAACCACCTGGATGCGGTCCTCCATGCGGCCCAGCACAAAGAGCACCCGGATGTTTTCCATATCCAGCATCTTGTGCACCAGCAGGGCCAGATCGCCCATGTACTGCTGCAAGGTAACCTGGGATATGACGACGTCCACGCCATTAATGGTATGAGTCTGCGCAGACTCCAGCAGGGTGTTGAGCACTGAAATCTGCTCTGGGGTGAACTCCCTGTTGAGCACTTCAGCGACAAGGGTGAGGTCTGCGCCTTGTTCCTTGAGGAAAGCGGCCGCGGTAAAGTCATGGGGCGTAGTGGAGTTAAAGGAAAAGGAGCCGGTGTCCTCGTAAATGCCCAGGGCCATGTAGGAAGCTTCCTCGCCGAACAGGGGCAGTCCTTTCTTGCGGATTTCGTGCACCAGTATGCTTGTGGTGGAACCCCAATTGTTGACGGTTCCCACGGAGTAGGGAATGTCCTCGTCAGTGTCCGGGTGGTGGTCGTAGGCGTGTATTTCCACCCCGGGTTTGTCCAGCAAGGTCTTTACGTGGCTGAGCCGGGATCGCTGCCGCGTGTCGCAGAGGACCAGGGTGTGCACAGAGTCAGGGTCTATGTCTTTAACATCCATGAAACCAAAAAAATGGAACGCGCTGTCTATGAAGAAATTGCGCAGGTTCTTTTCCTGACTGCCAGGAAAGACCAAAGCTGCGCCATGGTAAAGCTTGCTGGCTGCGATCATAGCTGTGAGCGCGTCAAAGTCGGCGTTGGTGTGCGCGGTTATGACGGTGTGGGCGACAACGGGCAGTTTTTTGGCGGACATCAGCTCTTTCTTCCTGTGGCGCGCTGGCGGGACTTTGCCCCGGGATGAATGGAGGACCGGGGATGAAACTGTTTGTGCATTCGTTGCAGTGCGGCAGTCTGCACGTGGGTGTATATCTCAGTGGTGCTTACGTCGGCGTGGCCCAGCAGGGTTTGCACGGCGCGCAGGTCTGCCCCGCCATCCAGCAGGTGGGTGGCAAAGGAGTGCCGAAAGACGTGGGGCGATATGTCCTGGCGTATGCCGGCCGCCCGGGCGTAGCGGATCACGTTTTTCCACACAGCCTGGCGGGAGAGGCCTTTTCCAGAGCGGTTAAGGAAGCTGTAGTCCTCCACAGGCTTGAAGTCTGGTCTCCAGTTGTCAATGTAGGTTGTCAAAAACTCCTGGGCTGCTGGGTGCAGCGGGACGATGCGCTCCTTGGCGCCTTTGCCGAAAACGCGAAGCAGGCCGGTGAAAGGATCGTAATCCAGGGGGCGCATGTGCACCAACTCAGAGACGCGAAGCCCGGCCGCGTAGAGCAGCTCCAGCATGGTCCGGTCCCGAAAGCCCAGCCGGGAGTGCAGGTCTGGCTGCTCCAGAATGGCGGTTACTTCCGCTGGGGAGAGCACAGTGGGCAGCTTTTTGGGCAGCTTTGGAGATTCCAGATACGCGGCTGGGTCTGCGGGGACGCCCCCTGCATCTTCGACAAAGGCAAAAAAACCGCGCAAAGAGGAAATATGCCGCGCCAGGGACCGGGATGAAAGGTCCCGCTCCTTGCGCAGATGCATCAGGTAAAGGAACAGCGTATCCTCGGTGACGTCGGCAATAGCCGCGTTTCGGTCTTCCAGAAACGTCAGCAGACCAGCAAGGTCCTCAGCGTAGGCGTTCACTGTCTTGTCCGCCAGCCCCTTGACCGCGATGCAGTGCTCCAAATAGCGGTCAAGAAACGGGCGGGCCGCGTGTGCAGGCGCAGAAGTTTCCATATCATTGGAAGCATACGGAAAAGGGCCCCCAAGGGCAAGGACGGCCGGCGCTACACAGAGAAGGCTCCCTGCTGCTTCGGCTCCTGGGCGGGGGGCTGCTCAGCCGGCGGGGAGGCTTCGTCCTCGTCATAGCCTTTATTTGCCTGCACGTAGAGTTCTCCGTCCGGCGTGAAGGTAATGAAGATGGGCTGTGCTGTGGACCCATCTGGGAATGCCGGCGTAAACACGTCTTCCACTGTGCCATCTGGGGTGAAAATGTGGATGGAGGAGTCGTAGCTGTCCGCCACGAAGCTGTAGTCTTCATCGTCAATAGTGATAGCCGAGGGCATGTGGAACTGGTCTTTACCGTCGCCAAAGGCGCCGTAGCTGCGAATGTAGACGCCCTGCAGATCATAGACCTGTATGCGGCTGTTGCCAGAGTCCACCACGTGCAGGTCCTGGTCCGGGCCAATGGCCAGGGAGCGGGGGCAGTTAAGGCTTGAACCGTCAAGGCCGAACTGTCCGATGGTGCGCACCAGCGCGCCATCTGGCGAGAATACTTCTATTTCGTGGGCCAGGCTGTCGGCCACGTACAGGTTGCCGTCAGGGCCCACGGCTATGTCCTGGGGAGATCGCAACAGACCGTCTCCAAACGTGCCGATGTAGAGCCCGTTTACGTCATAGACTTCAATCTGGGACTGTCCGTGGTCACAAATGTAGAGCCGTTTGTTGGGTCCTGTGGCTATGTCCATGGGGTAGCTCACATCACCAGGATCCTGGCCGTATTCGCCCAGTGTCCAGATGACCTCTCCTTCTGGCGTGACCTTGTCTATGGCGCTGTCAGCCGGCCGAACCACGAAGATATTCCCGTCCGCGCTGTAGACCATTTTTTTGTCGCCGATGATCAGTGTGGGTTCTTTACTGCTTCCGGAGCTGTCGTTCAGGCAGCCGGGCAGGCCAACGGCAAAGGCGCTTACAGCGCTCAGTCGAATGAATAAACGTCGGTTCATGGCGTTCTCCAGAAGCTGAAGGTATATGATGTTTCAATTGGTACTGCAGCCGGGTTGGCGGGTCAAGCACAGGTAGTGTATTGACAGCCGCGAAAATAAGGGTAGAGATTACGGTAACTGAGCAAATAACCTTTTCCTGGAGTTGCCCATGGATCCTTTTTACGGCGAGATTAAAATGGTTGGTTTCAATTATGCCCCCCAGTATTATGCTTTCTGTGACGGTCAATCCATGTCTGTCAACCAGAATCAGGCGTTGTACTCCCTGCTGGGGAACCAGTACGGAGGGCAAGGTTACACGTCCTTCAACTTGCCGGATATGCGCGGGCGCATTCCTGTTCACCAGGGTAGCGGCCCGGGGCTGACAACCCGCACCGTGGGCAATACCGGGGGAGCCGAGTCCGTTTCCATCCCGGTTGCCAACGTTGTGACCCAGGTGACGACAGAGGATGATCCCCAACCGGAAGTGCAGACAGCTTCTGCCTTGAGCGCTGCGAGCCCAGCCGAGGGAGCGCAGAGCGTCGCGGCTATGCCTCCCTTCACCACTGTGAGTTTCGTTATCGCCTTGTCCGGGGTCTATCCCAATAGGTCTTAATTGCCCCTGTGCCGTAGATGATTGGGATGATATTATGGTGCAGCAGATTGCAACGTCTCTTTACAGGAGTGAATCATGGATCCTTATATCGGCGAAATAAAGATGGTTGGGTTTAATTTTGTTCCCCAGAATTATGCCTATTGCGACGGTCAGTCGATGAGCATTCAACAAAACGATGTGCTTTACTCCCTTCTGGGCGTCACATACGGCGGGGACGGCCGTACAATTTTCAACCTGCCGGACATGCGCGGCCGCGCGCCCGTGCACCAGGGCCGCGGACCCGGCCTTACGACCAGACGAATAGGCGACATGGGCGGAAGCGAAACCACAAATATCCCGGCTACAGACGTGGTTACAGGCGTCACCACGGAGGACGATCCGCAGCCTGAGGTGGGGACAGCGTCGGCTATGGCGGCCTCCAGCCCCTCTGGCGGGCAACAGTCCGTGTCTGTCATGCCGCCGTATGCAACAGTGAATTTCATTATTGCCCTTACTGGCTATTATCCACCCCGTTCGTAGTGGGCGCTATGGGAGCACTCGACTGGCCCGATCCCGGGCCCGGGCTTGTTGCCCCTTCTGATCCGGACGTGGAGTTGCGGCCGGTTAAGGCTTCAGACGCTGATTTTCTTTTGCTTGTGTACTCTGCAGCCCGGGCGCCGGAACTGGCGCAGATAGCGCACTGGACGGACGAGCAGAAGCATGCTTTTCTGCAGCAGCAGTTCTATGCCCAGCATGTGCACTACTTCACGCATTATGAGGCCGCCACGTACGAGATCATTCTGCACCAGGGCAAACCCGCCGGCCGGTTGTATCTGCATATGACTGACGCAGACTTGCGCATCATGGACATTGCCCTGGCCCCGCAGTTCTACAACCAGGGCATAGGCGGGGGTCTGCTACGGGATTTGCAGACCTTTGCGGCTAACAAGTCCATGTCCGTTTCCATCCACGTGGAGCGTTACAATCCGGCCCTGCGGCTCTATAAAAGGCTGGGGTTTCGCGTCGCCGGGGAAAACGGCGTCTACTACCTGTTGGAATGGCGGCCAAGCCAGCTGGAAAGAGCCGGCGCAGTCGGCGCCATACCTGAAGGTGAAATTTTGGAGCTCTCGTGATTGATCTTGGCAAGGTTGCTATCGATGACTTTCTGCCCAGGCAGGGAGAAGAATTTTTGCTGCATCCAGAGCTTGACCCCCTGCTGGAAACAGTAACGCTTGTGCTCGCGAAGGTAACCGATCTGACTCTGGAGCATATGACCTATAAGAACAGGACTCCTTTCTCCCTGCTTTTTTCTGGTCCCGAGGGGCTGTACCTTCCCCAGCGCATCTATCGGCTGGAGAATGACGCCATGGGGAGCATGGAGTTGTTTCTGGTTTCCATGCAACCAGACGAACGCGGCGCGCTGTTTGAAAGCGTATTTACGTAACACTGCTTTGGAATGCTTACTGAAGGCAACACACAAACAAAAGGCGCCGCCATGAATCGAAGACATTTCTTTTTTTTGACCACAGCTTCGTTAAGCTCCATGTTTTTCGTCAGCTCTTTGCTTGCCAATGACGCCGCCCACGCCTCCTCCATCTCCACAGAGAAGCGGGGGGACGTAGCTATCCTGCATATGAGCGGAGAGTTCACCATTGGTATTGGCGACATCGAGTTCCATTCTGCCGTGCAAAATGTTCTGGACCAAGGCATTCGCAAGGTAGTGGTGGACATGGCCAATGTTACCAGAGTGGACTCCTCCATGATCGGCGAACTGGTGTCCGGCTACGTTGCCACGAAAAACCGGGGCGAAGAGCTCGTTCTCTGCTGTTTATCGAGCAGCGTAAAACATGTTTTGGAAATCACGCAGCTGATTACAGTGTTCAAAGTGTTCAACAGTGTTAACGCTGCGGTGGCGTATTTCGATTAGAGCATTTTAGAGCATTTTAATATTGAAAATGTTTAGATGCTCTTATGCATTTTCCTGAAACAATTGAAAATTTTTTCAGGTGCGGGCGTTGTCTCAACGCGAAAATGCGCTGCCAACAATAAGCCTTGAAAAACTCAGCTCTGGAGTTTTTCAAGGCTTTATAAAGTGAAAGTAAAAACTGCGATCTCGCTGTTCTACTGCACTTTCCAGACGTGCACCGCAGTTTCTCCGTACGGCCCGGCCTCCTGTTCAGCCACGTAAACTATACCCCGGCTCTCGTCATAGGCCACCGCTCCAGCCGAGGCGCAGCCTGGGTTGAAAAAATGGCTTTCCAGGCTGTACGTCTCCGCCGGTAAAACAGTCCAGGGGTCCACAGCATCTGAAATGACGTCAACGATATCCTGCGGATCGTAAAAGAGCATCTGGGGCTGGTAAGGATACGCGTGGTAGCCTTGGGAATCGTCGCAGGCGTCGCCGCATTCCGTGTCCGCATAGCAGTTGTCGCCCAACCCTTTGCGGCCCACAATGATGATGCCGGCCTTGCCGTTCAGGTCTATCCAGGCGCCGCCCCGCCAGTGGTCGTTGCCGCGATAGTCAGGGAAATCGCATTGGCCGGCTGTTGGGGATTCATTGATGTCTGGCCATTCGTCCCACACGCAATTCACGCGCTCCCGGTAGTAGAGCAGCGCCAAGGCGTCGATGGCCTGGCCGGGGTTAGGCTGCGGGCTGTAATTCCATGGGGCCGATGCATACAGCGTGGGGCCCTGGGAGCCGCCGTTGGCCCCGGCGTTACGGGTATTGCCGGCGATCAGCCGCATGCCCCCCAGGTGTGTGTCAGCAAAGCTTTGCGGGGCCAGGAAAAGATAGTCGCACGATTTGGCGACGTGATACACCTCGTTGCCGCGAGGGCCTATGTGCCATGCGCCCTGGGCGTTGGACAGGTCTGTATCGCTCCAACCCAGCGAGTCCTGGTCGTAGGCGCTCGTGTTGTACCAGTCGTTCAGATTCCAGATGACTTTGTCGATAGAGGGGAGGTACGCCAAGCCGTCCATATCCCGGTAGATGCATTCTTCATTGTATGTGCAGTTGTCTTTTATGCCGCCTGTAATATCTGTAAGGGACTGTAAAACTCTGGCTGTGGGCAGGGATGCGAAGTTGTCTGCAGACACCGGCGCGGGGATGTCGATTTCGCCAACCAGGTCGCCGGTTTCGTCGTTCATGCTGCCGCCAGCGAACAAAGAGCCAGGATAGCCGTCATCCTCGCCGGAGGGGTCGCCACTGGGGTAGTAAGCCATAGCTTGGCCGCTGTAGGTCCATTCCTCTGCTGTTGGATAGGCGAAAGCGCCTTGATAGACAAGGTCGGAAGACCGCAACACCCCTTCGGAAGGAGTTTGCTTGTCTTCAGCCAGCAGAAGGCTCCGCACGGCGGGTATGTCTGTAGATTTTTGCGGCTGGGGACCGCTTCCCAGCGGGCAATCGCCTGAGCCTTGCCAGCAGTGGTAGTATATGTTTATGAGCGAGCCGAACTCCGAGGCGGCTTTCTTGTTGCCGGCTGCGGACGGGTGCGAATCCCAACCGCCTTCTGGATAAGCGGCCACGTTGCTGCTTACAGTTTGGAGGTGCTCCACAGCACCGTTGTAGTATCTGTGGTGGTTGCCAGAAACTTGGCCCATGTCGTTGGTGGAAAAGTTGCCGCCGTTAGAAGTAAGTACATTGAAAAAATCGAAGACCTGCACGTTGTTGTGGGAGTAGTTGTCCAGCCAGTCGTTGACCAGCCAGTTCGTCAGCGCACGGGCGTTGGCCGCTTGGGGCGTCGTGGTGTCCGATTGCAACAGCGGCGGTTGAGTAACGGCGATAAACAGTTTGTCCTGCCGGGTGGCGAAATACTCCAGCAGATCATTGTATATTCCCTTGGCGTTGGCCACGGTGTGGTATTGAGAGTAGCTGTCCTGCCCGCGCAGGGGGTTGCTGCCCGTTGTTGCTGCGTCGCTTGGCGAGCCTCCCAGGTTGGAGTTGGGGTAGCAGGATTTGAACATGATGATGGAGTTTTCCCCTCCCGGGTCCTGGTTCAGCCGGGAATAGTAGACAGGCTCGCTTGCAAACGCGCTGGGGTGCTGGTCATATTCCGTGTACAGCGCCTGCATGTATGTGGCTCGGTTGGAGCCGCGGAACCAGTCCCACCAAAAGCCGATGTCGGTGCTGTCGCCTATGTTGTTGGGCCCCCAGCCATAGTTTGTGTCAGAGACAAAGTAGTTGTGCTCCATTATGGTCTGGCCCAGGCCGCCTCCCTGGTGCTGCTCCCACTGGTCTGGGTCCGCCAGCCAGTTTTCTCCACAGGAATGGTGGATAAAGATGAGCTTGACTGGAGAGACCGGGTCTGCGGTGTTCACGGCCGCGTTGGCAGGGCCGACAAAAAACGCACAGATGATAAAGAGAAGCAACAAGCGGAGCATGGGAACCTCCTGAGAAAGGACATGAACGCGCCGGCGGACTGTACGAAAAAAATCGTAAATAGGCACGAAAATAGTATGATATCTTCTATAGCCATATTTTATGCTATCTGGAACAATGATGCAAGGAGGATAAGTAAATAAACATCAAGTATTTTGATGTTTTATAGCGCCCTCCTGAAAACCAGGACGCAGAGGGATTTCCGGGAGGGTTGGCTGATGGGGTAGTGAATACATCAGGGGGCGGTCTTGTTCACCACTTTTGACTACTCGCCCCTGTGCACGGCTATGCCGCCCCAGGCTTGGGCGGTGGGCCACATTTCTATGCTGCTTATGGTTACGTGCGCCGGCCGGTCCACAGCCCAGTAAATGGCTTCAGCCACGTCTCTGGCGGTCAGGGGCTGCACGTTTTCATACACTTTGCAGGATTTGTCGGCGTCGCCGTGAAACCGCACCAGGCTGAACTCTGTTTCGGCCATGCCTGGCTCAATGTTGGTCACCCGGATGTTGGTTCCCAGCAGGTCCGTCTTCAGGTTCATACTGAACTGCTTCACAAAAGCCTTGGTGGAGCCGTACACGTTGGCGCCTTTGTACGGGTAGCTGCCGGCTATGGAGCCCAGGTTGATCACGTGGCCGGCGTTGCGCTCCATCATGCAGGGCAGCACGGCCCGGGTAACGTACATCAATCCTTTTATATTGGTGTCCACCATGGTCTCCCAGTCATCCAGGGAGCAATTGTGGCATGGCTCCAGGCCCAGGGCCAGGCCGGCATTGTTGACCAGTACGTCTATGGCTGCGAAATCCGCGGGCAGTTCCTCTACTGTTTTGCACACGGCGCCGTTGTCGCGCACGTCCAGTTGCACGGCGTGCACCGGCGTTGGGGCCAACTCTGCGGTCAGGGCGTCCAGCCGTTCTTGCCGGCGGCCACAGATGATCAGCCGCCAGCCCTGCGCAGCGAACAACCGGGCGCATTCCTCGCCAAAACCGGCTGTGGCGCCTGTGATGAAAGCAGTTTTCATAAGATTTCTCCTGTAATGAAAGGTGAATGGTTGCTTGCAAGGGATACCCATACGGTCTTTTACCTGTCCAGGCAAGGAGGCGGCGCTATTGAAAAAAAGCCGTAGTGAAAACGTAGGAGTTACACTTTTTCTCTTGATCGCCGCACTGAGTTGACACCCGCGGGTGCTTTTTTTACACGTCCAGTCTGGCTGTTCATACGCAGCACATCATACCTTTAGGAGAAATATCATGCACCAATTTCAAATGGCGCAACGCATAGCCGAGCTGCCGCCCTATCTTTTCGCCGAAATCGACCGGGTCAAGGCCGAAGTGGCGGCCCAGGGCGTGGACATCATCAGCCTGGGCATTGGCGACCCTGACACTCCCACGCCCCAGTTCATTATTGACGCCCTGAACGAATCCGTGAAAAAACCCGCCAACCACCAATACCCGTCCTACGTGGGGCTGCAAAGCTTCCGCCAGGCTGTGGCAAGCTGGTACCAGCGGCGCTTTGGCGTTTCCCTGGACGCGGACACGGAAGTGGTCAGCCTCATCGGCTCCAAGGAAGGCATCGCGCACTTTCCGCTGGCCTTCATCAACCCCGGTGACCTGGCCCTGGTCTGCACGCCCAACTACCCGGTCTATCCCGTGGCTGTGTCCTTTGCCGGGGGAGATGTGCAGTACCTCCCCCTGCTGGAGGAGAACAGCTTCTTGCCGGACCTGGACGCAGTTGGCGACGACTCCTGGCGCAAGGCCAAGATGATTTTTCTCAACTACCCGAACAACCCCACCGCGGCCATGGCCGACCGCGGTTTTTATGAAAAGCTCATCGCCAAGGCTAAGGAATTCAACACCATAGTGGTCCACGACGCAGCTTATACCGAGATGTACTACAATCCTGAGAACAAGCCCCTGTCCATACTGGAGATTCCGGACGCAAAGGCCGTGGCCGTGGAGTTCCATTCCCTGTCCAAGACCTACAACATGACTGGCTGGCGCGTGGCCATGGCCGTTGGCAATCCGAGTCTGGTTAAGGGTCTTGGCAAGATAAAGGAAAACGTGGACTCCGGCATATTCCAGGCTGTGCAGGAAGCCGGCGTCGTGGCCCTGGAACAGGGCGAGCCCTTTGCTGAATCCCTGCGCCAAATGTACCGCCAGCGCCGGGACGTGGTGCTGTCCGCCCTGTCCAAGGCGGGCATAGAATGCCAGAAGCCCGAAGCGACATTCTATGTGTGGTGCAAGACCCCGCAGGGCTACGCCAACTCTGCGGAATTCGTCACCAAACTGCTGCGCGAAACTGGCGTGGTGGTCACCCCGGGCAACGGCTTTGGCGCGCCGGGTGAAGGGTACTTCCGCATCTCTCTGACCGTGGACACCCCGCGGCTGGAAGAAGCCGTGCATCGTATCGCCAGCAAGCTGTAAAAACAGATTCGCAGTACAACGCATGAAAGCGGACGGTTCCGGCGCGCCGGGACCGTCCGCTTGTGGCAAATTCTTTCGAAGCTTCTTGCTGTACCGTGTGGACTGCAGCGCTTTCGCATGCGGCGTGGAAGTGCTTGGCGAAGGGACGAGCCGTGCTCCCGGTCAGGTCCCGTATTATTCTTTTAGTTTGCGGGACTCTCGCAGGTGAATGACCACTGGGGCCACGCCGAAGCGCTCCCGGTATTCCCGGCCCGCCTGCAAAGCTTCCTCCAGCGTGGCGAACGTTCCAAAACGCACCACATACCAGTGCTCTCCGGCAGAACCGGTTTCCGCGATCCGGGGCGCATAGCCGGCCTGACGTAAGTCTTCTGCTACAATAGCCGCGTTTTCCTTGCGCAAACACGAGGCCGCTTGTACGGCGTAGGCCGCGCCAGTCTCCTCTGCGGCCAAGGACTCTGTTGCATTGTCGGCTACAGGGGCGGCCGTGGCGTTATCGCTGTGGTCCGTCTGCTTTTCCGCCGCCAGAGAATAGCGCAGGGCCACATTGCCTCGCCGTTCCGGGACCACGGCTTCGAAGCTGTGGGACAGGAGCAGTTCCCGGCCATGGTACAGCTCTATGGCCCAGGTGCCCGCCTGCAGCTCCCAGCCGGCGGAAAATTCCCAACCCACGTAGGACAGCGTTTCCAGGCAGGCCTCCATCTGCCAGCCGTGGGCGGTGGAGCCTTTGCCGGTCACCGCGTCTCTCAGGTAGGGGTGGGTGATGTTCGCCCGCAGCTGGACCGTTTCGCCCTCGGCGCACGAAGCTCCGGCTGCTGTCTGGTCCTGACAATCGAGCACAAAGAACACGCCGAACCGCGTCAACAGCTCCAGCGGCACATGGGCCGTGCGCTCCTTCAGGACAAAAGGCGGCGGCGCGCAGGCCGACGCGGGCTGGTTTTGCGGCCGTTCCAAAGGCTCAAACAACCCGTAGTCCGCAACGCGGCCGGCCAGGGCCTGCACGTCCTGCGTCTGTACGTCCTGCGTCTGCACGTCTTGCGATACGGCTGGCGTCGTCAGGACCAGCACGGCAAGCGCACACATGGCGGTCTTTCTCCACATGCCCAGATTCGTAAATGGAGTGCAGCCCGGCGTCAACTGGAGGTTCAAGCGTTGAGGGCGGCGCCAGCCCTACACCTTGATGCAGCGCACCATCCTGCCTGGCGCCTTCTCTTCCAGCGCGGGGTGGGCGGCTTCGCACTCTGGCCCCTTGTGCGGGCAGCGGGGGGCAAAGAAACAGCCCGGAGGCAGGTTGGTGGGGTTGGGTATTTCGCCCTTGATGAGCGCGTCCTCGTTCAGGAAGGGCCGGGAAATGTCCGGCACGGCGCTGAAGAGCAGTTGCGTGTACGGGTGCAGCGGCTTTTCAAAGAGCGACTTTTTGTCCGAAAGTTCCACTATTTCGCCAAGGTACATGACCGCCACGTCGTTGCTGATGTATTTGACCACGCTGATGTCGTGGGTGATGAACAGGTAGGTCAGCTCCAGCTCTTTCTGCAGGTCAATCATTAAATTCAATATTTGCGACTGGATGGAGACGTCCAGGGCGCTGATGGGCTCGTCCGCCACGATGAGGGCCGGGTTCAGGATGATGGCCCGTGCAATGGCCGCCCTCTGCCTCTGCCCGCCAGAGAACTGGTGCGGGTATCGGGAAAGGTACGACTCGTCCATGCCCACAGCCTGGCAAGTTTCCAGAATGCGCTCCTGGCGCTGGCCGGCGGTCATGTCCGTGAAAGTCTTCAGCGGCCGGGCCAGGATGTCGCCAATGGTCTTGCGCGGGTTCAGGGAAGAGAAGGGGTCCTGGAAGATCATCTGCAGGTCTTTTTGCACTTCCCGGCGCTGGCGCGGGGCCAGTACGCCAATTTCCCGGTCCTGGAACCATATTTCCCCGACGTCCGGCTTGTGCAGCCCCAGCACGGCCTTGCCCAGGGTGGTCTTGCCGCAGCCGGATTCGCCCACCAGAGACATGGTCCGTCCCCGGCGCACGGTCAGGTTCACGTCGTTCAGCGCGTAGACGCAGGCCTTGGAAAAGGTCCCGGAGCTAATCTCAAAGCATTTGCTCACACCGCGTATGTTCAGGAGATTCGATGACATTTCACCCTCCTGTTGTTCACGGTGCGTTCTTCGGGATAGACCAGGCAATCGTCCCCGGCTTCCGGGCAGCGCGGCCGGAAGTGGCAGCCCTCGGGCAGCGACAGCAGGCTGGGCATGACGCCGGATATCTGCGTCAGCCGGCCCTGCTCGTGGTCCAGCTTGGGCAGGCAGCGGATTAGCCCCTTGGTGTAGGGGTGCAGCGGCTCGTAGAGCACCTGCTCCTTGGTCCCGGTTTCCACGATGCGGCCGGCGTACATGACGGCCACGTGGTCGCACATCTGGGCCACCACCCCGATGTCATGGGTTATCAATATGAGCGCGGAGCCGTGCTCGCGGCACAGCTTTTTCATGAGCAGCAGTATCTGCGCCTGAATGGTCACGTCCAGGGCGGTGGTGGGCTCGTCCGCAATGAGCAGCTTGGGGTCGTTCAGCAGAGCCATGGCGATGACGATGCGCTGCTTCATGCCGCCGGAAAGTTGGTGCGGGTAGGCGTTCAGCCGTTCCGCGGGCGCTGGCAGGCCTACCTCCTGCAGCTTGGCGATGGACCGTTCGCGCAGCTGGGCCGTGGACAAGCCGGGGTTGTGGTAGGACAAAGTCTCGTACAGCTGCCGGCGCACGGTGAGGACCGGGTTCAGCGATGTCTGCGGATCCTGGAAGATCATGGCTGCGTCGCCGCCGCGCAGCTTGCGCAGCTCGTGCCGGGGCAGGGCCATGATGTCCCGGCCGGCCAGGGTGATTTGGCCGGATTCTATGACGCCTGGCGGGTCAATGAGCCGGATGACGGAAAAGCCGGTGATGGACTTGCCCGCGCCGGATTCGCCCACAATGCCGAAAATCTGGCCCTTGTCTATGGCAAAAGAAACGTTGTCCACGGCCCGGACCACGCCTTTTTTGGTGTGGAAGCTGGTGTGCAGGTTCTTGACGGTGAGAACGTTTTCCATGGCCGCCTACCGCTTCAGCCTGGGGTTCAGGATGTCGCGCAGCCGGTCGCCCATCAGGTTGATGGCCAACACCAGCACCACGAGCACCACGCCGGGAAATACAGACATCCACCAGTAGCCGGAGAACAATACTTCGAAACCATTGGAAATGAGAGAGCCTAAAGAGGGCTTGGTGATTGGCACGCCTACTCCCAGAAAGCTGAGGGTGGCTTCCAGCAAAATGGCGTTGGCTATGCGCACAGTGGCGATGACGATGACCGGCGCCATGATGTTCGGCGCTATCTCCGAGAACATGATCAGCAGCGGATGCTGCCCGCCCGCCATGGCCGCCTGCACGTAGTCGGTGTTTTTTTCGGAAAGCACCATGCCCCGCACTGTCCGCGCATAGTAGACCCAGTTGCAGATGGTGATGGCGATGATGATCTTGCCGATCCCTTGGCCCCATATGGCCATGATGACCAAGGCCATGAGAAAGACCGGGAGCGAAAGCTGTATGTCCGCCAGCCGCATGACGATTTTTTCCGTCCAGCCGCCGGCGTAGCCGGCGATGAGGCCCAGGGCCATGCCAAGCAAGGCCGAGAGCACTGTGGAGGATACCCCAACGAAAAGCGAAATGCGCAGCCCGTAGAGGATGGCGCTGAAGACGTCGCGGCCCTGGTCGTCCGTGCCGAGATAGTGCTCGCTGGTCGGGGCCTTGTAGGAGTCGGCCAGGTCCAGCGAGGCCAGGTCGTAGGGGTCTTGGGTGGCGATGACCTGCGGAAAAACAGCCATGAAGACAAGCAGAGCCAGCACCACAGCGCCGGTGACGGCCATCTTGTCTTCAAGAAATTCCTGAAAGGTTTCGTTGCGAAAAATCTGCATGGCCAGTCTTACCCGCGCACCCGTGGGTCGATGAACGTGTAAATGATATCAACCAGAAAGTTGATGAACACAAAGATGAAGGCCACCACCATAAGGTAGGCCACCACCACGGGCCGGTCCAGATTCTGGATGGAGTCGATAATCAGCTTGCCTGTGCCGGGCCAGGCAAAAATGGTTTCGGTAACAATGGTGAAGGCTATGAGTTCCCCAAACTGGATGCCTATGACTGTAACCACGGGGATAAGCGTATTTTTGAGCGCATGCAGCAGGATGACCACCCGCTGGGGCAAGCCCTTGGCCCGGGCCAGTTTGATGTAGTCCTGGAGGAGCACTTCCATCATGCCGGACTTGGTCAACCGCAGAATAAGCGCCATCTGAAACAGGCAGAGCGTGATTCCTGGCAGGATGAGGTGCTTGAGGCCGTCTAGGGAAAAAAATGAGCCGAATGGGGGCAGGTCCGCCCGGCCGGAGGAAGGCAGCACGCCCCAAGTGACGCTGAAGAGCAGCACCAGGATCATGCCCATCCAGAAGGTGGGCACGGAAATGCCGGCCAGAGAAAAGAACATGATTCCCTTGCTCACAGGCGAATTGGGCCGCACCGAGGCAACGACGCCTAGAGGAATGCCCAAACCCACGGCCAGGATCATGGCAAAGGTGGCTAGCTCCAACGTGGCTGGCAGCCGTTCCATGACCACGTCCAGGGCGGACTGGCCGTAGATGAAGCTATTGCCCACGTCGCCTTGTACAGCGTTTTTCAGAAACACGCCGTACTGCACGAAAAAGGGATCGTTCAGGCCCAGGTATTCACGCATCTGCGCCACTTGCTGTTGGGTGGCGTCTGGCGGCAGCAGCAGCTCTACCGGATCCCCCGCCTTGTACATGACGAAGAATACGGCCAAGCTGACCGCCAGAAGTACGATAAATGCATGAAAAAATCTGTTAAGCAGGTACTGGATCATGGTTTCTGTTGTTTTGTGATCTACACCATCTTTATGTGCAAACAGCAAGAAGCCGGCGCCCTGTCAGGCTGAGGGCGCCGGCGCAGCACCGGCTTGTTACTGCAATTTCATGTCGTAGAAGTACAGGTAGTTGTCTGCCCGGGGCTCCATGGCGACCTTTTTGTTCACGGCGTACAGGTCCACCTGGTAGTGCAGGGGGATGATGTTCTGGTCTTCCAGCAGAGCCAGGTGCATGGCTTCCACCAGCAGCTTTTCGCGCTCTGCGGCGTCCAGCACAGTGGCGGATTTTTCGATTAGCTCGTCAACCTTGGGGTTGGAGTAGCGGCCGCCATTGTACCGGCCGTAGCCCTTGTCCTGGTCGTAGGTGTGCACGCAGCCGTCCATAAAGGCGGAACCGTCGCCGTCGCTGCAGGCCCAGCCAATGAGGTTGAAGGAAGAGTCAGTGTCGTTGGCCTTGGGGAAGAAACTGGCTTTGGGGATGGCGTTCACCTTGACGGTTACGCCAATTTTGGCCAGGGACGAGGCCACGGCCTGTGCGATCTTTTCGTCGTTGATGTAGCGGTCGTTGGGCGAATCCAGCGTCACGGTGAAGCCGTTTTCATAGCCGGCTTCTTTGAGTAGCTGCTTGGCCTTTTCCGGGTTGTAGCCGGGCCTCTTCACGTCCGGGTCGTAGCCGTTCACGGCGCTAGGGTAGTACTGGCTGGCCGGCACGGCGAATCCGCCCATAATGTGCTGTACGATGGCGTCTTCATTGATGCCGTAGTAAAGGGCCTTGCGCACGCGCACGTCCAGAAAGGGGTTCTTGTCCACGCCTTCAATATAGGGGCTGTCTTCGCGGGCGTGGTCCATCTGCAGATAGATGAGCCGCAAGCCGGGACGCATGAAAAACTGCAGGTTGCCATTAGATTTAATGCGGTCCACGTCGCGCACAGGCACGCGGTTGATCAGGTCAACAGCGTTGGAGAGTATGGCGGCCACGCGGGTGGAGTCGTTGGTCAGGGGCCGGACTTCCACCTTGTCAATGGAGGGCTTGCCCATGAAGTAGTCCGGGTTGGCTTCCAGCACCAGGCTCTGGCCGCGCTGCCATTTCACCAGCTTGTAGGGGCCGGTGCCCACGGGCTTTAGGCCCAGCTCTTCGTCGCTCATGGGTTCAGCGTATTCCTTGTCCATGATGCGCAGGTAGGTCAGCTTGCGCAGCAGAATGGGGAAGGGCCCGTTGGTGATGACGTCCACCGTGTAGTCATCCACTTTTTTCACTTCCTTGATGGCGCTCAGGGCGCCCTTGAAGCCGGATTTTTCGCTTGTTTTGGCGCGGTTGAAGGACCAGACCACGTCATCGGCCGTAAAGTCGTTGCCGTTGTGAAATTTTACGTTCTTGCGCAGGCTGAAGCGCCAGGTGGTGTCGTCTGTTATCTCCCAGGATTCGGCCAGGGCCGGGTAGGGATTCAGCCCCTTGTCAAAATTGACCAAGCCGTCGAAAATGTTGGCGTTCATGGAGTTGGTCGGGGTTTCGTTGTGAAACTGCGGGTCCAGAGAGTTGACGCCTGACGAGGCGCCCACCTTCAGGGTCGCTGCGCCGGCCACGGCGGGCAGCAACAGTAAAACCAACACGACAAACAGGACTTTCCTCATGACGAACCTCCTTGGGGTTGTGTTTCCATCAGCTTCGCCAGGTACAAGGCGAAGATCATTGCGGATTCGAAAAACGATTCCTTGATGATATACTCCTGATGGGTATGGGCGTTGGAGCCAGCCGGGCCCACGCCGTCCAGCGTGGGCGCGCCAATGGCGGCTGTCAGGTTGCCGTCAGAGCCTCCGCCGGCGCTTTTTTCTCCTACCGTGGCCCCAAAGGCCGCGGCGGCCTGCTGGTACTGTTCCAGCAGTTGTTGCGAGGCTGGGCTTTTTTCAAAAGCCGGGCGGGCAGTGTGCAGCTCGTATGATGTTGTACAGCCCGGTACGTGCGTCGTTGCCATGATGCGCTGCACAGCCTCCTTGACAGCAGCTTCGTCCTCGGCGGTCCGGAAGCGGATGTCTATGGTGGACTCGCAGTGGTCCGGAATCTGGTTGGCCACTTCGCCGCCGGATATCTTGCCTGTAGTGACGGTAATTCCTTTCTCATGGTCGGTCAGCGCGTCCATGGCGGCTATCTTGTGCGCAGCCTCCACAATGGAGTTGGCGCCGTCCTGTGGGGCCTCGCCGGCGTGAGAGGCTTTGCCCGTCACAGTCATAGACCCCATGATGATGCCCTTGCGGCTGGTCACCACGGCGTTGTCTTTGGCGCGCTTGCCTTCAAAGACAAACACGGCGTTGGCGCCGCGCATCATGTCTTCAATGAGCGGCCGGGAGTCGGGCGAGCCAATTTCTTCGTCGCAGTTGAAGACTATCTTGACCGGAAGCGGGTCGCGCCCGGTCAGTTCCCGGGCCAGCCGCAGACCGTACAGAACGGCCACAATGCCGGATTTCATGTCCTGCACGCCAGGGCCGGTGAGCGTGTCGCCGGCGTCAGCAAAGCGTGTAAAGGGGCTTTCGGGCGGGTGTACAGTGTCGAAATGGCCGACCACGCCAATGAAAGGAGAACCTTTCGCCACGCCGCGAACGAGCTGGCTCGCTCCGTCTACTTCGCCTTTGGCCGGGATTTTCTGCAGTTCGACTCCGTTGCGCTGGGCAATGTCCGCGATGATGTCTGCGGTGGCGCACAAGCCCTGAATGTTGCGGGTGAAGCTGTTGGAGTTGACCAGGTCGGCCAGGTCGGCCAGGGCCTGTTCGCGCAATGGAAAAAATAATCGTTCAATGTCTTTGTGGCGCGTCACAATGCGTCTCCGTACGCCGCCACCGTGGAAGGCAGCAGCGATTCTACATAGTTTACAAGTGCGTTCTGGTCAGTCAGCGGTGCGATGACGGTGTTGGCCACGCGGGCCAGCTCGTCCCGAAAGCATTGGCACAGGGGCGGATTTTCGGTGATGAACCCAATAAGTCGGCCGCGCTTGCCCCGGTTCACGTCATGGGGCGCCCGGGCAGAGTAGGAAAGCTTGTCATTTCCTCGCCCGGGGGCAGTAAATTTAATGGTGAAGTTTAGGTTTACGCAGGTGTCCGTCAGGTAGAGGCGTACATTGGGCTGGGTTTGCAATGCTTCCAGCAGGGCGGCTACATGCTTGGCGCGCCAAGCGCTTTCTTCCTCATCCACGTCTGCGTTCAAGTAGTCCTCAAGACACTGGCGGCAGATGTAGTGCTCCACGCTGTGCATGGAGGACAATCGATAAAAATTTTGCCGCCGGGCCAGGCCCACGGCTTCAATGAGTTCCCGGTACATGGGGTGGCGGTGCAGCACTTCCCGGTCAGTATGCGTGCGGTGCCCGTCCGCCAGCAGGCTTATGGTGGGCCGGTCGCTGACGATGACCTGCCGGCCCGGCGCCATTTCCATGGAGAGCAGGATGAGCTCGTAGGCAAAAAGGTCCCGCACAGGCAGCACTGCTTCAGACAGGGCGGCGTTCTGCGCTGTTTCGATAAAAGCCGGGATGTCCTGCGGGGTGAGCCGGGCGCGGTCAAAGGCGGCCAACAAGGTCTCAATCTCCGCCAGGTCCAGGTTCAAGGCGACGCCCAGGGCGATAAGCCGCTTGCGGGGGACGTTTTCTATGTCGCCGTTTTCCAGATTGCGGATGTAGGTGTTGGTCAGGCCGGAGAGCGTGGCTATCTGGTTGCGCGGCCGTTTGCCTGCTTCAATGAATTCGGAGAGGATGCGTCCGCTGGAATGTCTTTTCATGTGCTTGGCGCTGGGGGATTTAGCCGCATTGCGCCACTGCAGTGCGACAATATCATTACCCAGTGTGACAAATTGTTTACAGGGCTGTAATGATAATGTCAATGGCTATGAATATTTTTTTACGCAATGTTTCAAATTTGTTAAAGTGAAAGATTGTGAGCTGTAACTGTCTGTACCTTCACACTATTATGTTCACTGGTTGTGTAAAAAAGTGGTCACGGCTTCCGCCAATGCTTGCTTCTCTTCGTAGGTTTTGGCAAAGGCGGTAAAGCTGTGGCCGTGCACGTTTTCCAGCATCACCTGGTAGCGGTAGACATCGTAAGGTTCCGGATCCGGCGGACGCGAAAGGGGTAGGCGCCAGACCCGGGACAAGTCGATGCGCTCCATGCCGAGTTCTGTTTCCAGGATCAGAATATTGTCATTGACGGCGAGTTTGTTTTTTCCGAAGTAATAATGGCGTTGTTGCTGCAGATTGGTTATTCTGTAGCACGTGTTGCCAACCTGCGCCATGTCAAGAGTTGACAGGCTTTTGCCGGCTGGTGCAGTGTACTGTGCAGAGTGGTTGGGCGCGCTACGGCGCATGAGCAATCGGCAGCAAAAGGAAAGGTCCCATGGATACGGAATCCGGCTTCAGCGCCGGCGGCAGTGAACTGCAGCTGGTTACCTTCACCATAGCCAATGAAGAATTTGGCGTGGACATTTTGCGGGTGCAAGAAATCATTCGCTTTATGGAAATAACCAAGGTGCCCAACGCTCCGCATTTTGTGGAGGGCGTCATCAACCTGCGGGGCAAGGTCATTCCCATTGTGGACCTGCGCACCCGATTCGGTCTGGTGGGCAAGGACAAGGACAGCCACACCCGCATTATCGTGGTGGATATTCAGAACACCATTGTGGGCTTTGTGGTGGACTCTGTGTCTGAGGTGCTGCGCATCAAGCATGACACTGTGGAGCCGCCCCCGCCTGTGGTGGCCGGCATTGAGTCTGAATACATCAAGGGCGTGGGCAAGCTGGACGATAAGCTGCTCATCCTGCTTGATCTGGACAAGCTGCTCGGCTCTCAGGAAATCGACCAGCTCACCGGCATTTAATCGTCCTGGCGTTGCCAGGGGCGGCTATGCAACCGGATACGCTGTTTTTCGTTGGCCCGCGGGCCAGCGGCAAGACCACAGTCGCGGCGCTGGCCGCCCAGCTGCTGTGCTGGCGCGTGCTGGACACGGACGCCATGGTGCGAGAACTGGCTGGCTGCGACATTGCCGGCATTGTTCGCGAACACGGCTGGGACTCCTTCCGGGAACAGGAAAGCATTGCCCTGGAGCAGGCCTGTACAGGAACCGGCCAGGTTGTCGCCACTGGCGGCGGTGTTGTTTTGCGGCGGCGAAACCGCGAAATGATGCGCCAGGCTGGCGTGGTGGTGTATCTGCAGACGGATGCAGACACCTTGCTGGCCCGGCTGAGCAAAGACCCTAACGAGCTGCAGCGGCCGGCTCTGTCTGGCCTGAGCCCGGCCGATGAAATGCGCGCCGTGCTTGCCGAACGCGGTCCGCTGTATAGTGAAGTTTCCCATTACGCGCTGGATGCGGCGGCCCCGCCCGAGAAACTCGCGGAGCAAGCTGTAGCGCTGCTCCGGCAGAGTTAAGCGCCTATCTTGTCATTTTTTTGGAGATCGCATGAGCGGCAACACTTTTGGACAATTGTTCCGGCTGACCACTTTTGGCGAATCGCACGGCGTGGGTCTGGGCGGCGTTATTGATGGCTGCCCGGCTGGGCTGGCCCTGGACGAGGCAGTCATCCAGGAAGACCTGGACCGGCGCAAACCCGGGCAGGGACTGGCCTCCACCCAGCGAAAAGAGTCAGACACGGTGCAGCTGCTCTCCGGCGTGTTCGAGGGTAAAACCACCGGCACGGCCATTGGCTTCACCATCATGAACCAGGACCAGCGGTCCCGGGACTACAGCGCCATTCAGAACTTGCACCGTCCCGGGCACGCGGACTACAGCTACAGGGCAAAATACGGAACATACGACTATCGCGGCGGCGGCCGCGCTTCTGGACGCGAGACAGCCTGCCGCGTGGCCGGCGGAGCCGTGGCCCGGGCGTTGCTGCGTTCGCTTGGCGTGGAGGCGCAAGCCTACCCCGTGGAGCTGGCTGGCCTGCCTGCCCAGGCCCTGGATGTGGACAATCGCTATGCGCGTCCCTTCTTTGCTCCGGAAGAGGGCGTAGTGGAAGCCTGGCAGGCGGCTGTGGTCCAGGCCAAGAAAGAAGGCGACTCCCTGGGCGGCGTAGTGCAGGTGCAGGCAACCGGAGTTCCAGCCGGCCTGGGCGAGCCCGTGTTTGACAAGCTGGACGCCAGATTGGCTTATGCGCTCATGAGCGTGGGCGCGGTGAAGGGCGTGGAAATAGGCTCCGGCTTTGCCGCAGCCCGCAGCCGAGGCTCGCGCAATAACGACGGCATGCAGCCCGGAACTGTGGACGCCGTGGTTCCTGCGTTCGCATCCAACAACGCCGGAGGCGTGCTGGGCGGCATATCGTCAGGCCAGGACATTGTGGTCCGGGCCGCGGTCAAGCCCATACCTTCCATCGCGGCGGAGCAAAAGACCGTTGCGGTAAACGGCGAGGCGACTGCACTTTCCATCGGCGGCCGGCACGACGTTTCGGCCATCCCACGCATCGTGCCCGTGCTGGAGGCCATGGTCCTGCTCGTGCTGGCGGATTTCGTGCTGCTGCAGCGGCGGATGGGGTGAGGGGGCGTTGCTATGACTCCGTATGCGAATGCGTCTCTGATATTTTTTTATGTGGCTATGCAGCTAGCTCCGAATAGTGGTAATTAATGAGGCAATGGTTGTTGTCTGCCTGTCT
>CAYTSA010000048.1:0-26933 GCA_964440345.1 uncultured Desulfovibrionaceae bacterium | reverse complement strand
AGAGGACTTTCACCTCCAAGTGGGTGCGCCCTGCCGGGCGCACCAACAAAAAAAGGCGGAAACCCGAAGGTTTCCGCCTTTGAAAAGCGTATGGTTGCCTTGATAGGCGCGTCCGCTATGCAGTTGCTTCCGCCTGGGGCGCTGTAGCAGCAACTTCCATGGCCTCGGGCCTCAGCACGCTGACCCGGGTTTTCACCCGGCGGTTACGGGTGTACTTTTCGTACTTCACTACGCCGTCAATAAGGGCGAAGAGAGTGTAGTCCTTGCCCAGGCCGACGTTTTCGCCCGGATGAATCTTGGTGCCCAGCTGGCGCACCAGGATGTTGCCGGCTTTTACGGTTTGGCCGCCGAAGCGTTTCACGCCGCGCCGTTGTCCTGCACTGTCGCGTCCGTTTCTGGAACTGCCGCCTGCTTTTTTATGGGCCATGGCGTTTCTCCTTGACTCTCAGCAGCGCTAAGCGCTGATGCCGGTGATTTTGATGCGGGTATAGTCCTGCCGGTGTCCCTGGGTCTTGCGGGAGTCCTTGCGCCGTAGTTTGTGGAAAACCACGATCTTCTTGCCCCGGCCGTGCTCCACCACCTGGGCGGTGACCTTGGCGTTGTCCACGTAGGGCTTGCCCACGTTCAAGGAGTCTCCCCCGACCATCAGCACCTTCTCAATGGTCAGTTCGCTGCCGGGTTCTGCATCCAGCTTTGCTACATCCAGTTCCAGGTCCTTCTCGACCCGGTATTGCTTGCCGCCGCTCTCAATAATTGCATACATTCTTTTATTCCTCCAAAACGTGAAGAACGAGACTTTTACACAAAGCCGTGGGGTGAAGTCAAGAACTTTGTGCAGAAAAATTTGCAGAAGAAAGCGGCTTGTATTCTCTGCGTTGCGGTAAGCTATTTACCTCATCTGGTAAAGGTGTATAATGCCGAAAAACCAGGAGACAGACTATGCGTATGGGCAAAGCAGCCGCCGGGCTGGGATTGGCGGCGGTGTTGTTGGCGCTTATGTTGTGGCAGGCCGGGGTGTTTGTGAGAGGCCAGATAGGCCCTGACGACAGCGTTTCATTGCGCGTAAACCAGCCCCCCCCTACAGCCACAGCTGAGGCGCGCCAAGCCATGGCTGCAGAGCGTTACGAAGCCGTCGGCACCGTGCGGCCGCGGACCAAAATTCAGATTGAAGCACAGGTTTCCGCCAAGATTTCCGAGGTCCATGTGTGGCCAGGCGATTCAGTAACCCGTGCCCAGACCCTGGTGACCCTGGACAGCCGACAGCTGCAGTCGCAACGCGACCAGGCGCAACAGGGACTGGAGTCAGCTCAAGCCAACACCCGGTCCGCCCGGCAGAACGTGCTTTCCGCCCAGGCCGCCTTTGGCGAGGCCAAGAGCCAGTACAAGCGCATAAAGTCCTTGTATGACGAGGGAGCCGTGGCCAAGAGCGAGATGGACAGGGCCGAGGCCGCTTATCTGCAAGCCGAAGCCGGCTTGCAGCGGGCCAAAGACAACCAGGCTGCGGCGGAGGCTTCTGTGCGCCAGGCGCAGAACCGTTTGGAAGAGTCCATGATAGCCTTGAGTTACGCGACCATAAAAGCGCCTGAGGCTGGAGAGGTGGTGGACCGTTTGGTTGAACCAGGCGACCTGGCTGTACCCGGCAAGCCTCTGCTGGAGCTGCAGACCAGCGGCGCCATGCGGCTGGAGGCCATGGTTCGCGAGGGAGTCATCAACCGCGTGCGGCCTGGCAAGGAGCTGGAAATGGACATAACCGCTCTGAATCGCACGGTGACGGGCGTGGTGGAAGAGATAGTGCCTGTGGCCGACCCGCGGACCCGGACTTTTTTGGTGAAAGTTGGCTTGCCGGATATGCCGGGCCTGTATTCGGGCATGTTCGGCCGGCTGTACATAGGCCTGGACCCCCGGCCCACGGTGCTGATCCCGCAGTTGGCGCTGCGCAGGGTGGGGCAGCTGGACACCGTGCTGGTGCAGGAGGCGGACGCTTGGCGTTCTGTGTACGTAAAGGCCGGGGCAGAGCGCGGCGGCGAGGTGGAAATTCTGTCCGGCCTGTCCGGGGGCGAACGGGTTGGCTTGCCGGAACCCGCGAACGGGCAAACGAATGAGTGAGCGGCCGGCCATGAATGATTCCAGCAAAGAACAGCCCCAGGGTTTTATACCAGCCATTGTCAGCGCATTTCTGACCGGCAAGGGCGCGCCTCTGCTTACGGTGTTCGCCTTGCTGCTGGGCGCGGCGGCCATCCTCATCACCCCGCGGGAGGAAGAGCCGCAGATCGTCGTGCCCCTAGCCGACGTCATAGTCCAGGTCCCAGGCGCCTCGGCCCAGGAGGTAGAGAACTTGGCGGCCGCGCCCTTGGAGCGGCTGCTCTGGCAGATAGACGGGGTGGAGTACGTCTACTCCACGTCCTACCGCGACAAGGCCGTGGCCACGGTGCGGTTCTATGTGGGCGAAGACCGGGAGGACTCGCTCATCAAGCTGCACAACACCATCAACATGAACACGGACATGGTTCCGGATGTGGTCGCCGGCTGGGTGGTCAAACCAGTGGAAGTGGATGACGTGCCCATCGTCACGGCCACGCTGTACAGCGATACCTATGACGGCCACGAACTGCGGCGCATAGGCGAAGAGGTGTTTCACCGCTTGGCCCAGGTGGAGGACGTGTCCCGCGTGCGCATCATCGGCGGCCGGCCCCGGGAGGTGCGGGTGGAGCTGTGGCCTGAGCGCATGGCCGGCTTGTCCGTGACTGCCCAGGACGTGACCCGGGCTCTGGCCGGAGCGGACGTTTCCGTGACCGCCGGGAGCATGGACGCGCTGAACACTGAAATAGCTGTGAGTTCGGACTCCTTTTTGACTGACCCGCGGGAGGTGGGCGAACTGGTGGTGGGCGTGTACAAGGATCGGCCTGTCTATCTGCAGGACGTGGCCACAGTGCATGACGGCCCGGCAGAGGCGGACCAGTACACGCGCATAGGTTTTTCCGACCGCTTTCTGGCGGATCACGGCCGCGAGGCCGAGGCTGGGGCCAGCCTGCCGGCCGTGACTTTGGCTGTGGCCAAGAAAAAGGGAACCAACGCTGTGAATGTGGCCCGGGCGGTGCTGGCCAAGCTGGACGAACTGGAGCGCACAGTCATTCCGGACGGGGTGCAGGTGCGCACAACGCGCGACTATGGGCAGACGGCCCAGACCAAGGTCGGCGACTTGCTCAATTCGCTCTTTTTCGCCATCGTCACGGTGGTGGCGTTGCTGGCGCTGACCCTAGGCTGGCGGGAGGCGCTCATCGTGGCTGCGGCCGTGCCGGTCAGCTTCGCGCTGTCTCTGTTCAGCTCCATGCTGCTGGGTTTCACCATCAACCGGGTCACGCTGTTTGCGCTCATTTTGTCTTTGGGGCTGGTGGTGGACGATCCCATCACTAATGTGGACAATATTCAGCGGCACATCCTGGCCGGCAAGCGCAAGCCCAGGGACGCGACGCTCTTTGCCGTGCGCGAGGTGCTGCCCCCGGTGCTCATGTCCACGCTGGCCATCATCATATCTTTTACTCCTATGTTTTTCATTACCGGCATGATGGGCCCGTACATGGCGCCCATGGCGGCCAACGTGCCGTTGACGGTGACGTTCTCCACCCTGTGCGCCCTGACCATAGTGCCCTGGCTCAGCTATCAGCTGCTGAAAAACCTGAAGCAGAAAAAGGCGGCCAGCGTCAACGCAGCGGAGAAGCTGGAGCCGGGGCCGCAGCGCCTGGGCTGGGCTGAGCGGCTTTATCGGCCGGTGATGGGACCGTTTTTGCGTTCCCGGGCCATGCGCTGGGCGCTGGTCATGCTCATTCTGGCCGGGCTGGCTGGCGCGGCGTCCCTGGCCGCCTTCCGCCAGGTTCCATTAAAAATGCTGCCCTTTGACAACAAGAACGAGTTCCAGCTGGTCATCGACATGCCGGAGGGGACCAGCCTGGAGGCCACGGACCGGGCCGTGCGCCGGTTCGAGTCGTTTCTGCGGTCCGTGCCGGAGGTAACGGATTTCACGACTTATTCGGGCACGAATTCAGCCATGGATTTTAACGCCATGGTCCGTCACTATTATTTGCGGTCCTTCAGCTGGCAGGCGGACATACGAGTGAACCTGGCGGCCAAGGACAAGCGCAAGATGCAGAGCCACGGCCTGGTGCTGCGGTTGCGTCCTGAGCTGGAGCAGCTGGCGCGGGAGCTGGGCGCGACGCTGCAAATTGTGGAGTCCCCGCCTGGGCCGCCGGTCGTCTCCACGGTGACTGCGGAGGTGTACGGAGACCCTGACCGAAGCTACGGACAACTCATTGCCGCGGCTGAGCATGTGCGGTCTGTGATGGCGGAAGAACCCGGCGTGAGCGACCTGGACCAGTCCTACATAGTGGACCATCCGCGCTTGGAGTTTATTCCGGACAAGGAAAAGGCGGCCCTGCACGGGGTGCACACCGGAATCATGGCTGATACGCTGCGGCTGACCATGTCTGGAGCTGTGCCGGCCCACGTGCACTTGCCTCATGAGCGCCAGCCCCTGCCAGTGCGCTGCATCCTGCCGCTGGAGCTGCGGTCTTCCACTGTGGCGCTGGGAAGGATGCCGCTACGCTCTTCTGAGGGAGACCTGACGCCTCTGGCTGAGCTGGGTGCATTTACGGAAGACACAGCTGATCAACCAATTTTTCACAAGAACCTGCAGCGGGTGGTCTATGTATTTGCAGAGATGGCCGGCCGTGCGCCGGGCGAGGCCATTCTGGACATGCAAGCCGCCCTGCGGGACGATCCCTTGCCGCCGGGCACAGCTGTTGAGTGGGCCGGCGAGGGCGAGTGGAAGATAACCCTGCGGGTGTTCCGCGACCTTGGGCTGGCTTTTGGCGCGGCCTTGCTGGGTATATATATTTTGTTGATATTGCAGACCAATTCATACACAATGCCGTTGCTTATCATGACTGCCATACCATTGACCCTGCTGGGGATCATGCCCGGCTTCTGGCTGCTGAACGTGTTCTTTGCGCCGCCGGTGGGCAGTCTGGCAAACCCTGTGTTCTTTACAGCCACGTCCATGATCGGCATGATAGCCTTGGGGGGCATTGTCATTCGCAACTCACTGGTGCTCATCGAATTCATCCAGGCCATGCAGGCGCAGGGCGAGTCCCTGAAAGAGGCGGTGCTGCAGAGCGGTGCGGTGCGGCTGCGGCCCATTGTGCTCACGGCGCTGACCACGGCGCTGGGCGCCTGGCCCATTACCCTGGATCCCATATTCTCTGGGTTGGCCTGGGCGCTCATCTTCGGCCTGGCTGCGTCCACGGTGTTTACGCTGGTGGTTGTGCCCACCGGGTATTACGCCATGTATAGAAAAACGGAGTAGCACGACAATGAGACGAAATATATACAGGCTGACGTTGTATGCGGCGTGTGCGTTGTTTATGCTCTGCGCGGCGGGTCAGGCCCGAGCGCTCACCCTGGTGGCTGCGGTGGGTTCTTCTTTGCCGCCTTACGTCATCGTGCAGGACAACGCCGGCATAGAGCTGGACATTGTGCGCAAGGCTTTGTTCTTTTCAGGCTATCGCATCCAGCTCAAGTACATGCCCTACGGCTTCTTGCCTGTGGCCCTGCGCAACGAAAAGGTGGACGTGGCCCTGACAGTGAACGAAGATATGGATGTAGGCCAGGCCGTGCTTTCAGAGCCCCACGTCACCTACCGCAACGTGGCGGTGTCGCTGGCGTCCAGAAATCTGGCCATCGACTCCATAGCTGATCTGGGAAAATACCGGGTAGTCTGCTTCCAGGACGGTCCGGCGGTGCTGGGCCCGGTCTTTTCGTCCGCGGCCAAGGCCAGTTTGGAATACGTGGAGCTGAACAACCAGCGGGAGCAGGCGGCCCGACTGTTTGCCGGCGAAACCGACGTGATAGTGACGGATGAATATATTTTTAACTACTTCCGGAAACAGGTGAAAAGAGCCGACGCTTCGCAACCGGTGACGTTGCACAGGATTTTCGAGCCCTCGCGGTTTTCTCTGGGCTGCGTCTCGCCCGCAGTGTGCGCCGCTTTCAACAAGGGAGTGGCAAGACTGCGCGACACCGGGGAGTACGAGGCGATCATCAATCGGTATATAAAATAACAGGATACACTGCAGCTGCATCCATCTGCGGTGAGGAGTCTTTCAAGGAGCATGCATGCCAGAACGCGACGGAACCCAGGAATTCCTGGAGAGTTTGCCGGAAATTGAGCCCGGCCAGTCTTTTTGCTTTGCCTGCCATCCGGGCGTGCAGTGTTTCAACGAGTGCTGCGCAGACCTGAACCTGATGCTGACGCCCTACGACCTGTTGCGTCTGCGCCGGGCGCTGGGACTCTCCAGCGAGGAGTGCGTAACCAAACATTGCGCCGCCAGCCAGTTTCCAGACTCCGGCTTCCCCATGCTGCACCTGAACATGACGGAAAAGCCCGGCCGGCCCTGTCCCTTTGTGCGGCAGGAGGGCTGTTCGGTCTATCCGGACCGGCCGGGGGCCTGCCGCACCTATCCTGTGGGCCGGGCCTCGCGCATAGGCGGCAACGGCGAGGTGCAGGAGCAGTTTTTCCTGGTGCAGGAAGCTCATTGCAAAGGATTCGGCGAGCAGGCCAGCTGGACCACGGACACGTGGCTGCAGGATCAGGGACTCCAGGAGTACAACCGGGAAAACGACCGCTACATGCGGTTGATAGCCCGGCAAAAGGCCGCTGGTCAGCCCCTTTCCCCGCGCCACGCCAATATGTGCCTGCTGGCCTTGTACCAGCCGGACAGGTTCCAGCAGTTTGTGCAGGACATGAAGGTCTTCGGCTGGCTGCAGCTGAGCGAAGAAGAGCAAGAGCGCATCCTGAGCGACGAGAAGGCATGTTTGGACTTTGCCTATGACTGGATGGAGCTGCTTATTTTTGGCAAATCCGAGCGCTTGCAGCCAAAAGCATGAGCATGATCAACAAACCGGAGCTGAATCACCCAGGCGTCATTGCACCGGACGAACTGGCCCGCCGGTTGCCGCAGCTGCGGGCCGGCAAGAAGGTGGTCTTTACCAACGGCTGCTTTGACTTGCTGCATCCCGGGCACGCGGACCTGCTGGACCGGGCCCGGGCGCTGGGCGACATGCTGGTGACGGGGCTGAACACCGACGATTCGGTGCGGCGGTTAAACAAGGGGCCGGACCGGCCGGTGAATCCTCTGGAACACAGGGCCTTTGTGCTGGCGCACCTGGAGAGCGTGGACTATGTGACCTGGTTCGAGGAGGACACGCCCCACGCGCTCATCAGCTTGCTGGTTCCGGACGTGCTGGTCAAGGGCGGGGACTGGGCCATGGAGCGCATTGTAGGCCGGGAAGTGGTGCAAAAAAACGGGGGCGAGGTGCACAGCCTGCCGTTGCTGCCGGGTTTTTCCACCACGGAACTGCTGCGCCGCATCCGCTCCTGGTAGATTTTTTTCCATATGAGGTGTGGACTGAAAGCCGCGTTGAGCTTATGATCCCTTGCATAGGAGTTTCCCCTACCTTGTTACCAACGGAGGAGCATCATGAAGAGTTCATTGAGAGTAGCCGCGCTTGTGTGTATTGTTTCTATATTTCTGTGCGCCGGCTTGGCGTTTGCCGGCGACGGTCTCAAAGGCTGGGAGCAAGGCAGCGAGTTTGATTCCCTGTTCGACACCGTTGAGATGGACAAAATCAAAGGCTATTTTGTCGAGTACAAGGACATCGCGCCCATGGACGGCATGGCCGATGGGGTGGCTGTGGTGGTCCGGGACCGGGACGACAATGAACTGGTCACTGGCGTACTGGGCCCCAAAGCCTTTGTGGGACGAGACCATCTGGCCTATCCCATTAACGAAGGCGACAAGATAAAGCTCTACGGCTCCTGGGCTGTCATTGACGGCAAGGAGCTTATTATCGCAACCAAAATCAAGTACGATGACGCAGAGCAGTACAAGGTCCGGCGCACCGAGGACGGGCTGGCGTACTGGAACATGCCCAAGTCCGAACTGGAAGCCGAGCAAAAAGCCTGGGAAGAAGAACGGCAAAAGATACTCAAAGAAATGGAATAGCCATGCCTATTTCGATGTTGGAACAACGGCGCATTGAAGCCGCCGCTCTGGCTCGGGTGTACCGGAACGTCCGCGAGCGCCGCGGCGATGATGAAGCCCTGCACATGGTCCGCCTGGCCGCGGAAATTGACGCCAGAGAGGCGGGAAAAGCATTCGCCGCCCAGGCGGAGAACGGGCCGAGCCTGGCTCACTTTGCCACGATTGTGGACCGCTGGCGGGGAGAAGGCGTGCTGGACATTGAGGATTTTGAGCTCACGGACACGCAATTGAGCTTTACAGTGGTTCGTTGCGGCTATGTGGAGGCGTATCTGGAGATGGGCCTGCCGCAGGAGCTGGCTCCAGCTCTTTCCTGTTGCCGCGACGAGCCCTTTGGACAGGGATATAGTCCCCGGCTGCGCCTGGAGCGGCCGCATGTCATTGCCGAGGGAGCCGCCTCCTGCCCGTTTACTTTTGTGTGGGAGTGAGCTTGCGGGCTGCAATCTTTTCCCAACGCGTTGCCGTAAAGGCGCATGAGGTTGACGAACGCGGCAAGACGGCGCCCTTGAGCCTGGCGCATATGTGCCAGGAAGCGGCGGCGCTGCACGCCATGGAGCTGGGCGTGGGCATGAAGTGGCTGCTGGACAACAACCTGGCCTGGGTGCTCGCCAGCCTGGACTTGGAGTTTCTTGCGTATCCTGGGCCTCATGAATTGCTCGACGTGCGCACCTGGCCCGTTGGGTCAAACAAATATTACGCCTTTCGGATGTTTCACATTCTTGACAGTCGGGGAGAGGACGTTCTGCGCGGCCGCAGCGCATGGGCGGCGCTCGACGTGGCCAAGCGTGCGGCGGCGTCCATGCCGCCGCAAGTGCGCGCCATAGAGCCGCCGGACGGTCCGGAGGCGTGGGGCGAAATCTTTCGGCCGGCCCGTATCCGGTTCTCCCGGGAAACTGCAGCAGAAGAAACATCGTTTCCCGTACGCCGCAGCGACCTGGACATGAACGGGCATGTAAATAACGCCGTGCTGGCCCAGATGGCCCTGGAGTCCGCCCCGGATGACTGGTGGGAGAGGGCCGAGCCGGCAAGGCTGGAAATCAGCTTCAAGTCCGAGGCGCGGCATCGCGACATGGTAACCGTTCAAAGCGCCATTGAAGACGGCTGGGCCGCCGCCCACAGGTTGTCCCGCGCTGCAGACGGCGCAGAGCTTGTTCTGGCCCGTTCGCACTGGCGGCTTCGCTAGAGGAGGTCGTATGAACGGCGAGCTGGTCTTTCCGCTTGCGCCGTCGGACGCGCCTTTCGTATGGCTGTGGGTGCTCATGGGCGTATTTGCAGCGGTCCTGATAGCTGTAGGGTCATTGGTCTACTACACTGTCTTTTCCGCCAAGCACGCCACCTTGCTGATCCAGGCTGACGGCGTGCGCATCAACGCCGGCTGGTTCAGCCGCACCATAGACGGCAAGGACGTAGTTCTTGACGGTGTAAGGGTTGTGGACCTGACGCAGGAGTCGGAGTATCAGCTCAAACCGCACCGAAAAGGAAGGGGTACGAATCTGCCGGGTTTGAAGGCGGGGTGGTTTACATTGAAGTCCGGCCACAGGGGGTTGGTGTTTCTTACCGACATGAGCCGGGTCGTGTACATTCCCACAACCAGCGGCCAGCCGGTGCTTTTCAGCACGCCGGACCCTGAGGCCTTGGCCGAGTCTCTGAAAAATCACCTTGTCCGCATGGGCTGACCCCTTGCCAGCTTCCCCGCAATGATTATGTAAAAAGTAACCTGGGACGCACGCGACGACTGGTGCAGCAGGAGAATCAACACCACTGGAATACACAGGCTCCGCGACGGCGGGGCCAGTAGACAAACAGGGTTCTCGCTCACCGCCGCACGGCGTTCCGGGGGTTTAAAGCTTTTTAGCGTTGCGACAACGCTTCTTAATAAATTGGAATTACTGGGACATTTGTTACCCGGATCGCCGGAGAGACAAATATCGCAAGAGACTCTTCCGGACGCCCAAGGAACGGTGTCCCGGTTTTTTTATGCCTTATGCCGGCTTGCCACCCTGGCGCTGCTTGTATACAGATGCGTATATGGAACGGCGGCATGATTTCGATATCTTGGAAATACCTCTGGAAGGAGTGGCTGCGTACTGGCTTTCACTCAAAAAGCTGGTGGGGAAAAGCCGCAATCTGAAGATGTTGGAAGAGGAGGCGGGCTATACCACGGAGCCGTTCGTAACGTATTTGCTGGAATTGACGGCTGCTGGCGTGGACGACGCCCGGCTGGAGCGCTTGGCCCGGGTGCGGGAAGAGCGGCTGGCTGCCCGGATGGCCCGGCAGTTCGATCTCATGCGCATGGCCCTGCTGGACATGGCTGGTTCTGAGAATCCGCGTAAAACCGTGGCCAAAATGACAGCCCAGTTCTCCAACCCGCCGCTTACAGAGTCCAAAGCCTTTCATCTGGCGCAGGAACTCATCTCCGTAGCCCATAAACCAGCTGAAAACGCCCCCTATTTCAACGTCCACCACAGCCGCAAGCCGGAAAAGCTCATCGTGACGCTGCTTTTTTACGTGCTTTGGACCCGCCGCGAGGGCAAAATGGCCTGCCAGCCCTTTGTGGAGGTGGTGCAGTCCCCGTTTTTTTCTGAAGGGCTGGCCCTGGTCATAGACGGCTTTGACGAGCCCTTTGTCCGCAAAAGGCTGCGGGTGCACCGGGATACGCTGCTTCAGGAATCCCGTTGCAAGATGGACCTTTCGCTGCAGATGTGTTTGGATATGAAAGCCAGGCTTTCCTACGAAGACATGTTCCGGGCCGCCAAGGCGTATCTGGAGTAGCGGAGTGATGGAAAAATTCATCTTCCGCGATATGGCTCTTGGCCGCGCCTATGCGCTTGCCCCGTTGTTGCTGGGTAAGCCCGGCCATCAGTCTCGCCCCGCGCAGAGTCTCTGTGGGGCCGTCATTCAGGAAGACTTCTTCTATGGTGTCCGTGCGATGGTCCTCACCGCCTGCTGCAAGGTCAAGCACAGTTTCAAGCGCCTTTTCCACTGAGGAGGCGATGTCCTCTCGAACGCGCATTGTGAAATCCACATACCCGTCAGTACGGGCTTTTCATGAGTTCCTGCATAATACCCCACGACAAGTTGAACTTGCGCATCTGCTTGGCGCCAAACAGCGGCATAACGAGGCTCTCTCCGGTTGAGATGTCGGTGGTGACCGTTTGACCGCCCTTTGGTTGCCAGAACAGGTTATGGCAAGACCTGGGCAATACCCGTGGGGATTGTGCAGACCGGCTTGTCAATGAGGTCTCAATTTTCAACAGCCTGCAAAACGACCTTTTGCAACACTCAGGCAGCTCCTCTTACTCCATGGCCGCCAGCAGTCTGGCCATTTTGGACACCACGTCCGGCGCGTCTTTGCCCAGCAGCCGGATCATGGGCTCCTTGCCCGGTTCTCCTGCGTCGCACACGGCGTCTACGTCCCGCGGTGTCGGCGCAGCGCGCAGGGCCTGCAGCGTTCCCCATTCCAGGGAAGACCCTTCCCGGGCTTTGACGTCGTGCGGCTCGCCGCCGCGGTCGAACCAGGCTTCCGACAGGCCGGCGGCTTTCAACGCCTTCAGAGTGGATTCATTATACCGAATATTGGCCGCGCAGTGGACGGCGGGATTTATGGAGTGCGCTGCAAGCACGACTTTGGCAATGTGCGAGGACGCGGCAAATTCCGGGCAGCCCACAGGGATGAGCCTGCCGGCGCGGGTGCATGTAATGCGGCCGGAAAAGGCGGCAACATGCTCAATAGTTTCCGGCCAGGGCAGGGCCAGGGCCAGGTTCATGCGCACTTCCGGCACCAGCCGGGCGGCGCCTTGCATGTCCTGCAGCGCGATAGCGGCTGAGGCCAAGGACTCCAGAACGTCCTGCCGCGCCCGGGCTTGGAACAGGGGCGCACTGTGGTTGACAGGCCCAACGCCTTTGCCCGGGCTAAACGCGGCCCGCAGGCCCAGGTTCAGAAAGCGCTGTGCGGCGCGCACGGCGTCTTCCAGGGCCAAGCCCTGGCCCAGATAACATGCTATAGCCGCGGAGAGCGTGCAACCGGTGCCGTGGGTGTTAGGCGTGTCTATGCGCGGCTGGGCCAGGGGGAGCGGCTTTTTCCCGGGCAGCCCGAGCCAGTCCACGGATTCGTCTCCCTCAAAATGCCCGCCCTTGAGCAGCACAGCCTTGGCTCCCATGGCCAGGAGCGCTTCAATGGCCGCGAAGACGTCTTTCTGTTTGTCAATGGATATCCCTGTTAGCAAGGAGGCCTCGTGGCGGTTGGGCGTCAGCAGCGCCGCCAGAGGCAAAATGTCTTCCTTAAGGGCGGCCACGGCGTCGTCCTGCAGCAGGGCGTGACCGCTCTGGCTTACCGAGACTGGGTCCACTACCAGGGGAAAATCCTCGCTGCGCAGCGCCGGGGCCAGGGCGCGGATACTATCAGCAGAAAAAAGCATGCCTGTTTTGGCGGCGGCCGGGGCAAAGCCGGCCAGCACCGACTGCAGCTGTTGCACGACAAAAGCCGGGTCCGGGGCGTGGACAGCGTCTACGCCCAGTCCGTTTTGCGCTGTCAGGGCGGTGATGACGCTGGCGCCGTAGCCGCCGGTCATGGCTATGGTTTTCAGGTCTGCCTGGACGCCGGCACCGCCGCCGGAATCAGAACCGGCAATGGTCAGAATACAGGGCAAGGCGGAATTATATGTCATGTAATTCGGTCTCCTTGGGGGTTGTCGCGTCGCGGAGTATGTCCCGCATATGGCTGATGTTCATGCCGGAAAGAAAGAGAAACAACAAGCCGGCGGCAGTTTGGGGAATATACGTGATGCACCGCAGCACCAGGGCTAAGGCCAGGGCTTCCTCGCGGGGGATGGAGAACCAGCCAAGGCCCAATACCATTGCCGCCTCAAGCACGCCCAGAGCGCCTGGGGAGGAGGGAATGGTGTAGCCCAACACAGTGATGACAAAAACAGCTGCTGTCTGCGCCACTGACAAATGCAGCCCTCCCAGCCAGTTGATGAGGAGCTGGGTCTGAGCAAAGTTGAGCGCCCAGAAGAGGGCGCTGTAGGCCGCCAGCGGCAGCAGCGTGTGCAACCGCATGTTTTCATTGAGGCTGTCCAACAAATCCCCGGCTATGTGGCGCAGCCGGGAGTGTGGCGTCAGCTGCATGAGAACGCGCCGCAGGGCGGGATATTTTTTCAGCGCGTAAAGCAGCGTCCATCCGCCGCAGGTTATAGCCGCCAGTGGCGCCAGAATAGCTTGCTCGCCCATCATGTAGATTGCGCCTAGTCCAATCAGCAGCAAAAAATTAACGTCGTAAAAACGCTCCCAAAATACAAGCGACATGGTGCGGGACAAATCCATCTGGGTAAATTTGCTCAGGAAAAACGCCTTGGCAAGTTCGCCGACCTTGACCGGGAGGATATTATTCAAAGCCAAGCAGATCATACTGGCCTTGAGGCCCAGCCAGGTTGTCGCCTTATTGCCGGAAAGAAAACGAATGCGCTGCGCCATTGCTGCGTACATGAGGCTGGAAAAGAGAATCATGGCGCAAGCTTTCCATAGCGGGAATCTTTGCAGCGCCTGGATAAGCTTGCTCCAGCTTACATCCCAAAAGGCAAAAAGCAGGCAGGCGCAGGTAAATGCAATGCGAAGAGAAAGTGATAACCATTTGGGCATATGAATAACTGTCTGAGGGGTTGTGCGCGGCGTCAGCATGGCTCCATGCTAGCGCTGGCGTTCAGGCATGGAAGAAAACGAAGCCTCAAGTGAAGTGAACACGTTGTATGTAATGATGTAAAAGAATGCGTACAATCCGTTTTTGAGGCCAATTTTTTTGCCCGCGGCATATGTGCGTCCGTAGTAGCTGATGGGCGTTTCATAGACCCTCCAGCCTTTGCAAGCTGTTTGCAAATGGAGGGGGTGGCGTCTGTGGAGCCGTCATCAATCACAATGACTTCATGCAACTGCTCCAGTTGCAGCACCTTGTGCCGCACAGTTTCGATGGAGGCGTCCTTGTTATACGCCGGCATGACGACAGAAAGGCGCATGGAGGGGAGCATATTTTGCTGCATTGTCTACTCCATGGCAAAGGGCGTCAAAAGGCTGGGTCCACAACCATGTTGTCTCGATGGACAG
The DNA here is from genome assembly GCA_964440345.1 of uncultured Desulfovibrionaceae bacterium. Lineage (GTDB taxonomy): Bacteria > Desulfobacterota > Desulfovibrionia > Desulfovibrionales > Desulfovibrionaceae > CAYTSA01. Next base: position 12,744 of record CAYTSA010000048.1, on the reverse strand, counting down.
CTTCTGCATACATGCCAGGCCCCAGTACAGTTTCAATGTCGCGTGTTTTCATGCCGGATATCTTTTTCAATTGAGCGGAGCTGTAGTTGCTCAACCCAAGAGCGACCAATCGCTCCCCTTCTGGAACCGGTTCAATAATGCGGATCAGCGCACCCCTGCCAAAGGAGCCGGAGACGTTGACAACGCCTGCAGGCAGAAGACTTGTTCCTCTTTCGCCAACAGCCCTGGCTGCGCCGGCGTCAATGGCAATGCTTCCCTTAGGTTCGTCGTTGTAAGCAAGCCAGAATTTGCGGCCAGATAATTTGCGGGGTCGGGGCGACACCCAGGTGCCCAAGGCTTCGCCGGCAAAGACTCTGCCCAGGGCGTTTGGTTCTTTGCCGGAAAGGATGAGCGTGGGCAAGCCCAGCTCTGCAGCGCGGCGGGCGGAGAGCAGCTTGGAGTACATGCCGCCAGAGCCGGAGGACGTTTTGCCGCCGCACATGGCGTTGAGGTCCAGGTTTGCCACGTTTTCAATGTGCTCTAAGCAATGCGGCTCTTCTGCGCAGGTGTCCGGATTGGCGGCGTAGACGCCCCGGGCGGAGGTCAGGTTGACGAACAGGTCCGCCTCTGTGAGGTTTAGCAGCAGGCAGGCCAGGCTGTCATTGTCGCCGAATTCGAGTTCACGGACCACGACCGTGTCGTTTTCGTTGACCACGGGTATGGCCCGCCAGGCAAGCAAGGTCATGAACGTATTGCGGGCGTTCAGAAAACGCCGGCGGCTGCGCAGGTCGTCGCGGGTGAGCAATACTTGGGCGGAAACTTTGCCGTGCTGGGCAAAGGCCTGGTCGTACGCATGCATGAGCCGGCTCTGGCCTATGGCCGAAGCCGCCTGCCGGTGCGGCATGTCGCTCAGGCGCAAGTCCCGTAGAACGCCTCGGCCAGCCGCCACCGCCCCAGAGGAGACAAGAATGATCTCCCGCCCGGCGTCGTGCAGCGCAGCGATTTGGGCCGCCAGGGAATCTACCACAGAGCCGTTCAAGCCGTTTTCAGATGTCAGCACGGCGCTGCCCACCTTGACCACCATGCGCCGGGCTTCTGTCAACAGGCGGCGGCGTTGGTCGGTGCAAAAAGTAGACATGACGGGATATGAGAAAAAATGCAGCTGTGCAGGCTGGAGGCTGCTTAAGGAGAGCTTTGCTTTTTTTGGGCAAAAAGCAGCATTTTTTTGGCTTCGGTAAAGTCCGGTTTGTATTTAATGGCCCGGCGGGCCATTTTTTCCACTTTATCCCATTTGCGCCAGTCAATATACAACCGGCCAATGTTAAAATACAAATTCGGATCGCCCTTGGCGTAGTCCAACGCTTGGGCGTAGTAGCGTTCCGCCACTTCAAACCGGCCCATTTTACGAAGGGCGATGCCGATACGGTTGTAGAGGTGGATGGACTCTGGGGATTGTTTGAGCGCTTCAGCAAGAAATTCGTAAGCTTCCTCGTACCGTTGGGCTTTCAAGAACCGTTCGCCGATTTCACCTTTAAGTTCTGTATCATCAGGAAAACTCTTGGCCAGGTAACGAAACATGTCCAAGGCGTCGTCGTACTGGCGCATGGAGATCATTTCACTGCCTTTGCGCAAGGCCTCCGCCTTTTGCTTGTTCAGCTCAGCGAGCTTGGCTTGTGCGTCGTTAACTTCGCTTTTTTCCAGTTCCTCCTTCAGCTCGCGCAATAACAGCAGCAGTTCCTTTTCCTTGCCAGGCGTATACTCCAACTGCACGGGGCAGGCTTTTTGGAATGCTGCGCTGCTGTTGAGGGCCGCCACAGCGTCTTGAACCAGGTTGTTGAACTCCTCTTTTTCATTGCGCATGAGCGGAGTGCGCAGAATGATTGCCAGCCCCTGGGTGAAGGACATGACCGCAGCCATGATTTTTTCCTGCTTCAGGTTGCTTTTCACCTGCATCAATTGCGAACGCGCTTTAGTTAATTCTGCGGACATGCCCGGCCTCCAGAGGGGTTATTTTCCTGTCGCTGCATGGATCATGTTTCGGAATCTGGTGAAGAAAAACCTGCTGTCGTGCGGGCCTGGGCTGGCCTCCGGGTGGTGCTGTATGGCGATAATCGGTCTCTCCGTGTGTGCGAATCCTTCCAGCGTGCCGTCGTTCAGGTTTGTATGTGTTGTTCTTACATTATCCACGCCAGAAAGGTCCACGCAGAATCCGTGATTTTGCGAAGAAATTTCTATGCGGCCCGTGTCCACGTCCATGACAGGCTGGTTGCAGCCGTGATGGCCGAATTTGAGCTTGAAGGTGGAGCCTCCCAGAGCGTGGCCAAGCAACTGGTGTCCCAGGCAAATGCCGGCGACAGGAAACTGCTCGCACAAGCGGGCGGCCGCGGCCACTGCTTGCTCCAACACGGCCGGGTCGCCGGGCCCGTTGGAAAGAAATACGGCGTCTGGCTCCAAGCGCTCTACCTGCCCGGCTGTAAACGAAGAAGGAACCATGAGCAGCTCACAGCCCGATTCGTCCAACAATCGCAAAATATTCCATTTGATCCCGTAATCGTAGACGGCCACCCGGGGTTTTCCGTTGTCCGGCCAAGCGTAACAGCCGGATTCCATGGGCGCAGGGCGGGCGTCCTTGCCAGTCCACTGGTAAGGCTCTTGCGGCGTCACAGTGTCCGCCAAGTTCAGGCCCTCCATGTGCGGAATGTTATGCGCCCGCTGCACCAGCTCTTTTTCACTGGCTGCTTCTGTGGATATGACGCCGCGTTTGGCGCCGTGCAGCCGCAGGTGGCGGGTCAAGGCGCGGGTGTCCACCCCCTCCACGCCCATGACAGAATGCTGCTTCAGGTAGTCGGGCAGAGACATGGTGGAACGCCAGTTGGAGGGAGTTTTGCAGCATTCTTTGACGATGAAGCCTTCCACAAAAATGCGGTGGGACTCCACGTCTTCTGGCGAAACGCCGTAGTTGCCGATGAGCGGATAAGTCATGGTCACCATTTGCCCTGCGTAGGAGGGGTCAGTGAGCACTTCCTGGTAGCCGGTCATGCCGGTGTTGAATATGACTTCGCCATGGGTTTCGCCGGGTCCGGTGAAGGAGCGGGCTGGCAAAACGAAGCCGTCTTCAAGTGCGATCAAGGCGCGCATAGATCATTCTCCCTCAATAGTTCCTTTATTACGGCAAGGTCAGCCGGCCGGTCAACCCCGTGACTGTGACAGTTGGTAACAACGACGCGAATGGGGACACCGTTTTCGAGCAACCGCAGCTGTTCGAGCTTTTCCTGTTGCTCCAGCGGCGAAGGCGACAAAGACGTAAAGTGCGCCAGGGCAGAGAGCCGAAAAGCATACAAACCGACATGGACCAGGCAGGTTGGCTGACCGTCTGCATTCCGAAAGTGCGGTATGGCCGCTCGGGAAAAATAGAGCCCGTTGCCGGCAAGGTCAAGGACAACCTTGACCCGGTCTGGATCGGACGCCTGGGCCGGGTCAAGCGGCGCCGCCAGGGTGGCTGCACGCACAGCCGGGTCGGCAAAGGGCTGCACTACGCTGTCTATCATGGCTGGATCCAGCGCCGGCTCGTCGCCTTGGATATTCACCACCACCGGCTCTGGCTCAATACTGTCCAGGCCCATGGACACTGCCGCCTTGTACACGCGGTCAGAGCCGCTGGCGCAGCCGGGCGGCGTCATCACGGTTTCGACGCCCAGCCTTGCCGCTGCGTCAGCTATGCGCGTGTCGTCTGTGGCCAGGACCACTTTGCGCAGGCAGGGGCTGCGGCTGGCCCGGGCGTGTACGTGCCAGAACATGGGCTTGCCCCAGATGTCCGCAAGGGGCTTGCCCGGGAAGCGGGATGAGGCCCAGCGGGCTGGAATAACGCCGTAACAGGGAGGCAGGCCGCCCGGGCTCACGCTACGCTCTCCTCGTTCAGGGAGCCGTCTATAATATGCGGCGGCAGGTAGATGGAAAAGACGCTTCCCATGCTTTCTTCTGAGGCGGCGCTCACCGTGCCGCCGTAGTGCTCCACAATGTTGCGGCAAATGGCCAGACCCAAGCCGGTTCCTTTAGGTTTGTCCAGGGCCAGGTCTTTGGTGTTTACCTGATAGAATTTATCAAAAATGCGGTGCAGCTGCGCCGGGGGGATGCCGGTTCCCGTGTCGCTGACGTCAATGAACAGGCCGCGGCGCAACTCGCGCCGGGCCTGGATACGGACTTCTCCTTTGTGGGTGAACTTGGCGGCGTTGTTGAGCAGATTGATGAGCACCTGAAGCATGCGGTCCGGGTCAACGTGAATGTACGGCAGGTCGCCAGGCAAGTCTATCACAAGGCGTACGTCGGGTTTGTCTTCAAAAATGCCGCCCACGGACAACGCTGCGTCGTTGATAAGCTGCGCCAGGGAGACGCTGGAGTTGTTCCACTGGATGCGGCCTTCTTCTATGCGCGAAAGGTCCAGCACGTCGTTGACCAGCCGGGTGAGCCGCTCGCCCTCCAGGATGATGACCTTCAGGTTGCCAGTGATGCGCGAGGCCAACCCTTCCAGTTTCGGCTTGCCCGTAGCCAGCGGGGCAAAAGCCCTTTGGAAATCCTTGCGAATGAGCTTGGCATAGCCCAGCACAGAGGTCAGGGGGGTGCGCAGCTCGTGCGAGACGGAGGAGAGAAAGGCGGATTTCATTGTGTCCAGCTCTGTGAGCCGCCGGTTGGCTTGCTCCAGCTCCCGGGCTTTTTCGGCCAGGGCCTGGGTGCGGTCGTGTATGGACTGTTCCAGGTGGTAGTTTAGGTCGGCCAGCTCGGCCTCCACGTCCTTGCGGGCCCGAATGTGGTCCTGCAGTTCGATAATCTTGTTTTTCAGTTCTTCGTGGGTGGTTTTCAGCTTCAGGTTCGTGTCTCGTAATTCAACGTAGGACTGTTGCAGCTCTGCTGCCATGGTGTTCAGGGCTTGCTCTATGTCCTTCCATTCATCCTGCCGCCCCAGCTCGATCCGGGCGTCCAGTTGCTTCTGTCGAAAAGCCTCCAGTCCTTCGCGTATGGCGGCTATGGGCCGGGTGATGTTCGAGTTGATGAACCGCGCAGTGAGCAGTCCTAGAAACAGAATGGCCGTGAGGCTGAGCAAGGCGATGGTGAACCGCGTCTGGGTGAGCACGGATGTGAGGTCGCGGCTGACCGTGCCAGCAGCGTCGGCAATCTGTTCGTCCATGCCAGTAAGGAAGGAAGAAGCCAAGGTTTCTACTTCGTTCAGTTCAACCATGCGCTGTTTAAGCAAATCCATGGCCCTGAAGAAATGCATGATGTTCTGCTTGTATTTGGGCACGTGGCCGGAGAGCCGCTGCCCGTAGCCGGCTATGTCCGGGGAAGAGGCGGTCAAGGTCTGCAGCCGCAGATACAGGTCGTCCAGTGCGTTGCTCAGGTCGTCGCTGCGCTGGGGAAGGTTCGCGGCGGCGTCCAGTTTGAGTTCCGCCCGCATTTTGCCTATGCGCAGCATGGACTCCCGGTAGCCGGAAACCATGACGGACAGCTGCTCAAGGATGGAGGGGTCCTTGCCTTGCAGCACCATGTCCACGATCCGGTCGGCCAGCGCTTTGTCCACGCGGTTCAGGTCGTTGTGAATTTCTTGCTCCACCCAGAGAACACGCCGCAAAAACTCATTGACAGAACCGCACTCCTGGAGCAACCGGGCCAGCCGGGAGGCAAATTCCTGCAACAGCTCCTTGAGCACGGGGTCGCTGGTTTGCCGGCTCAGCTCGTGCGCAGTGGACAGCAGCCTGTTGCCTTCAGAATACAGATGGTCGTCGTGGCCATAGAAGGTGGCCAGCAACAAGTTGGTCTGAGCGAACACCGACGAGAGCTCGCGGCTGGTCTCCGCGTTGACAATGACCCGGGTAAGGTCTTCATCCACGGTTTCGAGCAAATTTTCTTCCACAAAGTGAAACGAAAAGAACACCAGCAAGGTGATGGCGCCGAAGACTGCACACACAAGCAGGTTCATGATCAGCAGTTTGCTGCTTATGCGAAATTTTCCCAATAGCCTCTGCAGCATGGGGCCCCTGTCAAGGCTTTGTTGCCGAGACTGTTTTGACCAGCTGAGCGCCCCGGAGCACTGCCGGTCTGGGCGCTAAACCCAGCGTGCGCATGGTGGTCACATTGATGATTCGCTTGCCGTGAACGTTGCGGACTATGCGGGATTCTGCGTCCAGAGTCCGGCCATGCAGCTGGTCCAGGAGCATAGAGGCGGCCAGCCGGCCCTGTTCGCGGCCGCTTTTGGCGACGGACGTCAACACGCCCAAATGTACGGCGTATTCGCTTGGCGCTATTGATGGACCGTTAAACATCTCCACTAGCATGGGAATAATGCTTGTGTCGGAGTGGATTGCGTTGTGTGTATCCGTCAAGCCTTCCAAGGTGTCAAGAAAGAGCAGGTCACAGTTGCCGCGTAGTTGCTTCACATGTTCTTGGGCTTCTTCTAGAGTGCGCGGTAGCACGAAGGCGGCATTTTTTAAAGGAAGAGTGTCAATCTGGTCAGTGACTTCTGTATAAACCGCCAAGCCTGTAGGAGAATGTCGCGTGAGGCCGCAGAAAGTCTGCAGACCCGGGGCCAGCTGGGTGGCGAAAGCCATGGATTCGCGCAAGTGTATGCGCTCCAGCACTCCGGTTATGGTCTCAGTAGGATAGCCATACTCTTCCGGTTTTGCGTTGACGCCGCAGAAAACCACTGGCGTTTGCGTCTTGCCTTTCAGATATGGCAGCACAAACGAAAACTGGGCGTTGTCGTCTGCGGCGATGACGCCGTGAGGCTGCAACTGTTTGAATACGTTGTACGCCTTGGCGGCGCGAGACGATGCCTCTTGGGGATGCTTTTTGGTGTCCAGAGAAATAAATGTCAGGTCACAGTAAGGATCAAGTGTCTCGCGTATACCTGCGGCTTCTTCTGCGCTCCAAGGGAATTCTTGAGAGTAGCTGAGCACCACAAGCACTCGGAAAAGTTCTGACTGTCCGAAAACTTGTTTTGCCGCCAGCAACGGCAAAGCCAGCGCCAGAAGAGCGACAAACAGGCCCAAGGCCATAGCGCGCTGTGTTCGAAATGTGTTCACCATGCCTCTATTGCATCTAGTGAGTAAAGCGTTCAGCAAGCGTGTTGGCGCAGACGGACCGGTCTCGGTGAAACGTGCGTATGGATCGCCGGCAGTGGATGGCCTCAAACAGGTCCATTCGTCTCTCCTTGTCAGTCGCCATGCACCAAAGCGCCGATGATTTGCAACGCTTTAGCCGGGTCTGGGTGTTGAAAGATGTTGCGGCCCACGGACAGGCCGGAAGCGCCGCAATCCAGGGCCTCGGTCATGTGGGAGCAAAAGGTTTCAAAGTCCGGCCGCCGGGGTCCGCCCGTGACCAGGACCGGCATGGGACAGGCCGCCACTGAAGCGGCAAAGCTGGACGCCTCGCCGGAGTAGGGCGTGCAGACCAGGTCGGCGCCCATTTCTGCGCCCAGCCGTATGGAGTGGGCGATGAGGCTGGGGTCGTATTCGTTTACTATCTGCCCGCCCCGGGCGTAGATGACAGCCATTACCGGCAGGCCAGCCTGGTGCGCTTCGTCCACCACCATGCCGCAGTCTGTGAGCATGCGGTCTTCCAGGTCGTTGCCTATGTTCACTTGCACAGACACAGCGTCCGCGCCCAGCCGCAAGGCTTCGGGGATGGAGCAGACTATGGACTTGTTGTACGTGGGCAGGCCGTGCTTGGTGCCGCCGGAAAGCTGCACCACCACATTCACTTCCGGCTCTATGCCCGAAGCGTAGGCTCGGGCCATGCCCTTGTTCAGCACCACGCCTTGCACCTTATCGCCAGTCAGTTCTTCCAGCAGTTTTGGCGCGTGCTCCAGGCCGGTAATCAGCCCGTCGCTGGCGCCGTGGTCCAGAGGCAGGATGAGGCTTCGTTGGGTGTCGGGCCGAAAAAAACGTTGTAGTTTGCGAAGTGCGCCTATCATGAAAGCTCCTTTGCGGGGTAACCTAGCGCGGTCGGCTATGGCTTGCAAATGCTTTTCACGGCGTGACGTTCCGGGCGGCCCGCTCCCTCCACTCCAGCTCTGGCTTGGTCACAAAGAAGAATCGTTTGGCCGGCGCGTCCAGGGCCAGTTCCGGCTGCCGGCGCACCCGGGCCGGATTCTCGGCCAAGTCTGCGTAGAGCGCGTCATAGTGCTGCGCCAACCGGGACTCGTTCCAGTATTCTTCCATCCAACGCCGGCTGGCGTATCCCAGCTCCTCGCACAGAGCGGCGTCCTGCAACAGCACGCGAAGCACCGGCTTTGCCTCCTCCAGTCGAGCTGCGACAAAGGGATGGTCAGTTGCGCCGGACACCCAGCGCAACAGCTGCTCCATGCGCGCATCCAGCCAGCAAAGCACGGTCTTGCCCATGGCCAGCCCCTCCAGCCCAGAGAGATGATAACTGCCGTTGACCATGTCGTCCAGCACGATGCGCGAACGCTGCTTGGCCGCCAGAACCTCGGTCAGCGGCGAGCCAGTCAGCCAGTGGATTCGGGCGCCGGCCTCGCGCTCCAGCTCCTGCATCAGGGCCACGGTCTCGGGCGCGCCCTTGGTGTTCCAGCGCTGTTCCCAGGCCGAGTAGAACTTGGTGGGCGAGAAAAAGATATCCCAGTGAAGCGGGGCGTCAACAGGCTTGCCGCCTATGGGGATGATGTTTGGGACCACCCGGGCGCGGGGATGAAACCGCTCCGGATACTGGGCGATGACAACTGCCGGCGTGTCCGGCGCGGTGATGTCCGCGGTTGCGCAGCCCTGGGCCTTGGCCACGAGTTCGGGCAGGGAGTGGAAATGGCGCACGATGCGCGCGCCTTTGCGTTGCAGCGCCCGAAAGTCGATGGGCGTAAAATCGGCGCAGTCCGGGTGGACCTCGTTGTGCAGGTGCAGCACGTCCGCGGTCCGGGCCATCTCCATGGCGAGGTCAGGCTGCTCGGCAAAGATGACGTCGTAGTCGAACAGCCCGTAGCGGGTCTTGGGGTCGTAGCGCTCCAGGTCCACCAGCCGCACTGCGTGCGGCGTGTGCTCGTTGAGAATACGGCAGAGCCGGACAGGGGCGCCGGCCAGGGCGGAGGCGGTAAAGTGGACTATGTTCACGGCAATGGCGGCGCCTGTATGGCGTGGTTAAGGGTACATTTGTTGCGTTGATGCAGTTAGTAACGAAAAATGAAGTCTGTCAATAGCAAGGTAAAACCCAAATCCACCGCTTGGCGGCGACGCTTCTTTGGCGATGTACGTATGCGTGTATGCGTAATCTATTTTTTGGGTTTTCAACCGTAATGAGTGTTCGATTCTTGGAGCATTTGTCTGAAATAATGGCACATTGTTCTTGGAGCGAGTGTTGTCTTAAGGCGAACATGCGCTAAGCGGCGGATCAGGGGAAAAGGGCAGATATTTGTAAAGTTGTCTTGACAACATTAAGCGGTCTGCATATGTTCGGCCCATGTTGCAGCGAGAGTCGCCCATACCACTCTACCATCAGCTGGCTGAACAGCTCATGGCTGACATCCGGGCCGGTGTTTACGCCGCTGGGGACAGGATCCCGTCCGAAACAGCGCTGGCTTCCGAGCACAGTCTGGGCCGGCCTACGGTGCGTCAGGCCCTGGCGAGCCTGGTCCGGCGCGGGGTGCTTATCCGCCGGCGCGGTTCCGGCACCTATGTGGCCGATCCGCCGGCCAGCGTGGATTTGTTTTCTTTGGCGGGGACCATGTCCTCGTTTCGGGAGGCCGGGCTGGAGCTGGACGCGTCCGTGTTGCAGCAGCCGGCCCTGGAGCCTGTGCCCGCGGCGCAGGGGGATAACCCTTTTGCCGGGGGCCGGGCGTACGTCATGCACCGGCTCAGCCGGCTGGGTAAAACACCGGTGCTGGTGGAGGACATCTACCTGGACCCGGCCGCCTTTCCGGGCCTGGACCGGCTGGACCTGCGGGGGCAGTCCCTTTCACGGTTGGTCTTCGAGCACTACGGCGCGCAGCTGGAAGGCGGCGAGCAGCGCTTCACCATCGGCTATCCCGACGAGCGGCTGGCCAAGCTGCTGCAGCTGAAACAGACTGCGCCCATTCTGGACGTGAGCCGGCGGCTGCATTTCGCCGGCCTCAGGGACGGACTGTTTGCAAGGCTTTACTGCCGCACTGACCGGTGCGTATTCACCCAACATCTGGACTATGCCTCTGGGAGGTCTTTTTCATGACCACGGCGAAACCCGGCTATTACGGGGAATTTGGCGGGGCGTTCATCCCCGAGATATTGTACGAAACTTTTGACGAACTGAAAAAGGCCTTTGCCACGGCCAAGGCTGATCCGGCTTTTTGGCGGGAATACGCGGACCTGATGGCCGACTACTCCTGCCGGCCCACGCCCCTGACATTTGCCGACAAGCTGACCGCGCACTTCGGGGGCGCCCGCATCTATATAAAGCGCGAGGACCTGAACCACACCGGCGCGCACAAGGCCAACAACGTCATGGGCCAGGGCTTGCTGGTGCAACGCATGGGCAAGCGCCGGGTCATCGCCGAAACCGGGGCCGGCCAGCACGGCGTGGCCACTGCCACCATGGCCGCCAAATTCGGCTTTGACTGCACCATCTACATGGGCCAAGAGGATGTGGACCGCCAGCGGCCCAACGTCTTCTGGATGGAGCAGTTGGGCGCAAAAGTGGTCCCGGTAAAAGACGGCTCGCGCACGCTCAAAGACGCCATCAACGAGGCCTTGCGCGACTGGGCCCGGAACATGGACGACACCCACTACGTGCTGGGCACGGCGTCGGGCCCGCATCCCTTTCCGGAGATGGTGGCCTGGTTCCAGTCTGTTATCGGCCAGGAAGCCCGGGAGCAGATTCTGGCCAAGGTTGGCAAGCTGCCCAGTCGCGTCTATGCCTGCGTGGGCGGCGGCTCCAACGCCATGGGGCTGTTCAGCGGCTTTCTGGACGACGACGTGGAGCTGGTGGGCGTGGAGGCTGGCGGCCGGGGGCTGGACACTGGCGAACACGCCGCCCGGCTGGCTGCGGACCAGGCCGCGGTGGGCGTGGCCCAGGGCTACAAGACATTCTTTCTGCAGGACAGCGACGGCCAGATGCGCGACACCCACTCGGTGGCCGCCGGCCTGGACTACGTGGGCGTCTCGCCTATCCTCTCGCACATGGCCAAGACCGGCCGGGCCCGTTTTGCCGCGGCCACTGACGCGGAAGTAGTGGAGGCCCTGCGGCTCTCCATGCGCAAGGAAGGGCTCATCCCGGCCCTGGAGTCGGCCCACGCCTTTGTACAGTGTTTCAAGGAAGCCCCGGACCTCTCGCCCGAGGACTGCGTGATCATCAACCAGTCTGGCCGGGGCGACAAGGACATCTTTACTGTGGCCGACGCTATTGGCGACCCCAAGTGGAGGGAATTCATCATCAAAAAGGCGGAGGCGTACAATGCTTGAGCAGTACATACGCGAGCAGCGCGAGAAAAAAGACATATTGCTGATGACCCACATTGTGCTGGGCTACCCCTGCCTGGAGGACTCCCTGGCTCTGGCCCGGACCATGGTGAAAGCCGGCGTGGACGTGATGGAGCTGCAGATTCCCTTTTCCGAGCCCATTGCCGACGGCCCGGTCATCCTGAAGGCCAACCAGGAGGCCCTGGCCGGCGGCGTAAAAGTGGCGGATTGCCTGGCCTGCGCCGCGGCGATTGCCAAGGAGCTGCCCATCCCCTTCCTGTATATGACTTACTACAACATACCCTATGCCTACGGGCTGGATCGGTTTGCAGCCCAGGCCGCGGCCGCGGGGCTGCGCGGGGCCATTGTGCCGGATGTCCCGCCCGAGGAGGCCGAAGAGTACCTGCAGGCCATGGAAAAACACTGCCTGGAGCCCATTTTCATCTTTACGCCCAACAGCAAGGTGGACCGCATGCGCACGGTGGCGGACTGCACGCGGGGCTTTGTCTACTGCGTGGCCCGCAAGGGCGTGACCGGCGAGACCACGGCGTTTTCCCAGGAGCTGGAGGAATACCTGGCCCGCTGCCGTCAGGCCACGGACCTGCCCCTGGCTCTGGGCTTCGGGGTCAAGGACAAGAAGGACGTGGACTTTCTAAAGGGCCGTGTGGACATGGCCGTGGTAGGCTCCCAGGCCATCCGCGTGCTGGAAGAGCAGGGCGTGGACGCGGTAGGGGAGTACATCGCGGGGTTGCGGTAGGGGATTGGTGAATCCATTTTATTGGCGCCACAGGCTTGATAGAGGGGCTGCGTACATCTTTTCGCCAAAGGGCAGGGTTTCGTCGCCGTCGTACAGAACAAGGCCCAGCGCAAGGCCGTCTCCGCATGCTTTGACCAGTTGCCGCAAGCCTTTGAAATCCGCCGGTGTCACCGTGGCGCCGGCTTTGACCTCTATGCCGGCGATGCGGCCTTCTTCGTCTTCCACCACAAAATCGACTTCCAGCTGGTCCCGGTCTCTGTAGTGGTGCATCCGGTATTGCGTGTCTGAGAAGGACGCCAGTCTACACAGTTCGCCGAACACGAAGGACTCCAGCACATGGCTGAATGTTTCGCGGTTTTTCCAGGCCGAGTCCGTCTTCAGGTTCACCAGATGTGAAAGAACGCTGGCGTCAAGGAAGTGCATTTTCGGCGTTTTGACGATGCGCTTAAAGCGTTGCGGCCCCGGCTTACCCCTACTGTCACTCCCCGCTTTCAAGCGTTGCGGCCCGGCTTACCCCTACTGTCACCCCCCGCTTTCAAGCGTTGCGGCCCCGGCTTACCCCTACTGTCACCCCCCGCTTCA
>CAYTSA010000047.1:8593-27696 GCA_964440345.1 uncultured Desulfovibrionaceae bacterium | reverse complement strand
TTAATACGGCCGTCGGCAAAGTTGACGCCAAACACAGTGGGGTTCCCGCCCATGGTCTTTCCTGTGTATTGCGTGGCGCTGTAATCCTGGCAATCAATGACCCGCTCGTCCTGGGATGCATCGCCAAAAACAAAATCGAAGTCTCGGACGTCGATGTAGGCGGTCGTTCCGTCTGGACCGTTCACCCCTCGAAAGTCGAGAAGAGGATACAGTTCCTTGATTGTTGGGGCGCGCCAGTCGTTATAGCCGCCTACGCGGCGCTGGGCGGCGTCTGCCATGTGCTCTTCCCAGCTTTTCTTCTCACCCCTGGCCTTCACCCACATCAAGCCTGTGACCAGGTCGGTGACCGTGCCGTCGCCATTGTCCCTGTAGGCGGGCTGGCTGCCAGAGTATTGTGCGTCCTGACCGAAAAAGGGTTCGCCGGCTTCAGGACAGGCTATGAGGCCTTGGTCGCTGTAACAGCCCTGCTGGCCGGATATGCAAGGGGGTACGTCAAGGCGTCGAAGGCCACACGGATGGGACAGGCAACAAAAATGAGTACACAGACAACGAGAACAGCGTAGCGCATTTTCTTCACAACCAGACGCGCCGCGGCCAGGTTCAGCACGCTGACCTGGCCTTGAATGACAGGAAGATTCTCTCGGGCTTTGTTGCCGGGATGTACGGTGACGGCCTTGGTCAGGCCTACGCGCTCGTTCGCTGCGGGCATGACCAGCATGACCCCGTCGTTGGGCAGTGAAAGTTGCATCCGGTCAGGGATGGCGAGTTTTCCGGAGGCAAAATCCTCCAAACAGAAGCCAATCTCTTTCACCAGATCAGCATATCGCGGCGCCAACCAGGTCTGGGCAGCGTCACGTAAACGATCAGAACGGCACGTCGTCCATGCCGCTGGCTTCAGAAGGAAAGGCCGGGCCCATGTCTTCCTGCTGCTGGGGCGGCTGTTGAGATTGCTGCCGGTTTTGCTGCGTCCGGCCGCCTTGTCCGCCTTGGGGGCGTTGTTGCTGGCCGGGGCCGCCCTGGCCGGGGCCGCCCTGGTTGTAATCCCCCGGGCCTTGCTGGTCGCCGTAGTTGTCATACTGCTGTCCGCCCTGGCCTTTGCTCTCCAGAAACTGGAAACGCTGGGCAATGATCTCCGTGGTGTACCGTTTGTTGCCCTGCTGGTCTTCCCAGCTGCTGGTCTGCAGCCGGCCTTCCACAAAGACCAGCCGGCCCTTGGCCAGGTAGTTGGCGGCTATCTCCGCCTGGCGGCCAAACACCACGATGCGGTGCCATTCGGCCTTGTCCACCCGGTTACCGGACTGGTCTGTGTAAGATTCGTCTGTGGCCATCGTAAAATTTGTGACCGGGGAACCGCCGGCTGTGTATCGCATTTCAGGGTCTTTGCCCAAACGACCGATGAGCATGACCTTGTTCAAGCTTCCCGCCATGATGTGTCCTCCTTGGTCCAGCCCGACGGGCTGGCGTGCTAGCGCATTTTCGCGTTGAGACAACGCTCGCTTCTGAAACAATGTACAATTATTTCAGGAAAATGCATATTTCTGAGAGCTCAAAATGGGTAACATTTTGTTGCTCGAAGTTATAAGAACGGCCACAGCCGCGCTCTGCGTGGACAGGGCCAGGCTGCGAAGCAGCCAGAGCAGGATGGCGCCAACAGTCTGCTCCAAGCAAAAAGAGCATCTAAACATTTCCAATGGCAACATGCTCTAATCTTTTGCAGGAGCCTCGCGCTCCATATCTGTGAGCGCTTCTTCCAGTTGTTCGCTAGCGGCGTTGGCCTCGCTGGCTTTCCAGTCCGCCAGAGCGCTTTCCAGCCGCCGGCGCTGGACAAGCGCCAAGGCGAGTCCGGGCTCCAGGTTTTTTTTCACGTCAGCGCTCCAGTCGCCAAAACTAGCGCCGTCCTCCAAGGCTTGCACCAGCTCCAGCACGCCCCGTTCCTTTTCCGGCGGGCCGGCCGGGGGCTCCGGCCAGACCAGTCCGCTCAATTTGGGCCACGTTTCCGCCACGTCTTCAGGCCTGTATGTATAAGCCATGACGCGAATCTGCAAGAGCTTGCCCATAGGTTAGGCCTTTTCTTCCCACTCGGTCTGCACACGCACCACCACGTCTTCTATCTGCGGCAACATATCCGGCGGGCAGACGCCTATAAGCGGCGCGCCAGCGTCCACGTTTTCATTGGGCTGAAAATAGACAGCGTAGATGACGCCTTCAGGACCTTTGTACGACGTCGTTACCTCCCGCTTCATGCGGGACATGATGAACAGGTCCATGCCGTGGTTCACAAAAACAGACGTCGGGCCAGATGTCCTGATCTTGGCGTCCACATTGGGCAAAAAATAGTACTTGGCCCGTTCCGGCGCAGGAAAAAGGTGCAGCGCCTGCTGCAGAATGGCGTTAAGCACCTCGTCCTTGGAAAGGTAGTGCCGCATTTTCACCAGCGGTTCGCCGGCTTCGACAAACTTGCCTTCCAGGCTGTCAAACACCTCCACCACTTCGCCTGTGCGAACGGCGGTGATGTTTTTGGGGTTATTTTCCCGCGTCAGGGTCGCCAGCAAGGCGCCTGGGTTCTCCTTCCACGTTCCGGACGGGCCGGAGAGCGTATCGCCCGGCTTGATCGGAGCGAATTCCACCACGCCAGTGTGCGGCGCTGCGATAATCAGCTCCTCGTAGGGCGAAGCCTTCATTTTTTCCAGCATTGCAGTCACGTCCAACACGTGCGCTGCCTCCTAACGGTAGTACAGGTTGCGGCCGCCCATGGTCATGAGCGCCTTGTACAGGTTTGCCCGCACCTCCCGTCTGTCCCATATGCCTTGTATATGGCTGCGGGACAGGGCGTTGTAGGCCCGGTGGTAATCCGGCGGGAAGTCCATGCCGGTAGTTTCCTTGATCACGCCTGGCCCGGCAAAACCTATGTTGGCTGATCGTACAGCGAACTGATACGGCGAGCAGCCGAGAAAGCTGGCCACTGGCCCGGCGTAGGAGTTGGTGTCGTAGAGCACCACGTAGAGTCCCCCGGCTTCGATATAATTGCGGACAGCTATGGTGCATCGGGGCATCTGGATAACGCCGTTAACGCCCTCCTGGATGCGTATGCCGGCCGTGCCGTGCACGTACGCAAGAAAGGGAAAATGCTTTTTCCGGGCCCTCTCTGCGGCGCGGACAAATTTCTCGCCCTCTGCAGCTCCCACAGACCCGCCTCGAAACGTGGCAACCAGCATGGCGCAGACCACCTTGACGCCGTCAATGCGCGCCTCAAATGTCATGCAGCCAGATTTGAGCCCTGTCTTCTTTTTGGCTTGCTCCAGTTTCTGGTCAAAACCTTCAAACCCCAACGGATTGCGGGACTCCACCTCGGCGTTGAACTCGCGGATGGAGCCCGGGTCAAAAACATTGTACAGATACCACTGATATTCCATGGGAAAATGGTGGCCGCAGTAGCCGCACACGCCGGCAAAGTCGCCGAACAAGTCGGGAGCCCACAAGTCAAGACAGCCGTCCTTAGCTGCGTTGGGGCAGGAGACAGCCCGGTCTTCCCGGGCCTTTGGGCTGACGTAGCGCCACTGCCCTTTTTCGTCCCGGTCTTCCCAAGCGGAAAGGGCGGTCAAAGCTTTGCCTGCGTCCTTGGCAGGTTCGCCCGGCAAAGCCAGCTTATTGGCAACGCGTTTGAAAAAACCGCCAAAACCGCCGCGGATGACGTCCACTTCGTAGCCCATTTCTTCCACGGCGCCGGCCAAACGCTGCTGGTGCTTCTTGAACAGCTCGTAGCGAAAAAAAGAATAGACCGACCAGGCAGAGTCTGTGACCTTGCTCCACATTTTTGTGGGCACTGGCCGGGGGTCGCGGCAAGCTTGCCGGCTCAGGGGGATAAACTTTTGGCGGCGCCGGTACACCAGGTTTTCCCGGGCTGTGGGCGTCAGCGACCAGCCCACGTAAATGCCTTCTGCTCCTACAGATGTTTTGCGCAGCTTGTTGCGCTGACGCCGCACTGCCAGGGCCCGCAAAAACTTAATGCCTTTGACCCGGAGCACAGCTTCGTCTGTGGCGCTAATGACTTCGTGGCGCAGCTGTTTAAAAAAATCATAGTGGTTCGGCCGGGCGCCCAGCGGCGGTTCCTGGATCACCCGATCCACGTAGCCGTTTTGCAGGTTGTCCTCGGCGGTTATATTCAGCTGCGAAGCGCATTTTTCAATAAGCTCCGGCGTGGCTCTCTGTCCCCGGCCCAGGCGGCCTTCAATGGCCGCCGCGCCTTCAGGCGAAATGACAGAATAATAGCCGTGGCTGAGCATGATGCGCTCGTCAGCCAGGCCTATGGCTTCTGCTCCTCCGGACCCCCCTTCTGAAAACACCGCCACGATAGGCGCCTGCAACCCGGCCATGGCGTAAAGATTCTGGGCTATCTGTTGGGCGGCGCCGGGCCAGTCTTCAATGGGGTAGGAGCCGGGCGTAAAAATGTAGGTGTGAATGGGAATGTTCTCTGTTTCTGCGACCTTCATGTACTGCAAGGCCTTGGCGTTGCCCCAGGGCTTTACAGACCCGCCGTTGCGAAACTCCTCGCCGTGGCCTTTTTCCTGGCCAATGACCATGACAGGCTGGTTATGCACCTTTTTGCCGCTACGCCGGGTAATGTAGGCCCGGGCGATAAGCATGGAAGGGTCAATGGAATACTCGTCCTTGCCGCCGATTTCAGCGTAATTGTCATAGACGTTTTCCAAGATGTCCTTGAGGCAGATGCGCATGGGGTGGCGGACAATGCGCACCCGGTCCATTGGCGTGAGCCCGGCGTCCATCTTTTGCTCGCAAAAGGCAAAAAAACCATCCAGGTCGTTGAGGCGGCGAATCTTTTCCGCATTGGAAAGCTGCGGTTCCTGGATGCGGTACTCTTCGAGCTTTGACTCCAGCAGCCGGATATTCTCATTTTCCCGGCGGCCAAAAATGTCCTCAATGTACTTCAGGTTTTCGGTGAGCCGAATAAGTTTTTTTTCTGCGTCCATATGGCGTAGTGCGCCGCCGTCCTGCTATGGGGTGGCGGCTGGCTAGAATTCCAGAATGTGAGCTGTGTGCTTTTTCAGGAAAGCAACGTTGGATTTGAGGCTGGCGCCAGAGTTGTCCTGCCCGGTCAGGGTCAGGGCATCCAAAAAAGCAACGCCGCGTTCCTTGGCCTCGGCCAAGTTCTTGCCCCACACTATGCCCAGGGCAAGGTTGGGATCGTACTCTGTGGGAATCTCGTAGGCTTCGCCGCGGGGGACCTGAGTAAACATCTGCAACCACGGCTCCTCTTGCCAAGAGAACTGGTCAATGCGTCCCACCCAGGGGATGAAGCGGTTCTCCGGGTCCTCTGCGATGATTCGGTATTCAATACCCACGCCTTCAAACGTAACTGAATCTTGAGTGTAGCCCATCTCCTGGCCCAGGCCAAGCCGTATCTGCTCGCGTATCAAGCTCACGCAACCCTGCCCATTAATGCGCGATATCATTGCAGATACGCCGTTTTCAACCTGAATGCGGGTGTTCACTTCCATCAAGAAGGGCTCGCCCACCGGGGTGACAATCCACTCCCAGGTGCCTACGTTGTCGTAGCCCACGGCTTGGGCCATGGCCAAAGAGTGCTGCGTAATGTCCTGCAACACCTTTGCCGCGTCAAAAGGATAGTTGACAGCTTGCGGGTCAAAGCCTGGGGCGACCTCAATGCGCTTTTGAAGGCCAGTTGACTGGATAGAGCAGTTGCGGGTGCCGAAATGAGCCACTGAACCGTGCCGGTCCGCCACAATCTGCACTTCCAGATGATTGAAAGAAACGATGCGCTGCTCGATGAGCACGCCTTCGTCGCTGAACTGCCGCTTGGCGTAGTTGCGGATGCGCCGAAACACCGACCGGAAGGAGTCCGGGTCATGCACTTCCTCTATGCCCATGCCGCCGCCGCCGGCTGAAGCCTTAACCAGCACCATCTGCGGCGTTATTCCCTGCTCAGCCTGAAACGCAAAAAGCCTGCGGGCTATCTCCTCGGCCTCCATCTCATCATAGATGGGCTTGTCTGAGCCGGGCACTGTGGGCACGTCCAGAGACCGAGCCAGCCGCTTGGTGTTTATCTTATCGCCCAGATCGCGAATGACGCGCCAGGAAGGGCCGATAAACGTCAACGCCCGCTTCCTTTCGCTGGCCCTGCGGGCAAAGCGGAAATCCTCTGCAAAAAAGCCGTAGCCGGGATGCACCGCAGTGGCCCCCGCGTGGTCGGCCACGGCAAACAGCTCGTTGGCGTCGCGGTATGACGCTATGCGCTTCACAGCGTGTTCGCCGCCCAGCTCACGGGCCAGGGCCACGTGACCAGAATGCTTGTCTTCACCTGCAAACACGCAGACAAAATCCAGACCCAAGGAATGGCAGGCCTGGATGATGCGCATGGCGATTTCTCCGCGGTTCGCCACCAGAATCTTGTCTCGTGCGCTCACCGCACATTCTCCGTCATGCTTATGTCTCTTTTGTTCCGTCTTTGGATTTGGCTTTCTTCATGGCAATCAGCCGTTTCTGGACCTCAAGCACCAATTTGTCCAGCCGAGCCTCCTTGCGCGGGCTCAAGTCCACAAAGTTGCAGCCTATCATGCCGTTGCCTAACACCCGAATAACCTCGGCTGTGAGTTTGGTGAGAAACGGCTTCTTTTTAATAAACAGATCAAACTGGAACGTATCGCCTTCCTTGAACAAGCCTGTCTTGTCTTCAATAGCCAAGCCTGTGGCGCTAATATCTTTGACTGCAAAAGACTCGTCCTTTTCTGCAACAACAGCCCGGAGGCCAGGCACTTTAGTGCGATAGGCCTGCCGCGGAGATTTGCCGTCAGATTTGATAGTAAAGTCAAAATCGCTCACGATAAAACTACCCGCCTATGCGTTTTTCAAGGACAAACTCCACCCTCCGGTTTTTAGCTTTATTATCCGGAGAAGAGTTGGGATACAGCGGCTCCAGATCAGCCAGCCCCGTGGCTGTCATCCGGCTGGGCTCGATACCTTGCTCCAACAAAAAACGCAAGACATTCACCGCCCGCAAGGAAGATATCTCCCAGTTGTCTTTGTACCTGGAGCCTGGCCGGGGCGGCACATTGTCTGTAAAACCCCGTATGTTTATCTGCTGGTCCGGCTTCTGTATCAAAAAGTCGCGCAACATTTTTATGACCCGCTTTCCCGTGGGCGTCAGGTCCACTTCGCCAGAAGGGAACAGCACGTCCCCTGGCGCCCGCAGAGTAATGATCCCTTCGTCAAACACTGCGCCTATGGTGCCTTCCACGCCTTTGCGGTTCAAAAACGTGCGCATTTCCGTATAGGTTCGCCTCTGTTCTTCAATAAGCTGGCGCTGCAGCCGCACGGATTCGACTATGGCGGCTTCGTCTGAAGTGATGCGGGCCGTCATCAAATCCTTGCCGTCTTTGCCCAGGGCCGCCTTCACAGAGGTGAACGAATCATTGAACTTGGTCGGGTCCAGCTCTGACATGGAAAAGAGCAAAATAAAGAAAACCAGCAATAATAAAGAAATGTCTGCGAATGTGGTTATCCAATCGCCTTCTGAGTTGTCTTCGCCTTCATTCTGAAAACCTGTTTGCAGAGGCAATGAGCGGTCGTCAGGCACTCTTTCTCTCCTGAGGCGGAATAAACGAGGAAAGCTTCTCGTAGACCATTCTGGGGTTGTTGTTTTCCAGAATTGATTTGGCCCCCTCAAAGATAATATTCAAATGCACCTCTTCCTGCAAGGTCCTTGCCCGCAACTTGCCTGATATGGGCAAGAACAACAAGTTGGCCAGCAAGGCGCCGTAAAACGTGGTCAAAATGGCCACAGCCATGGCTGGGCCAATGGAGTTGGGGTCGTCGAGCTGGCTGAGCATCTGCACCAAACCGATGAGCGTACCTATCATGCCGAACGCGGGCGAAAATCCGCCAAGCCGTTTGAACACCTGGATGGAAATGTTGTGCCGGCGTTTCATGGTGGCTATTTCAATCATCACAGTGTCGCGAATAAGACCAGGTTCAGCGTTGTCGGCTATCAGCTGGCAAGCTTTTTTCAGTATGGTGTTTTCAGTCTGAATGTTTTCCAGGGCAATGAGGCCTTCGCGGCGGCTGATTTCGGCGATGCGGACCATGGTGTTGACCACTTCCTGGGGCTTGACCCGCTTGGAGCCGAACACCTGCATGCCGCCGGCAAACGCCTGGACGACTTCTTCAAGGGGAAAGGTAACGCAAATGGCGGCAAAAGTGCCGCCAATAACAATCATCATCCCGGGGATGTTGACAAACACAGCCACAGCGCCGCCCATGAATATGGCGCCGATGACCAGGGAAAATCCGACGATGATCCCGAATAGCGTTGCAATGTCCATAGGTTCTGCCTATAGTAGCGCCGCCGTCAGGCGGGGCGTCGTCTGCATCTCTGGTGTACTCAATATGAGCCCTTCAAGCCAAAATCCCCCCCGACGTGTATAAATTATCACTGTTTAGCATTGCGTACAACACCTAACACCAGTGGTCCTTATGATGCAAAATCATGTAAAAGTCCAGCAAAGCGTAGAAATCATACAGAACTCCGTCCACGAGAAACTGCACGAGCCGCTCATGCCTGACATTGGCCTGGTTGCGGGCACAGGGTTAAGCAGTTTGCGCAATGATCTGGAAGTGCAACTTCAACTTCCATACAGCGCCTTGCCCGGCTTTGCCGCACCCACAGTGGATTCGCACCATGGAGACCTGCTGTACGGCAGACTGGGGAAAAACCCGGTATGGATGCTTGCCGGACGGCAGCATCTGTACGAAGGCTACGAGCCCTGGCAAATATGCATGGGCGTGCGGACGCTGGCGGGATTGGGCGTAAAGACGTTGCTCATCACCAATGCAGCCGGCTCGCTTAACCCCCAGTGGCTGCCCGGCACAGTGATGTGCATTGCCGACCACATCAACATGACCGGCTCCAGCTCCCTGACAGGCCCCAACCACGACGCGTGGGGGCCCCGTTTTCCAGACATGAGTTGTGTCTACTCCCCCCGACTGCGTTCCCTGGCCATGGAAGAGGCCATGCGCTTGTCTGTCCGGCTGGAGCAGGGGGTGTACGCCGGCGTACACGGGCCGCAGATGGAAACGCCGGCTGAAACCCGCATGCTGCGCATGCTGGGCGCCGACGCTGTGGGCATGTCCACCATTCTTGAAGTGATCGCCGCGCGGCACATGGGCGTGCAGGTGCTGGGCCTCTCCTGCCTGACCAACCAGAACCTGCCAGACTGCATGGGGCCGGCGAGCCTGGAAGACGTCATTGCCGTGGCCGACGCCGCAAGCAAAGACATCAGCAGGCTGGCTGAAGCCGTCATCGCCCGGCTGGGAGAGGACGGCTGAACAGCTCTTGTCCGTCGCTTACGTCACCTTCAGACGCAAAAACCGCTTTTTGCCCAGCTTAATGACGCGCTCGCCTGCAGGCAGCTCCACATCGGCGTCAGAAACTTTTTCGCCGTCGACGCTCAAGGCGCCCTGCTTTATCAAGCGCTTGGCCTCGCCGCGCGAGCCGCACAAACCGCTATCCGCCAAAAACGCAACCGGTCGGCTGGATTCGCCTGCGGCCACGGTGTATTCCGGCATGTCGTCCGGCAGCCCGCCCTTGGCGAACACTGCGTTGAAGCCTTCCAGCGCCGCCTTGGCCTCGCTCTGGTTGTGAAACCGGGCGGCTATCTCCAGCGCCAGCTCCTCTTTGGCCTTTTTAGGATGCAGCTCGCCCTGCTCCACCTGCGTGCGCAGTTTTACCACAGCATCCAGGGGCTTGTCAGAAAGCAATTCATAGTAGCGCCACATCAACTCATCAGAAATCGACATCAGCTTGCCGAACATCTCTGAAGCAGGCTCGTCAATCCCTACGTAGTTGTTCAATGATTTTGACATTTTTTGCACGCCGTCCAGACCTTCCAGAATGGGCACGGTCAGGATGCACTGCGGTTCTTGCCCATAGCTGTGCTGCATGTGGCGGCCCACCAGCAGGTTGAACTTTTGGTCTGTACCTCCCAGCTCCACATCCGCTTTCAAAGCCACAGAGTCATATCCCTGCACCAGGGGATACAAAAATTCGTGGATGGCGATGGGCCGCTCAGAAGTGTAGCGTTTGTGGAAGTCGTCACGCTCCAGCATGCGGGCGACAGTATGGCGCGACGCCAGGGTGATGAAATCTGCCGCCGAAAATGTGTCCATCCAGTGGGAGTTGAAGGCGACCTCTGTTTTCACCGGGTCCAGTATCTTGAAGAACTGTTCCTTGTATGTCTCAGCGTTGCCCAGCACCTGCTCACGGGTCAACGGCGGCCGTGTTTCAGACTTGCCGGAGGGGTCGCCTATCATGCCGGTAAAATCGCCTATAAGAAATATAACTGTGTGTCCCAGCTCCTGAAAGTGTTTCATCTTCTGCAGCAACACCGTGTGGCCCAGGTGCAGGTCCGGCGCTGTGGGGTCAAAGCCGGTTTTAATGCGTAGGGGTTTGCCCCGCTCTATCTTCTTTATCAGTTCCTCTGTGTCGATAATCTCAGCCGCGCCCCGGCCGATGAGCTGCATTTGTTCGCGCGCGTCCATATCTCCAGTCATCCTTGGTTGGTGTGTGAATATTTCCGCAGCTCTGCGGCGCTTTGCCGCACAGCGTATATGTTCAGTGTTCTGCCCGCCTCGTCCACGTCCAATGCCGCCCCGCAGAGACAGGCCTCGCCCTGGGCTGGTTCAAAGCGCATGGGCAGCCGGGTGTAAAACCGCTCAACTATAATGTCTTTGTCCATGCCCAGGACGGAGTCTTCCGCGCCGCACATGCCCAGGTCAGTAATAAATCCGCAGCGTTGCCCCAGTATGCAGGCGTCATTAGTCTGTACGTGGGTATGCGTGCCCAGGACAGCGGTTACCTTGTCCTGCAGAAAGTAGGCAAGCGCTTTCTTTTCGCTGGTTGCCTCGGCGTGGAAATCCACCAGCCGGACCTTGACGTCTACAGGCAGACTGGCCAGCAACGTCTCGGCCGTCTGGAACGGACAATCCACCGCCTCCATGTACGTCCGGCCCATAAGGTTGAGCACCGCCACTTGGGGCCCGGACTCTCCCTGAAAAACGCCCATGCCTGAGCCTGGCCCCGCAGGGTAGTTGGCCGGCCGCAGCACACGTTGTTCTTCATCCAAATACGGCCGCAACTCCTTGTGCTTCCACACATGGTTGCCAGTGGTCAACACGTCCACCCCGCTTTGGAACAAATCCCTTGCGGTTCTTGGAGTCAGCCCTATGCCGCCGGCTGCATTCTCTGCATTGGCGGCCAGAAAATCCAGCTCAAGCTCAAGCCGCAACCGGTTGGCGTGCTCCCGCACGGCGGTCCGGCCTGAGCGGCCCATCACGTCTCCCAAAAAAAGTATGTGCATGGCGTGCTACGCGCCTTTTCTGTTTATGCATCGGACTTGCTTCATCAGGCGTTGCGCTTGTACAGCGCCACGGCGTCAATGTAGGCGTCCACGTTGAATTTGCGGCGGCATCCCTTGTCGTTCATGTACCGTATTTTGCCAAAGACAGGACGTTCTTTCCAAGGCCGGTCGTGAACGCCGCCAACAGACCAAGCCGCCCCGGTATAGCCGTTGGCGTCCCTGCCGTCCAGCTCGTAGCGGTCGTTCAGCCAGAGTGTCAGGCGCAAAGCCTCCTCTGGACTTTCGGTCCATTCCAGCATCTTCTTTGCCCAATACATGCGCATGTAGCCGTGCATCTTGCCCCGCAGCCGCAACTCCCACTGGGCTGCGTTCCACAATGGGTCGTGGGTCTCTCCTGCGTCCAGTTGGCTCTGGCTGTAAATAAAGTTGCGCTCGTCGCCGCGATGGTCATCCAACGTCTGCCGCGCCCAGTTTGGAAAGCCTTCGACACTGTCGTAATCGGGTTCATGCAAACAAAAATTGTCAGAGAGCTCCCGCCGCACCACCAGCTCCTCCAGAAAATCCTGGGCGGATTCGCCATGCTGCTCCTTGCTGCGGGAAACCTCCCAAGCTATGCGCTGCGAAGAAACGTGTCCGAAATGCAGGTATGGCGACAAATGCGAAACAGCGTTGCCGTTGGGGTCGTTCCTTTTCCCAGCGTACCATTTCAATTTTTTTGAAATAAACGCTTTCAACACTGATTTTGCCGCAGTTTCTCCAGGCTGCAGCCAGTCCACCGGCGCTACGCTTCTGTCTGCGGCCACACTCTGGTGCGCCGCCGACCAGTCAATGCCCGGTTCGTCCCCACTCCAGCCGGCCGGGTTTGGTTCGAGAACTGGCGGCTCCACAAAAAATTCCGGCAACAATCTGTGTATTTTTGGCCGGATGGTGCGCGCAGCGTATTCCTTTTTATCCGAAACCGCACGGCAGGGGACCAGGTTGCGCGAATCCACTTCCTCAAGCGCCACGTCCAGCCCCAAGGCTGCCTGGTCCAGCCATTGCCGCTTCAGTCGCAACGGGTCAAAGTCAGTCACCACCCTGCCTGCGCCAACACGCTTTACAAAATGAACAATCTCACCAGGAGGATCGCCAAGGCGCAGAAAAAAAGGGATGCTCAGTTTGTCTAAATCCCTGGACACTCCGCGCAGTCCTTCTAGCATAAAATCATAACAGCGCTGCGTTGCGTCCAAAAAAGTAGACGTCAGGCAAAACACCACGGCAACCGGCGCCCTGGAAGCAGCAGCCAGCTCCCGGGCGTAGAGCAGCGCCCAGTTGTCGGAAACCCTGTGCTCCCGGTGCATCCAGTACACAACAGGGCCGGGCCGGGCCGGGCGCGGGGAAAGCAGGTGAATACGGCGGGAGTCTATGCAGGAACCGAGCTTACAACTGCTCATAGCATGCTTGTAACTCAAAAATGATGTCCATCATGTCCAAGGTTTTGTTTATGCGGCAATAAAATTCTTCAACTTCGAACGGCTTGGTTAAAAAATCATTGGCCCCGTTTTTGAGAAACAGCGCAGACAAAGCCCCGGAGCCGGCGGCGGAGACGCCGACAATGGCCAGTTTGTCCTTCTTGTATGTCTCGCGAACCTGCTTGGTTAACTCAACGCCGTCCATGACCGGCATTTCATAGTCGGTAATGATGATCTGCATGTCTGGATGCTCTTGCAGCGCCTCAAGGGCCTCCTGGCCGTTGCCTGCTATGATCACCTGGAAATTCTGGTTTTCAAGCAGCCCACGCATATAGCTGCGCTCAAAACGTGAATCGTCTACCACCATGGCTTTGACATTCTTGTTTTTTACAATGCGCTCCAGGCTGTCCACCATTGGGTCCATGTCTTTGATGGAGCCTTTGAAAAAATAGTCAGTGACGCGCTTTTCAATAAACTTGTGCCGTATCTTCTCGTTGAAACTGGCGGTAAGCACAATGGTGGGGATGTTAAACTGAAGCACCAAGTCTACGGCTTCGCCGTCTGGCGCGTCAGGCAGGTTCAAGTCCACCACTGCCACAGCGATGTCCTTGCCTTGCGATTCCAGAAGGTCAGCTGTTTCCTCCATAGTGGCGGCCAGCAAAGTTTGCAGCTCCGTAAGAGCTTGCACCTGATTACGGATTATCTTGCCTTGCACGGCGCTGTCTTCTACTATCAGCACCAGATTGGCCTGGGAGACGACGTCCCGCCCTTCATGAGGGTCTTCGTTCATGGCAGCCTAGTTGGCTAGAGGATCACAAAGCGTATTCCGGCCTCTTTGCGGCAGTCTATTTTTTTTGTCACGCTTTCGTCAAGACGCCAGTACGCATAATGTCAGTTTGCAAAAAAAATCATGTATCGGCTGTGAAGAGCACATCAGCGCACACCAAACTGCAACAGCGTGCCAAGCCTGGACTTCTCCCTTTTGTGGCGTGGAGTTCAGCCCTGGCTGTTGTGGGCCTGGCCGCCCTTGGCCTGGTCATACTCTCAACGCAGGACGACATCCGCCAGAGCGCCATCCACACCCGGGATTCGGTTCTTCCGCAGGTGCTGGACCAGCAACGAACTCTGACGGGCCTGGAAAGGCTTGCAAGGCTTGGAGAAACGGCGTTGCACGCAGCAGACGCTGCTATACGCCATGACAACCGGCTTGCCGCAAGTATTCTGGCGCACGAGCCCATTTTCAAACAATATCCAGCAGTGCGTGAAGCTGTCCAAAACGGCTATGCCGCCATAGAGGCAGTAGACGCCAAACTGACGAAAAGCGATGCGCTCTACAAAAATGCGCTGGCGCAAATACACCACATACACAAAGCCTTGCCTTCCCAGAACGCAGAGGAACAAAGCCTGCTTGCTCTTTTCGAATCACAAACTCTCACCTGCCTTGCTGCTCCTTTTGCGCAGCAGTGCCAAGGAGAAGTGCTAGAAGAATACGCCGCCCGGTTTCAACCGCCAGTTGACCGCATGGCTTTGGAAATGGCTGCGGCGGTCAAAGAGATGCGCGTGATGTACAACCAGGCTCGATCTGACTGGGAAGCCGCCAAAATGGAATTGGAAGCCGCCGCGGCCTCGCTTTCCACTGATTTTTCCGATTTGGCGTCCAGCCAGTTCACGCAAATTGCCGACGCCGCCAAGGCCGGGCAGATTGCCAGCGCAGCGTCCATAGCGGCTGTGGCCGGCCTTTTTGGTTTGCTTGCTTTTTTTGCCAAACGGCGCGTGCTACGGCCAATAATGCTTGCCACCCATAAACTCAAGCAGTTGGAGTCCAAGCCCTCGCTGGTGCAGGTTCCAGAAGCGGCAATCAGGGAGTTGGACAGCATGGGGGCGGCGGTGGAAAGCCTGGCCAGAGCCCACGTGGAGCTGGCGGACAGAACAGTAAAGCTGGAGCAGGAAATAGCGCAACGCCGCCAGGCGGAAGAGCAGCTGGCAGCTGCTTGCGCCGCTGCAGAGGCCGCCAACCGCAGCAAAAGCGATTTTTTGGCCGCCATGAGCCATGAATTGCGAACCCCGCTCAACGCCATGATAGGCATACCTGGTTTGTTGGAGCAAACACCACTGGACAAAGAGCAGCGCCAATACGTTGCGTTGCTGGCCGCAGGCGCAGAGTCCCTTGCCGCCGTTATTGACGACATTCTGGACCTCACCAGGGTGGAGGCTGGCTGCATAGAGCTGGCGCACAGGGAATTCAACCTGGAAGACGTCGTCAATTCGCTGTGCCGGGCCATGGGCGTCCACGCTCACCACAAAGGACTGGAACTCGCCTGCTGTATACAGCCTGAAACGCCGCGCCATGTTGTAGGCGATCCAATGCGCATCAAACAGGTCCTCAGCAACCTGCTGGCCAACGCAGTGAAATTTACCGACAATGGGTGGGTATGCCTGAACGTGGGCCCAGACCCGGCCCACGCCCGCCCTGGCGGTCTGCTGTTTTCCGTCACTGACACAGGCGTGGGCGTGCCCGAGGAAAAGCAAGCTGTCATTTTCGACCGCTTCACCCAGGCCCACGCCCCCGGCGACAAGGGCTTTGCCGGAGCAGGCCTGGGGCTGAGCGTTTCCACCAAACTGGCAAACCTTATGGACGGAGGAATCCGCATTGAAAGCCGGGAAGGCCAAGGCTCCACGTTCCATTTCACCTGCATGTGCCCGCCAGCAAAAACACCCGGGCCGCCGCCGCCCAGGCCAGTCCACTTGCCGGACAAAGCCAAGGTGCTGGTCGCAGACCCCTTCCACCTGGGCCGCTCCACTGTGCGCACCCTGCTCGAAGACTGGGGAGCCGAAACGAACGAAGCTCCAGACCTTCCTGCAGCCGCCAGGCTGCTGCAAAGCGCGTCCTATGATCTGGCAATCGTGGAAAGCGGTCTGGAGGCCGCGCTGCAAAAAAAAATTGCTATTCCAATGGTTATTATGCTTCGGTCAGGGTCCGCCCACGAGCAGCTGCACCACAGGGGGAACCGCGCCAGCTATGTCATCAAACCGGTCATCAGACCAGAACTTGCCGCCAGCGTGGACGAGGTTCTTGGCGCGCCTGCAGGCGGCTCATACACGCAGCCACAGAGCCAACCAGCGCAGGAATTCTCCGGCAAACGCATTCTGGCTGTTGACGACAGCGCCAGCAACTTGATGATTCTCCGCTATTTCTTAAAAAAAACGGCTGCAACATTGGAAACTGCCGAATCCGGCGAAGAAGCGCTTGGGAAGTTTACCCAAACCGCCTACGATTTGGTGCTTATGGATATTGAGATGCCGGGCTTGGACGGATACGAGACAACAGCGGCCATGCGCAAACTGGAGGCGGACACTGGCCGCAAGCCTGCGCCAATCCTGGCAGTGACCGCCCATGCTTTTGAAGAACACAAACAGCGCAGCGTGGACGCCGGTTGCACGGAGTTTCTGCCCAAGCCTATCAGGCAAAACATCCTTCTTGCCGTCTTGCGCAAATATTTGGAACAGGAAAAGAGCGCCGCGCCGGCGCCTGCCAGCGCAGCAACCGGGGACAGACAACACTCCCCTGCCGACGCCGTCCCGGAAACCCTACTGCCCCTGACGCCCAGGTTCATGGGCAACCTTCTCGAAGATATAAAAAAGATGGAGCTGGCTCTGGAGAGCGGCGAGATGGACGCGCTACGCCGGCTGGCCCACAGCGCCAAAGGCTCGTGCGGAACGTTCGGCCTGCAGCGGCTGAGCGCTTTAGCCAAGGACTTGGAATTTGCAGCTGCAAACGGCGACGCTGCGGCGGCCAGAGAAAAACTGGAAGCGCTGCAGAGCGCCCAGAAAGAGACCTCCAACATCATCCCCATCCAAAAGCAACACGACTGATCCCGCGAACAAGAGGCGTAGGGGTGTCCAGGCTGCAAAACGGCAAGCCGTCAGGCGCCTCCCACAAGCCTTTCCACAGCCGCCACAAGCTCGCCCTCGCTGAACGGCTTGGGCAAGATGTCTTTGGCGCCAAAGGCGGTGGCGTGATTGAGCATCTCTGGCATCTGGCTGCTGCCGCCGCCGGAAATGGCCAAGACAGGCGTGCCTACAGCCCGGTTGCGCAGCTCCCCCATGACTTCCAGGCCGTCTTTTTCCGGCATAAAAATATCAACAATGGCCAAGTCTACGGAGCCGTCGCTACACAGCCGGAGCCCTTCAGCTCCGTCAGCCGCTTCCAGGACCTCGTATCCCGCCTTTTCCAAAAACAACCGTATGATGTCCCTCATATTGCGGTCATCATCCATGACAAGCACCCTTTTCACTCTCTCCTCCCCGTGCGCGTCGCTAACATCGACATGAAATGCGCCAATAGCATACGCAAATAGATTTACTTTGTCACTTACTGCTTCCACCGGCTGCCGGCGTCCGGCGGCGCAAAGGTCCGGACTTTACATTGCCGCCGCTATTTTGTCACAAGGAAAATGCTGTTTTTCATCATCCCGACGCACGACGTCACGCAACAGCAATGTACGGCGGCCAAAAAAGGTGTTACACATGAATCCTGCTTGCCAATTGCCAGTAACCTACGCTCTGCTCTCCCGGAGGACATCAATGCGCACCAAAATTATTGCTACGCTGGGCCCCCAATCCGCCAACCACGCCGCCATGAAAGCTATGGTCGAGTACGGGGTGCGGATTTTTCGACTGAACTTCTCCCACGCTGCTGCTGTGGATTTCGAGCCGACCATCCGCATCATTCGTAAGCTGGAGGACGAACTGAACACGCCTCTCACCGCCATGGGCGACCTGTGCGGCCCCAAAACGCGCATCGGCGAAGTCAAAGGCTCTCCGCTGAAGATAGCAAAGGGCCAATTGGTGCTACTGGGCCCCCCGGACCTGCGCGACGACAATGACATACCCTATCTGGAGCTGGACTTCCCAGAATTGTTCAAAGGCCTGGACGTAGGCATGCCTGTTTCGCTCTCAGACGGCATGCTCCAGTTCAAAGTCTCACGAGTGATCAAAAGCGACACGGTTGTTGAACTTGAAGCACAGAACAGCGGCGCCCTGACGTCCCACAAGGGCATTGCCTTTCCCGGCAAACACCACCCCATCGCCGCCATGACGGACAAGGACCGCAAAGACCTGCACGAGGGTCTGGAGGTCGGACTCGACGCTGTGGCTCTCTCCTTTGTGCAGACCAAGGACGATATCGAAGACCTCAAGCGAGAAATCGATTCCCACGGCAAGTGGATTCCGGTGGTGGCAAAGTTGGAACGCCAAAACGCTGTGGACAACCTGGACGCCATTTTGGAAGTTACAGACGCGGTTATGGTCGCCCGCGGCGACCTTGGCCTGGAATGCCCGCTGGCCATGGTGCCGGTTATCCAGAAACGGATCATCCGCGCCGCCCGGCACAAGCAGAAAGCGACCATTGTGGCCACCCAGATGCTCCTCTCCATGGTCCACAACCCTTTGCCCACCCGCGCAGAGTCCACAGACGTGGCCAACGCTGTCTTGGACGGGGCAGACTGCCTGATGCTCTCTGAGGAAACCGCCATTGGCGCCTACCCGGTGGAAGCGGTCAAGTTCATGAACGAAGTGGCCACCAACGCGGAAACCTACTATCTGGAACGAACCCAGGGCCCCTTTACCCCCAAGAAAGAAAAGAACCTGGCCAAGTACCTGACTTACGCCGCCTGCTTGCTGGCTGACAACGCCGACTCCAAAGCCCTGGTCTGCCACTCCACGTCCGGGTCCACAGCCCGGCTTATGTCCAGCCGCCGGCCGGCCCAACCGGTCCACGCCCTCACGACAGAAAACAAGGTAATGAAATATCTAAACTTCTTCTGGGGCGTCAACCCGCACCTGGTCAATATGGACATCGAAAGCCATGTGGAGCGGGCCGAACATTTCGTCCACAACTTCGAAGGCGTCAAGCCCGGGGAAAACGTCATCATCACTTCAGGCCAGCCGACCCCGGGGCAGGCCAGGGTGATGACCAACGAAGTGAAAATCTACCACAAGTAGCAATCGCGAAAACGCGCTACGCAAAATGCAAACGCCGCCGCTCCGGTATCCGGGGCGGCGGTTCTTTTTCATGCAGCGCCGCAACGCAGCAGGCGGCCCCATATTGCGATTGACCAGGCTGGCAAGACGGGGGCGGATGCAAGGCGCAAAAGAACGCCAAGGGCGACGCGTATAACCAATACGCGAGCCTTTGGCGATCTTGAAGCAACGCAGCAGGCGGCCCCATATTGCGATTGACCAGGCTGGCAAGACGGGGGCG
>CAYTSA010000047.1:0-8493 GCA_964440345.1 uncultured Desulfovibrionaceae bacterium | reverse complement strand
CAATACGCGAGCCTTTGGCGATCTTGAAGCAACGCAGCAGGCGGCCCCATATTGCCAGCCTGGTCGGTTACTCCTGGTTGTATCTTTCCAACACGTCATTAAGCGGAATCTCCTTAACCTCAACCGCATCATGCGTGAACTCCCAGCGCTGCATGGTCCAGTCGTCGTGGTCAATAACGTCGGCCTTGCCGGCGCCAGTCGTGTCCATATGTTGCTGCACCAGAGAAACGAACTCGTCGGCAAATATCCAGCCGCCCTCTTTGTCAGCTTCCAGTACGCCGTTGCTCCAAGCCACAGAGTCGAAGTCGAAGCTGTTTTCCACGTCTTCCACCACAGCTTCCGCCACGCCGGAAACATAAGCGAAAAACCGAAGACCTCGCAGTCCCATGCATCCTCCTTGGTTGGCCTCTAGCAAATCTGCAAGACACTTGGCGGATAGTGCGCAGTACGCGCCCCTCTGTGATGATAACCGTACTTCTTTACTTGCAAATCGCAGCCTGCCATGAGTTGTTCTTCATCAGAATGTAACCCTGTCGCCACACACCATAACTGCTTCACAGCTATTGTTCCCGGCATGGTAGAAAACGGGGTCGTTGGGTTCAAGCACATCAAACCCTACCTTTTCAGGCGGATCAACACCAAGATCATTGCCTTTTGTCTTGTCGCCAGTACAGTAATCTTAGGCGTCTTGCTCGCTTTTGGCTACATACACCTGCGTGATCAGATGGAAAACGATCTGGCGGAAACTGCCGACAACATCGCCGCCCGTCTTTCCAGGGTGCTGGTCAGCCCAGTCTGGAACGTGGACCAGGAAAACGTGCGTCAGATTCTTCTGGCGGAAATGAAAAACAAACGCGTCTATTCCATAGCCATTTTCGAAGAGATGCAAGGTTCGCTGTTCACTGGCTTGCAACGAAATGGCGAATGGGAACCTGTTGAGTACGACGGTGGTTCCTCCGGCGAGTTCATTGAATCCACCGTGGAGTTGCGCACAGGCGAATACATGCTGGGCACTGTAAACATCAAGCTGACCACCCGGTTCATGCAAGAGGACTTGAAAAAGCGCTTCTTCACAGCCTTTGCAGCAGCGGCGGTGTTGGAAGGCTTGCTTGTGCTGGCCTTGTATCTGTTCTTGAAAAAAGTGCTCATCAACCCGCTTCTGGGCCTGACGCAGACAGCCGCAGCCATCACCCGGCACAAGGACTATTCCTTGCGGGCGCAAAAACAGAGCCACGACGAAATTGGCCTGCTGGTGGATTCGTTTAATTCCATGCTGCAGGAAATAGAATCCCGTGACAAGAAGGTGGAAAGCTACGCCAAGGAGCTGGAGCAGAAAGTCCAGGCCCGGACCCGCGACGTCACCACTGCGTATCAAAAGCTTTTGCATTCCAGCCGATTGCTGGAGCAGGCCAAGCAGACGGCCGAGAACGCCAACAAAGCTAAAAGCGAATTTTTGGCCAACATGAGCCACGAAATCCGCACGCCCATGAACGCCATCATCGGCATGAGCGATTTATCCCTGAACACAGAGCTGACCCCCAAACTTCGGGAATACCTCACTGTTGTCCGCTCATCCGCCCGCTCCCTGCTGGACCTGATCAACGACATCCTGGACTTTTCTAAAATCGAAGCTGGCAAGCTGGAGTTCGAGTCCATCCCCTTCAAGCCTCAGGAACTGCTGGAGCAAGTCACGGATATTTTTCGCGACAAGGTGGTGGAAAAGGAAATCGATTTTGTGGTGGACGTGGCGCCGGAGGTTCCCCGGTCGCTCATCGGCGACCCGTTGCGGCTGCGCCAAGTCCTGGTCAATCTCATAGGCAACGCCTTCAAATTCACCAGCAAGGGCAACGTTTCCGTCAGAGTGGCTGTAGAGGAAGTGGAACCAGATCACGTGTGGCTCCGCTTCGCCGTAGCTGACACCGGCATAGGCATAGACAACGACAACATGGCCGGACTTTTTGAGGCTTTCACCCAGGCAGACGGCTCCACTACGCGCAAGTTCGGCGGCACCGGTCTGGGACTGGCCATCAGCAACAAGCTGGTTAAAATGATGGGGGGCGGCCGCA
The DNA here is from genome assembly GCA_964440345.1 of uncultured Desulfovibrionaceae bacterium. Lineage (GTDB taxonomy): Bacteria > Desulfobacterota > Desulfovibrionia > Desulfovibrionales > Desulfovibrionaceae > CAYTSA01. Next base: position 6,427 of record CAYTSA010000047.1, on the reverse strand, counting down.
TAGAAGTGGAGAGCACGCTGGGAGAAGGCTCCACTTTCTCCTTCCCTGCCCGCTTTGGCGCCACCGGCGCAGAAGACGTACCACAATACCCGGCCCCTGAGGCCCTCAAGGACAAGCGGGCTCTGGTTGTAGACGACAACAAGGCCTCGCGGTCCGTCATCATGCGCATGTTGGAGCGGTTCGGCTTCGCCGTGGAAGAAGCCGCCACAGGCGAAGAGGCCTTGGTGCTCATTACCGAAGAGAAGGACAACGCTCCTTTTGGAATGGCCCTGATTGACTGGAAACTTCCAGGCATAGACGGCCTGGAGGTTGCCCGGCAGATACGCAACGACCCGGAAACCAAGGACATGGCTGTCGTCATCATGTCCGCCTTTGCCAGGGAAGAAGAAATCCGTAAGGCCGACGAAATCGGCGTGCAGGGCTTCCTGTTCAAACCTGTCAAACAGTCCACCCTTTTCGATACAGTCATGGAGACCTTTGGCCTAGGGTCTTCTATTGTAGCGCAACCCCAGGACAACACTGGCGCCTTGAACTTCAACGGGGTGAAAATACTGCTTGCCGAAGACAACAAGGCCAACCAACAAGTGGCCAGTGAAATACTCGCCAGCGCCGGCGTTGACGTGGATATCGCAGAAAACGGCGAAGAAGCTGTGAAAGCTGTGAAAAAGGGCATATACAAAGCAGTGCTCATGGACGTGCAGATGCCGGTCATGGACGGCATGCAAGCCACAGCTTTGATCCGCCGCAATGACGCCATAAAACACATCCCCATCATCGCCATGACTGCTCACGCCATGGTCGGAGACAAGGAAAAATGTCTCGAAGCCGGCATGGACGATTACGTCACAAAGCCTGTTGACCGCTTCGAGCTTTTCCGGACCTTGAAAAAATGGCTGCCCAGCGACGCCACTGGCGGCGCAGAACTCTCCCCAGGGCAGCGACAGGATGATACACCCGCAATGCCAAACCTGCCCGGCGTCGACACAGGCGACGCCTTACGCCGGCTGGGCGTCTCTGTAGAAATCTACACCAAACTGCTTATAAGCTTTGCCAAGGATCAGTTGCTTGTCTTGGAGGAGTTGAAGCAGGCAGTCACAGACGGCAACAGGCTAGAGGCCGCCCGGCTGGCGCATTCCCTGTCCGGCGCCGGCGGCAGTCTGGGCATGCTGGAGCTGCGGGCTGTGGGAAAAATTCTGGAACGCCAAGCCGGCAAAGAAGGAGCCGACCTGGGTCCCCTGCTTTCTGCTGTGGAGGAAGAATTCCACAACGCCGCCGCCTCCATAGCCACTTTACAGCAAACCCAGCCACAGCAGGAAGGTTCCGGGACTGACGCCGCAGTCAAAACCCTTGATACAGAGAACCTCCTGCAATCGTTGGGACAGCTCGCTGAAGGCATTGAGGACTCAGACCCCATGGAATGCGCTGAAATCATGGAGCGTATCGGTCCCATGAACTGGCCTGCCGGGTTGAACAACGAAAAGAACCGGCTGACGCGCTACATAGACAGCTACCGGTTTGACGAGGCTGAAGAGTTAATCACAGACATCAGAGCAAAGCTGGAGCAAGAAACCTCCGATGAAACGACTTAACGACTGCCGCATTTTGCTTGTGGACGACACCAAGGCCAACATCGACCTGCTCGTGGAAGCCCTACAGGGTGAATACAAGCTTTCAGTCGCCCTGAACGGCGAAGCCGCGCTCAAAGCGGTAGAAAAACGGCCCCCAGACCTGTTGCTGCTGGACGTTATGATGCCCGGCATGGACGGCTACGAAGTTTGCCGCCGGCTTCAGGCTGACCCCATAACGCGAGGCATTCCAGTCATGTTCCTTACCGCCATGGACGACATCTCCAACAAGACAGAAGGATTTGAAGCCGGCGGCGTTGACTATATTACTAAACCTTTCGAAATAGCTGAAATAAAAATGCGGGTTCGCACCCACCTGGACCTGAAGCTGACCAAGGAAGGACTGCAGGAACAAAACCTGTATCTGGAGCAGAAGGTCCGGGAACGCTCTCGGGAGATCATCATTCGGCTGGCCATGGCCGCCGAACTGCGGGACACTGACACCGGCATGCACATTGTCCGCATCCGCGAATACGTCAAGCTCGTGGCCCTCAAGGCCGGGCAGTCCCAGGAAGCAGCCGAACGCATGGGCCTGGCAAGCACCATGCACGACATTGGAAAAATCGGCATCCCCGACCGCATCTTGCTCAAGCCAGGCAAACTGGACGTAGACGAATGGCGCATCATGAAAACCCACGCCCAGATCGGCGCCCAGATCATGTCCAACAGCCACTCCAAGCTGCTGGACGCTGGCCGTATCATTGCCCACAGCCATCACGAAAAATGGGACGGAACCGGCTACCCCATGGGGTTGGGCAATTCTGAAATCCCACTGGAGGGGCGCATCTGCTGCCTGGCCGACGTCTTTGACGCCCTCACCTCAAAACGACCGTACAAAGAACCCTGGGAGCCGGAAAGAGCCTTGGAAGTAATGATAAAAGACCGGGCAACCCATTTCGACCCCGATCTTATTGACGTCTTTAAAGCCCACTTTGACGACGTGCTCGCCATCCATAATCGCCACACTGACGACAATGAATTTTCGCAGCACCTCATCCAGGAATTGATTGCCTACTAGCGGGTTGGTATACTGCCTCCATGGACCTGAGCGGTTCTTGGAAACTGGACGACTCCGCCAACCTGGCTGACGCCGAGCTGGCCGTGGCGCACAGCGCAGAAAAACGCCTGGCCGGGGCTGCCTACTATTCCACTGGCGTTGCCCTGGTGGAAGGCTACGTGGAAAAACAGGCCTCGTTCTGGCGTGCGGCCATCAGCATTATTTACGACAACCCCCGCGTTCTCGGCAAATGGCTTTCCCGCGGCCTCGCCTCCCAGGCAGTGGGCGCATACTCCTCGCTTGTCCTTGAAATTCCCTTTGACTGGGACGGCCGCGCCCCCCTGCCCGGCGTCTACCAGGGCTTCTACCTCACCCACGACCGCACAGGCGGCAACATGCTGCTTTATTCGGCAGACCACCCGGACGTAGCTAAGCTGCACCCGCCGCGGCTGGCTCTGCTCTCGCGCTTGCGCTGAGAGCCCGGGTGTGCTTTCATGGAGCGTGCTCTCGCAATGCATTCATACAGACAGAGTGATCCCTGAATGGCTGGACTACAATGGCCACCTGAACGAGGCGTGGTATGTCCACCTCTTTGGCTGCGCAACGGACCTGGTGCTGGACGCTGTGGGGCTGGACCCAGACTCAAGGGCCGTGCACACAGTTTCCGCTTTCACTGTTGAGGCGCACATCCGCTACCTGAGCGAGGCCCGCGAGGGAGATATTCTTAGTATACAAGCCTTGGTTGCCGGCGTAGACGACAAGCGCATGCGGCTGCTGCACCGCATGACCAGGGAAGGGGACAATGCACTGCTGGCGGTGAGTGAATTAGTGCTGCTGCACGTGGACGTTTCCGGCCAGGCCAGGGCCGCGCCCTTCAGGCAAACCACGCGAGAAAATATTGAGAAACTGGCGCTGGAAAGCCGGCCTCTTTTGCTGGCCGGCGAGCTGGGCCGATGCATTGAAAAACCCGCTCCATTCTAGAGCATTGCAACATTGAAAATGATTAGATGCTCTTATTATTTGGAGCAAGACAATGCTACCCAATTTGTGCTCTCAGAACTATACATTGTCTTGAAACAATTGGATATTGTTTCAGAAGCGAGCGTTGTCTCAACGCGAAAATGCGCTAGCGCCTTCGTAAAGCGTTGGCGTACTTGCGGCTGATGAGGTCCATGGCCCGGGGGTCCGGCTGTATGGGGCTGGGGGCTACAGGCTTTTCCTCCAGCAGCCGAGAGCCGCCCACCAGAGTCTGACCGGCCAGGATGTTAAACGCCCGGGAAGCCAAAGCCTCCAAACTGAGAACGTCTTCTATATTGTAGGCCAGTAAGGTGCGCAGAAACCTTTCCTTGCCCAGGTTGCGGTATTCGCGCCATAGCAGCACGGCCCAGTAGCCGTCCACGCCGTCCAGTTCGCCTCTGTCCAGGCCAAAGTGCTTTTCCGCCTTTTTCAGCCCGCCAGTCACGCCTGCGGCCTTGAGTACGTTGCGCAAATCCAAGTGAGCCTTAGGAAGCTGTATTTTCAGGGATTTTTCGATAAACGGGGCGTCAAAACAGCGGCCGTTGAAGGTCACCAGCAGTTTGTACTGCAAAATGTCGTCGGCAAACTGTTCCAGATTGTCGCCCCAGACATACGTTTTCACGTCCGTCCCATCGTACAGGGCTATGGTGGTGATGTGGTTGGACGGCGGCGCCGTTCCCGTGGTCTCAATGTCCACGTAGGCGGCTTGGTCCATGAAATCAGCGTAGAGCCGCCACTGCTCGGCCGGAAGCAGCCGCTCCCCGAACCAATTTGCGTCGCCTGCAGACAGTCTGTCCACGGAAGCAGCCAGATTGTCCCGCACCAGTTCCTTACTCGCCCGGCCCAGAGGCGCGGCGCCCCCGTTGCCCAAGGAGTGTTCCAGGTCCGACCAGTTCCGGAGGCCTGCCTCCCACAGGCGGGACTCGGTTTTGACCCCTATCGATGGAATGTGGCAAAAGGTATGTTCAAGCATGGCGATGTTTCCGCCGGAAAGAACCCGGCGGGACAGACCATACGGACATTGGCGGCAAGTGGCAAGCCGGCGCTGGCGACGGATAAACAGCCGCCTGCAGAATAGTTTTTTCAAACTTCTGATAACGGTACACAAAGGATGTGCTTGTATGTGCGGCAGATTCGGCTTTTCCATCCCCAGGCCCCAGGCGGAAGAAGTGTACAGTTTGACCCGCGCCGCAGACTATGAACCGCAGCACAACATCTTTCCCGGCACGGACGCGCCTGTGATTTACCAGCCGGCGCCTGACGAGCGCGAGCTTGCCTTGTTTCGCTGGGGCCTGGTCCCCCACTGGGCCAAGGACCCCAAGACAGGCGCCCGAATGATCAACGCCCGGGCTGAAACCGTGGCCGAAAAGCCCTCTTTTCGGGCTGCTTTCAAGCGCCGGCGATGTCTGGTCCCTGCGAACCGGTTCTATGAGTGGAAAAAACTGGAGGACGGAAAAAACAAACAGCCCTACGCCTTGTGCGTGGGCAATGACGAGCCTTTTGCTATGGCCGGACTTTGGGAAAGCTGGACCTCGCCGGAGGGCAAGACGCTGCGCACCTTCACTATCATTACCACTGCGGCCAACAGCGCCGTGGCGTCCATACACGACCGCATGCCCGTGATCCTGGCGCAGCAGGACTACGCAACGTGGCTGCAGAACACGGCTGAGCCCGAGAGCTTGGTCAATCTTCTGGCTCCCTACCCGGCTGAATCCATGTTCGCAGCACCGGTGCAGAAAAAGACTCTGCTTCCAGTGTAAGCGCGTGCATCACAGCTGCTCCGCCTTGCTCTGGCTGTCGTTCCGCCTCTCACCTCAAGTGCTTCGAGAGATGGTTTCCCGGCTTCCAAGCCCCGCGCCGGAAGCCGGAAAACCAAATGGGGAGGGGAGAAGTGCGAAAAATCGTCAGCTCATACGCACGGTGAGCTGCCCCAGCAGCTCTTCGGCGGCTGCATTGGACGGGTCGCGCTCCAGCAACTGTTCCAGGTGCTCTACAGCCTCTGCCTCACGGTTCAGAGAAGCCAAGCACCCGGCCAGAGTAAAGCGGACGTCGTCCTTGTGCGGATTCACAGCCAGACAGTTGTTCAGATACGGCAACGCGTCTTCCAGCCGGCCGCACGCATGCGCAACCTGGATGAGCCCATAGATGGCCACCACGTTTTCCGGGTTCATGGACAAGGCTTGCTCAAAATGGGCCAGGGCGTCTTCATTCATGCCCTTTTCCATCTCCACCAGGGCCATGCCGGCAACTGCTTTATCAGAGCATTCGATGTCGGCGGCCTTGGCGTACATGGCCATGGCGTTGTCCATGTCGCCTCGTTGAATGGCGACAGTGGCGAGGCCCAGATACGGGTCTGGGTGCACGCCGTTGCTGCTCGCGGCTTTCTGGTAGTACTCTTCAGCCTTTTCCAGATCGCCCATGAACAGGTAACATTCGCCCAGTTCCTTGTTGATTTCGTAGTCGAGATGACTGCTCATGATGTTCCCCTCCGTCAGGTCGTTTTCCCCGGCTCCCCGCCGGGATAATGCTGGGACGCAGACTGCTCGCAGGATTGCCAGCTTGTTGCCCGGCGTTTTTTTCCGGGCTGTGTGCCTGCGCGAGAACTGTAGCAATCTGCGTGCCAAAAATGAGCGTATACGTGCCCGCTCAGTTGCAGCGACGCCGGCGCCCTAACGTCTCATCGGGAGTCTGTCGATTTCCTTTAGAGTAAAAAAAATACTTCTTTATTTTAGGTCACTAGTGTCCCAACGTTTAGTCGAACAATTTCAACTGTTTAGAGCTATGCCCA
>CAYTSA010000046.1:24784-28649 GCA_964440345.1 uncultured Desulfovibrionaceae bacterium | reverse complement strand
TGCAAGCAAATCCTTGCAGAGCATTTCAACTGTGAAATGCTCTAGAGCATGTTGCCATTGAAAATGTTTATAGCTGCATTACAACAAAAGACCTGAGCCCTCAACGCAGGGCCATCAGCTGCACCCTGGCCAAAAAATCCAACTCCTCGGACAAGGCCAGGGCGTCTTCAGCCTGCTCGCCCCAGCAGACCAGCCCATGGCCCCGCATATACACCGCCCGCTTGTTCCGGGCCGCCTTGCCCACGGCCTGGGCCAAAGCCTCGGACCCGGGCTGCAAGGCCGGGACCATGGCCAGCTCCGCCCGCAGCAGGTCTGCTTCAAACATTTCGAACTGTAAAAAATCGTCGTCGCCTACCTTCATGTGAAGCGCCAGCAGATGGGCTGGATGCGTGTGCAGCACCGCCCAGGCTGCGGGTACCTGGTCGTAAACGGCTAGGTGCACGCCCACCTCGCTGGAGGGCCGGCCCGGGCTCAGCTTGCGGCCGGTTTCCGGGTCCAGGCAGACCAGGTCGCCAGGCTGCAGATTTCCCTTGGCCACGCCCCGGTTGGTCACGCAGACCACATTGCCGGCGCGCACGCTCATGTTGCCGTTCAGGCCTGAGAACAGCCCCCGCTCCCAAGCCCGTCCGCAAACCCGGCGCATGGTCTCAGCGGCGTCGGCCGGTATGTTCTCGCCCCAGTCCCGGGTCTGCTCCTGGCCGGCGAGGCCGTGCAGCTTTTTAGCCGCCTTGACAGGCGGCTTGACGTCGACAACAGGCGTGCCGTCCACGGCTTCCAGGGGCTCCACTTCCATTCCGTCTTCGCGCATTTTTACTATGCGCACCGTGTGCATGCCAATGGGGTTGGGCCAGTCCGGCGACCGGGTGGCGAAAACCCCCCGCTTGGGTTTGTTCGCGTCGCCGCGGGGGTGCACCTGCAGGTAGCGGCGGTCAGCCTGGTGCAGCCAGGTGAACAGGTGGATTTCCATGTTCTCCTGCAAGCCGTCCAGGGCAGGCCGGAATTCTGGGAATATTTCAATAAAAGCGGTAACGCCGCCTTCGTTTCCTTGTTTGGGCGCGGCTGCAACGTCTGTGATGTCGGAGTGCGCCACGCCGACTGTTTTTAGCTCTTTGTCCATGCCCTTACCTCCCTGAAGAGTCTGATGCGCCACACGATAAACGGGCCGTCAACGTATGGCAAGCAGGTGTTGCTCCGGCCGGGGGAATCTGGCACATCTTGTCGGTCGATCATACACATTCAATCTTTTGTGGAGGCGTTCATGCAGTCGCAGGATTTCATCGCATTGGAAGACAAGTACGGGGCCAGAAACTACAAACCCCTGGACGTGGTGCTCTCGCGCGGCGAGGGCGTATGGGTATGGGATGTGGAGGGCAACAAGTTCCTGGATTTTCTTGCTTCATACTCAGCAGTAAACCAGGGGCACTGCCACCCGCGCATACTCAAAGCTCTTACAGAACAGGCGCAAAAGCTCACGCTTACCTCACGGGCGTTTCGCAACGACCAGCTGGGCCCGTTTTATGAAGAAATTTGCGCCATGACCAACTCCCACATGGTGCTGCCCATGAACAGCGGCGCCGAGGCAGTGGAGACGGCCATCAAGGCTGTGCGCAAATGGGGCTACGTGGAAAAGGGCGTGGAAAAGGACAAGGCCGAGATCATTGTCTGCAACAACAACTTCCACGGCAGAACCATCACCATTGTTGGATTTTCTTCGGAAGAGAGCTACAAGGCCGGCTTCGGTCCGTTCGCCCCAGGGTTCAAGCTCATTCCCTTTGGCGACGCGGACGCTCTGGAGCAAGCCATTACCCCCAACACTGTGGGCGTCCTCATGGAGCCCATCCAGGGCGAGGGCGGGGTGCTCATCCCGCCAGACGGTTTTCTGAAAAAAACCCGGGACCTGTGCACCCAGCACAATGTGGTCCTGGTGCTGGACGAAATCCAAACCGGTCTTGGCCGCACAGGCAAGTTGTTCGCAGAAGAGCACGAGAACATCGAGGCGGACGTAACCCTGGTGGGCAAGGCGCTCTCCGGCGGCTTCTACCCCATCTCCGCCGTGCTGGCCAACGCCGAGGTGCTGGGCGTGTTCATGCCTGGGGAGCATGGGTCCACTTTTGGAGGCAATCCCCTGGCCTGCGCGGTTGCCCGCGAGGCGGTCAAGGTGCTCAATGAAGAAGGGCTCATAGAGAACTCAGCCAACCTGGGGCCCTATTTTCTGGATAAGCTGGCCGCCATTAAAAGCCCCCACGTCAAGGAAGTGCGCGGCCGCGGCTTGTTTATAGGCGTGGAGCTGCACCCCGAAGCCGGCGGAGCCCGCCGCTACTGCGAGCGGCTCAAGGAAATGGGCATGCTGTGCAAAGAAACCCACGACCACGTCATTCGCTTTGCTCCGCCCCTGGTCATCACCAAAGAACAGATCGACTGGGCGCTGGAAAATGTGGCAAAGGCGTTGATGGAAGAGTAGTATTTTAAGTCAGTTATCGCTGGCGTTCGAGAGGGATAAACCTCACAAGAGTTTTCCCTCTCGTACTTTTCCTTTCAAAACTTGTAACAACGTCCGCGCTACAGCTATGTAGAGCGCCGCCCCAGGATTTCTCTCCCCCTAAAACTGCACTCCCCATTTTTGGGCGCTAGCCACGCCGCCCAGCAGGTCAAACGTGTTGCTGACGCCGTGTTCGTCCAGCACCAGTTGGGCCTCGTAGGAGCGCAAGCCCGTGTTGCAGACCAGCACCAGGGGTTTGTCTTTGGGGACTTCGTCAATGCGTTCGCGCAGTTGACCTTCCGGGATGTTGCGCCAGTCATTGGGGTGTTTTTCCAACATGTCCTGGGCGTCCCCGGTTTCGCGGCAGTCCAGGAATACGTAGCTGTTTTCTTTACGCTTGCGCCACAGCTCGTCGAACTCGGCCGGGTTCACGCCGCGGATGCGGCCGGCCAGCATGTTTTCGGCCACGTTGCCCAGGGCGTTGACCACGTCCATGGCCGAAGAAAAGGGCGGGGTGTAGCCAACTTCCAGATTCGATATAGCTTCCACGTCAGGCTTGCGGTCCAGCACCGCGGCCACAGCGTTGATGCGGGCCAGCAGCCCGTCCCCGTTGGCGCAGAAGCCCTGTATGCCCAGCACCTGGCCGGAGGGCTTGTCCACCACCAGCTCCAAGGTCATGAGCGATTTTTCGGGGTAAAAGTGCGCCCTGTCCAGCTGCTCCACCAGCACAGACATGGGTTCATAGCCGGCCCGGGCCGCCCCGGCTGCGCTCAGGCCGGCGCCGGCCACGGCGTAGTCGAACAGTTTTGCCGCCCAGGTCCCCACTGCGCCGGGAAAGCGGGCGTCCAGCCCGGCCAGCTGGGAGCCGATGACCCGGCCCTGGCGGTTGGCCAGCGAGCCAAAAGGGAAGTAGCTAAGCTGGTCTGTAACCAGGCTCTTTACGGCCGCGCAGTCGCCGCCGGCGTAAATGTCTGGGTCGCTGGTCTGCATACGGTCGTTGACCGCCACAGCGCCCCATTCGGTCACGTCCAGGCCGGCGTCTTTGGCCAGTTGCCCGTTAGGGGTCACGCCCGCGGCGAATATGACCAGCTGGGCCTCTATCTCGCCCTGGCTGGCGATCACTCGGGCCACCCGGCCGTCCTCGCCGGCTTCAAAGCGTTCAACCTTCTGGCCCAGCCGGAAGGTCACGCCTTCGTCCTCCATGGCTTTTTGAGCCATGCGGGCCAGCACCGGGCTAACCACGCCGGGCATGGCCTGGTCCATTATCTCCACCACCTCGGTAGACACGCCCCACATGTCAGCCAGGGACACGGCCATTTCCAAGCCGATGAATCCGGCGCCAACCACCACGGCCGGCGGCCGGACGCCCGTGAGACCGGCATCATC
>CAYTSA010000046.1:0-24774 GCA_964440345.1 uncultured Desulfovibrionaceae bacterium | reverse complement strand
CCCTGCATCACGGCGGTGCGCACGGCCTCGGCCTGGTCCAGGCTGGTCACAGTGTGCACGCCCGGCAGGTCTATGCCGGGTATGGGAAACTTGCGCGGGCTCTTGCCTGTGGCCAGGACCAGCTTGTCATAGCTCAGGTCGCGCTCCTCGCCTGTGGCCACGTCCTGCACGCGCACGGTTTTGGCTGCGCGGTCTATAGACAGGGCTTTGGTTCCGGTCAGGGCCTCCACGCCCTTGGTGGCGCGGAAGAACTCCGGGTCGCGCAACGTGTGGTAGGGGGTGGACTGCAGGTCGTCCACGGTGTTGACCTCGCCGGAAACGTAAAAGGGGATGCCGCAGCCGCCGTAGGAAATGTACGGCGTGGCGTCTATCATGGTCACGGTGGAGTGCGGCTCCAGCCGTTTGAGCCGGCAGGCGGCCTTGGGGCCCAGGGCCACGCCGCCTATTATCAGGATGTGTTGCGGTGCTTTGCTCATCGGGTGCTCCTTTGCATGTGTATTTGCCTCCTAGAGGATGGGGGTATTCTGCTCCCCGCAGCAAGGGGCTGTCAAGCAAAGGAATTTGCGGTTGCCGCTGTTCCCTGGTACTACCCGTTCTGCAAACCCGAGTTTTTCTACAGGAGGGCGGCAATGCAGGAATACATCGTCTACATGACTGCGGCGGACCAGGCAGAGGCGGAGAAGATAGGCGGCGCATTGGTACAGAAACGTCTTGCCGCCTGCGTCAATATATTGGGGCCCATACAGTCCTTGTTCTGGTGGGACGGCGGCGTGCAAAAGGAAAACGAGGTCGGGTTCATCGCCAAAACCTGCCAACCTGCGCTGCAGGGGCTGATGGCCGAGGTGCGGCGCGTCCATTCCTACGACACGCCGTGCATTGTGGCTCTGCCCATAGCCGACGGGGACCCAGCCTTTCTCGCTTGGGTTCGCGAGGAGACAACCATAAAGGAGTGATCAATGCGCATTTACGTTTCCGGCTCTTTGGCCTTTGACCGGATCATGTCGTTTCCGGGCAAATTTTCCGACCACATTCTTCCAGACAAGATTCACATTCTGAACGTGTGTTTTCTGGTGGACGGGTTGGATGAAAAATTCGGCGGCACAGCAGGCAACATAGCATATTCATTGGCTTTGCTGGGCGAAAGTCCCATTGTCATCGCGGTGTCGGGCAAGGACTTCGGGCCCTATGAAAAGTGGATGCGCAAGCACGGGCTCAGCCTGGAGGGGATTCGCCACGCGCCCAAGGAACTGACCGCCGGCGCCTACATCACCACGGACCAAAGCGACAACCAGATTACCGGGTTCCACCCGGCGGCCATGAAAGAGCAGGCGGGCTTTCAGATAGACAAATCCGTGCGCGACGGCGCCATTGCCATTGTCTCCCCCGGCAACCTGGAGGACATGCAGCATTATCCTCGCGTCTACCGGGAGCTGAACATTCCCTACATTTTCGATCCGGGCCAGAACATCACCGCCTTCAACGGTAAACAGCTGGAGGAGATGATTACCGGCTCATCCGTGCTGGTGAGCAACGACTACGAGCTGCAGCTCATCTGCAACGCCACGGGTTTGAGCGTGGAGCAGTTGATGGACCTGACTGGCGCCATCATCACAACCCTGGGCGAAAAAGGTTCGCTGGTGCGCAAGCAGGACGGAGAATTCGAGGTCCCGCCGGCGCCGGCCGACCCCATAGCCGACCCCACCGGCGCAGGCGACGCGTTCCGTTCCGGGTTGATAAAAGGGCTGGTCATGGGCAAGCCGCTGGAAGAGGCGGCCAAGCTGGGCTCCGTGGCCGCGGCCTACGCCGTGGAGCACAAGGGCACCCAGGAACACAGCTATACCCAGGACGAATTCTGGGCGCGCTACGAACAGACCTTCGGCAAGGCCTGACAAATAAAGTTGTTGAGAGACGTACCGGGGAAAACCTTTTTGAAAAATGGTTTTCCCCGGACCCCTTTCCCAAAATTTTTCTTGTGTTAGGGGGTCATTTACAGACTTTCCAGCAGCTCGCGCCGCTTCCAGCCCAACACGGCCAGGGCCGCCAGGGGCAGGACGACGAGAATGGCGGACAAGCCGAGGACCAGGTACGCTTGGCGGTTCGTTTTCCTGGCGTTGGTTGCCACCTCCTGCAGATGGCCCGGCTCCAAGACGGAGAATGCAGGCTTGCCGGGGTCATAGGCTATGCGGACCTGTTTTTCAACTGGATAGCGTTGAACAAGCGAGTTGGCTGGGGCCAAGCCGGAGTGCTTAGCGTAGCCGAAGTGGATGAAATCATTTTCGTAGCGTTCCCCGTCCACGGTGTACTCGTAGCGTATGCGCGCTTCATGGCCTGGTGTGGAGCCTTTACCGCGGGGGATGCGCACATCCGCCACTGTGGAGGAGAGGATGCGTCCCGGCGCCGTGGGCCAGGTCAGGCTCTCCCGGGCCAGGCGGGCTTCCTTAGCGTACGCTTCCCTTTCATGTGAGGCCAGCCAAAGGCTCATGCCCATGGCGGCAACGCCTATGAGCGCAACCAGGATAAACAAGGCGGCTAAAAGCCCCCATCCTGCGCCGGCCTGCTCCTTGCTAACCATTTTGCCCCAGAACACGCTGGAGCCGGCGTCTACGACCAGGGGCTGACCTGGCCCGGCGGCGGTCATGTATACGGTCACGGGCGCGGGGTTTTTGCCCAGGCGGGGCCATTTACGCTCCGTGCGCAGGGACGCCAGACCCCATACTGGTCTCTTTGGAGCGTCGTCTTCATGAGCGCCGGGCTCCCACAGCCGGGCGAGGTAGCCGGTCAGGTTGTAGGCCCAGGTTAGCTTCATGAGCATGGGCCGGCCAGGCGAGTTTGCAACGCGTTTGGCCTGCTCCAGCTGTTCGCGCATGGGCGCTATAAGGCCGCGGCTCATGAAGAGGACGCCGCCCATGGCCGCGGCGACGCAGAGCGTAACGAGCAGGGCGCTTGTCTGGTCGGTCATGAACCATAAGGGAACGGCCACGGCTGCGATGGAGAGGACGGCAAGGACGGTGGCTGCTGTGGAGGCAATGCGCAGCTGCCGCTGCATGGTGCGCAGTTTGCCGTGTACGTTGTTTTCCGGTGAGTGCATGGCGTACCCCCTGGCGCTGAGCTGTTGCTGGCGTTGCGAAAAGGGCAACAGGCGCTACATAGCACACATAGAGTGTTTCGTCTTTAGGCGCCGGGCCGGGAGGGAATGTCCCATTATGTAAAAGGGATACCAAGAGGATGCGGAAAATTGGCGAAACCCCTTTTCAAACAGAGGGAGATGGTATACGTTGCGCTCACTGTCCAAAGGCCGGATTTTTTCAACAATTGAGAGGAGGATTTACGATATGTCTGTAGTCATCGACGACGACGCCTGCATGGGTTGCGGCGCCTGCCCGGAAACTTGCCCTGAAGTGTTTGAAATGAATGAAGACGGCGACCTCGCTATCGTCACCGCCCCTGATTCTGACGCTGAATGCATTGAAGAAGCCATTGATTCCTGCCCTGCGGAAGCAATTTCGAAAGGATAGCCCGTCATAATCAGGAATTCTTGAGCGGAGCAGGCCCTGAAGGGCTTGCTCCGCTTTTTATTAGGCTGTTGAAATACCATGTTGGCTGCTTGGCTGCGTTGCTTCAGCTTTTTTTCGCGCTTTGCCCTCGTGGTTTTTGAACAGCCTGCGAAAATGAACTTTCAATATTCACGGCTAGTTCGTTATATTCACAACAACCAGGCGCGCCCGGCAGGGCCGGGCTACTGGGATGTTGGGTTGCAGTCTGTCACAGTGCGGGCGTTCAGGTTTTTCACGTGCGCTTTTACCTGTGCGGAATTTCTCCATTCCTCAAACAGGCTGCGCCATGTGGCGAAGTCCATGAAAGTCTGTTCCAGTTGGCTTTCGTGGCCTTGAATCCACATGCCGAAGAGCTGCATTTCTTTGTTCAGCTCCGTGCTGTCAAAGACGCGTTCAACTGTTCCAGCCGGGTATTTCTTGCCGTCGAATTCATTGCTTACGTAAGTGCACACGGCGTTCATGGAGTTTTCATAAGTAACGGCTTGGCCGTCCACGTGTTTCAGAATGGGCGCCAGATGCGGGTATTCGGCTTCAATTTTGTCTTGGGCTTCCTGGGGTACGCTCAGGCGCAGCTCGCCTTCAACTTCTGAAACAAAGTAGAATCGAAGCCAGTTCTCGAAATGCATGACCTCGGCCACGTCGGCCACGGCTTTTTTGTTGGCTTTGAGGTGCGGCATGGTGTCTCCTTCGTACTGATGTCCTGTTCCGTTTGCAGGCGTTGGCATTGTGCGTATGCTTGTCTGCGGAGTCAAGACCTTGTGCTGTTTTGAAATTGTCCATCTTTGTAGATAATCCGTTTAGTCCCGTCGGCAAGTACGGCGTGAACGGTTTTGGGCTCTGTGTTCACCAGGTCCCAGTGGATGGGCGATTCATTGAACCCTAGACGCTTGCGCAGCTCGGAGTTCAGCTTTTTTTGGCTGCCGGCGTAGGCGTTGCGGTAGGACTGGCCCATGGCAATGTGGCAACTGCCGTGTGTCCCGCCAAAATTTTCGTCGTACATGGTGTTGGCCATAAAGGAGTCGATGCGCGAGAACCGCTTATCTACAAGAGCAAACTCCCCGATTCTGTTGGCGCCCGGCGAGGCTGTGAGCTGTTCGAAAGCCAGCGCCTGGCCGCGTTTGGCGCTGACGGTAACTGCTTCGCCCCGCCGGAACTTTAGCCGCAGTCCTTCCACCAGGGTTCCGCTGCGGTAGCTGGGCTGGTCAGCGTAGTATTCGCCTTCTGACCCCCGCCAGTCAGGGGAGGTGTAAAACTCAAAGCTTGGGATGTTCCTGCCAGTCAGGCCAACCCAGCGCCGCCCCCCGCCCAAATTGAGCAGCAGGTCCATAGAGGCTGACTGCACCCGTAAGGATTGTATGTCCAGGGAGTCCAACCAGGCCAACATCTCTTTGGCTTTTTTCTGGTACAACTTCCATTGTGTCAGAGGCGTGCCGTTGTCCAGGCGGCAGGCCCGCTTTATCTTGGCTGCGTATTCCTCCAGGCTCATGCCTGCGGCCTCGGCAAGGGCCGGAGTAGGGTAGACGCCCATGGTCCGGCCAAAGGCGGCGGCCTCGCGCGTAGACAATATGTCCTGCAGCGGCTTGCGGGATGAGAGGTGTTTTTGCAGCAGCTCTGGCTCGATGTCGGCCAAATGGCGCAGTGATTGCGGCGCCAGGATGCGTATGGAGCCGTTCAGACTGGAATAGAGCTCCCGCTCCCCGGGGATATCCATGGTCAGCCGTTTATTGTTTGCCATGGCGTAGAAGTCATGCTCCATGCGCGGGGTCAGTTCGGCGCGCACCACCGGGACCATAGATTTTTCGTGCAGCAAACTGGTCACGGCCTCTGCCAAAGGCAGGCCGGGCAGGTCGTAGCGCACCAGCACAAGAGAGCTTTTGGGCAAGGGTTTTCTGCGGGCGGTTTCCAAGCCCCAGTAGAGCACCTGGGCGTATTTTTCCAGCGTGTCGTCGCTGTAGCGGTAGCAAGCGTCCATCCGGAGAAAATAATCATCCGTAGCGCAAAGGCAAACCGTAATCCACCGCCACAAAGTTGAAGAAATTTCATGTTCAATAGAGCATAAAGGCGGGCGGCCGCGGCAGAAGGCGATGGATTTAGTTGGCCCCATCTTGCTGGGCTGCGGCTCTTCGGGCACACTCTTTCTGCAGAAGCGATTGGCGATGGACTTGCTTCGCCCCTTATTGATAGCGGGTAAGCAGTAACGCAGATTGGACCGTTATTGGCTTGAAAGGCTTTAGATGTTCGGTGCATTTTTTTAAACCAATGCGACATGAGGGCCATGCGACATGTACTTTGAATCCGCCGGCATTGAGGTCGCCCCTTGGCTGCCGCCTGTAGCGGCCTTCGTAGTCTCCTTTTTCACGTCCATGGGAGGAGTCTCAGGCGCCTTTTTGCTGCTTCCCTTTCAGATGTCGGTGTTGGGGTATACTTCTCCCTCCGTGAGCGCGACCAACCAGCTCTTCAACATCGTTGCCATTCCAAGCGGTGTTTGGCGTTATCTCCGTGAGGGCCGCATGGTTTGGCCCCTGGCCTGGATGGTCATTCTGGGCACATTGCCTGGCGTTCTTCTCGGGGCGGTCATTCGCGTGGCCTATCTGCCAGACCCCGGGCGCTTCAAGGTCTTTGCAGCCCTCGTCCTCTTGTATATTAGCTCACGCATGCTGCACGACCTGCTGGCCAAAACCGGCGCCTCTGGCAAGCAGAGCGCTGAAAAGCGCTTCCAGGAGCTTGCTGCAAGGCACCGCGGGCGCCAACAGCATGGGCAAAATCTCCCCCGCGTGGAAGTGGAGGAGTTTTCGTTCAAAAAAGTTGTCTATGTCTTCTATGGCGAGCGGTATGAGTGCTCTGGCGTCTCCATTTTCATACTGAGTCTGCTCGTCGGCGTTGTCGGGGGGATATACGGCATTGGCGGCGGGTCCATCATTGCGCCATTTTTTGTGTCCTTTCTGGGACTCCCTGTTTACACAGTAGCAGGCGCAGCTCTTATGGGTACGTTCGTCACATCCATTGCCGGAGTTGGTTTTTACGAAGTTTTGGCTCATTTCTATCCAGAGCAATCTGTGGCCCCGGACTGGACGTTGGGGCTCCTTTTCGGAGCAGGCGGCATGGCGGGCATGTACCTGGGCGCCCGCTTTCAAAAGCGCGTGTCCGCGCGGCTGATCAAGGCCATGCTTGTAGCCGTCATGCTCTTTACCGGGGCCAAATATTGCCTGGATGTGTTCAGTTGAACCCGAGAGCTGCGCCGCCTCATCTTGCCTGGACTTTCCAGGCGGGGTTCTGCATCCAGCGAGCAGCCCCGATCCGCCGCCCAAAACCATATACCCTCGTTGTTCTTCGCAACTACAGGACGAGTACGTGGACGAGTACGTGGACGAGTACGTGGACGAGCACGTGGAATTGCCTTTGTTCTTGGCATGTGATAAAATTCAAGCTTGTATTTCAAGGTGTGCGTTGTGGCTGGCCAAACATTGAAGGCTCATGGAGGACTGTGAATGCTCGTGCGCAGCTGGGGAGCCCGGGGCTCCATCCCGGTTTCCGGTCAGCCGTTCATTCGCTATGGGGGGGATACCCCTTGTATTGAGCTGCGCTCCTCCAACGACGATATTCTTATCGTGGACGCGGGGTCAGGCGTGCGCAGACTGGGAAACGCCTTGGCTGAGGAGGGCCGCCAGGACGTAACCATGCTCTTTACCCATTCTCACTGGGACCACATCTTGGGGTTTCCTTTTTTCAAGCCTATTTACCATCCTGAATCGCGTATCAGAGTCTATGGCTGCCCTCTGAAGCAGGGAAACATGCAGACTCTGCTGGGGCGCACCATGCAGGCTCCCTATTTCCCGGTGCCCATGGAAAAGCTTCGGGCCAATGTCGAGTTTCAGAACACCTGCTCCATAGACGAGGCCCAGGACATTTGCGGCATAACAGTGCAGTCTATTCCGCTGAGCCATCCGAATTTGGGCCTTGGCTACAAATTCAGCGAAAACGGCGCATCGTTCGTGTTTCTCACTGACAACGAACTGCGGCGTCAACATCCTGGCGGCAAGACTTTTGAAGAGTATGTTGATTTTTGCCGGGGCGCGGAACTGCTCATCCATGATGCAGAATATACAGAAGACGAGTACGCCATGAAGGTGGGCTGGGGGCATTCCACGTACATGGACGCCTTGGACCTGGCCGTGCGGGCCGGGGTGAAACAGTTCGGCCTGTACCACCACAACCAGGACCGCAGCGACGACGATGTGGACGGTCTGGTGGCTGCTTGCCGTCAAAAAATCGGCGAGCTTGGCGTGGACATGCATTGCTTCGGGGTGACCCAATCCAGTGAAATGGAAATCTGATCTTTAAGGCAACAAGGAAGTTGCCTTAGTCAGGGTGCTCATGGCCCGGAATTTGCTTTAGTAGCGCCATGAGACATGCACGCCACATACTCGTCTACTGCGCCGCCGTGTGCATCCTGCTGACGGCCGGGACTGTCCACGCGAAGCCTCAAACCTTCACCGTAACACACACGTACGTCATGGGCGACGAGGACTCGCGCAACCAGGCCCGGCGCTATTGCTTGCTTGAGGCTAAGCGCAAGCTGCTGGAGCGCGTAGGCGCTTGGGTGGAGGGGTTCACCAGCGCCAGGGACTTTTCTCTGACAGGCGACGCGCTGCGGTCGTTTACGGCCGGCTTTGTAAAGGCGCGCATTGAAAAAGAGACCGTGGCGCCTAGCGGCGACACCTTTGCGCTGACATTGACTGTAAAGGCTGAGCTTGACCCGGAGGCTGTGCGCGAGCGGCTGATCCGCATAGCCGCGGACCCTGACGCCCGGCGCTGGGTGGCGGGATATGAGGCCGAGGATTCTTCCAAAGGCCCCCGGCCTGTTTCCCTGGACCAGTGGCCAGGGTCCAATGGAGACCAGAACGACCCGGGCAAGCCCCTTAGTTTGGCTGAGCCGGTCCAGGGCGTTGCGCCAGACGCTGCCCGGGCGGCAGCGGCAGCTTTGCGCAAGGGCGACACATTGGAAACTGTGTTGCAGCGCATGGGCCGGCCCCAGAACGTCAAGGAGTGGACGGCCCCCAACGGTCGACACCAATGCCTGGATTACAACGGCGTCTGGGCTGTGCTTCGCGGCGACCGCTTGGCTTGCGTGCGGACCCGGCTGCAGTACAAGGCGGAGTATGGCGCGGACTGTCATTGTTCAGGCTACGGGTACGCATTTTTGTTGCGGTAGCAGTATGTTGCAAAATCCACGGTGGCTGCATTGCGTCAAACAGTTCACGCTCACCTTTGTGGCGTCCTTTTGTCGATCTTGTAGTTATGTGCGCCTTGCCCTTGTGTATTTAGAGCATTTTCCTGAAACAATTGTACATTGTTTCAGGAGCAGGCGGTGTCTCAACGCGAAAATGCGTTAGAGCATTTCACAGTTGAAATGCTCGTTAAATGCTATAGTGCAGGCTGCGGAAAAGGACTGTTGCAACACTCAGGCAGCTTGCACGGATAAGTTATTGTCTCGAAATAATTGACGCCGAAAGATTTTTGGGCCACACATTCACAGAGTAAAAACTGTACAGAGCGCATGCAGCGAAAAGCTGGATGGCTCGCGAGGGCGTCATGTCATCCTTCCGTCAACGATTGGGCCCGGCCTTGGCGGCCGAAGGCGTGATTACTGTTGAGCAGCTCAAGGAAGCTCAGGAGCTGGAGAAACGGCATCCGCACCTGACTTTGGCTCAAATTATTTCTATCATGTACCGCGTGCCTGCGGAGACCATAGACGCTGTGAATTTGCGCGAAGTGGTTATGCCTGGGTTTGAAAGCGTTCTGCGCAAGAGGTTGGCGGCTATTGCCGCTACAGACCGTTTTGCCCGGCATTTTGACGTGGAAGCATATGCAGCGCAGATATCCACTGAGCCGGTAACCATAGAGTCCCGGTCGGTGCAGGTGCGGGCGTACTCTTACGTTGAGGGCCGTTTGGCGCCCAGCAAGGCGCACGGGTTTTTGAACACCCAGGCTGTGGTGTTGGTGACGGTGACTACCTCAAGCGGCGACACCGTCCAGGGCGAAGTGACAGTGCGTCACGACACCCAGACCCGAGCACTGACCATTGCTGAAAATGACGGTGACGTGAAGAACGCGCTCTACTACAGTCTACGCGAGAGCTTTAAGAAAAGCATGGGATAGTGGCAGGGTGTTGCGAACAAGGGCGAAACTTTGCATCAGCGCAGAGTGGTTTTGTATTCAGCTGCTGCTATTTGGTGTTTCTTGAGCCTGTGCCACAAGCTTCTTTCTTTGACGCCCAAAAGCTCTGCCGCCCGCACCTGCACGCCGCCAGTCTTTTTTAACGCCTGTATGAGCATCTTTTTTTCAACTTCCGCCAGGTAGGCGTCAAGGTCTGGAGATGGCAAATTGTCTTTTCCCAGCTCTGCCGGCAATTCGATAGGGCTGAGGGCGTCATTGTCAGCAAGGGGGAAGTGGTTGGGCAGTATGACGTTTTCATCACAGATGACAGCTGCGCGTTCTACAGCGTTTTGCAATTCCCTCACATTGCCCGGCCAGTCGTGGCCCGTCAGTTTACGCAATGCTTCTTGAGATAATTTCTGCCGGAACCCAAGCCTTTCCAAGAAAAAGTCGGCCAACAATGGGATGTCGTCTTTGCGGTAGCGTAGCGGGGGCAGGTGCAGATTGACCACATTCAAGCGATAAAACAAGTCGCCGCGGAATTTTCCCTTGAGCATGAGTTCTTCCAGGTTCTGGTTCGTGGCCGCCAGAAAACGGACGTCAACTTTAATAGTCTGGATTCCGCCGACCCGCTCCAGCTCCTTTTCCTCCAAGACGCGCAGCATTTTTGCCTGCAGAGCCAGGGGCATGTCGCCAATTTCGTCCAGCAAAATTGTCCCCTGGTCGGCGACTTCAAACTTCCCCTTTTTTGTGGCCACCGCCCCGGTGAAGGCGCCTTTTTCATGGCCATAAAGTTCGCTTTCCAGAAGAGCGTCGGGGATGGCCGCGCAATTGATTTTTACAAAGGGTTTATCTTTGCGGCGGCTGTGCTCATGGATTGTCCTGGCAATGACTTCTTTGCCCGTGCCGCTTTCGCCGGTAATCAGCACTGTCGCCTCAGTGGGCGCCACCTTGAGAACCTGGCTGAGCACGCCCCGCATGACCTTGCTTTCACCAACAATTCCCGGAAACTGTTGGCGCGCCTCCACTTTGCTGAGGATGGAAGAGAGTTGGTTAAAAACCATGGTAAAACGGGCGAGTTCGTCGCGGGCTTTGGGCTCTGCTTCCTCAGAAATGTGCGCTTGTATTTCTGGCAGTTGTTCTGCTTGGGACACAAATTGCTCCACCGGCTTGAGGATGAGCCGGGAGATGAAGAGGGCGACTGAAAACGTGAGGCCTGCAATGAGCGCAACCCATATGCGAAGAGTATCGCTGGATTTTCCAGTGAAATCCATGCCTGCGGAGGTGAGGTAGTACGCAATGAAGAACGATAAAACTGAAAGCCCGGTAAATATAACAGGAATAATGATACTTAGGCTTATGTAGAAAGATTTTTTCCGGAACATCGCGGCAAACAGCCCTCGTTTGTTGAGTGGCTGTTTCGAGGAGGCGCTGCTCTTCGGCGCATCAGCAAGGGGTTGCGTGTCCTCTGGCGTCTTCTTCATGGGCAATGAGCGCATTGCAGGACCTTTTTGCCTGTTGTCCTGCGGTCTTTGGCTATTATTTCATGGTCTTGATGATGTCCACGAGCGGCAGATAAATAGCCAACGCAAAAAAACCAACAACGCCAGCCAGGCCAACGATAAGAATGGGGCCGATGAGCTCTGTCATGCGGTTGATCGCATGCTCGACCTCATAGTCATAGTGCCGCGAGACTTCTTCGAGCATTTCATCAAGGTTACCGGATTCTTCGCCAATGGCGATCATGTCGACAACCATTGAGGTGAAGTACCGGGATTTTCGCAAAGGGCCGGAAATGCCTCGCCCTTCTTCCAATTTTTCCCGGAGATTGTCGAAGTCTTTTGCGATGGCGGAGTTACCAATGGAGTCCCGAATGATTTCTATGGAGGAAAGGACTGTAACGCCGCTTGCCTGAAGAATGGCGAAAATGGATGTAAACCGGGACATGGCGCCTTTTTGCATGACTGGTCCGAATATGGGCATGCGCAGGACGAGTTTGTCTTTGTTCAATCTGCCCTGTTCCGTGCGCAAATAATACGTTAATCCAACGCCAGCACCCAGACTTCCTCCTACCATATACGGCCAGTATGCTTTCAGCCCCTCGTACATGATCATGCAAATGCGTGTGGGCAGAGGGAGTTCCACGCCGGCGCTCATAAACAAGCCGGTAAACTGGGGGATAACGAAGGTCAGCAAAAAGATGAAGGCAAAAAACAAAAGCACAATGACCATGATAGGGTACATTAGCGCCGAGGATATTTGTTTGCGCACTTTATAGTCATGCTCAATGATGTAGATGAGGCGCTCAAGCACGTCCGGCAAGTTACCGCTTGCTTCGCCGGCCTTGAGAAGACTTGTGTACAACGGGCTGAAAATGCCTGGGTGTTTGCTGAAAGCGTTATACAGGTTCGAGCCTTCTGTGATGTCTTTGGCGATTTGCTCAGAAGCTTGTTTCAGTTTTGGATTTTGCGTCTGGTCAACGAGAATGTCCAGTAGCGTCACTATGGAAATACCTGCCGAAAACATGGTCCGTAGCTGCTTCGTGAACAGGATAAGGTCAGGCATTTTGACCTTAGCCATGCGCTTTGCCAGCTGGTCGAAGCTGAATGAACCGCCTTCAGACTTGGCGGTGACTTTGGAGGGAATGAAGCCGCGACCGGCAAGTATTTGCCGGACGGTGTCAGGAGTGTCGGCTTCAATTTCGCCTGTTACTTTGGCGCCGGCGTCGTTGATGGCTTCGTATTGAAAATTGGGCATCGCGTTACCCTCAGCAGCAGTATTGTATACGTTTGCACGGCTTCATGCACTGTGTGCAGCAAGCGCCCAAGCACGCAATGGCAAGGACGTAGCGCTGCATGTCACGTGTATAAGGCCTTAACAGCATTTTCAGCTGTGACCAAGCCTTTGACAGTTTTTCTGGCTGCTTCACTGCGCAGGCGCCGCAGGCTCTTGGACTGCAATGCACTGGCAATTGTCGCAGAAATATCATTTTTCGACAAGGGCTCCCGAAGTGGATCGTGCATCCACAGTATTTCAGTAATGGCGACAGCCTTGGAGAGCCCTGTGTTGTGGCAATACGAGCATCCAACGCCTTTTTTGTACCGTGCGTTCTGTACTTTCGCCAGTCCCAGGGCGGCCAAAGCGTCGGCGGAGGGGGAGTACTCCTGGGCGCATTCCGAACAATTTGCAGGAACAGCGGCTATGGTTGCAATGCAACGCAGCATGTTGCTCAAGGATGCAGCCGGCACAGCGCAACCTGTGAGAACGTACAAAGCTTCCTGAGTGTTGGCTGCTTGGACGCCCAGGACAGTGCGTACGCCCATGTTGGCGGCCTTGACGGCTTCTTGGACAATGACTGCATCGTTGCCGCTTTCAAATGAAAGCATGTCCGGGCGCATGGAGACGGCTGCGTGCAAAGCAGCAGAAGGAGACGGCCCTACCACGCACTGATGTATGCTGGAAAGGTGAGTCTCTATGAGTTGCTCCAGGGAAATGATATTCAGATTGTTGCTTTGCAGGTGCTGCAGCAGCGAATACTGTAAAGCTTTTGTCAATCCCGGATACAGGCTGCAGCACACTATCAGTCCGCCAGGCAGCGCCAATATTCTGTTCATGCGCTTGGCGTCGTCTTCGTGCAGGCCCAGGCCGTTTACGCCTGTTGCCTGAATACATGGAGACATGCAGCAGGCCAGGCGCCTCCCGTGCACAGAAGGAAGAGAGTAGGCAGATATGGTGTACGGCGCGCCGCGATGATCAAAAGAGAAATATCCTGATCCCGGTGTCGCCGCGCTCAGGCCGGCGAGGCTGGCCAGCCGGTCCACCGTAAGCGAAAACGTTTCTTTGTCTGTTTCTGCAACAGGCGCCAACACGCCTTTCTCGCGTTGCAGCACCACATGCCCGGCCGGGGATTCGAAGAGGTGCACTTCAGTAGAGCCTGTATCCAGCGCAGATTCGAGAAGGTTTAAAGCTGTGCGTGTTGCGGCGCCTGTGGCGGCTGGTTCTTCAAATAGGTCAAGGGCGTTGTCAGAGCCGGGACTGATGGCGAAGATATCCTTTTCCCACCCCCCGCGTAAGCCGGATTTGTCTGCGTAGATTTCCGAAAGAAGCTGCTGCAGTTCTGTTTCAGTGCATATGACAGGTTCAACTTCAAGATTTGTATGGAACTCGACAGATTCTATTGCTTTTATATCCATGGGATAAGGCATGGCGATTGCAAGCAAAGCCCCTTTGACCGCCAGGGGCGCCACGCGGTGGGACGAGGCCAACTCCTGGGGGAGGAGATTTTTTGTAGTATGGCCTATTTGATGTGCTTCAGCAGAAAATCTGGCTATTCCAAGCTGTGCGCTTAGTATGTCTGCAATGACAGTTTCGTCGACCCAGCCTTGTTGCACGACGTATTGACCAAAAAGCAGTCCAGCACGGTGCTGTTCGGTTAAAGCTTTTTGCAATTGATCGGCAGTAATGTGTCCTTTTTCGAAAAGGAGTTGTCCAATTTTTGTGCGCTGCGCCATGGATTTCTCACTTGAACTGTAGGTTGCTCGAAAAAACTAGTATTGATTCAAGAGAAAATCAACATTGGAGAAAAAAACAACGTCTTCCGGCCACGTTGAAAGAATGACTGCAGAAGGTTGAATAAAACTGGGGAGCGTCTTGAGCGCTAGTTGTGCAGCCTCTTTGGTTGGATAGGGGGGCGAAATGACAAGTGGAAATGTAAGGCCTGCTTCAGGGGTCCAGTATGGAAGTAGTCGGATATCTATGAAGTCTTTGGAAAGCGATAAGGATTTGGCGTAGCCGTCGCTAAGGGTTTGCGCTGTGCCGATGCGGATCCAGGCGGGCATATGCGCATTTTGAGGCAGGGACGCCGAGATTGTGGGGAAGATAATGGGCGCGCCGTCAGGTATTTGATGAAGGTTCTCCAGATGCGGATTGGCTTTTGCAAGAATAGGCAAATAATACTCTCGATACGCTCCGTAGACTTTTAACAACATGTTGGAAAGTGTGTCGTCAGGTGACATGGACAGCTCTCCCAAAGAGGCAGGGCCAGAAAAAGTCTGTGCAGCCTGCGGGGAAGCGCTTTCCTTGCGTTGGGCCGGCGCGGCGGCAGTGGGCGCAGCTGGTTGTTTTTGCGGCGCGCCTGTTTGTGGGGCGGAGTGTTCAGGAAGAGAGTTCCCAGATGCTGTTTTGGACGTTTTCTGCGGCGTGGCGTCTGGGGCTGCAGCGCTGCCGCGAGCCTTTTGATCATGTTTTTGGGCAGGTTTGTTGTCGGTAGATTCAGTAACTGCAGATTTGTCAGGTTCAGGCTGCGGCTTCTGCGTAACGGCTGGGTATTCTGGCGGTTTGTTCTGGAAAAAGCTATGCGCGGCAAAGCCAAGGCCAATGAGCAGGAGAATAAACGCCGCTTGCAGGAAAGGATGCAGTGATTTTTGAGGTGAGGGGACGGGAGAGCGCTCCCTGGCGCAGGTTTGCACAAAGGACCAAGTGGCCTTTTTGCGTTTATGGATGATGAGGGCCAGCATGACTTTGTGGCAGAGTGTTATGATTTTGCGGGGATATCCGCCTGTTGCTCTATAAATGGCCAGGTACGCCAGGGGAGAGAACAACGCAGGCTGCTGGCTGTTGTCGTGAGCAGCCTTGAGCCTGAACCGGATGAGTGAGACGCTTTCCATGAAATTAAGCGGCTGCAGGGAGTACAGTTCGTTCACCCGGTCAACCAAATTTGGAAACTTATTTATAGTCCACTCGAACTCGCTTTGTGCGAAGATGACTATCTGCAATAATTTGTTGGTGTTGGTTTCGTAGTTGAGCAGCTCTCTGAGAAGCTCCAGACATTCTTCAGGTATTTTTTGTCCTTCGTCCATGAGCAGGGTAACGACTTTTCCTTGCTCCACGCCCAGATGAAAAAGTTGATGCTTGACGGCTTCTTTAATCTCCCACTCAGAACTGTCTGCCGAGGGCGGCTGGCCGCAGATAAGTTCATGCAAGACGGAGAGAAACTCGACTGGAGAGGAGAAGTAAGGGTCAAGCAGGAGCCGGGGGACAATTTCTTCTGAAGAGGAGAGTGTTTTCAAGAGCTGCCGGCACAAGGTAGACTTTCCGGCTCCCACTTCTCCGAGAACAATGTTCAACCCGCGGCGCAGGCGGAGTGATATTTCCAGTCTGTGCAGGCATTCGATGTGCTTGCGCGCAGGAAAAAAGAACTCAGGATCAGGGGAGTTTGAAAAAGGCTCTGCAGAAAGCCCGAAAAGTTCGTAATACTTCATAGGGATTGCCAGAGCTCAGGCGCTTGTTTGGTTTACGCAGCGTGCATGCAGTTGCTCGCTGCACTGCAAGATTCTGCAGTAAATAATCTGTCCGGTGTTTTCCGGTTAACTGCTTGTGTGCGTAAGGAGCGCGTCTGCCAGGTGTTGCAAAAGCCCGGCATGGACGCTTGCGCTCAGGTTTGGCGAACTGCATTCCGCCACCCCGCTCATCATTGACTTTGTTTGGCTTTACATATTCTTTGGCGCGCCTTTGTGGCTCGCTCGACTGTTCGCAACGTTTTTGCCAGAGAAAAAGGCGGACTAAAGCAGGCGCTTATTCTATTCCCTGGTCTGCCAACTCTTCTTCAATTTCACCTAAATCTTTTTGGTATTCTCCCGGCTGCCATTCGGCGAGGATTGTCGGGGTGATGAAAATAAGCACTTCTTCCATGGAATTGCTTTTGCCCTCTGTTTTGAAGAGCCAGCCCAGGGCGGGAATGTCCATGGCGCCTGGAGTCCCGGCTTCGTTCTCGCCAACAGTCCTTTTGGTCAAGCCGGAGATGACGACTGTTTCATTGTTGCGCGTGATGAGGGTGGTCTCCGTATTCTTCTTGACGATCAGGGGGTTGCCTTCCACCGTACGGGTCAGGTCCACTTCGTCTTTTTTGATTTTGATGGACATGCGCAAATGCTCTGAATCGATAATTTGCGGTTGAATTTCGAGCCGCAGCACCGCATCTTTGAACTCAACCTGTCTTTCGCCGTCGCTGATGGTGACAAAAGGCACGCTGGCGCCATTTTCGGTAAAGGCCAGTTCATTGTCCAGGGTGGTAATGGACGGGCTGGAGAGGATTTTCAGCTTATCTTGTTCTTGCAGTGCAGAAAGCTGCATTTCCAGGATGTTTCCTCCCAGCTCGCCAAACAGCATGCTGAGGGCTGCCCCCTGGCCGGAGCCGCTGGGGAAGTTGGTCGGGGGAAAGTTCATGGCAAAGCCGGAATCAGACAAGCCTGGGCCAAAGGCGGGCGTGTAGGTCCAGGAGACGCCAGTACTGGGGTCACCGCTAACGATACCGTTGCCGCTGGGCATAAGCCACAAATTGTTGTCCCCGAAACCGGCGTTGGTGAACTTTCTGAAACCGCCCCATTGGATGCCCAGGGCTCTTGCAGTCTCGTCAGTTGTTTCGACAATATGCGCTTTAATTTTGACTTGTTGTCGGGGCCGGTCCAACCGCTCCACTAGTTTGATTATCTTGTTTACTTCAGTCCGGTTGGCCTGCATTATCAAGGCGTTGGTTTCAGTGTCGACCTGAACTGTCCCCACAGACTCTCCGTCTTCGTCTTTGGAAAGAAGCGCTTCGATCTCTTCCTTCAATTTTTCGGCCCTGGCGTACTTGAGCTTGATGACGCTCATGATGGGAGGCTCGCCCTGGCGGGTTTGCAACTTTTGTGTTTGTTGTTTTTTGATGACTTCTGCGAGTCTCAAGTCTTGTTCCATGTCTTCCAAGGTCATGATCCGGATGATGTCGCCTTCCCAAGCATACGACAACCCGTTCGTTCGAATGATGCCTTCAAAAATCTGGTCCCAAGGCATGTTCATGATGTTCACGGTCACTTCGCCGCTAACGTTAGGGCTAATCATAATAGACTGGCCGGCGGCTCTGGCCAAGGCTTGCAGCACGGCGACGATGTTTGCCTTGTGCATGCGCAGGGATATGCGCAACTGAGGAAGAGGAGGCGCAGGTTTAACGTCTTCATCAATGATGATGTCTGTTTGTTGGACAGTAAATTGGTCTCGTTTGAGGTATTCAGGGTCGAAAGTGGGGGAATGCCCTTGCGACTGTTCAGCCATGAGCCGCCATTTTTCAAAAAATGCGTCCTTGGCGGGTTCCTTTGTAGAACATCCGCAGAGGGCGAATACGGTTGCCGCCAGCAGAGCTGTGGCAAAAATGGTAATCAGCCGCTCATTGAGTGGAGTTGCTTTCTGTCGCATTGTCTTCTCCGAAGAGATTCACAAAGTTTTCTTCCAGAGGAACGGTAACCCTGTTGATGACGTCTTGGGTTGCGTTACGCTCTTCGATGATTGCTTTATCTTTAAATATTCCAGTCAAGTAGTAGTTGGGCGTTTCCAGTTCTTCATCTATCTTGTATTCAAGACCGTTGATGACAGCAAGCTTTTCCACGCCGATGTCCACATATCCCTTATACGAAAAAAGTTTTGCTGCTTCCGGATTGGGCGTGAATCTTTTCTGGTTATCATCTGATTCGTACAGGGCGCGCTTGTAAAAGGGGTTAGTGTTCCATTGGGCAAGGGCTTGGGTTATGCGGTAATCTTCAGTCTCTGAAAGGGACTGGGCCGTAAGGGTGCTTGTCACATTTTGAATTTCTTGCTGCAATTTGTTCCGGTCCAGCGTCGGGAGCTTGGTCTGCATGGCGGGGTCAAACATATAGGTATAGCCGGCGTATAAGACGCCGATTACCATAAGAATGACGATTATTTTTTCACGTTTAGCCATGGAAGTATTTCCGCCTCAGCAAGAGGTTAGACAAAAGTGTGTTCTTGCATTTACGACTCCACGTTTTTCTTCATGGCCAGCCATAAATCCATTTGCATTTCAACGCCTTCATATGTTTCCTTGGCGTTTATGGTTTCAATGTATTGAACGTAAGGGATTCTTCCCAGCGAGAGCAGAAAATCCCGAAAGCTGGCAAAGGGACCGACAAAACGGCAGTTGACGAGCAGCAGGCCTTTCCCGTCTTCAAGAGACTTGGGGTCGGGGTTCACTGTTATCGCTTTCAAGCCGTTGTCTGCGCCGCTGGAGGCAATGGACTCGATAACCTCTTGCAGCTCGTCTTGACCGAGTTTTTGAATATCCGGGGTTTTTAGTTCGCTGGCGTGATCTTTTTTCAGCTCCGCCTCCAACTGGGCGTAGACAGGGTACAAGGCGGTTTGGCGTTCGATCTCCACCTTGCGCTCTGCAATGCTGCGGTCCAAGTCAGATGATTGCTGGAAAGTAGGGAAAACCAGTGCAAAGAAGAATAACAGCACTCCCCCAGCGCAGATAAGCATCCGCAAAAGGGTTTCCTTACTTATGGGCAATTGAGTGTTCATCTTGGCCATGGTTTACTGCTCCAGAGGGATTTTCAAGGAAAAGCGAAGCACTTTGCCTTGGGTGTGGAAGTCTTCCACGGCGCTTTCCTGGATGGCCGGCATGGCAAGAAGTGGGGAGTTTTCAAGCTTTATAAGATAATTGGTTAAGGCTGGGTCGTACAGTTTGGTGTTCCCTAGAATGACGCCTTCCAATTCCATTGTTTCTTTTGTTGCGGCGTTTTGCGGCGACTTGGCTTTTTTATCGCCCTCTTTGGATTGTTCAAGCTGATAATCAGCAAAGTGAAAGGTGACTTTCACAAGTTGTATAAAATCAGGGGTGAGCGTAGATATCTCGCGGATGAGGGCCAGGGATTCGTAGCGTTGGCCTGCTTGTTTAAGATTCTGGCGTTGTTGGACGATCTTTCCTGCCATATTCATAAGCAATGCTTGGTCAACTCTGGGGTTGTATTGAGCGAGTTTGCTGTCCAGTTGGGCGAGGTTTCGTTTTTTTTCATCTATTATGGAGTTCTGCCACAAGTAGACGCCTGCCAGAGCAAGGGCAACAAAAATGAATCCCATATAGATCATTTGGTTAACCCGGGAGTTCTGGCGGTCTTTTTCCCGCGCTGCGTACGTATAGAGGATATTCGGCGTGGTGGCGTTGTCGCACAGCGCCAGAGCCAAGGTCAGGTTGAAATCGAGCCGCTCTGCATTTGACTCCGGAAGCGCTGTTGTTTCGCCTTTCAATGTGGGATTGTCCGGCGACAGGGGGTCAAGTAAATTGGTTGCAGTGCCAAGCTGGCCGTCAAAGTACTGGATGAGTTGCGGACTGGTGCATATCCGGCCAGAAAGATAAATGCTTTCAACGCGTTGGTTGCCCTGCGTCGTTGTGTGATAGTCAAAAGTGCGTTCTATCTGCCGCACAAGGCGACCGGCAGCCGGGAGCACCAAATCAAAAATTTGTGACGCTGTAAGGTTGGCTCCAGGCAAGCCGGGATCGACGTCCTTGTTGAGCAGTTTGTTGAAGAAGACGGTTTTGGCGATGTCGGGGTTCATGGTTTCAGCGCTCGGCCGGGGGGCTTCGCTGTCGGTAACGATTTCCACGCTGGTGTCGTCTTCGCCAATGGTCCATGTTTGCGTGGGCGCGTCTTCGTCGCCTCCGAATGTCAACTCTGGAATAGTGGCTCCAGAGAGACGTTTGTCAGAAGGAGCGTCTGACGGGTCCTCGTCGTCTTCTATTTCCAAGTCCAAAGTTATTGAGGGGTCAGTCTCATTGCTGCTGTCAGGGCTTGCCTGTGAAGAAGCCGCCGCTGGGGCTTGGCCCTCAGAGCCGCTGTCAGACAGAGAAATTTCCGGCATGTGGACAGCGTCGTCGTCATCTTCCAGAGACAAGGAGATGACAGGCTCTTCATCAGCCAGGAGCGATTTTTGGGGTTCTCCTTGAGGCTGGGACCGCCGCGCCTGCTCGTTATAGTTGTTCATCAGCGCTTCGACCATGCTGTTGGTCCCTGTCTTGATGCCGCGGTTCAAGACCAGGTTGCCGTTTTCAAAGATGTCGATGCGCGACCAGTCGCGGCCTACGTAGAGGCAGGCGTACGATTCTGCGTCTGGGGCAGTCCAGTTTGAGCGAAACAGCGCTTGCAGGGCCAGGGGCGAGATGGTCAAACCGGTAAGTTTGTACCCCGTGTCGGCAAACAGCTTTTGCACCTGGCTCATTTCGTTTCTGGGAACAAGGTAGGCCATGATTTTGAGCCGTTTGGAGTTTTTCTCTTCAACAACTCCTTGAACCTCGAAATCCAGCAGAAACTCAGTCTCGTCAAACTGTTTTTCTTTCTTTACAGCCCAATAGACTGCATCTGGGATTTGCTTTTTAGGGACAATAGGTATCCGCAAGTGCCATATGTCCACCTTGCCGGAAGGGATGAGGGACCAAATTTCGCAGGAGCCCGGCTTGCCGCACATTGATTTGAGCTCTGAACGCAAAAAATCACGAAAAGCAGGGCTGTCTGTGGGCATAACCTGGGGGTCGAAAGGAACGCGCTTCAAGTCAACAAGCTTGCGCTTGCTTTCCGGGCCCTTCATTTTGACCATGCGTAGACAATCGCTTCCAATGTCCACGCCTACGTTCATGACTTTGGATGCATGGCTGGAACCGAGGGACGGCTTGAAACCTTTCGCAGGGCCTTTGGTTTTCCTCCCACCCCCCTTGGCGGACTTGGCTTTGCCAAGGGAGAAGGACGACCGGCTGCGGGTTTTTTTGGCGGCCTTGCCGTCAGATTCAGACGAAGCCGCTTTACCGGCGCTGGCAGCGTCAGGCGACGTGGCGTCCTGCTGGGATTGCTTTTTCCCGCGGATGATTTCGAGCAGTCGGTCTGTCGAAGTATTCTCGCGACGTAGCTTCAAAGATGACTCTCCCAAGAAACGCTGCATACTGCAGCCGGTCAGTTCTGCTCTGTTACACAAGAACTTTGCATGAGTATTTCAGGCGGCGCATACGTTGCATCTGTTTTGGCAAGGTTTTAGCAATCCCCCAAAATAAAAAGATAAATTGCTAAATTCGTGTTCCACTGCGTGTGTCTCGCTCGGCCCAACAGCATGTATTTCAACAGCCTGTAATAAACTTACTGTAACATATCTTTATGTAATGAGGCAAACAAAAAGTTGTCAGCAGATTCAAGATTTTTTCCTTTGTATGCACGTAAAGTGTGAGCCTTCTCGCGTAGTTTACCTCGCAGTTGTAAGCATGTTGGAAAAACGGCAATAGTGAGTCGTTTCTGTTACTAAATGGTTCAGCTTGTGTTATCTGCGCGCGTATGCGTCAATCATCGGGCCAGAGCATATAATAACTATGGTCACTGTGGATGGAGTCAAGCGCCCCTTCTTGGCAAATATGATTCCTGCTTGCGGCGCAGCTGACAGCTTTTGCATCAGGCAAAAAAGCTGCAAGCAACACAACCTCTCAGCTGATGTTGGTGGAGCGCCTGCTGCTTCAAAAACAGTGCGGCGAAAGAGTGTTGAAACAGTGTACTGATACAGACTGCTGCTGCGCAGACGCAAATGGACCTTGCCGCAGCGAGATGCGCGGCGTAAGGCGGTTTGTTGCGTTGTCACGCTCGCTCTCCGTAAAACGACTTTGCCCACACCAGCGCCTCTCCGTAAGAGCTGGCGACTACAATGGGGTTCAGCTCCAGTTGCCGGGTCAACGCGTCCAGCCTGTCCCAGTCGCCGGTTTCAAAACACTGGGAAAGCTGAAGCCAGGGGGAGTATTCATTCTCTTCTTTGCAAAGAGCTTGTTTCAGCTCTTCATCCATGGGCAGATGCTCCACAATTTCCGGCATGGGCGTTTCGAGCATGGCGTCCAGCAATGAAAACAAGCCAAGTAAAAACAGAGATTCTGGATTCAGCGCTGTAATATCGTGGTTGGCGCTGACGTTCTCCAAAAATTTGCCTCTGATTGCAGAAAGATATGGATACTCCGAGGCATTGTCCGTTGGCATGATGTCCGACAAAATGACCAGCCAGAGCCAGCTCTTCAGTTGCTTCCAGCCAAGCAGTACGATTGCTTGCTTGATGGACTCTATCTTTCGAGTAAATGCAAAATGCGGTGAGTTGATGAACGAGAGCAGCCGAAAGCTGATGGAAACGTCAGACTGGATGATGGTGGAGAGATTGTCAAAATCCGGGTCCCCTTTTTCTATGACCCGAAACAGGTTCAGCCGCGACGCCTGGTTGGAGGAAAGCTTGCGGCCCGGCACCACCTTGGGCCGCTCCAAAAAGTAGCCCTGGAAGAATATAAAACCCAAATTTTTAACTATCTCAAATTTTTCCATGTCCTCCACGCGCTTGGCGGCCAGCAAACAGGAAAAGGGAAACACCTTCTGCGCCAGCGCGTCTATTTCCTCCCGCTCTTTGCCCAGCACGTCGATGAATACAATGTCCGCCAGCCGCAGCAGCACCTCTGCGCCAGAAGCGCCAGAGTACCGGTTAATGGCGATCATGTAGCCTTCCTTCTTCATCTTTGCCAGCAACGCCACCGTCGATTTGTCCAGATGAAAAGACTCCTCCACCTCAATCACTGTGGATTCCGGGGGCAGGGCAAACGGCAGCTCGGAAGTAATGGAGTCCTTGGTAAAGTGAATAAATATCTTCTTGCCTTGGTCCTGGCCCTGGGCAAGGCCGGTAATGGCGTTGGAGGCCACAGTCAGCGTGGCCATGTCCTGGTCGGTGTAGGCTGCACTGTCTGCGTTCTGCGAGCTGCGGTACAGCAGTTCATAGCCCCAGACAGTTTTCTGAACGCTAAAAATGGGCTGCCGGCCCACGTAAGTGTCGATATATGCGTGGCTTTTTTTGTTCTCTTCCATGTGCCCTCCACTGGATCGCCTGACGCGCCGCAGAATGCAGCCAGCCTTGTGACGGGCAATCTGCCGGTAAAATAGAGCTTCAGTGAAAAAATCGCAAGAAGAAGTGAGGCAAAAATGCGGCCGAGGGTGTTACGCTTCGGTGACAGGGGAGCGCGTCATGGCGCCAAGAAGAACGCTTATGTATTTCTCATCCTCCATGGGGAAAAGAACGTTGCTTTCAGCAAAGACCTTTCGCTGGGCGTCTTCATTCCACCACTTTACTGTGTCAAAGGGGGTATTGGAAACAATGAAAGAACTGAGCTTCACGAAAGGGTCTCCCAGTTGCCGCTCCAGCTCTTTCACTGTCTTGTGAAACTGGATTTTCGGGTCATTCAAGCCCTCCAGCCGCAGAATGCCTTTTGGGTCAATAAAGGCAATGTGCTGCATGTCTGAATGGACAAGCCAGAGGAGAAAGTCTGGATAAAAGTTGTTGGCTTCGAAAAAGCCTATTCCTCTTCCTTTGCTCTGGTTGCGCAAAAGATAAAGCTCTTTGCCGTCTGCAAAGAAGTTTTGATTGTTCTGGTAAAATGAGCGCAAGTCGCTGACGAAGTCACGCTCGCCTTCGTTCAGGGAGACAGGCGTTACTTTGATTACGTCGCTCTTGCAATGCACAAGGGGCTGGTAGAGGTGCTGCGCAAAGACGAGGGATTGAAAATTGCTGAAAGTCACGTCGTTGAGACTGCCGGCCAGGATGTCTTCTCGAAGCTGTGTCAACGTCTCAATGATGTCTTCCCGAGATTTTTCCACGGTCACTCGGTATTCTTCAATAAAGTTCGGGTCGTCCTCTGTGAGCACTTTATACTCAAGGTGCGGTCGCTCGAACTCGTCCTTCTTGTGTTTGTAATAACGGTCGCAATATTTTTGCAGCAGCGCCCGGGCTATCTCTTGCCAGCGTTGGACGCGGCTGAATGTGTCAAATAGAAGCTCTTCATCAGGTATCAACAGCGTGTACCATGAACTGTCCGCCAGCAAGCCGTGCAAGGCTTCGCGGGGCAGATTCAAGTTGTGCCAGGAGCGTTCATTTTTGAACTTTACAAGGTCAAAGTAAAGAGTTTCAAAGTCCAAAAAGGCCAGGTGCTCTTCCTTTAAGCGCCCCTCATTTTTCTGCGCAATGTCGTTTACGGTCCTGATGCCCTTGCTAACCTCAGCCTGCACTTTCGGATACCAGTCCAAGACCACGGGCCGCTTTTTCAGAAACTCCGTAGGCGCGCCCAGAGTAGGCTTTGGCCCGAGTCTCTTGAAGTCCACACCGTCCTTCAGTTTCGGGATTTTGAGTTGCCTGTTGCCCAAGTTCTTGACCACAGGCAGTAAGACAGTTTCCAACTCTTCATTGGTGG
>CAYTSA010000045.1:0-28805 GCA_964440345.1 uncultured Desulfovibrionaceae bacterium | reverse complement strand
ATAGTCGGTGATTTACGACGTCTGAGCCGTCAGGAGAGGCTGGAACTTCGGCTTAGTATGGACAAAAACAGCACGATATACATTTTATGTCAATGCTGTCACTGCAACATTCTGTATACATATATATCTTTTTGACGCCATTTTCTTCTCACCCATGCAACTTTTTCCCCACCATACAGATGCAACACAATGTATACAGACCGTGCAGAACAATCCTTCGTCACGGTGCGCCATGTCACACACCGCACTGCGAACCGCAGCAATCCATCGCACAAAGCGCCAAGAGCACACAATGGGAAACATTGTGGTGCTTGAAGTGATAGGAACGGCCACAGCCGTGCTCTGCGCGGACAGGGCCAGGCTGCGAAGCAGCCGGAGCAGGATGTTAACGGCATTCTGCTCCACGCAATATTTTCTGCATACGCTTGTTTCAAAGTCAGCGACGACACCCGTGCAACAAATTGACATTATACGCTATTATAATTCTCCCCTGGACCAGCGCAATGCGGTGTCCGTAATTTCACACGCCTATGATCACAGAATTTCTTCTTGATATATACTATCAGCGTGTTAAAAAATCCTTATTCGCATGCTGTTCAAAAATACGAGGGCAAGGCGCAGAAAAAGTTCAAGATCGACGTGTATATATAATACACGAGGGTTTGAACTTTTTGAAGCAACGCAGCCAACATGGTATTTCAACAGCCTGCTAAGCCTGGTTTTATAGCGGCCACAGCCGCGGCCCGACTTGACGCGGGCTTGCCTGCGAAGAAAGATTTTTGCAACACGCTGGTAAGGGTTTTTTTCGGCCATACTTTTTCCCGCTATACGTTGACGCAGGCGCGCGCCGGGTATAAGGTACAGCCATGAAAAAATACCCTCTGTCACCATGGCGATTGCGGATGCTGCTGCTCCGTATGCTCCTGGGCGCGGCCTTTGTCTTGTCCCTATTGGCCCTGGCCGGGTGTGAAAAAAATCCGCCGCCGCCACCGCCGCCGCCACCGCCGCAACATCACGCGCCGGCGCCGGCTCCGGCCCCTGCTCCGCAGGTTCACCACAGCCCCAGAACCGACCACTTTCCCGTGGCTTTTGTGCCCCGCGCAAATATGTGCCGCGTCTGGTTCCCTTACCGGAACCCGAGCGAGCAGCCGCCAGTCAAACCCTGTGTGGATATTCGCGGCAACGCCCCGGCCAACTCCTACGTTGTCCGCGGCGCCAGCCCCAACGCCCGGGTTTTTCGCATCGCTGTGTTTGGCGACAACACCGGCAGCCCCCGCGAAGTGCGCGTCCACGACCGCCGCACCGGCCGCTTTTTGCGTTTGGAATAACTGTTTTTTCCATTCACAGCCGCTTTGTTGCCGGCGCAGATTCCCTGCGCCGGCTTTTTTGCGTCATATTGGCGCCCTCTGTGCAGCTTACATTGCATTCTGCACCCAAGGAGCACTGCATGGCCCAACTTTTGGACACCACTTTGCGCGAAGGCGAGCAGGCCTTTGGCGTCTACTTCTCTCCTGGCCTGAAGCGGCGGCTTCTGTTCGGCCTGATGATGGCCGGGGTGGAGGAAATTGAAATCGGCTGCGCCGGCGCGGAGGACCTGGCCCCGCTGCTGGCCTGGGCCCGCGCCCGCCGGGCGGCCATAGGCGGCAATACGCGCTTTTCCGTGTGGATGCGCTTGCGCGAAGAGGACATGCGGCTAGCCGAGGCCCTGCAGCCGGACGCAGTCAACGTAGGCGCCCCAGCCTCTGACGCGCACCTACAAAAACGTATGCGCTTACACAAACGTGAGATGCTGCGCAAAGTACGCGAAGGAGCGGCCCTGGCCAGGGACATGGGGCTGCGGCTCTCCCTGGGACTGGAGGATGCATCCCGGGCCGATTCTTCATTTTTGTGCGACATGGCCGCAACGGCGGCTGCTGCAGGCGCATTCAGGGTCCGGCTGGCGGACACCGTGGGCGTGCTCTCCCCTCTGCAGACCGCAGAACTGGTGCAGCGGCTGCGCCTGGCCGTGGGACCTGAAACACAGATAGCCGCCCACTGCCACAATGACTGCGGCATGGCCACGGCCAACGCCCTGACCGGCCTGGACGCCGGGGCCGACTGGGCCGACGCCAGTCTGCTGGGGCTGGGCGAGCGGGCCGGCCTGGCCCGGCTGGAAGAGCTGGCCGGAACCCTGACCCTGGTCCGCCACACCCACCGCTACGACATGGCCCGGCTGACTGAGCTGAGCCGAATGCTGGCCCAGTTCCTGGGCAGACGGCTGGACCCGGCCCGGCCCATGCTGGGCGATAGAATTTTCGCTGTGGAGTCCGGCCTGCATGTGGATGGGGTGGGCAAGGATCCGCAGCTCTTTGAGCCCTTCAGCCCTGAGAGAATACTCGCCGCCCGGGTAGTGGCGCTGGGCAAGAAATCCGGCCGTGCGGCCGTGCGCCAGAGGCTGGAGGAGCTGGACGCAGAACTGGCGCACACAGCCGACACAGATGCGCTGGCCGGCAAAGTGCGCACTGCATCCGCCCGCCTGGGCCGGCCCCTGGACGACGCCGAGGTGCTGGAGCTGCTAGCCGCCGGATAGGCCCGCTATACACTGGGCGTGTTGCCCTGGCCCATTTCATGGCTGCCGGGCACGCCCCAGCCTTTGGACTCGGTCTTGGCCGGGTTCTTGTCCAACTGCCGATAGCGGTTGGCGGCGGTTTCCGCAAAATCCTTCAGTATCCGGTCCAGGTCAGAAGCCTCCAAAAGACCTGTGACGCATTTGTAGATGGATTCGTCAAAATACTCTTCCTTGAAGGCGTAGCCCGGGGCCTTGTCTAGCGTCAGCTCCAGTCCCTCGTAGACCAGGTCCACGTCACAGTTCGGTATTTCATCCAGCATGTCACGGACTATCTGGAAAAACCGCTTTTTCACGTCCTGGGTGGATTCCGACTGGTCCATGGCTTCGCGCAGCCGGGGCCGGTATGTTTTTTCGTAATGGGTAAATGACATACTCATAATCTGGCTCCTTTTTTTATATAGTGTACCGCCAGTCTACAACGCTCCATAGGGCATTTTCCAGGCAGAAATCGGGGGGAGCGGCATTGCATTGCGCTCACTTCTTTCCTTTGAGATAGTGCAGATGTAGATGTCCGTTCACAAAAGACACAGAAGCAGGCGTTGCAGCCACAACCATGCGGCGTACGACTAGACCAAGGAGACGAAATGAAAGATTTACCCATGGAAGACCGTATAGCCGGCGCCGTGCTGGGCCTCTTCATTGGCGACGCGCTGGGCGTGGGGCCGCACTGGTACTACGACCTGGACAAGCTGCATGAAGACTATGGCGAATACATCACGGACTACTCCGCCCCAAAACCTGGCCGCTATCACGAAGGGTTGCAGGCCGGAGATGTTTCGCAAACCGGACAGGTGGCGCAGATGCTGCTGGAGTCTGCAACCGAAAAAAACGGCTACGACCGGAAAGACTTTACCGCTCGGCTGGACGGTCTGCTTAACACGCTGGACGGAACGCCGCACTCCGGCCGCTACACAGACGACGCCATGCGCTGGGTGTGGCGGGCCCGCAAGCAGGAAAACAAGCCCTGGGACCAGGCGGGCGGCTGGTCCGACACAGCGGAGGGCGCCATCCGCGCGCCCATTCTGGCCGGGCGCTACGCCCACGACCCCGGCAAGGCCATGGAAGCCATGGTTGACAACGTCATGCTCACCCATAAGGACCCATTCATTTTGGGCCAATCCGTGGGTTTTGGGCTCGTTGTGCTGGCGGCCCTGCACGGGGCGCCGTTTGAAAAAACCGCGGCCTTTATTCGCGCAGAGTTGAAAAAAGCCGGCAAGAAACTGGAGGTTCCCACGCCGGTGGAGGGCGAAACAGCGCCCTTCATTGATGTGCTTATGCAGCCGATGTGGTCCAAGCAGGCTTCCCACGATCCGGCTGTGCGGCTCCAGCCGCCGCACCACGCCTGCCGACTGTTCGGCATGGCCTGCACGCTCACCTTCATGTTGCCGGCGGCCTTTTATTTCAACGCCAGGTTTTCAGACGACTTTGAAGAAGCAGTTCTCAGCGCCGTGAACGGCGGGGGAAACAACATGGCCCGAGCCGCGCTCACCGGAGCGCTGGCCGGAGCGCGCCAGGGGCTGAGCGGCATACCCGAACGGTTTCTCACCGGACTGACGGACGGAAACCGGCTCACGCAACTGGCCCGGGACATGGCCGCTTCTGCGGCCCAATGATTCGCAAACAAACCAAGGAGGCACAAATGACAGGAGCTGGACCCACAGTAACCATGAAAGGCGAACCGCTGACTCTTTTAGGCGCCCTGCCTGCGGCGGGAACACCCGCGCCGGAGTTCACAGCCGTTACCCGCAGCTTGAAGCGCAAACAACTGAACTCCTTTACCGGCAAAGCCCTGATCCTGGCCAGTTTGCCCTCTGTGGACACCTCCGTGTGCTCCATGGAGGCCAAGCGCTTCAATGAAGAGGCGCAGAAACTGGGCGAAGGCGTGGAGGTCTGGACCATTTCCATGGACCTGCCCTTTGCCCTGGACCGCTGGGCCAAGGAACACGGCGTGGAGCACCTGACGCTGCTTTCCGATCACGCCGACGCCTCCTTTGGGCTGGCCTACGGCGTGCTCATTCCGAACTTACGGCTGCTGGCCCGGTCTTTGATAGTTCTCGGGCCGGACAAAAAGGTGGTCTATCACCAACTGGTCCCGGAACTCACCGACGAACCAGACTACGGCAAGGCCCTGCTGGCGGTGGAAGAACTGACAGGCTGAATCAATTCCCGTAATACAGCGCAAAAGCCCCCGGCCACGCAAAGCAGCCAGGGGCTTTCATTTGATTGTCCCTGGGAAGTTTTTTTTCCCCTTATCCGAACAAGCCCAACACACCGACGATAATCAGGTATATCCCTACAATGTAGCTCAACAGTTTGGGCATTACCAGTATCAGAATGCCGGCGACGAGCGCCATCAAAGGCTGCAGCGCCAGATGAATATTCATGAATCAGCTCCTTTACGCCTTAGGTGAGTGTTGAAAAGCCCTTTTTCGCAGGCTGGTGAAGAAACACACGGGCAAAGAGCAATAAAAGTTCAAGATCGGCGAGCATATCCAATACGCGATATTCTGAACTTCTTGAAACAACACAGCCAGCGTGGAACTTTTCAACAGCCTGTTAGGGT
This sequence comes from uncultured Desulfovibrionaceae bacterium, assembly GCA_964440345.1. GTDB lineage: Bacteria > Desulfobacterota > Desulfovibrionia > Desulfovibrionales > Desulfovibrionaceae > CAYTSA01. Next base: position 23,634 of record CAYTSA010000045.1, on the reverse strand, counting down.
CACATGCGAGGTCGGGCGCGACCGCGGAAACCAAACACCAGCGAGATGACGAACAGCACCAGAAAGATGATAAACAGTACCTTGGCAATGCCCGTGGCGGCGGCGGCCACGCCGCCAAAGCCGAATATGGCGGCCACTATGGCGATGATGAAAAATACGAGTGCCCAATACAACATATGCTCCTCCTTTACTGAGAGCAGAAAAAGTACGCCAATGTTTAGATACTCTCATGTATTTTCCTGAAACAATTGGATATTGTTTCAGGAGCCAGCGTTGACGCAATGCAAAAATGCGCTAACTACCGCCGTTAACATCTGGCGTGCTACTCTTCTCCCAGCTCCGGGAAGGCCTTGGTCTTCAGATAAGCGTACAGAGTCACGCGCTTGCCCTTGAGCCCCAGCTTGCGGCGGATATTCTTCCGGTGGGTCTGCACGGTTTCAAAGGCCGAGTGCGTCATTTCTGCTATCTGCTTGGTGCCCTGGCCGGATTGGATATATCGGCATATCCTAATTTCCGTGGCCGTCAGCTTGAGCAGGTCCTTGTCCAACCGGCCGTTGGCGCCCGAGGTCAACTCCGCCAGCTGGTCCCGGATGACCTCCTTGTAGCTGTGGCGGATGTCGCGGGTTTCCTCACGGGCCATTTTTTCCAAGGCCGGCAGTAGATCAACCCGTATTTTTTGGGCGAACTCGCTCTTGAAATCTTTCTTTTCCGTATCGATGGTCTGTAAGACGTGTTTCAGCGTTACCTGCATCTGGGAGAGTTCCTGCTCCTTCAGGGCAAGGGCCTGCTCCAATTCTTTCAGTTGGTTGTTTTGCAGAGCGGGGCCGTATAGCGAGCCGTCGGCGCGGGGCGCCGGGCGAATCTGCGTATGCTGCAACATTATGCATATCCCTCCTGTAACGCTGCGCAGGCTGTTACGCAGCGGATTTTCACGCGGCCAGGGGTTCCCTGCTGGCCAGGCTTTCGACAAACACGGAATCTTCGTGCGCCACTTTGTCGATAAATTCAGTCGCCATCTCTTCCCAGCCATCGCACTCCTCCATCAGGTAGTCGAGCACTTCGTCTGCACAGGCAAAAGAGACGGCGCCGTACATGGACATGGTAATGGGAGTGAACAGATGCGTTTCCGAAGCCAGTATGTAACGGTGTATGCTCGTGCGATAGAGTTTGAGTATCCAGACATTGCAGCCGGAGTTCGGTTGGCCCCTGTCTGTTATGCTGGCGACTTCCTCGCCAAAAAACACCAAGTCTTTCTTGCCGTTTCGCTTCAGTCTGACTAAATCCATAGAGCCCTCCTCTATACTGTGTCAGTTTCCGAGTAGCATTGCCAAAACTGCAGCCGATCAGGCGATTGCGCCTTCAGCCGTTTCGGGCGTTTTCCATGGTTCTTGTAATACGCAGTCGGAAGCCAGAAAAATATCAGATTCCGCCGCAAAGATGCGTCAGATTTTTTTTACAGCGCGTCAGACTCTGTCTGACACATATGTAATCTGTTAACTTTTTTTCCCGAGCACACCAGGCAGTCCGGTCTACCCGATACTCCCCCATCAAGCGACCTTTGCACAACGACGATTACCAGTGAGTATTATAGGATACGAGCACTTGAACTGCAGACAGAAAGGAGAGACGCATGGACATTAAAAAAATACTCTACCCCACTGATTTATCGAATAATTCACTCAAGGCTTTGCCGTACGCCAGGTCCCTGGCGGAAAAATACGGCGCAGAAATCACTCTGCTGTACGTGGGATTTGACCTGAAAAACTACTTCCCGGCCTTTGGCGAGCCCACAGACAACCACGAAATCCACTATCTGGATTGGGAATCCAAGGAAGCGGAAAAACGGCTTCAAAAACTGTGCGCCGACGAGCTGGGAGGCTGCCCGGCGCTGCAAGTGGAAATCAAGCTGGGCAAACCGTCCGAACAGATTCTCACATTCATCCACGGCGCTGACATTGACCTGGTGGTCATGGCCACTCACGGCGCCGGCGCAGAGCGTGACGGAGACAAGGACTATCCTTTCGGCTCGGTGAGCGAAAAGGTTGTCCGAAATTCCCCGGCCTCGGTGTACATTGTCAAATCTTATCCCAGATAAAGCGGCATGACGGAAGCGGTAAACGCCAAGCTATTGCGACAGCCACATGCTCACTCCGCCTGCTGCGGTTTTTCTGGAGCGGGAAAATCAACAGCCCGCCCGCCCTGGCGCAGATGCCTGTACAGGGCTGTCATGCGGTCGAAACAGGCTTCTAAAGAAAAATACCGCTCAATGCGCCGCCGGCGCCGCCGGGCAATTGCCGCGCCTGCTTGAGCATTGGCGTACTCTTCCAGCTGGGAGGCCTGGTCCACGGCCCGGGCCAGGTCTTGGGGCTCCTCGCTGTCCGCCAGTATCAGGGGCTCTTCGCCCTCCAGGCTCTCGTCCATGCCTCCGCCGCGCACGCCTATCACTCTGGTCCCGCAAGCCTGGGCCTCCAGGGAGACTAACCCAAACGTCTCGTACGTGGAGGCGTTCATAAACAGGTCCGCCCCGGCGTAGAGCCGCACCAGCTCCTTTTGGTCATCCATGTAGCCGCGCAAAAGCACGTTGTCCCGGCCCCGGGCCGCCTTTTCCACGCCTTCGCGCTTTTCTCCGTCGCCGGCCAGCACCAGGCAATAGGGCCGGGCTCCCGGCTCCAAATGGTCCATCATGGCGACCAGCTGCTCCAGGTTCTTCATTTCCGCAAACCGGCCCACGTAGAGAATAACAAACGCTTCCTCAGGAATTGCAAGCTCCTGCAGAACACGCCGGCGGTTGTCCTGCGGGTTCTCTGGGGGTTTGAACGTCTGCGTGTCTGTGCCCAGGGGCGTTCGGACCACTTGCTTCACGCCCATTTGCTGGAGCACCTTGGCGTAGCGCTGTGTCGCCGAAGCCACAGCGTCCATGCGCTTGTACAAATTACCAAGATAGCCCTCCAAAAGGCCGGTAAGCCATTGGTCCGGCGCTTCTAGACCGGTGCGTTCGCCCATGAGCCGGCCTATGGAACGGGGAAAGTCCGAATGGTAAAAGGCGACAACCGGCCTGCCCAGCTCTTTGCCCGCCTCCAGCGCAACCCATGCTGGCCAGTAGGGGTTGCCCACTTCCAGCACGTCCGGCTGTTCCTGACGTATGACGCGCAGCATATGCGACCGGTCCAGCAGCAACCTATAGCTCTTGGAGCCAGGCAGGGGGGGCGAACCCACTTCGTAAATGATTGTTGCGCCTACCTTTCTCTCCCCGTCTTTGGCGGCGGGCACAATGAGCCGCTGCTGCAGATTTCCGGTGCGCTCGGCATAAGTCATTTTGTCGTGTACGTAACGCTTCACCCCGCCGCTGATGGCGCTGTATGACTGAACAATGTCGCACACTTTTATGGGCGTTGTGTCCATAAAACACCTCACTTGGCTTTTAAAGCGCCGGCGGCCAAGCGTTGCACCATGTGCGGCAGGAACATAATCACGGCCAGGAGCACTCCTCCGGCGGCCAGCGTGGCCGGCTCCATGCTCTGCGCCGCGGCGCCGATACAGACAAAGGGCGCGCCAATAAGCGCGTGGCCTGCCCACACGGGCAAAAGCTCCCGGCCCAAACCTGGTCCTGCGCCGGCCAGTGCAATGTTCTTTACAACATAGGGCAGGCCCGGCAGCGATGCGAAGAGAAAAAGCGCCAAAGGCGAGGCATACTGCAAGGGCTTGGCCTCAGGCCCGGATATGCGCCGGGCAAGCCAGAAGTTGACCCGGAGCAAAAACCGCCGGCCAGCCAGATGCACCAACGCCAAATGGACCGGAATGGACGCAATGGAGACAGCCAGGCCAACCAACAGGCCAAAGCGCACGCCAGCCAGTACATAGAACAATGACACAGGCACGCCGGCAGCCGGCAAGACGGCCAAGGCCAGTAGAAATACCCAGGCGGGAACCGAGGCCATAGATGCTTCGAGCATGCGGGCGATTTCCTGCGTCCAGCCAGCCGCCTCACTCCACACGGCGCCTGGCGCCCCGTCCTTAAAGACCAGCAGCGCCGCCACTGCCAGCAGTACAATGGCTCCCACAGTCCAGAGCGCCTTTTTCACTGCGCCGCCTTCAGTTCAATAGACTCTGCTCCTTCAGGAAGCATGGCTGATTCATAACCGGGCGGCGCAGCTTCAATGGCTGGCCGGCCGTTTGACCATACGCCTTCCACAGTCACGCGGCAGGTCCCGTTTTGGCCTTGCACCCGGACGCTCAGCTTGCCAAAGGGCGTCAGCGTGGGCCCGTAGCGGCACTCCTGGCCGGAGTCCAGCCAGCGCGGCAGTACGCCGGAAGCGATGACCAGCCGGTCCGGCTCCTCGCGCACAAACATATTGCGCAGCATCATCACCCACTCCGAGGCGGCCCAGCCGTGCTGCCCGTCGCCCATGCAGCCGCCGCCAGAAAAGGGATGCACCGCCTCTGGCCACATGCCCGTGGCTGAGGCCAGAGAGGCCATGGAGTCCACAACCCCGGCATAGCGCATATCCCGGTTGCGCAAAAAGGTCTGGGCCAAGCACAAGGATATGTACACGTTCACCCCCGAGTGCACCATGTCCTGGAAAAAGCCGCCCCGCTGAAAACAATTGGCGTACAGATACTCCAGCGTAGCGTTGACGCGGGGATGATTGGGCGGCGTCAGCAGCAGGGGGTAGTCGGCTATCATGGAACCGGCCGCCCCGGCGTCCATGCGCCGCAAGGGCGAGGCCGGCATGGCGTCCTGCTCCCTGGGGGCGTGGATGGCCTCCAGAGACCGGAAAACAGCCTTTTCAAGAGCGTCGGCCTGTTGCTCCATGCGCAGGGCTTCCTGGACAGAACCCGCTTTCCGGGTCAGCCAGGCCGCGCTTCGCAAACCGGCTACGCCCCAGAAATCGTCCCAATAATAGTAGTCGTTGGGTCCCAGGTGCTCCGCGCTGAAGCCGGCTGGCAACAGACCGCGCAACCGGGAATCTTCGTGCTCATGAAGCACCTTAGCGTCAAACCACTGCGCCCCTTTGGCTACGGCCTCCAGCCACTCCGGCTGTATTTCCAGGTTGGTCAGCGCCTGCAAGCGGCCGAGCAGCCACAGCACCTGCCCGTTGGAGTCCCACTCCCCTTCCTGAGAGCGAAAATAGCCGTCGCGGCGCTGCTTGGTCATGAACTGCGGTATGTGCTCGATTACCTTGTCCGCCAGGCCGGCTGTGAGCAACGCATTGCACATGAACACCGCATCGCGAATCCAGAAGCGGCGGTAAGTAAATGGCCCGGGCACAGGCTCATAGGCGGAAAGCAGCACCAGCGTATGCATGGCGCTGTTGTAGATGGAGCAGATTTCCTCGTCCGGAACGTGGAGCGTTGCAGCCGGCTTCATGGCGGCTTCCCAGGTCTGATCCACCACGGTGGACGACAGGGCCTGGCGCTTGATCTCGCGCTCCAGCGGCACGGACAACCGCACGCTGCAGCAGTTTTCCTCAAACGCAAACAGGGCCGCGGCGGTGGCAAGCTCCACCCGGCACTCCACGTGGTCAGCCGACTCTGGTTCCTGCAGCCGGTTGAGCACGTCTCCTCTGTCAAAATTAGAGAAAACCATCTTTTCCGGCCGCCGGGAAAAGGCCACAATCTCCTTTTTCGCCACGGTAACAGCCTGCTTTTCTCGGCTCCAGGCAATGGCGTCGATGAACTGCACGCCCTCCGGGTTGTACGGCCGCACCGCAGCCGCCAGCCGGTCGCCGGTCTGACCTGTGGCGTTTACATCCATGTGCAGTACGGGCTGGCCGTCCTCCATCTTCATGAACGTCAGCAGCTCCAAACGGCGGCCCTGGTTCTCGGTAATAGTGCGCACCCTCAGGCCGTCGCCGGTTTCCAGCCGTTGCTCCGCTTCTCGCTGGCGGGAAGGCAGCAGCACGGGCAAGAAATCAGCGTCCGTGATCCAGAAGTCCAGCGACCAGCCGTCATACAGCGGCGTGACCAGCCCCCGCGGGTCCACAATGGGATAGGCCGAAACCCCGGGCAAGCCAACCGCCGTCCAGTTACGCTGGGTGAGATTCACATGGGTGGCGGCGTAGCCGCGGGGCACAAACGAAATATCTGATGGGTTGAACTGCCGCTCCACCCAGTAGGGCCACACCCAGTCCAAGTTGAATTGGATGACCCGGGTGTTGATGAGTCCCCGGGCCTGGAACATAACGCCGGCCCGCAACAGCTCAATGGGCTCCTTGACTTCCGAAGGCTGGGCAAAGCTGCGCACGCGGGCCAGCACCGAGGCCGGATCGACAATTCCGTAGGCCCTGGCGGCCCGGCTGATAACGAACCTCCAGGGCAACCATCTGGTAAGATCAAACATGTCTACAGAACGCTTGCGCCGACCGGGCTGATGTCATACGGCAAGCACCGTCGCGTAGCCATGTAATGCTTGTAATGCACACACTCCGTGTGCTTGCGGCTTTGGCAGTAAGCCGCCACGACCTGGCGCACAGAGTGGTTTCGCAAGGCTGTGTTGACAGAGTAAAATCCGCACTCGTTTTGCAGTTCGCAGCGTGCTTGCGGCGCAGCAATACGAGCAAAGGTTCTGTCCCGGGGATGTCCCTTACGTGTGGTCATTGCCATCCGACTCCCTCCTTACGGTTTCGATCAGCTCCCCAAGGTCTGCGCTCTTGTCGAAAAAGTAGTCTGCTCCCCTCCGTAAGCATTCTTCCCTATTCTGAGCCTGCGGCTGATGTGTGAACATGATGACCACTGGCCTGCCCGTTCTGCCCGATAAGCGGTCTAAAAGCTCGACGCCGGACATCCTGGGCATGTTCACGTCCAGCACCACTATGTCTGGCTTGTCTCTGGCAATGACCCGCAACGCTTCCAGCGGGTCGCCAATGCCCCGGACGCTCTCCACTTTCTCCAGCTGCTCCAGCTCTTCTTGCAGCCGTTTGCGCACAATGAGTGAATCATCAACTATAAGAACTCGGGACATACTATTTCACGTCTCTGTAGCGACCTGTAATTGCAGCGTCCCCTTCGCCGAGCAGCCTCAGGCAGGTCCTCAACTTGCAGCCTGCAGCACCAGTTTTCAGCCAGAGCCGAAGCAGACGCGGGATGGGGGAAGGGGAAAAGCGAGTCCCCGCGCCTGCTTCAAACTTCCAGCACGCAGCGTACTTCACCGCATACTGCGAAAATATGCACCCGTAAGGACAGACGCCATCAGCGCAGCAGCTATAATGAAGTAGGACTTGCCGCTTATGGTGTGTAGGCGCAGGTCCTACAAAAATTACTTATTGGAATCACACAAGATTCATCTTTGCAGCGTAGTGAGCAAGCTCTGCATTGTTGCGCATTTTCATCTTGCTCATAATTCGGGAGCGGTAGGTGGATACCGTTTTCACAGAAAGGAAAAGGTCCTCGGCTATGTCGCTGACTGATTTGCCCTCGGCCAGCTTGCACATAACCTGGTATTCTCGGTTGGAAAGCATTTCGTGCAGCGGTTTGTCAGTGTCCGCGTCCAGCTCTCCAGCCATAATCTCCGCCAGGCTGGGGGTGACGAATTTGCCGCCAGCGTGCACTTTGCGCAGGGCGGTGATCAACTGGTCCGGGGCGCTGGACTTGTTCAGGTAGCCGGCGGCTCCTGCTTTCAGGGCGCGTATTGCGTACAGCTCCTCCGGGTGGATGGAAAGCACAAGCACCGGCAGGTCTGGATACAGCCGTTTGACCTCTCCCAATGTTTCCAGCCCTCCCTGTCCAGGCATGGAAATGTCCATCAGGCCCACGTCCACGTCGCCGCCTTCCAGCTTGCGCATAAACTCCTCGCCGCTTTCGGCTTCGCCGGCAATAACGATGTCCGGGGCGTCCTCCAGCACCTGGATGAGCCCGCGTCTAACTATGGGATGGTCGTCAGCTATAAGTACACGTATCATGCGCATATCCCTTTCATTGTTACTCAGGATATCTTTCTATATAGCTGTAAATCGCTTTTGTGAAGCGTTTCATGCGTAAACTATACGCTACACCAAACCGGACAAGTCATAGCTGCCTGAGGGCTCCAGCCGGGCCTTGACCATCGCGCCCGGGGCCACGCCGGCGCCGCTCACGTAGGTAACGCCGTCCACTTCCGGCGCTTGGAACCACGTGCGGCCCACGTGCAGACCGGGCCATTCCGGGTGGACCGCATCCACCAACACTTCTTCCTCGCAGCCGGTCCATTCTTCCAGCAGTTGTTCGGACATCTCCTTTTGCAACGCCATCAGCTCTTCCCTGCGCTTGTTCCTGGTCCGCTCTCCCACCTGATCCGGCAGGGTTGCGGCCGGGGTTCCTTCTTCCGGCCAAAAGGGGAAAACTCCCAGATGCAAAAATCGCGTTTCTTCGACAAAACGCAGCAACTCTTTGAAGTGCCTGGGTTTTTCTCCAGGAAAACCGGTTATCAAGCTGGTGCGCAGCGCTGCGTGCGGAAAGAAATCCCGTATTCTGTCCACCACCCGCCGCGGATCCCGGGCAAAAGGCCGGCCCATGGCCTGCAGTATGTCAGGGTGGGCGTGCTGCAATGGGACGTCAAAATACGGGACCAGCGGCGGCCCGGCCTGGGCCAACCAGCCCAGCAGCTCGCGCGTCAGTCCGGCCGGGTACAGATACATGAGCCGCAGCCGCTCCAGGCCGGGCAAGGGCAGCAGGGCGTCGAGCAAACCCGGCAGCCTGGTCTGCGCCCCCATATCGATTCCATACGCGGTCAGGTCCTGGGCTACAAGCACCAGCTCCTTGACGCCCAGGGCCAGCAACTGTGCGGCTTCGTCCTGCAGAGTCTCCACGGGGGCGCTGGCCAGCGGTCCCCGGATGGAAGGGATGGTGCAGAAAGAACAGGCGTGTTGACAGCCTTCGCTGGTTTTCAGGTAGGCGTAGGAGGGACCGGTGGAGAGCCGCCTGCCCATGAGCGTTTCCGGCAGCGGAAAAAATTTGCTTATGCGCTCCGGCCAAGTTTCCAGCTCCTGCGCCGGCAGCCACAGGTCAACCTCCGGCAGCTCTGCAGCCAGCTCAGACGCGCCATAGCGGCTCACCAAGCAGCCGGCCACAGCCAGCGCCGGCCGCAGCTTCAGCGCTGAGACTGCATCCACGGCTTGCACAATTGTCTGCACAGACTCTTTCACAGCCGGCTCTATGAACCCGCAGGTGTTGATCACCGCCAGATCCGCATGTTCCAGCGAATCTACCGGCTCTACGCCAGGCCCCAAAACGGCCAGCAGTCTTTCCGTGTCCACCCGGTTTTTGGGGCAGCCCAAGCTTATTGTATATACGCGCACAGTGTATCCACAACATAGTTTATTATAACATTTAGGGGCTTCACCCCAAGCCATTAAACAGGTACACTGAGTTTACACCATTGTCACCATCCGGACGAAACACTGTTTTAGGAAGGGGGGAGCAGGAGGGACCATGGACCAACTGAACGAATCTTTCAATTGCCAATTCTACCGCATAGCCCTGGCCGGCGGCGGCCAGCCGCTTTTAGCGGCTCTGGAAATGTTTACTGACAACGGTAAACGCAGTCCGCCCCAGTTTGTACAGATTGCCGGCGTTATCCCTGAAACAGATGCAGACGCGGGCCTGGCCAAAAGCTACGGGGTGGCGACGTACAGAGCAGTAAAAGACCTGGCCGCCGCCCACCCGGAACTGAATATGGTCTTCTGCCTGAGCGAGGCGCCGGAGCGCAACGACGCTGTGGCCAAAGCTCTTGCTGACAGCTTGGCTGGCGCTATAACCGTGGTGGACCTGGCCACAGCCCGGCTGTTGGCGCAGATGTGCAACGGCGAAGAAGACTCCAGCAATAGCGATCCCTTTGCCGCCCGGGCTCTGTTTCGGGCCATCATGGACGAAATAAGCGAGGACATCCTGCTGCTGGACCTGGAGGGCCGGGTGGTGGACATGAACCGCCGCTCCTACGAAAGCCGAGGGCTGAACAAGGACGACATCATCGGCAAGCGCTGCTGGGAGCTGGAGACCCGCGGTTTTTGCTGCGACCAGAAGGAGAATGACCAGATTTGCCCCTACCGCCAGACCCTGCAAAGCAAGCAGAAAACCGACAGCGTCCACTCCATGGTGGATTCGGACGGGCGCATGAGCTACTACCGGGTGTACACTTACCCCGTGTTCAATCACAAAGAGGACATGACGCACATCGTGGAGGTCCGGCGGGACATCACCAGCCGCATGAACATGGAGTTCCGGCTGCAGCAGTCTGAAAAAATGGCCGCCATCGGCGAGTTGGCGACGTACATAGCACACGAAATCCGCAACCCCCTCTTCTCCATCGGCGGCTTTGCCAACGCCCTGCTGCGGTCCAGCTCTTTAGACGACAACACCCGGGAAAAGGCGGCCATCATTCTGGAAGAAAGCCGCCGGCTGGACAAGATTCTCAAATCCATACTCAATTTTGCCCGGCCTACCACCGCGGCAGAGGGAGCTGTGGACATCAACACCCTGGTGGTGGAAACCATGGACTTGATGGGCATAGGCTGCGAACAAAAAGGCGTGACCATCAAATTGGAAACGTCCCCGGACATCGCCAGGGTCAAGGCGGACGCAGAGCTGATCAAACAAGCGCTCATCAACATGGTCAAAAACGCCATAGAAGCCATGCCCGACGGCGGCGTGCTCACTGTGCGCACTGCCCAGACATCCACTTACGTGGTGCTGGAAGTGGAGGACACAGGCCATGGCATTGAAGAAGATATCCGGGAAAAAGTCTTCAATCCCTTTTTTTCCACCAAAGACCAGGGAGCGGGCCTGGGCTTGGCCATGACCAAAAAAATCGTTGAAGACATGGGCGGCAAGGTGGAACTGGTCAGCCACGTGAACCAAGGGTGCCTGATAACCATCTCCCTGCCCCCGGTCATGGCGGTGGAAGACGGCGAGTGAGTTTTCTAACCGGCATTGTAGACAATTTACGCTTGCTGCGCACCGCCAGGCAGTATGGACTCCCGCCAGGCGGACAGAAAGGTCCAGGGGTGCTGCGGCGGGTTATGCACAGTCACCGTGGCCATGGACTGATCCAGCAAAAACTCAACCACCGCGCCCACGTAAAAATGGTTATATTCTCCGGAGGACTTGCGGGCGTCCAACACGTCCAGCACTATGCCCTTGCGGGCCAGCCTGCAGCAGTGCGCTATTTTTTCCTCAGGCTCCGGCATGGTTCCCAGCGCGCCTATCATAACAGTCCAGTCGCACTGCTCCTCCTCGGCCAGAATGTCCTGCAGCGTAAACACACATTCTGGACGCCGCCGCCGGGCTTCCTGAATAAAGTCCTCGATAACGTCCACGCCCCGGTAGGCGCAGGCAGGCAGTACTCCAGCCAGGCTGCCGTACCCGCAGCCGGCGTCCAACAGGCTATCCTCCGGCGAAACCAGCCCCCGCAGTATGGCGCCAGCCTGGGCCAGCCGGTCTTCGTGCAGCGCGTCGGACGAATAAAAAAGGCTGCGGGGCGACAAGCCGTGCTCCTCGCGGCGACGGCGGTACTGCCGCCTCATGTCGCTGGTGTTAACAACCACAGCGCTGTCAAGACGCAGTTCGTCATTGACACGCAGATGCGGACGCTTTTCATGTGTATGCATGGCGCTCTCGAATTGTTTTGCTATATTATTTACTTTATTTCCCAAATGAGCAAAAAACATCTTGAGACGCATACGTGCATACGCTAGTGACGTGCAAAAGTGAATCTGTTTTTTTGGTTACACAGAGCGCTCCAGCATTTTTATTAGGTTGTGCATACATGAATACATATTATCCCATGGCTCCGCAACTGGTTAAGCTGGCGCAAAAAAGGCTCTGTCAGGGTAAGGAAGAGCTCTCGCCCTCCCCTGCCCCTGGCAGCGACGTTGACGTAATACCACTCAGTGCTGAGTAAAGGAAATAGCCCCATACATGAACAGGGCTACGCGTAAAGAAGAGTTAGCAGGAGGCGTATCCTCCGCCTTGCTCTCCATGCCGGGGAACCTGGCCGTGGGGCTCATCGTTTTTTCGCTGCTGGGCCCGGACTTCGAGGCCCAGGCTCTGGCCGCCGGCTTCATCTGCTCCATAGTTGCCGGCGCGTGCGCCCTTGCCGGATCCGGGCTGCGGGGCATGATCACCGGCCCGGGCGCTCTTTCCGCCATAGTGCTGGCTTCCGGGCTGGAACAATACCAGAAAACAGCGGGCTCGATGGGCTGGACCATGAGCCCGGAGCACCTGTTTCTGGCTGCTTTTGCCACTGTCTTTCTGGCTGGCGCCGCCCAGTGCGGCTTTGGCTTGCTACGGCTAGGCCGCATCATACGCTACACGCCGCACCCGGTGCTTGTGGGTCTTCTCACCGGGGCCGGCGCGGTCATTGTGCTCAGCCAGTCAGAGCTGATCATGCAGACAGGCTCCCACCCGCTTGTGCTGGCGGTTACTGCAGTGTCCGCCGCCGCCATGCTCTGGGGCGGCCGCATCATCCCCAAGACCCCGAGCCCGCTGCTGGCCCTGCTGGCGGGCTGCGCCCTGTACTACAGTCTGCAGGCTCTTGGCTTTGGCCAGCACATCGGCGCCCGGCTGGAGCCGCTTCGGGCGGAAATGGCTATTGCCTCCGTGAGCCTAGATTCACTTCAAGAGTTGCTGACCGCCTTTGTTTCCTCGCAGCCCATGCTGGAAAACGTGCTCAGCTCCGCAGCTTCTCTGGCCATGTTCGCCACCCTCAGCTCGCTCATAGCCATTGCCGGCGTGGAGCGGGTGCTGGACGCCCGGGCAAATGTGGACCGCGAGATTGCTTTACAAGGCGTGGCCAATATGGCTATGGGGCTGCTGGGAGGCGCCCCGGCAGAGGCCAACCTGGGCCGCACCAAGGTGAACCACGCCGCTGGCGGTCGAGGCGGGTTTTCCCAACTGGCGCACATGGCGGTGTTTGCAGTGGTGCTGTTTCTGGCGCCCCAGGCCACCAGCGTCTTGCCCCGGCCCGTGCTTAACGGCATGATCATCGCCCTTGGCGTAACCCTTTTGGACCCCTGGATTTTTTCCAGCCTACGCCGACTGGCCGCCTCGCGCTGCGCCAATAGAGAGCTTCTGGTCAACCTGGGGGTGGCCCTGCTTGTGGTTGCCGTCAGCATCTGGGCCAATCTCATCATCGCGGTCATGGCTGGGGCGGGTCTGTCCATTTTGCTTTACGTGCGCGAAAGCAGCTCCCGCTCTGTACGCGGGGTCATCAGCGGGGCGCGCTACCGGTCCAACCGCCAGCGAGACCGGTCCGCCATGCGCATTCTGACCGCCCACGGCAAGGACATTCAGCTGGTGGAGCTTGAGGGCGGGCTGTTTTTCGGTTCTGTGGAAACCATCCGCGAGCACGTGGAAAAATTGCTGCGACATAAGGTGCGGCACGTCATTCTGGACTTCAAGCGCGTAGCGTATATGGACCTGAGCGCCTCTGTAGGGCTGCACGGCGTCATCGCCAAGCTGCTGGCCCAGGGAGTGGACGTGGGCCTCAGCCGCATACCATCGGATTCTGAGCTGCACCGCATGCTGTGCAGCCCGGACTGCAAGCAAACCCTGGCTGGCGCGCAACTCTATCAGAACGCCAAACAGGCCATGGAGGACATGGAAGACCGGCTTCTGCACCGCTACGCCGGCGAATCGCGTGAGGATGCTGATTTGAACAAGGCCTTGGGGCTGGACGGCGTTCCACCGGAAGAATGCGTCATGCTTGTGGACTACCTTGCCCGGGAAACCTGGCAGGCAGGGGACCGCGTCATCGGCCAGGGAGACAAAGCAGACGCTGTCTATTTTGTGGCCGAAGGCGTGGCTTCGCTGCACCTGCCGCCGGCCGCTGCGCGCATGGCCGGGGAAGAAGGCGGCGTGCATCTGGCCAGTTTCGGCAAGGGCGCCTTTTTCGGGGAGTATTCGTTTTTTGGCGAAAGCACGCACGGGGTGGAGGTGCGCGCAAAAACCGACCTGGTCACCTACCGGCTGGCCCGCAATAATTATGAGACCCTCTCCGCCAATCATCCTGAACTGGCCCAGGCGCTGCTCGCCTCCATTAACATGAGCCTCACCCGACGTTTGCGCACGGCCTTTCTCAGCATAGCCGAGCTGGAGGAAAAAACGTGAACACAACCAAAGCCGACGCCGCCCTGACAGATGTAGAGCGCATTGGCGGCATGCGCATAGCCGTAACTTACGGCGGCTACGACGACGAGTGGTACCTTTCCCGCGTCTCCGCCCAGCATATTGCCGAAGAGCTGGAAGCGCTGGGCGCCCGGCCAGTGCTCGTATGCATTACGGCCGGGGGGAAAGGCGCGCCCCTTCCTGGCGAAAACATTCTACTTGACGCGCGCTCGCCCATACCTGAAAGCGTGGAAACCCTGGCCAGGGCCCGCCTGGACGCCGCCATCAACCTGACCCAAGGCCAATACGCCCTGCAAGCGCGTATATGGGCCGTGCTGCGCGGGGCCAAATTGCCAGTAGCGGGCAACCCGCCCAGCGTCCAACGCATGGCCTGGGACAAGCATTCCTGCAAGCTGCTCATGCAGCACGCAGGCGTGACGACTCCCAATTGGGCCAAACTGCAACCGGGGGCGGACCTGCCTGACTTTGTCAAAAAACTCGCTCTTCAGCCGCCTCTTATCGTCAAGCCCCTGGACGGAGGCAGCAGCAAGGACGTTGTCCTGGTCCAGCAAAGCCGGGAACTCATCGCTGTCTGCGAAGAATTGCTGCTGCGCAATGAATCACTCCTGGTGGAAGAATTCATTGCCGGGCAGGAAATCTGCGCCGGCGCCTACGGCCGCTGGGACGCCTCCGCCTTTCCCCTGCACCTGGCCCGAGTGAACCACGGCCGGGCCTTTTTCGACAACAGTTTGAAGCACACAGGCGACTTTACAGTAGACCCGGCTGCAGACCTTCCTTCCCAGGCCGCGGAAACAGCCCGCCAGGCGGCGCTGCACATGCACCGGCTGCTGCGCTGTTCCTGTTTGTCCCGCATGGACTTCATCCTTTCGCCCAGGGGCCTTTTCGCCCTGGAGTGCAACACTGCGCCCGGCCTTGCTTACGCCAGCATGACCAGCAAGATGATTCATTTTGCCGGGCTTCGCCCTGGCTGCGTAATCGCCCAGTGCATCTTGGAAGCGTGCGCTTACGAAAAGCAGGAAAATCGACACTCGTTTCCACAACTTTCTGTCTAGAAAATATCTGGAACTTGTGCCTTTTTTTTGGTATAGCACCTGCAACACATTAAGCGGCGCACCCTAAAGGCGTCATAAACCTGACATGAACAAAGGACGGTCCATGTCTTCAATAGTGCTTGCCACGCGCAACGCCGGCAAAATACGCGAGCTTTCCGCCATGCTGCAAACCTTTGACTTGGACGTCAAAGGTTTGGCGGAGTTTCCTTACATCGGCGAAATAGAAGAAACCGGAGTCACGTTTCTGGAAAACGCGCGCATTAAGGCCCGGGCCGTGGCCCAGGCCACAGGCCTGGTGGCCGTAGCCGACGATTCCGGCTTGGAGGTGGACGCGCTTGGCGGCGCGCCAGGAGTCTATTCCGCCCGCTACGCCGGAGAACAAGGCGACGACGAGGCGAACAACGCCAAGCTGTTGCAAGAGCTGGCTCACGTTCCAGAAGAAAAACGCGCCGCCAGATTCCGATGCGTGATGGTCGCCAGCGCTCCCAACGGAGCGGAACTGGCTGCAGACGCCGCCTGGGAAGGCCGCATTGCCCTGGCGCCAGCCGGCGGCAACGGGTTCGGGTACGACCCGCTGTTCTACCTGCCGGAGCACGGCTGCACCTCAGCCCAGTTAAGCAAGGAAGACAAGAACGCGCAAAGCCACCGCGGTCAGGCTTTGCGCCAGCTGTTGCAGAACTGGCCTGCGTTTTGGAAGCAGGCTACGACGTAAACACCCCGCAAGGGAGGACGACATGTGCGGCATCATTGGCTACGCCGGCCACAGACCCGCCATTCCAGTGATCATGGAAGGGCTGAAACGCCTTGAATACCGCGGCTATGACTCCGCCGGGGTGGCCTCGCTGATTGGGGGAAAGCTGCAGACCATCAAAGCCCCTGGCAAACTGTCCGCCCTGGAAAGCAAGCTGGCCGAGCACAACGTAGCCCTGGCCGTCTCTGGCGTAGGGCACACCCGCTGGGCCACCCACGGGCTGCCAAACGAAACCAACGCCCATCCCCACACAGACAACACGGGCAAGCTTTCCTTGTGCCACAACGGCATTATCGAAAACTACCAGGAGCTGAAAAAACAACTCCAGGAGCAAGGCTATACGTTTTATTCGGAAACCGACACCGAGGTGCTGGTAAACCTGATCAGCCAAGGCCTAACAACCAAGAGTTCTTTGGACCAGGCTATTGCCTGGGCCCTGGCCCAGGTGGAAGGAACCTACGCCATAGCTTGCGTGTACGCGGACGAGCCGGACGCTGTCTACGGCGCCCGCAAGTCCAGCCCCCTGGTGCTGGGCGTGGGCGTTGGCGAGCATTTCATTGCCTCGGACATACCAGCTTTTTTGCCGTACACCCGGCAGGCGGTCTTTCTGGACGACGGTGAGCTTGTCCGCGTAGACGCCGCCTCCTGGCGGGTCCTCTCGCTGAACAGCCTGGCCCCTGTTGAAAAGCCGGTCCAGACCATCACCTGGGACGTGCAGGCTGCGCAAAAAGGCGGCTATAAACACTTCATGCTCAAGGAAATTTTCGAACAGCCACGGGTTATCGCCGACTGCTGCGCCGGCCGGGTGGACTGGAAGCGCAACGCCGTGGTTCTGCCAGAGCTGGAACAGCTGGATGTTCCCAGCCGGCTACGGATCATCGCCTGCGGGACGTCCTACCACGCTGGACTGTGGGGCATGCAGCTGCTGGAAAGCTGGGCCGGCGTGCCCACTCAGGTGGAGATAGCCTCTGAGTTCCGCTACCGGGACATTTTGCTGCAGCCAGGTGAAATGGCCCTGGTCATCAGCCAGTCTGGGGAGACCATGGACACCCTGGCCGGCCTGCAACTGGTCCAAGAGCGGGGCGTGCCGGCCATTGGCCTGTGCAACGTGGTGGGCTCCTCCATTGCTCGGGAGTCAGACACCGTCATCTACACCCAGGCCGGACCGGAAATCAGCGTAGCCTCCACCAAGGCCATGTGCAGCCAGCTGGCGGTGCTCACCCTGATGGCCATGTATTGGGGACAGCGGAAAAATGTGCTGCCGGACGAGGTGCAGCGCCACGGGCTGGAAAACCTGTCCAAACTGCCTGATATTCTGGAAGGCGAGCTGCCGCGCATGCGCCGCGAAGCCCAGACCATCGCCGCCAGATACGCCCACGCCCATAATTTTCTCTACCTTGGCCGGGGCTTGAACTATCCCCTGGCCCTGGAAGGCGCCCTCAAGCTGAAGGAAATCTCGTACATCCACGCCGAAGGCTACGCCGCCGGCGAGATGAAACACGGGCCCATCGCCCTTATCGACCCGGAGTTCCCAACCTTTGCCCTGGCTTTGAACGACGGGCTGTTTCCCAAGGTCAAGTCCAACCTGGTGGAAGTCCAGGCCCGGCACGGCAAGATCATTGCCTTGACACACCCGGGGATGGACTTACAGGTAGATGACGCATGGATTATCCCGGAATCCTGGGGACCTTTGAACGTTTTTCTTGCCCTGCCCGCCCTGCAGCTCTTCGCTTACGAAACCGCCGACTACCTGGGCAAAGACGTGGACCAGCCGCGAAATCTGGCCAAAAGCGTCACCGTGGAGTAGCATGACAGCAACACGCCGCCATATCTTGTCCTTGCCCTTACGGGTGCTTTTTCTAGCCGCCGCCTTGCTGCTGGCGTTCAGCCAGCCTGTTGAGGCCGCCAGCTTCGCCTCGGCCTGGAAGGATTTTCACGCCCTGGTCAAGAATGAGAAGAAAAACAAATACCGGTCCTATTGGCTGGACCTGGAAAAGCAGTTCGTCAGCATCTACAAAAAGAATCCTTCCGGCGCTGACGCGCCCAAGGCTCTGTATTACGCCGGCCGGGTGTACGAAGAGCTGGGCCTACGCAGCTACCTGAAGTCCGACTTTGAAAAAGCCGTGGACTACTTCGAGCGGGTGGTGAAACGGTTCCCCAAGCACTCCTGGAGCGACGACAGCCTGCTACGCAAAGCCGCCGTGGAACGCAACAATCTGCACGACCTGGCTGCAGCCCGGAGCGACCTTAACCGCATATTGCTTCACTACACCAAGGGCGATATGTGGCCCAGGGCCAAAAAAGAGCTGCGCGAAGTCATTGCCCTCATGGAAGGCGGAGACGCCCAGCCTACGCAGATACACGCTGCAGCCGAACCGGCGCCCGAGACCGAGCCCGAGCCTGCCGCCAAGGCGGAATCGGCAAAAGACGCCAAGCGAGCCTCCCGGGCCTCCCAGTTGGAGCGCAGCACGCTTGAAAAAATCCGTTACCAGTCCAGCGACGAATATACTCGCGTTGTGTTGGATTTAAGCGACGAGGCGCCCTACCGGTATCAGATTCTGGACCCGGTTCCTTCGCTGAACAAGCCCTACCGCCTTTACGTAGACCTTGAAACCGCGCAAGTGGGACAAGGCGTGCAGAGCAGCCTGGACATTGCCGACGGCATCTTGCGCCGGGTTCGGGTGGGCCAGCACGACCACCAGACCGCCCGGGTAGTGCTTGATTTTCAGGACCTTCAGAAATACCAGATTTTCGCCTTGGAAAATCCCTACCGCATCGTCATTGACGTCTCTGCGCCTGAAAAACGGACGGCCTCCTCTGTTGCGCCCCAAAAACAAAAGCCGGCGGCGGCGTCCAGCAAGCCCAAACCTTTGCAGACTGCCCAGAATACCAAAAAACCCGAAAAATACACGCTCAAGTCCGAATCAAAAAAGCAGAGCGGCAACCTGATTGAACAGCTGGGCCTGACGGTGGACACCATCATGATAGACCCGGGCCACGGCGGCAAGGATCCTGGCGCCGTGGGCCACGGCGGCGTGCTGGAAAAAGACGTGAATCTGCGCTTTGCCAAGGTGCTGGGCCGGCTGCTGGAAGAGCGGGGCTTCACCGTGCTGTACACGCGCACCAAGGACTCGTTCGTGCCCCTGGAAGAACGCACAGCCATGGCCAACGTACAGAAAGCCGACCTGTTCATATCCGTGCACTGCAACGCCTTCCGGTCGCCCAAGCTCAACGGGCTGGAGACGTACTATCTGGACCTGGCGAATTCTGAAGACGCTGTGCGCGTGGCTGCGCGGGAAAACTCCATGTCCGCCAAGCGCATCAGCGACCTGCAGTATATTCTCACCGACCTGATGCTGAACTCAAAGATGAAGGAGTCCAAGGACCTGGCCAACAGCGTCCACTCCAACCTGGTGAGCGAGCTGCGCAAGAATTACCAAATCCGCGACCACGGTGTCCGCACTGCTCCCTTCTATGTGCTCATGGGCGCCAAAATGCCCTCAATTCTGGTGGAGCTGGGCTACATTACCAACCCGGAAGAAGCCAAACGCATGAAGTCAACCAAATACCTGGAACGCAAGGCAAAAGGTTTGGTGGACGGCGTGACCGCCTACAAAAAGCAGATAGAACGCTTCGCCAGTTTGTAGATTGTCGCCCAGACAAATGCACAAAAGCCCGCCTGCTTATCCGAAAACACTTTACGGCGGATACGGGCTGTACCAATAATCCAGATGGCCCAGGGGGACGGATTCGGGAAGAAAGGGGTTGGCCAGCTCGAAGACCCTGCGGCCGCCCAAATGCAGCCCCTCCAGAGCGTCTCTTTTATGTACACGGAACAAGGCGTCAAAGGTCCCGTCTTCTATCATGCGCTGCAGCCCCAGGGTTAGCCGCTCCCGCAACTTGAGGCCGTAGTCGTTGTTGGCGGTCCAGAAATACCGGACAAACGGATAGTGCAGCACAATAGACTCTTCTATGGCCATCGCAGGGTGCTCTTGGGAATAGTACGCCAGTTCCTTGGGGGCTTCTTCGACCCCTCGGGGAAAATAGTCGAACCGGTCCACCATGAGCATGTCGAACAACTGGCCGTACGTGTCCCCGGTGACCACTCGAAAACCATTTTTCTTGTAGATTTCCACGTCAGTCCAGCCCGCCGCCTGGCCCAGGGCAAGCGCGCGCAAGTCATCCAGAGTTTCCACCAGGGAAAAAAGCTCCTGGTTTTTCTCGTGGATGAGAAAGACCCGCCAGCCGAGAAGCCCTTTGTCCAGTGGAATGCGCACAGGGGTCAGCCTTTGCTCCAACTCTATAGAAGTCGGCTTGATAACCACGTCCACCAGGCCCACGCCAGTTTCCAGCACCTTGATCATACGCGGCTCGTTCATGGTGAACAGGGCGGGCGCCACCGTGGCGCGGCCGTATTCTTCCTGCGTCTTCAACAGAGCGTTGCGCAACAGGTCGATATGATAGTGATACCGCCCATCTGAGGCGGATTCTGGCCGGGGATACAGAATTATGTTCTCCGCCCGGCTCAGGGAGGGGAGCAGCAAAAGACAAAGAAACAGTAAACAGACGCTGTGGAAGCGCATAATGAACCTGCAGTGGATAATGACTTCACAGCCGCCAGTAATGCAGCTGCGTCGAGTTGAATCGGATAATCATAACACGGCCTATTCGCCGCACAAAACACGGTTTTTCCCAGCCTCTTTGGCCTGGTAGAGCAGGTCGTCAGCTTCCTTGAGCATGGCCTCAAAACTGGCCTTAGGCGTAGGGCAAACGCCGAAACTTGCCGTGCAGCGAATCTCTTCGTTGGCGGCAAAAACAACTGTGTCTTCCAGAGCTTGCCGGGCCTTTTCAAACTGGTCTTCGACCTCGCCCGGAGCAGGATCCGCCACCATCATGCAAAACTCTTCGCCGCCAAAGCGGACCACCACGTCTGCAGGTTCAAAAGCGTCCCGCAAGACAGCGGCTACTGTGCGCAACACCCTGTCGCCCACGTCGTGCCCGTATGTATCATTGACGAGTTTAAAGTTGTCGATGTCTGCAATGCCTATCGCCAGGCTCCCACGGCCCCCTTCCCATTCGGCGAAGCGCTTGCGGCCCTCTTCAAACAAATATTTGCGGTTATGTACGCCTGTCAAAAAATCCAAGTATGCAGCTTCTTTGCGGAAGATTAGATTATCCAGCATCTCCACATTGTGATTAACGCGACAGTAGAATTCTTCGGCAATGAAGGGTTTATTGATGAAGTCGTTGGCGCCGTTCTTGATGAACTTAGCGGACATGATGTTGTTGCCTTCCGCAGAGAGCCCGATGATAATGAGTTCTTCCTTGCTGTACAGGTTGCGGGCCTGCTGCGTCAGCTGAATGCCGTCCATGTGGGGCATGTTGAAGTCCGTGATGAGCAGCCGCACGTCTGGCCGTGTTTCCAACTTGTTGAGGGCCTCCAGCCCGTCAGTGGCTTCCAAGACATGGAAGCGGTGAATCTCCAGCAACTCGCGAATTTTTTTGCGCATGAACTTAGAATCGTCAGCCACAAGCGCGGTCACGGTCATGTTTTTGACCAGCCGGTGCACCAAGTGGGTGATGTAGTCCAGGCTCTGGTTGTTGGACTTGATGACGTAGTCGGCGATCTTCTTGTCCCAGATGAAGTCGCGCATGTCGTCGTTCAGGTTGCTGGTGAACACTATAGAAGGAATAATGCCGGCCACGAGGTCAACAATCTCGCCGTCGTGCGAATCCGGCAAGGTCAAATCCAGCAGAGCCACCTCAAAATCGGTGTCCTCTTTGAGCAGCTGATCAGCTTCCTTGCGCGTGCTCACATGCACCACGTCAAAATGCAAATTCTCGTGAATAGTCTTTTTGATGAGATTGGCAAACATTGCCGAATCTTCCACCAGCAGCACTTTGGCCATGAATGTCTCCCCTAGCCTTGACCTCGGATATTCAGACAATACAAAAGAAAACCACTGTAACCGAGCATGAGTGTTACCATACAACCACTTTGTGTCAGGAACGTTTCCAAACTTTGGCCAATATTCATCTAGCTGAAAAATTCATCTTTTGCGGCGCAAGCCCTTTCCCCTGCAAACCAGGGCCAATGCTGCGAAAAAAAGCCAGCAGGCGCTGTATCAAACTGTTTTTGCAAATCGGTTTTGAAAATATTGTAGAAATGGCCAAAATCAGGTACATTCCCCATACGTTGCTGCAGCACATGGCCGCTGCGTACAACCGATTACAATTCGTAATCCCTTATTTTACAAACAAACGCCAACACACAGTCAAGCACATGGACGATTCGGTTAAACCCACGCCCGAGCTCCAGAAAGAGTTGAACAGGCGTAACGCCAGAGAGGCCCGGCTGCAGGGTTTCTGCAACCTGTTTATTGATGACAGGCAGGCGCAAGGGGATGTTCAGGGCGCCGTGCTCGACCACATAGAAGGCCGGTATCTTTCCTTATTTGTCAACGCGCCCATCGGCATATTTCAATGCGACAAGGAAGGCGGCCTGCTCAACGTCAACCCCAAACTCGCCGCCATGTGCGGGTATGAGGATGAAGACCACATGTTGGACAATGCTGCAGGACTGGGAGACATCTTCGCCGGCCCCTGGCCCGCCGAAGGGCTGCTGCAGCGATTTATCGACAACAAAGAATCCGGCGGGGTGGAAATCAAAATTCGCGGCAGGGCGGGCAACGACCTTTGGACTGTTTTGTATGTAGCGTCTACCCCTGATTCAACCGGGCATACGCTCTACTGGGACGGTTTTGTGGTGGACATTAACGCCCAAAAACTCATTGAGCAATCCCGACAAAACGTGGAACATCTGATCCGCCACGACGTAAAAAACCCCATCATCGGCGCAGCCGGACTGGCCCGCTCCATGCTTAAAAGAGACCAGCTACAAGGAGAGCTGCGGGAAATAGCCCAGATGATCATGGAGCAATGCTCCAAAGCGCTGGATATTCTGCAGCATTCGCTGGACATCTACCGCATGGAACAAGGGGTATACACTCCCGAAGAGACCCAGGTGGACCTGGAAGAACTGCTTGCCTCTGTTACAGGAAATATACAGCAAATTGCAGATGAGAAGGGCATACTCGTACAAAAAGATATCCATAATTCAAAAATGATTGTACAAGGTTCGCAGCGCCATTTGGAGACCATGTTCACGAATCTCGTAAAAAACGCTGTGGAAGCCAGCCCTCCAGAAGCAGTTGTGCATTTGACGCTGCAGAAAGCAAAAGCCGAAGGATTTGTAACTGTCAACGTGACGAATCCTGGAGTCATACCCAAAAGTATCCGGCCTGTATTCTTTGAACAATTTACCACCAGCGGCAAAGACGACGGCTCTGGCCTGGGTACATACTCAGCACGGCTCATTGCCAGAGCTCATGGCGGGGACATGACTTTTACCACAAGCCGCAAGAACGGAACAACGCTCACAGTAAACCTGCCACTAGCATAACTCCTGCTTACCTCATTTATTAT
This sequence comes from uncultured Desulfovibrionaceae bacterium, assembly GCA_964440345.1. Classification (GTDB taxonomy): domain Bacteria; phylum Desulfobacterota; class Desulfovibrionia; order Desulfovibrionales; family Desulfovibrionaceae; genus CAYTSA01. Next base: position 249 of record CAYTSA010000045.1, on the reverse strand, counting down.
AGTGCCAGTCACTTTACCTGCTTACCTCATTTATTATAGTGACAGTCACATTTTTTTTGGTGACAGTCACTTTGTGTATGTTGTGCTTTGTTTTCATGTTTTGCAGCAGCTTTCTATCATAATTATCTATCGATCTTTACCTTACAGCGCGTCTTGAATGCTCTTCAGGCGCATTCTGCTCCATGCATCCTCAAACTGAAGCTTACATGTCAAAATTTCTCGATTTTTGGACGCACGAAACCAAGGCGC
>CAYTSA010000044.1:11427-29098 GCA_964440345.1 uncultured Desulfovibrionaceae bacterium | reverse complement strand
TAATTAGAAGTGGTTGCTTGAGCTTAAAATTCTAACGTTGGGACACCAGTGATTGCAACGACAAGATCATAGGCGTGTGGTCCTATGTGGACACGGGCGAAATACCGGGATTGCCGTATGACGATGTAGGCCATGGGACGCATACCGCCTCCATTGCGATTGGCAATGTATTGGAAGCCGCCCGCATTCTTTTTCCCACTACGACCATCAGGAGAAACATTTCAGGCGTAGCGCCGCACGCCAATGTCATTTTCTACAAGGCGCTGGGCCAGGACGGAGCCCTCACCTCATGGCTGCTGGCGGCTATTGAGCAGGCGGTGAAAGACCAGGTGGACGTCATCAACTACTCCATCAGCGGCGGGGAGGACGACCCCTGGAACGATCCTGTTGCGCTTGCTTTGCTTTCAGCCAGGGCGGCCGGTATTTTTGTTGCCAAGTCCGCCGGAGACAACGGCCCGGCCTCTGGAACCATAGACCCGCCTGGCGGGGCCCCCTGGGTGACAACCGTGGCGGCGACAACCCATGCCCGGGCTTTCCAGAACACACTGCTCCCCAGCGGGGGGCAGGAACCGCCAGACGCTGTGATTGGCCAGGGCTTCACCTCCGGCTACGGGCCGGCCGCCATTGTGTACGCCGGGGACTTCCCTAACCCCAATGACCCGTACGGCGACCCAGGGCTGTGCTCCCAGCCATACCCAGCCGGGACATTTGCCGGGCAAATAGTGGCTTGCGATCGGGGTGAAACAGACCCTGTAAATATCGGGCAAAATGTTCTCGATGGAGGGGCCGGCGGCCTGGCGCTCATCAATGATGCAACCCATGGGGACTCCTTGGGCCAGGACCCTCACGTGCTGCCTGCAGTACACATCACCTATGCCGACGGTCTCGATGTCAAGGATTGGCTTGCTCGGGGCGAGGCCCCCTCCGCTACGATCAGCGGCGTCTCGGTCTCCATAAACGCGGACCAGGGGGACGTGATGGGCTCCTTCAGCTCCAGGGGCGAAAACCCCGCCGTCCCCGACGTCATAAAGCCGGACATAGCCGCGCCGGGCGTATCCATTTTTGCATCCTGGTCGTCCTACGTTGGCGATATCTTTTCCATACAATCCGGCACATCAATGGCGACGCCCCACGTGGCCGGCGCGGCGGCGCTTTTACGAGCCACGCGGCCCAGCTGGACGCCTGGCAATATCCAGTCCGCCTTCGTGGGAACCGCCTTGACGCCTGTCGTTAAAGAAGACGGGGTCACGCCCACGGACCCCTTTGACGTGGGCGGCGGCCGGATTCGCGTTGGCAAAGCCACCCAGAGCCTGCTGATTATGGATGAAACAGAGGCCAATTTTCTGGCGGCCGACCCGGCCAAAGGCGGCCAGCCGCATACGCTGAACTTGCCTTCCATGGCGCAAGACCAGGCGGTGTCTTCGTTCACCTGGAAACGGACCGTGACGCACTCCGGGAATGGGGATAGCTGGTTTGCCGCCGGCCAAGCTGACGAGGGCGTCACCCTTGCCATATCGCCCCAGGAGTTCACCTTGGGACATGGTGAGAGCCAGGAACTGACCATCACTGTTGCAGCAGCACAAAACGCAGCCGTGAACGCATGGCGCTTTGGCCAGGTGGTGCTGACTTCTTCATCCGGCTCGATTTTTCAAATGCCTGTGGCGTTTTACCGCACATCTTTCTTGGGGCCCACGACAGCAAACTTCAGCAGCAGCAACGCGAACAGCTCAAGCCTGCTCCAGGGTGTCGAGAGCATCGCGATTACTCATTTCTCTGCAACGCTTCATGGAATGGTCGCTGGAGTGGAGGCAAGTCAAAACCTGGCGCAGGACCCCACGCCGGAAGAGACAAATGAGTCCGAGGGCGAATCCGAGGGCGAGTGGCGCATCCCCATCACCTTGCAAGCTCCCGGCAAGCGCATTGTGGCCAAGGTTCGCTCCACAACATCCCGCGACGTGGACATGTACATTTATGACCAGGCCGGTGAGGTCGCCGCGTCTTCCGCAGGGGAAGGGAACAGCGAATACGTCAACCTGCGTTCGCCCCAGGCGGGTAAGTATACCCTTCTGGTGCGCAACTTCACTGCTTCCAGCGAAGGCGCTACGGACCAGGTGAGCCTTGTCTACGCCATTGTTGGCGAAGAGGACGCCGGCAATGCTTCCGCCGCCCTTGCTGACGGCGGCAGCGCCGTGGCCGAAGGATCGCCTTATGACGTGAGGATATCCTGGAAGGTAGACCCTGCCAGTTCCTACTGGTTTGGCTCGGTTGCCATGGGAACAGACGCCGGCGCTCCAGAGACCCAGGCCAATCTGGCCACAGTGGATATCGACCTGACCCTGACGTCCGGGGCAGCGGCGTCGATTGTGCATCATATGTTGCTGCAGGAGTAAAGCAGCCGGGAAAAGGCAATATGGGCTATCGAGCCTTATGTGGCTGAAGACAAAGAGCCGAAAAACGGCCCATCGGCAGGGAACTGCGGTAGGGCTGGAAAATTTTTTTATAGCCGGCTGATAGGCGCGAAGGCGGCAAGCTACGACAGCGCAAACAGGCAACGGCGGCGGACCCTACGCGCCTGCCGCAAACCACTGGCTCCACTCTTCAATGCGCGCAGCCACGTCCCGCCCTACTTCCTGTATCTCCAGCGGCGCGTCGATTTCCAGGCCCAGGCAGAGCCGCAGCCCGGCCTCCAGCGGCTCCAGCAAAGGCCGGCTCTCTGACTCTACGAGCTCGTCCAGGGCCTCCCGGCCCAGGCCGGCTGCAGCGGCCATGGCGAGCACATCCGTGGGTTCCTGGGTTTCGCTTTGGATAATGTCCGGATGCGCCAGGCTGAACGCCGCGTGCTCCAGCGCTTCGCTGCATTTGCCGCGCAGGGCCAGCGCCCGGGACAACGTGCCGCGATATGCCGGCGCTTTTGGATTGGCCTGAACAGCTTCCCGCGCCCAGCCTTCGATGCGCTCCACCTCGCCGTACCGCCCCATGTGTGTGAGCTTGTAGGCAAAATGATTCAAAAGGATGGCCGGGCGCTCAGTATATTCCAGCAACAGCTCCATGTACTCTGCCGGGATGAAATCTCTTGTCCTGCGGACTAGATGCGTTACGATCTCCGCCCCGCCTTGTTCCTGTGCAGACGTTCCGCGCAACACTTGTCCGCTTTCTTCTACCCGCCCGTCCAGCAACAAATAAAATCCAAGGGCGCACCTGGTCCAGAGGTCTTGTGGATCAAGGGTCAAAGCCTGCTGCAAACACTTTGCGCCCTCCTGCAGTTCCCCCAGATCCCTTGCGAGCGCGTCCCCCAAAAAAAACCACGCCGACGCGAACCCTGGCCGCGCTTCCACCGCTCTGCGCAAATGGTCCACACCTTCTTTGCTCTTGCCGCATTTCTCGGCGAGCAACACCCCCAGGGCAAACATGGCCTGCGCATCCCCTGGCTGCAGCTCCAGGGCCTTGCGCAGACACGCCACAGCTTCATCTGACGCCTCTTCCGCTCTGGCCAGCGCCCCGCCAAGCATTTTCCAGACCCACGCAGCGCCCGGGTTCAAGTCCAGTATGGAATGGAGAAGCCTTTGCACCTCTTGCCAGTCAGCCTGTGCATACGCCTGCTGGAGGGAAGCAGCGAGGACGTCATACCGTCTTCCGGCGTCTGCAGCCGGGTGAACTGGCCGCGCTTTCTCCACGCCGTCAACATCCAGAGGCGCCAGCAGGCGCGTTAGCCGGTCATCTTCACCTGGCAGCGCGAACAACACATGCAACGCCTCCCAGTGCTCCTGGCGGTTTGGCGCAATCAACAGACACGCCTCGCCAGCGGTTTCAGCCGGCGCGCAGTCCAGGCCCGCGCCGCCGTAGAAATGGACCATGAAATCCGCCAATGCGCGGACGCGGTTCTGGCTCTTTCCCCGGCGCAGTAGATAGTAGATGTTGCACAGGCGATCTGTAAGCCGGTATTTTCTTTTACCTTTTCTCGCTGTAGCGACCCGGACCAAGCCCCGTACTTCAAGACGCTTCAAGCAGGCGCTGGCCAGGCTTGGCGATACGCGCGCAGCAGCGGCGACTTCCCGGGCCGACCCGTCGTTCCATATGCTGGCCAGGCAGGCAAATATTTTGCGCTCCTTGGCCGGCAGCGCCTCAAAAACAGACTTGAAGTAGCTGGTCTGGCTGTCCACAAGCAGCTCCAGATTCTTCCAGAAAGACCGCGATGCACTGCTGGCCTCAATTGCCGCCAGGATCGCCGTCAAACGCAGGTTCCCGTTTGTGGCCACATGTACGGCCCGGGCGCGTCCCCTGGAAATATCCTTGCCTGCGGCCGTGTTCCAGAGACTTCGGCATTCCTGCACAGACAACGGGGCCAGTTCAATGACCTGGAAAAAATCATTCATGGCTCGCGGCATGCGGCATGCATCAAAGCTTCCGGAGGCGGACCCCACAAGCATAAGCAGCGGTTCGCGCTCCAGTGTGGCGCAAAGCTGCTGCGCGCCATCGCGGCCCAGCTGTTCTCTCAAAAGAAGGTCCACGTTTTCCACAATAAGCACAAGCCGCTTGCCGGTCCGGCCGGCAAATTCCAGCAACGCCGCCAGGCAACGCTGCTGCAGTAGCTTCTCGTCAGGTTCATGGAGAATTGCGTCATGGACTTTCTGCAAAGCGGGGTCTGCGGTTTCTGCGGCCAGACGCAGCACGGCCTCCAGCCAGAACTGGCCGACCGAAGTTGCTTCATAGCTTTCTTCGCCAAAAGTCAGGGGCAGCCAGCGGCCGGCGAATTCCGGACTGCGTCGCAGCTCAGCAACCGCGCGCCGCACCAGGGAGGTCTTGCCGCAGCCGCGGTCTCCTGCGACAAGGACATGCTGACTGGAAGTGTTCTCGCCTTGCCTTATAACAGCCAGAATTTTTTGCAATTCCGCAGTTCTGACAGCAAACCTGTCCATGCTTTCCCGGTCAGATAGAAACGAAGGATTGTAGAATATGTCGTACATGGCGGCCGCTCCTGAATATTGTATGCATCAAAAACAACAACCTTGCAACAAATTTGTTGCCAGAGATGATCTTCCCTTCAAGCGCCCGACGCCAGCTGGCGGCCTTTGTGAAAAACAGCGCGCAGCCTTGGAGGCGTCAACCGGAAGCAAAGGAAACAGAAGCAAACAGCTTGTATCGCCAGTTGCCGCGGCAGGTGAACCAGAGCAGCGTCACAGCGATGCAATGCACATTCTACTGCTCGTCAACTACACCAAGGAGCCCTTCTACAACAATATTGTTGGCGCATATACTATGTTGGTGTATCCGGCGCCCAGGGTTCCTGTGCGTGTTGCCCTGCCGCCTGCAAGGCCAAAGTGCGCAGCTCCTCCGCCATTTCTTGTACATAGCTGAAATAATGTACTGAAGCTTTATGGTTAATTGCGGGATCGTCCGAATCAAAAAAACCCGCATGAAAATCAGGATTGCTGAAATCCTTGTAGCGCTGCACCAGGTATGAAACAGACTGCTTATCGAAAACCTGCACCAACTGCCTGGCTTTGGCCAGCATCAACTCACGGTCTTGGGTGTCCAGCACTCCCTGGCTGGCTTGGGCCACGGATTCCCAACGGGCCGCCTCGTTGCGGCAAAACTCCTGCACCCGCCCGCGGTTCACGCTGCTGCGGGGCCGAATGGACGACAGCATGGCCTGCTTGTCCCCCTGCTGCGGCGCGTCATAGTCAGGATCAATACGTATATTCTTGCCGTGGATCAAAGATTGCCGCGAGGTGTTCACCACCTCCAGGGATGATTTTTCTATGCGGTTGACCAGCCAGAGTGCAGCGTCGATAAAATTCGGCGTGGAATACATAAAGTCCCCGGCGGCGCTCACCGCCGGGGCGAACTGGGGGTATCTATACATAAGCGGCAACGTACTCGCGCCGCGTTCGCCATGCATGGAGTCTTTGGCGTAGCTGAATTCGTAAGGATCCAGCCCGCCCATTTGCGCGCCAACCAGCACAGCCCGAACGCAGCCCATGTATTCCGCCAGGGAAAAAGCCGTGGTAATGACCGAACCGTATAACTTGAGCGCGCCTAGCTTGCCAAGCAAGGGTTGCAGTATGTCGCCGAAGAAGTACCGCTCATTGAAAACATTGCCGCCGCCGCAGGCTAATAAATGCGCAACCAGCTTGACGCCTTCCTGGCGCTCCAGGCCCGCGAAAGACTTCTCCGCATCAAGCGAGGTGTCGTTGATAACGGCAAAGTCTGGTTGTATCCCATGCTTCTCCAGCGACCGCAAAGCGTTATTCACGGCGATGACGACTGTTTTGTGCTGCTGCGAGCGGATGTAGTCAATCTTAACATCCAAAGCCGGCCCGGCCGCTACGCACAGGGCCGTGGCGCCGGAGCAGCAGTTGCGCAAATCCAGCAATCTGCCAGAAAAAGGCGCCCGGGCAAGATTTTGGTACATATGCACAACCTGGTCGTAAAACAGCCCGCGCTCCATGGGCCGCAGTGGATAGCCCCGCGCATGCGCCTGGCCGTGCACCGGATAAATGACCTGGCTGTAAAATTGTGCTTCCATAATAGTTACAAAGCGTCGGACTATTTTCTTATGCTCAAGGACCGCTTCGCCTTGCAACAGCGTTAGGGGCATGCCCTTCTGGTACGGGGCCGCAAGCAGCAGATCGTACAACGTCATGCCCACAGCATCAGGATCGCCTACAACAAAATGATTGCCCGGGGCGAGCAGATTTTCCATGGCCCGGGTGCGCAGGCTCGCCCGAAAGCGGTCCTGATCCGGCTCGAAAACAATGCAAGCGATGTCCGGGTCGGCGCACAGCCGCTCCAGCTCCGGCGTGGGGTCAGCCCCTATGCATACAAACAGGGACGTCGCCTGGGCGAGCTCTTCCAGCGAGCTGTCCGGCGCAACCTCGCCATACGGAGGGCGGTCATACATCGGCGGCTGAAACGCCTGCAACACCGCCGGGTCGATATACATCCACAGTGGAGCATGCGGAGACAAGGCGTGCTGTAGCGGACGCTCCAGCGGTGTATCTGTCGGCAGGGAGCGGCTGGACCAGGTAAGCGCCCCTCGCTGGTGCAGCATGACAAGAAGCGGATCAAGACGGCGAGTGTCAGTCATGATTCTCCATATAAACGTCTGTGGGGTTGCGTGGACGATCAGCCTGGTTGTAATACGAAAGGGCGCGGCTTTTCGCAAGCGATGCTGCGCCCTGCGACCCTTGATCGGCGCCTGGAGGAACCCCGCGAAAGCCTTGATTGAGTTCTACCACCCTAAATCGTCATGCAAACGACAAGAATCTGATGTAGATGTCAAACAGGATGCAGGCGGGCTCACCACGCAACAAGTAATCCCGGAGCAGTTTCATGCGGTGCGCTTTTCTCGGCGTAATTTTGTGTATTGTCTGCGCCTTCACCCTGCCGGCAGGCGCTGAGACCTACCGCTTGGCGACGGAAGACTATCCTCCTTTTTGTAGTCCGGATATGCCGGCCAAAGGCTGGGCATGGGAGGTAGCCAGTGCCGCGCTAGCCAGCCAGGGCGTGGTGGGAGAACTGGAATTCTTCCCGTGGAAGCGGGCGTTGCTCATGGCCAAACTGGGCAAGGCAGACGGGCTGTTCGGCGCTTTTTACACCAAAGAGCGGGCGCAGCATTTTGCCTTCAGCGCGCCCATAGCCGCAGTGCGGGTAGGGTTTTTCCGCCACGCAGACAGAGACGACATTGCCTTTGACGGCGACCTGAAGACGTTGCGCAAGTATATCATCGGCGTGGGCGCCGGCTACGCGGTGACCCCGGAGTTTGACAGCGCAGAGTATCTGAAAAAGGAAGAATCCGTTGACACCGGAGTTGCGCTAAAAAAACTCTATCTGAAGCGACTGCATTTGACAGCTGGCGTGGAGACCGTGGACCTGCACCGCATGCGCAATGACCTGGCATTGGATTATCCTGATATAGCAGAGAAGATAGTGTTCATGGAGCCTCCCCTGCAGACCAATTATCTGCATATTGCGTTCTCCCGGAAGCTGCCGGATGCAGAACACAAGGCCGAGCTTTTTACCAAAGGGCTACAGGCCATACTGGCAAACGGGACCTATGAACGCATCCTGGCCAGCCACAACCTGCCGGCTTCATTGGCTGATCCAGCCAGAAACCAGCTGGCGGGCTATTGCACGCCTGTTCCCTGAAAAAGCGGCTTCCTGGCGTACACAGGCTGGTTTGCAACAGCCTCTCAGGCCATGCCGTCTGCAAATGCAGCGGCTGGAGAGACAACAGTGGTCGGGTCTTGTTGCTGATTAAAAATATTTCGCCATAATGCGGTCGTAAACGGAATCACCGCCCTCTTCCAGAGGAGTCTTGATGGCGTCCAACTGCTCTTGAAAAGCAGCGACCAGTGCAGGATTTTCGTCCTTGTGGAAGGCAATGTACACACTTCCTTCAGTCAGTGTGTACACCGGCTCGTAAGCGTCAACATCCAGATCGCTCATACGCAGCAAATAATTGGCCACGAACAGGTCGTAGCAAAAAAGGTCGATGCGGTTTTTTTCCAGTTTGCGGATGTTGGAGGCCGAATCGTTTGCGATGTCCAGCTCGTCCTCAGGGTAGCCCCTGTTCACCAGGAGCTGCTGCCCCACGTCGTCTCGGACCACGCCCACTCTGTAGGACCGCAGGTCGTGAAACGTCCGAATCTTCACGTTGGCCGACTTTTTAGCCAGCAAGCCTACCTTGTTGGTCACCAGCGGACCGGCCCACTGGAACAGCTTCTCGCGCTCTTGGGTCCGAGTCATGCTGTAGAGCACGTTGCGCGGGGAAGTAAGAATGCGCCGATAGCCCTGCGCCCAGGGCAGCAGGAGGATGTCCTCGCGCTTGACAGGCGCCTGCAGTCTGTTGAGGATATCCATCACAATATCTGTGGAGAACCCCACCACCAGCCCGTTGCGCATGAAATTATACGGCGGATAGTGCTCGGTCATGATGGTCAGGCCAGAAAAGTCGATATCCCCGGCTGCGGCTGGAAGCGGACGTAGCGCCAGCAAACACAGCACGCAGAGAATGGCGCACAGATGCATTCTGTTCATGGCTAAGACGTAGCATCCGAATGTTACGGCAGGATGAAGCGTAAAATTGACACATTCATTGCGGCGCAGCAATATCTGCCCGTAGATACTATCCGAGCAGAACGTGAAGACGCAGGGCCCCTGCGGTCTTTCTGCCTACTCCACCGTCATCACCACCGGCACCACCACCGGGTCCCGCTCCAGAATCTTGCGGAAGAACCGGCGCAGGGAAGACCGGATGCGCTCCTTGAGCTTTTCGGTGTCGCCCGGCCGGATGTTCTCGTAAATGTCCAGCACGATGCACTTGGCGTCTTCCAGCACGTGGCTGTACTGCTGCTCAAAGACAAAGCCCTTGGAAAACATGTCAGGCCCCACCAGAATGTCGCCCGTGGCCTCGTCCACCACCAGAACCACGATGACCAACCCCTCGCCGCCCAGCAGCATCCGCTCCCTGAGCACGGTGTGGCCCACGTCGCCCACGCCTTTGCCGTCCACCAGTATGGAGTCCACCGGTATGTGGTCCTCCAGCCGGATGGTCCCGTCCTGGTACAGGGTCAGGGGATCGCCGTTTTCGAGTATGATGGCCCGCTCCGGCGCCACGCCGCACTCCCGGGCCAGCCGACAGTGCTTGACCATGTGCCGGTACTCGCCGTGCACGGGAACGAAATATTTTGGCTTTATGGTTTCCAGCATCAGCCGCAGCTCGTCGCGGTAGGCGTGGCCGCTGGCGTGGATGGCCTGCACCTTTTCGTAAAGCACGTCGGCTCCCAGTTTATACAGGCTGTTGATGACTCGGGTGATGGCCTTGACGTTGCCCGGGATGAACCGCGAGGAGAGCAGCACAGTGTCGCCCGGGTGGATGCGCAGTTGCCGGTGCTCGCCGTTGGCTATGCGGGTCAGGGCAGAGAGCGGCTCGCCCTGGGACCCGGTAACCAGCAGCACCACCTTTTCGTCCGGCAGGCTAGACAGCTCGTCCAGCTCGCACCACACGCCCTTGGGCACAGTCAGGTAGCCCAGCTGACGGGCTATCTCTATGTTGTTCAAAATGGATTTGCCGCTCACGGCCACTCGCCGGCCGGTCATGTCGGCAAGGTCCAGCACTTCCTGGATGCGCTGGATGTGGCTGGAAAAAAGCGTCACCAGGATGCGGCCCGTGCATTTCTTGAATATCTCGCCCAGGGCGGACATAATCTCCCGCTCGTTCAGGGCGTGGCCCTCGCGCTCCACGTTGGTAGAGTCGGAAAGCAGCAGGGAGGCGCCCTTGCTGGCGAAATCCCGGAAGGCGCCCAGGTCGGTAAAATGGCCGTTCAGGGGGTTGGGGTCTATCTTGAAATCGCCAGTATGCACGATGCGGCCCGCCGGGGTCTCTATGCCCAGGCCGAAGCCCTGGATAATGGAGTGGCAGACCGGGATGAAGGTGAAGGCCAGGTCGCCCAGCTCCACCCGCTCGCCGCCGCGCACCGGCCGCAGCTCCACGTCCTTGTCCAGGCCGTGCTCCCGCAGCTTGGACTCTACCAGCGCCAAGGTGAACTTGGAGCCGTACACCGGCGCCTTGACGTGCGGCAGCAGCCAGGGCAGCGCGCCTATGTGGTCCTCATGCCCGTGGGTGAGCACCACGCCCTTGAGCTTGCTCTTGTTGTTCAGAATATGGTCGAACCGCGGGATGACGATGTCGATGCCCAGCAGGAAATCGTCCGGAAACATCAACCCGCAGTCGATGACCGCCATGCTGGAGGCGGTGGAAAGCACCATGCAGTTCTGGCCGATTTCGCCCAGCCCGCCCAGAGGGGCCAGGGTGACGCTTTTTTTGTCAGACACGTTGTCAGGTCTCCAGGTATGCACTGTTCATTATTTTATACAAACTATCCATTAACTGCTCGCGTTGCTTCAGGGTATAGTTCCCGGACTCCACAGGCGCCAAGGCTCGTACACGGATAACCTTGGGACCTGCGGGAAAGGTAACCGACCCCTTGGGCAGCAGGGGCCCGCTGCCATTTATAATGATGGGGACCACAGGCAGGCCGCTCTTCAGGGCCATGATGAAACCGCCTGTTTTGAATTCCTGCAGCTTGGAAAAATCTGTGGACCGCGTGCCCTCCGGAAAGATGACAATGGTCACCCCGCGGGCGGCCTGCTGCGTCGCCTTGTCTATAGACTCCATGGCCTTGCGCCGGTTGGACCGGTCTATGGGCACGTGCCCGGCCGCGAACATGGCCGAGCCGAACAGCGGTGTCCGAAACAGCGAATCCTTGGCCACAAAGCCTATCCGCCGGCCGCGCAGTACGGCGTACAGTACAATAATGTCCAGCTGGCTCTGATGGTTGGCCATGACGATGCAGGGACCGTCCGGCAGCTGGGCCAGATCGGTCTCTACCCGAACGCCCGCCGCCCACAAGGATATGCGGCTCCAGGTTACGCCGCACCAGTGGGCCGTCCTCCCGCTGTCCCGAAACAAGGGGGACACGGCGGCCAAGCAGGAAAAGAAAAGCGAGGCCGGGATGAATATCAAATAAAACCAGACTGTTCTTATCATAAATGAGTTTCCTTGCAGCGAGTGCGGCATACTACCCAAAAACGGGGCAGGCCACAAGCTGCGCCAGACTACCAGTGTCCACCGCCTGGCAGCGCAGGCCAGACAACACGGGTACAGGTCAGGAAGGCGTTGCCTCAGGCCAAGACTTGCACGATACGGTACATAAATACGTCATAGCGTAGGGGCGACCCTTGCGGTCGCCCGCCCTGATGCACTGTCATGATGCATCATTGGGCATGGCGGCGACGCAACGCTGGTGATAGATTTGTGTTTGCAAAGACATTCTATTCGTTTGGTTTTCCGAACGAAACGTGTTTTTTTATTTTAAGGAGGTGGATCAGCGGACTACCTATGTCATGTTGCAGGCGAGCATGAACCAACAAGGAATGGAACAACGGGCGCCAACCGGCAACGCCGTCTTGGGCAGCACTGCACAGCGCTCGACATCGTCATTCCTGCGAAAGCAGGAATCCAGCGGCATTGAGGTTGCTGTTGACGTTGCTGTTTCTATTGAGCTTGACGTTGTGGCTGCGTGCGATACACAAAAGGAAACGACCCTGATAGGGGTGGTGTCGCCGCGGCTCTTCCCCCGCGACTCCCCATCCCCCTCCCGCTCCAGCGGCCGCACGTCCCCCTCCACGCGGGCGAACAGCCCCTCGTCCCCGGCCTTTTCCATGACAAACGAGCCCTGAAAAACTCCGTCCTGGCGTTTTCCAGATGCTGCTCCGCCGCGAACGGGGTCGCGGCTGCGCTCACGCTCGCTTCGCTCGCGCCGCTACTTCCTGTAGCGGCTAGCCAGCTCCCAACTGTACGGTATATTTATCCATCTGAAAAGAATACCCTCTACTGCCCTATTCCATACTCAAAGCTCGCTGTGGTAACGGTTCTGCAGGTTCAGCCAGAACAGAGCCGTGGTTTCGAACAGCCGGGCCAGCCGCGCTGCAGTGTCCAGCTTGATGTTACGGCGGCCCCAAAAGAATCATAGACAAGCTCGTGGATGCGCTGATGGGGAACACGCAACGCAATGGCCAGGCCGCTCTGGGAAACGCCCAGGGGCTTCATGAACTCTTCCAGCAATATTTCGCCGGGGTGTATGGGGTCCATGATTATTTCAGACATAATTACAACTCTTTAATGATAGCCAACGATCTCGACGTCCTTGGCGTCCGTTCCTGTCCAGGTAAACCAGATTCGCCATTGTTTGGTGATTCGTATGCTCCATTGACCAGTGCGGTCCCCTTTCCTCTTGCTCTGTGCCATCCCCCGGACATGCCGGCACTCTATTCGTTCCTCTTCATCTGCGGCATTCTGGCCGTCACCGCACCCGGGCCGGCTTTTTGGCTCTACTAGAGCATTTCAACTGTGAAATGCTCTAGCCGGATCCGGCCTCACGCTGCTGGTCCGCCTGGCCATTGGCGAAGCCCACAGCACGTAGCGCCAGCTTTGGTCAATTCGTCACTTTTCTGCGCGGACATTTTCTGCTTTTTTGTATACACCCTGTGTACTGTTCCATCGGACTCCCAAAAACGGTACAGACCAGGAGAAATCCCGTGACGCATGGATCGCCTCAGATTACCTTTTCTATACGCTTCACTGTACTCACGCTGTTCATCGTCATGGCGTTGCTCATTGCGGCCTTGGCCTTGGGGTCGCAATACTATTTCAGCAACCGGCTGGCCCGAACAGCGGCCATGAGCAGCTTTGAGAATACGGCGCAAAAGGTTGGCGAACGCATCAAGGCCCTGGACGAGCAGTCGGCGGAGCTGGTGCGCATGCTGGGCCAATTCGACCTGATGCACGTTCCCGGGGGCTCGGCGGATTTTGTGCGGGGCGACTCGGCGGCCTTACGCTCTGCCTTGGCCATGCCCGCGGCGGCCATGGTGCAAAACCGGAACATCTACGCTGTGTACGCCGGTTATGCAAACGGCGACTTTTTGGAGCTCATCAACGCACAAAGCAGCCCGGCTGTGCGCCACGCCTTCAACGCCGGCGAGAACGACCGATGGATTGTTATCGCCATCAGCAGCAAAAACGGCCGGCGGCTGAAAACCACGTCTTACCTTGATGCGCAACTGAACAACCACAAGACGGACACGACGCCGGCAGAGTACGACCCGCGGGAGCGGCCCTGGTTTACCAAAGCTATGGCCAACCGCATCGTGGTGCGCACAGAGCCCTATATCTTTGCCAATCTGGGCAAGCCGGGGGTAACCTACGCCCTGCAACTGCCGCACAGCGGAGGCGTGGCGGCTGTGGACCTGGCTCTGGCAGGGCTGGACAACTACCTGGCGGAGCAGCGCTTGCTCCCCGACAGCGAAGCGTTTCTGTTCACTGGCAAGGGGGACGTAGTCGCCAGCAGCGCGCCGATGGACGGCCCGGCCCGAAAAGCCTTTGAGGAGCTGGCCGCGGACCCAAACAACAACCAGTCCGTGCGCACGGTGGAAGTGGCCGGCAAGGACCACTTCGCATACGTAGCCCCGCTGCCTTCGGTATACGGTCAGCAGGAGTACATCGGCTTTCTGGCGCCGGCTTGGCCGGCCCTGCAGCCTTATTTACAGCAGGTCCGCTACTCCATGATCGCCTCGACCGTGGCGTTGCTGTTGGTGACGCCGCTGGTCTGGCGGTTGACCCACCTCATTGTCCGGCCGGTCAAGGCTTTGTCCCAAGAGAGTGAGAAGGTCAGCCAGCGCCGCTACGACGCCGTTAACACTGTGCCCAGCCGGATAACGGAAATGGCCGAGCTGTCACACTCCATGGTCTCCATGGCCCGGTCCATCAAACAGTACGAAGAAGCCCAACGGGAGCTGATGGACTCCTTCATCAAGCTCATCGCCACGGCCATCGACCAGAAATCGCCTTACACCGGCGGGCACTGCGAGCGGGTATCCCGGCTGGCCGGCATGCTGGCTGAAGCAGCCAGCGACGCCACGGAAGGGCCCCTGGCCGAGTTCACATTTCATAATCCAGACGAGTGGCGAGAGTTCCACATTGCCTCCTGGCTGCACGACTGCGGCAAAGTGACCACGCCGGAATTCGTGGTGGACAAGGAAACCCGGCTGGAGGCCAAAACCAACCGCATCCATGAAATCCGCATGCGGTTCGAGGTGTTGCTCCGCGACGCGGAAATAGCCTACTGGCGCGAGCTGGTCTGGGGCCGTTCAGACCCGGCCAAGCTGGAAGAGGAACTGCACGCCGCGCAAGAGCGCATCCGGGACGATTTCGCCTTTGTGGCTTCGTGCAATTTGGGCGACGTTTTCGTGGACGAAGAGAAAATCTCCCGTTTACAGGATATTGCGCAGCGCACCTGGACGCGGTGTCTGGATGACCGGCTGGGGCTCAGCCACCTGGAGCTGCAACGCTATCCAGAAGATGCGCCCGCGCCTCCTGTGGAGGAACATGTGCTGGCGGACAAGCCGGAGCACGTCATCCCCCGGCCTGTCGCCAAGCAGGATATTCTGCGGGACGGCTTCGCCCTGGAACCGCCGGAGCACTTATACAACATGGGCGAGCTGCACAACCTGTCCATTCCCCGGGGCACGCTGACCCCGGAAGACCGCTACAAGATCAACGAGCACGTCATCTCCACCATCCGCATGCTGGAGACCCTGCCCTACCCAGAAAACCTGGCCCGAATCCCGGAATACGCCGGCGCGCACCACGAAACCCTGAACGGGGACGGCTACCCCCGCCGGCTGACCGAAGAACACATCTCCACCCCAGCCCGCATCCTGGCCATTGCCGACGTGTTCGAGGCTTTGACCGCCTCTGACCGGCCGTACAAACAACCCAAGAAGCTGAGCGAGGCTGTGCAGATACTGCACGCCATGGCTCAGGAGCGGCACATCGACCCGGAGCTGTTCAAGCTGTTCCTCACCAGCGGGGTGTACATGAACTACGCCCGGGAATTTTTGGCCGAGGACCAGATAGACTACGTGGAAGTGAGCGAGTTCGCGTGGTATTTATGAGCGGCTCAGCATGCAGAACATGTCCTTCAATCTGCGGACTGTGGACCTGGCCGCGAAATGGCCTGATGTGGAGCAGGAACTGCTTGAAATCATGCGTCAATGACTGCTGTAATTTTGTGCTGCTGTTGATTTGGAAAATTGGAAGAAAAAGAGTATTATTACTTGGAGCAAAAAATGTTAACCATTTTGTGCTCTCAGTAGTATGTCCGTATAGCAAAACATGGAGAACCTCCATGCCTGGTTTCATGTTCAAATCCGTTTCGGCCGATACGGTGACAGCGCAATTACAAGAAGCGCTTGCTCACAATAAGCGCTACAATGTGTTTGTGCTTGAGACTGCGGATCATCCCGATGCAAGCACAGAGATATTTGCTATTCCCCAGACACTGGAAGAGCGGGAATCTTTGCTTCATGCAGCTTTTGCTAAAGCCGACGCAACAAATGACCCTGAGTTTGACGGGTTAACTGACAATGAGATCATGGAAAAAGTTATTAATGAAATTAAAGACGCCTGAAATGATAATGCAAAATGAGAGTAGTTCTAGACTGTAACGTTCTCACAGCGGCAGGAATTAGTGACGGCGTAGCACAAAAAGCATATTATGTTGCAGTCAAGCGTTGCTTTTTCTTGTCTCGCCCACTATTTTGAATGAAGATATTACAGTAGAAACACCTTCACGCCCCGCATGTTCCGCACGCAGCCAATGTAGCGCCTGAGTCCGGGTCAAAGCCTTCCGGGAGCAAATGCTCCCAGGGCTTGATGTGCTCCACCAGTTCTTCCGGGCCGGTTCCCAGCAGGTAGCTCAGGTGTTTGCGAATGTCGTGAGGACTGCCCTGGGCCTCGGTGCAGCGGCGACAGACCGCCGGCGGGTTGGGGCTGTTCACGGCCCGGCGGAAGGCCTGCATCTTTTTGGAGTTCCAGACCTTGAAAAAGTCTTCCTCGAACACATTGCCTACTATTTCGTTGCCGCCGTTGCAGCACACAGCCACAGCGCCCGTGCGGCCCATGTAGAGCATTTGCCAGGGGTTGTAGCAAGCAGTTTTGACAGCACCCGGCGCATAGCGCCCGAACAGGGGCGGAGAGCCCAGCTTCATGCCCAAAGTCCGGGCAACCCGCCGCGCCTGGCTCAGGCAGCGGTCGTAGAGCTCCTGGTGGAAATAGACCGACTCCTCCTCCAACCCCGTGCCCGGACGGGTGACCATCATGTAGTGCACAGCCACGGACTGGGCGCCCAACCGCCGCGCCATTTTCACATACTCGGGAAGCTGCTCTACGTTGCGGCGCATGGCGATGAAGGTCAGGGTCAACTCTGTTTGCGGCGATATCCGGTCCCGCAGCCGAGAAAAAGCTTGCAGATTAGCGACTATTTGCCCAAAATCTGAACCGCGCATGATGGACTCGGCCGTGTCCTTGCGCGCTCCGTGCACAGAGCAGACCAGCCGAACCAGCCCATTGCGCAGCAGAAACGCAGACGTCTCCGGGGTCAAAGCCATACCGTTGGTGCGCACTTCGAAGGGCGTGTGATACTGTCTGAGCGTTTCCGCCATGGCGTTGAACTCGGGGTTCAACAATGATTCGAAGTCGCAAAAAACGCCCTTTTCGATAAATGGCAGCAGATGTGTCAACTGGTCCATCCAGGAGGCGGGCCGAAACGCGTCCTGGTCTGACGGTTTTTTGCGGGCTTCTTTGGCCAGGCAAAAAATGCAGCTGCAGTTGCACACGCTGGAAACGTCAAAACATAAACGCAAGGGTCTCGACAGCGCCACAGGTTGGCCGCTGAGGCTCTCGAAGCAGTTCAGCTCCAGGTTTGCTCGGCGGGCCAGATAGGCCTGCTCCCTGGACATAACATCAGGCGGCGTAGCAGATGCGGGCATGTTTTCTCCTTTGCAATACTCAATGCAACCATCATGCCCAGCAAGCCTCAGCTTTTTCACAATACAGGAGACTCCATGACATTTGATACAGAACTGAACGCCGCCCTGGAGCGCGTAGGCGGCCGCGGCTTATGGCGGCCGGTGGAGATGGTGCGGCGGCTGCTTGCTTCCCGTGCGCCGGAAACCATGCCCAACACCGACGGCTGGGACCACCTGGCCGACGCTCTGCTGCGTTTTGACTTCACTGTTTGTCTCCTGATGCCAGGCTGACCGGGCTTGC
>CAYTSA010000044.1:0-11417 GCA_964440345.1 uncultured Desulfovibrionaceae bacterium | reverse complement strand
CAAAACCGTTGCAGACCTGGGCGCGAACATCGGCCATTACGCTTTTTTCGCGGCCCTGCGCGGGGCGAAGGAGGTGGCTGCCTTTGACTTCGGCGAGGATATCGTACGTATAGGCGGCCTGCTGGCTGCGGAATACGGCGTGGACAACGTCCGCTTCCAGCAGGTGGACTTCAGCCACGTGACGCCGCACGAAATATTTGACGTTTCCATGATGCTGGACATCATGGGCAACAACAAAATTCGCAAGGGCCGAGTGAAGCCGCTATTGGACGCCATGCTAGCCTGGACCCGCAAGGAGGCGATAACCAACCTGCGGCCGGTGTATGACGTGCAGTCCCAGGCGGGCGTTGCCCCTGAAGAGCTGTTGGACCATTACCCGGCGCAATATGTCCGCAATGGGCAGTTTTACATGTGGGAATACGTCTGGTCCGTGTACGCAAAGGACTGGGACATCAGCAGGCTGTCCACTGCGGATGAGGCGGCCCGGGCGGACAAGCCCGCGTTACTGTTTTTAAAAAGAGACTAGCCGCCTGGAACCAGAATAGTCAGCACTGTTTCGTCCGTTGCGTCAGAGGTCTGCATGCGCAGTTCCCAGCCCATGGCCTCAGCCATCAGCCTGGCTGAATAAGAGCCCAGGCCGGAGCCGGAGTGCTTGCCATGGGTGGAGTACTTGTCAAAAAACGTCTTCCGGACCGGCACAGGGACGGCGCCGGCGTTGTGTATGGCGATAGTTGCAGGATCGCCCGTTGCGATATCCACCCGAACTTCGCCGTCAGGCGGTGACGCATCCACCGCGTTGATCAACAGATTTGCCAGCAGGGAATACAGAAGCCGTTCTTCAGAGCGCAGAAAAAACTGCTGGTCCTTGGACATGAGCGCTCCATCTACCTTCACAGTGCAGGAGACCTTCTGTTGCAACAGCTTGCGCTTGTTCTGGTCCATTATCTGAAAAAGCACTGCAAGCACGTCCACTGACTGTGGGCGATAGAGATACGCGCCGGTTTCCATCTTGAACATATCCAGGGAAAGGTCGATCATGCGCAGCATCTTGCGGCCGGCGTCCTCTATGGTGGCCAGCAAATCAACCTGGCTCTTTGTCAGGTTCTCCTCCATCTTCACCAGTTCAGGCAAGCCGATGATGCCGTTCAGCGGTGTTTTCAGGTCATGGCGCATGATGCGGTCCACGTCTTCCTTGAGCTGCTCCAGCGCCTTACGGTCGGAAATATCTTCAGCCACGGCGACGTAATGGGTCACCGACCCGTTCTCACCGCCCACGGGTGAAAGGGCGGCCTGGACCCAGAGCTGCTCGCCGGTTTTCTTGAGCAACGGCAACTCGCCCCGCCATGTAAGCCCCTTGGACACCGCTGTGAGTATTTCATTCCACAACTTTTCAGACCCTACGCTCCCCCGCAGCAGCTGCGACGGCCGCACGCCCACGGCTTCCGCTGAAGTATACCCCGTGACATCGCAAAAAGCAGGGTTTACATACTCCATGCTCCCCTCGGCGTTGGTGATGATCATGGACAGCGGGCTGTTGTCCACGGAAAGCATGAACTTGCGCAGCTCCAGCTCGTAGCGTTTGCGCTCGGTGATGTCCGCCTTTACGGCCACGTAATGTGTCACCCGGCCCTGCTCATCCAGCAGGGCGGTAATGGCGGCGTCTTCCCAGTACGTAGTCCCGTTTTTTTTCCGGTTGCAAAATTCGCCCCGCCAGAGGTGCTTTTCCTGCAGCTCGCGCCACATTGCATCATAGTATGCAGCGTCGTGAACGCCAGACTGCAGTACTCTGGGGTTTTGCCCCAGGGCCTCCTTGGCGGTGTAGCCTGTCAGCTCTGTGAAAAAGGGGTTGACGTACTCGATGGTTCCTTCCTGGTCAGTGATGACGATTGAGGCAAGGGAAAACTCCACGGCGTTGTAAAATTTTTTCAACGCCTCCGTACGCTCTTCCACGTCCTTTTCCAGGTGCTGGGCGTGTGCAAGCAGTTGCTGGTGCAGCTTGGCGTTGGCCAAGCCCGAAGAGACAAAGGCGGCGACAGATTGGAGGAAAGACTCGCGCTGGGAAAAATCACGTTCTGTACGCGAGCCCAAGCTCAAAACCCCTACAATGGCCCCCATATGCATTAGAGGTATAGCGGCATAGGAGCATATCCCTATGCTTTTACACATGTTTTCAGTGCACCGGGGGTCTTTATGGATATTTAAGGAAAACACCGGCTCGGACCGCTTTGCAGCCATGCCGCACAAACACTCGCCCACGGCTTGAACATCCTTGACCTCTGGCGTGTTCTGTATATTCGAGGAGCGCACGCCCCACAGCTCCAAGTTGTCTCGTTCCACGGTGTACAGCAGGGCCAGGTCCGGCGCCAGCGTCTCCATAATCTTGTCCAGGGCGGAGGCGGCCACGTCCTCCAGCGATATGTTCACGGCCACAGAGGCGGCCACGGCGTGCAGGCTTTCTAACTCCTCCACATGCTGCTGCAAACTTTTGAGCATTAGCTTGCGCTCGTGGATGTCAGTATGCGTTCCCACCATGCGCCGGGGCTTTCCTTGGGAGTCGCGATGCATCACCTTGCCCCGTCCCAGCACCCAGAGCCACTCGCCAGCGGCGTTTTTCAGACGAAACTCTGCGTCAAAGGGCTCGCCCCTTTCCACGTGGGCAAATATGTCCTTCTTAACGCGCTCTGCGTCTTCCGGGTGCAACAGTTTTTCCCACGTCTCAAGATCATGCGCAAACGCGTCAGGCTCATACCCCAGCATGGTAAAGTACCTGGGGCTGAAATACGTCTCTCCTGTGGCAATGTCCCAGTCCCACACGCCGTCGCTGGTCGCCTCCAGGGCCATGGAGAGCCGCTTTACATAGTCTTGCTCCACTTTCAGGGAATGCTCTAACGTGACGCGCTCGGTGATGTCGTGATTGTTGCCGTGCCGGCCAAGAAACACGCCCTTTTCGTCAAACATTGGCTGGCAGGAATGGGAAATCCAGCGGATTTCTCCAGCCGCGGTGGTGATGCGGAACACTTGCTGGGAGGAGCCCTCCCGCCTTTCCAGATGCTCATGGAACAAAAACAGGTTCTTCCAGTCCTCTGGATGCACTATGCGTTCATAAAGCTCCGGGTCTTTCATGAAGGCCTGAGGCGGATACCCGGTAATTTTTTCACAGGCAGGGGAAACGTACACGAAACGCTTGTCCGGGCCTACCCAATACTCCCAGTCAGCGGCGGATTCAGCAACGAGTCTATAAAAAACCGCATTCTCTTGCGCCGCGGCAAGCTGCCGCTCCAGCCGGTCAGCCTTGGCTCGAAGCTCTTGGTTTTCCCGCAAAAGTGCTGCATTCGTTGTTTCGTTGTCAGGCACGTGTTCCCCCCCGAGGGCATTTGACTTTACCTGTCTGAATTATTTTACACTGCGCTATCTTGAAGCAAAAGACAAGACACTCTGCCCGACAGGGTCTGTTTATAAATAACTATCGTTGCAAGCTTGAGCAATAATTGCAGCAGGCAAGGCTGAAGCGAATAATGGTTTGCAGGCCAAGCAGCGCTACGTCAAAACCCTTTTTTTGCCGAAAACGCAGCATGATGCAATTATAACCAAACGCAGCAGATAGGTATTTAGAAATAGGCCCTAACTCACTATCGCCACTACTGCATCGGCCGCTCCATAGGTTTTCACAGCTGGCACGCCCGATGCATGCCTTTGCTGCAACGTCAGAAAAACATCACATCGCCAAACCACACAAGGATATTGCCATGGCCCAGCGACTGTTCGATTTTTCTTCCCTGTCCGCCGCAGACCGCAACGATTTGCCCCGGGTGCTCAACTCTGGCGTGAACCGCTTTGAGCGGGCCAACAACTTGCCTGTGGTCTCTTCGCGGCCCTTGCGCATGGGTATAGACCTTTCCCGGGTGTGCAACGTAAACTGCATTTTTTGCCTAGCGGAAAACGGCCGCGGCAAAAAAAGCGACCTGGACGCCTTTGCCCCGGACGGCTGGCTGGAGCCGCTGGAGCCGCTGCTGCCCTTTGTGGAGGTGGCCATTCTCTCCTCGTATGAGGCCATTCTGAATCCATGGCTGGACCGGCACGTGGAAACGCTGGCCCGGCATAATACGCCGCTGCAGCTTTTTTCCAACGGCAAGGCCTTGACGCCGGAGCTGTCGTCGTTTCTGCTGGCAAAGGGCATGATATCCCTGTGGTGCTCCTTCCACGCCGCCAAAGAGCAGACCTACCAGTCCATCATGCGCAACAGCGACTACGCCCGGGTGCTGGAGAACCTCATGGCCCTCAAGCACCTGGCCCGAGGCTATCCCCGCTTTGACCTGACCATGGTCTTCTGCGCCATGGACCGGAACATCGACGAGCTGCCGGAATACATAGACCTGGCCCACGCCGTTGGCGCCTCAGTGGTGCAGGTGAACTACCTGCTGGTCACCAAGCGCGAACACGGCGAGAATCTCAACCTGGACGGCGAGGCTGTCTTCTTCCACCATGAACGTTACGACGCCGCCATCCGCACGGCCCGGCGCAAAGCCGCCCGGCTGGGCATAATTCTGAACCACCAGCCCGCATTCAGCGAGCGCCAACCCCACGGCGGAGCCCAGGCGCCGTGCTACAAACCCTGGGAACACATGAACGTGGACCGCAACGGCAATATCCTCATCTGCTGCGGCGGCGCGCCGCAAATGGGCAACGTCATGGAAAACGATTTTTACAAAGTCTGGAACGGGCCAATGTTGCGGGACTACCGCAGCCGGATTAACACGCCAACCCCCCCGGACGCCTGCCAGCGCTGCACCCGGGGCCGCGAAAATCCCTGGGACCTGCGCACGCACCTGACCTACCTGCGGTCTATGAATACCGACGCGCTGCAGGAAAAGCTGGAGCTGCTGCGGCAATACGTTCCCAACAACGGCCGCATCACCCTGCCTGGCGCAGCCAAGCGGCCCGCGGACTGCGTGCTGGCGTAGCAGGCTGTTCCACACTCAGGTAAAGCAGCTAGGCGCCCATCTCCCGTATAGCGTCAGCGTATGCGGAACGCACGTTCTCCAGGTACGCAGGGTCCACCTTGCCCTTCCAGGTGGCCACTTCGGTAAAGCGCCGGGGAAACGTCACCGCGCCAGGGTCAAAACCAGTGTCCAGCTTCAGTTTCCAGCGCAAATTCTGCACTCGTTTGGAGCCAGCCTCCAACTGGCCGGCCACGCCCTCCATGTCCACGGAAGCCAGGGCCTGCTGCAGCGTTTCTTCGTCATAGGCGTTGCGGGCAAAAAGGCAGGAGACCATACACGTCAAGCCTATACGCTTGGCCTCGTCCTCCACCAGAAACTTCACTGCGCCTGCAGCGTCCTGCTCTTTGTGCTTCTGGTCGTAGCTGTACCCGCCTGTGTCCAGGTGCGAGTGGCGAAAGCCCATCGCCTGAGCCGCGAAAAAGACCTCGCCGGTGGCGTAGCCAGCCATTTCCTGACCCAGCACACAGGCAAAATCTTCGCCTCCGTATACCTTGGCGGCCTCCATGGCGCCCATGGACAATGCTTTGTAAAAATCGTTGCTCTGCGCGCCAATGTGCCGCAAACCAGTCAGGTAGCCGCCCATGTCGTCAAACCGCAGGTCTGTAAGCAGCTCCTTGTCCGAGATCAGCCCCTTTTCCTGAGCTTCTGTGGCCCAGGCCAGGGCTACGCCGGAACTCATCACGTCCAGCCCCAGCTTTTCGGTTTCATCCAGCAGGGCCAGCACGTCCGAGGCGCTGGTCATGCCGAGCATGGAGCCCTGGGCAAAGATGGATTCGTAGTCATAGTTCACCTGCTTGTAGAGGAACTCATGATCGCTGGCGAACTGCTGGCGCAGCAACCCAACATGGATGCAGCCCACCGGGCAGCCGGAACAGGCTGTCTGCCGCAGCAGCAAATCCCGGCCAAACGTTTCGCCGGATATCTCTTCCACGCCCGGGTCCGTGGTCTGCTGCAGGTTGCGCCAGGGCAAGGACTGCAGCTCATTGAGCGGAATCAGGTTCTGGGGCGTGCCCAGGTCGTGGTATTTGCGCATCATGCCCGTGTCTGTGAGGCTGGCGTATATATCCTTATAGAGCGCGTTGTACTCCTTGGCCTTGGGCAGCGGAAAAGCCTGATCCCCGGCCACGATGACCGCTTTGAGGTTTTTAACTCCCATGACAGCGCCCGCGCCCAGCCGGCCGAAGTGCCGATACGTGTCCACATTGATGCACGCGTAAGCCGAGCCGTTCTCCCCGGCCGGGCCTATGCGCATGATGGACCGGTGGCCAGCCCGGCGGGGCAACTTGATCCGGCGCAGCAGCTTGCCTGTAGCAAAAACATCCGCCCCAGCCAGGTAATGCGCGTCTGCTATGTCCATTTGCCTGCCGCCCACGCTGAGCACAGACAGTGAAGCCGACCGGCCCGTAATCATCAGCGCGTCGTAGCCGGCAAAGCGCAGGGCCAGGGCCAACCGCCCGCCGGCGTGGGACTCAGCGAACTGTTGATTGTACGGCGACTTGAAGCCGCAGACCACCTTGCTCATGAGCGGAAAATAGCCCGTCAGAGGCCCTATGGCAAAGATGAGGGGCTGGACCGGGTCGTCGTAGGGAGCGTCCGAAACACCGTATTCCTGATACAAAGCCGCAGCAAGACCGGAGCCGCCCAGGTGTTCCGCCCGGTCGCCGAAATCCAGTCCCCTGGCCTTGCCCGTGTCCAGATTCACGTGCAGAACGCGAAAAGCGCTATGAGCCATGGCTGACCTCCTTGCTTTCCTTTTCGGGCGCGGGTTTGCCCCCTGGCTGCACCTTGGCGCCGCCCCGGCTCTCCGCCACATCCGCCAGCTCAATGCAGTCGTGCGGGCAATAGGACACGCACCGGCCGCAATGAATGCACAGGTACGGCAAGCCGTCCCCCTCGCCCAAGTGGATGGCGTCCACCGGACAGGCCGCGGCGCAGGCGCCGCACTGAATGCACTGACTATGCTTGACCTTCACGCCGCCTCCCTTGCGCGGGGTGATGGCTTCTGTGGGGCAGGCTGCAGCGCAGGGCGCAGGGTCGCAGGCCACACAGAGCAATGCTTCGAAACCTGTCGAAACGCCTCCAGATGACTTGATGCGTATGCCTGCGTTGGACCAAGAAAGCTGCTTGTGCACCTGCCTGGCGCAGGCCAAGGTGCACGAATAACAGCCAATGCACCGTTCCATTCTCACTGCCTTGAGTACTTTCATGCGATCACGCTCCCCCTTGCAATTCGGCTATCCATTGCTGCAATGGTTTTTCAATAACATCGCGGAGTTCCTGCAGCCGTTCGGCGGATTCCGCTTCGAACCGCAACACCAGCACAGGCTGGGTGTTGGAGGCTCGCAGCAGACCCCAACCGTCGGCAAAGGTAATGCGCACCCCGTCCACATCGTTAATGTCGTAGTTTTTCGCGAAATATTCCTTGGCCTTTCGAACAACATCGAATTTTATTTCCTCTGCGCACTCCATGCGGATTTCCGGCGTGTTGTAGGTCGTGGGCCAGTCCTCCAACATGCGGTGCAGGGGCGTTTGCGTTTTTGAGACTATCTCTACGAGCCGCATGGCCGCGTAGAGGCCGTCGTCAAAGCCGTAGAACCGGTCAGCAAAAAACATGTGCCCGCTCATTTCACCGGCCAGCTTGGCGCCGGTTTCGGCCAGCTTGGCCTTTATCATGGAATGGCCTGTAATCCACATCAAAGGATCGCCGCCGTGAGCGGCTATATCCTTATATAAGAGATGCGAGCACTTAACCTCGCCAATAACTGTGGCTCCAGGGTGCTCGCGGAGCACGTCCCTGGCAAATATGGCCAACACCTGATCACCGTACATCAGCTTTCCTTTTGCATCCACTACCCCGATGCGGTCAGCGTCGCCGTCCAGGCCCACGCCCAGGTCTGCGCCTGCATCGACCACCTTCTGCATCAGGTCGCCCACATATTTTTCCACCACCGGGTCCGGGTGGTGATTGGGAAAACTTCCGTCCGGCTCGCAGTAGAGCTCCACCACGTCTGCGCCCACGCGGCGCAACAGCTCGGCGCATATCTTGCCGCCAGCGCCGTTGCCGCCGTCCACCACCACCTTAACAGGCTTGTCAAGACTGCACTGGCTGGCCAGCTCCTCCAGGTAGCTGGGAACAATGTCGTGTTCGCTGATGACTGTCGGCTCTGCGGTTTGTCCTGCCGGCGACTGGCCAGCCATTATCTCGTAAATCTCCTGTATGTCCGTGGTGTGGATGGTGGTCTCGCCGCCCCATATCTTGAAGCCATTGTATTCCGGTGGGTTGTGACTGGCGGTGATCATGACGCCAGCCTTGCGGCCCAATTTTTTTACAGCGTAGTAGAATACCGGCGTGGGGACCATGCCGATGAACGTCGCGTCCACGCCAGCTTCAGCCAAGCCGGCCAGCAGCCGGCCGGCGTACTCTGGCGAGGAATGCCGGCAATCGTGGCCCACCACTGCCGGGCCAAGACTGCGGCTGTTGAACCATTTGCCGCAGGCCCTGCCCAGAGCCTGCACCCATTCTGGATCAAAATCCTTCCCAACCACGCCTCGAATATCGTAAGCCCTGAAAACACCAGGCAAAATTTTCTTCATGAAACCCCCGTAAGAACAAGTGCTATTTTCTTGACCAGATGCAACTCATGCCGTAGTCTACAAAGATTATGAACTGGGACTGGGACAAGCTACAGCAACAGAAGCAAGGGCGCGGCGGCTCCGGCGGAAGCGGGGGCCCCAATTTCGACAACCTCACCAAAAACGTGCGGCAGATTCGTCAGTTCAAGCTGCCCGCTGGCCGCTGGATAATAGCGCTGCTTGTCGTCTTGTGGCTGCTCTCCGGCATCTACATCGTAGACCCTCCGGAAGTTGGCGTCGTGCTGCGCTTTGGCGCTTTTTCCCGCATGACCCAGCCAGGCCCCCATTACCACCTTCCGTTTCCAATTGAAAGCGCGCTCACCCCAAACATCACAAAAGTTCGCTACCTGGAAGTAGGCTACCGCAGTATAGGCGGCAACAGCGCTTACGGACAACAGAACCAATACCGGCTGGTGCCTGAAGAGTCGCTCATGCTCACTGGCGACGAAAACATTGTAGACGTGCAGTTCATCGTTCAATACCAAATCAAAGACGCCATCAATTACCTCTTCAATGTCAAAGACCAGCCTGAAACCGTGAAAAACGCGGCCGAAGCCGCCATGCGCGAAGTGATAGGGTACAACAAAATAGACTCAGCTTTGACCATCGGCAAGGAAGAAATCCAAATAGACTGCAAAGAATTGCTGCAAGCCATTCTGGATTCTTACGAAACCGGACTGCAAGTAACCGAGGTGAAGCTGCAGGACGTTCACCCGCCGCGAGAAGTTATTGACTCCTTCAAGGACGTCGCCAGCGCCCGGGAAGACAAAATTCGCTTCATCAACGAAGCCGAAGCTTACCGCAACGACCTGTTGCCCAGAGCCCGCGGCCAAGCCGCCAAAATGATCAACCAGGCCAAAGCATATCAGGAAAGCGTCACCCGCAAGGCGCACGGCGAAACCGACCGGTTCATCTCCGTGCTTGAAGAATACCTCAAAGCGCCAGAAGTAACCCGGGAGCGGCTGTATATAGAAACCATGGAAACCGTGTTCTCTTCCCCGGAGATGGAAAAGGTCCTACTCTCCCACGACGTGCTGGAAACCGCAGTGCCGTACCTGCCTCTGGACAAGTTGCCCGGCAAGCCGGCGAGCCAACTCAAGGGAGGCAATTAATCATGAGCAAAACACTCTCCACCGCCCTGGTAATTGTCTTGGTCGTCGCCGTGGTCGGGGTCAGCCAGGCTTTCTACACCGTGCACCAAACGCAAAAGGCCATAGTTCTCATGCTTGGCAAGCCCTTGCCAGGCGTTAAAGCACCTGGGCTGCACTACAAAATTCCGTTTGTCCAGTCTGTGGTCCATTTTGACGTTCGGGTGCTCGAGTATGACTCGCAGCCCAAAGAAATTCTCACCGAAGACAAAAAGGCCATGGTTGTGGACAACTACACCAAATGGCGCATCCGCAACCCCCTGACCTTTTACAAGACTGTGAACAATGTCAACCAGGCCCAGAACCGGCTGGATGAAATCATTTACTCCAACGTCCGGGAGGCGTTGGGTAATTACACCCTGACCCAGATCGTATCCAAAAAGCGCGCTGACATCATGTCCAAAGTCTCAATCAAAAGCAGCGAGCAAAGCCTCCCCCTGGGTATCGAAGTGCTGGACGTGCGCATAAAGCGCACAGACCTGCCAACTGAAAACGAAATGGCCATCTTCGGCCGCATGAAGGCTGAACGTCAGCGCCAGGCAAAACAGTACCGCTCTGAAGGCGAGGAAGAAGCAGCCAAGATCACATCCCAGGCAGACAGGGAAAAAACCGTCGTCCTGGCTGAGGCCCAACGTCAGGCTGACGTCATCCGGGGCATTGGCGACGCCAACGCCACCCGCATCTATGCTGACGCCTACAACAAAGCGCCAGACTTCTACAGCTTTCAGCGCAGCCTGCAAGCGTACAAAATAAGTCTGGAGTCCAATACGCAACTGTATCTGACGCCTGACAACCGCTTTTTCCGGCACATTCGCTAGCAGAACACTGGAACACGTCCGCCTTGAACTGCGCCTGGGTTGGCGAAACAACGTTTCGCCAACCCAGGCGCGTCTTTTACTTCGCTTCGTCAAGTTCACGGCCTCTATAGCATTTAACGATTGAAATGCTCTATACCGTGGGCGCTCTACCACCGCCTCTTCCCCGCGCCTCACTCACCCGAATCGATTGAAATGCGCTGTTTCAGGACTGCCCTGGTGTAACACAGCAATGCGCTAGCCGCCTTGCTGCTCCCCTTCTTGCTGTTACACCAGGCGCGCCACGCCCATGCATTTTCTGTAGATCACAGAATACCGCACGTGAGGAAGCGATCAACAAAATACAGGCAGATATGCGCCAAGCGTTTTATTCTTGCCCGCGTTTCAAAAAAGCTCTACGCGCCACACATTCATGGCCCGCACTCGACTCGTGGCACATCTACAGCTGTAACATGTTACACCACGGTCAGGTTACATATATGTATTACTTTGCGCAGACACACAGGCTTAGCTTTGTCTCTTACAACAGAATAAAAACATAAATATTTGATTTTATGGTATTTTAATGAAAAACACGCACTCACTTCAAACTGGCGCCTTTTTTGATTAAAGATATTTCTATGGAGACTCCTCAACATTACACTGAGGAATTCGATATTATTTTCGTTCACAGTAACAATATGTTAGGAACTTTTTGTGTTTTTCAACAACAGCGCCAAATCGTAACAATTTTTGCCAAAGTGTATGAAGAGAAACTATTAGTATGCAGGGCTAGAGCATCTAATTTCGCCTTTTAAGGGCCGTTGAAATTTTTTGTAGGG
>CAYTSA010000043.1:0-29135 GCA_964440345.1 uncultured Desulfovibrionaceae bacterium | reverse complement strand
ATTAATTAGAAGTGGTTGCTTGAGCTTAAAATTCTAACGTTGGGACACCAGTGATGTCAGCTCATTATAGGTATTACGTGCGAATTTCAAATGTCTCGTGTTCAGTATCGTAATCCAGCCACTTGCACTGCAGGTCATCCACGCGGGCCAGAGGCGGCCCCTGGAGCATGCGTTTTTTAATTTCATCCATGGCTGATTCATCGCCCTGAAGCAAGGCTTCCACTTTACCGTCGGCCAGGTTGCGGACCCAGCCTTTCAGCCCCAGGGTGCTGGCCTGATCAAAGGTCCACATGCGGTAGCTCACTCCCTGGACTTTTCCGGATACGATGCATTGCTGGCTGCGGATCATAGTGCTTTCCTCCGTGTTGTTGGCTGGCCTGGCTGTTCAGAGCAGACCGTGAGCCTGAAAACTGTAATAGTTGTTTTCTGTGACAATAAGATGGTCCAGCACCCGGATGTCAAGGTCTTTGGCGGCGCGGGAAATCCGCTGTGTAAGATCAATGTCCGGCTGGGAGGGGGTGACGTCTCCGCCCGGGTGGTTGTGGACCATGATGATGCCGCCGGCTTTGCGCTCCAGGGCCAGAGCGAGGACCTCGCGTGGATAGACCGCGGCCTGATTCACGGTGCCGCGGCTGACCCGCTCCCAGGCAATGAGTCGGTTCTTGTTGTCTACCAACGCTATCCAAAATTCTTCCGAGGGGTTGGCGCCTAACCGGGAGATGGCCATCTCCGCCACTGCGCTGGGTCTGCTGAGCACCTGGCGCCGGGTGACTGGCGTTTCTTCATAGCGGGCTCGCAGTTCTGCCAGCGTTGTCCACAGGGTTTCTGCGGCTTCGCCCAAGCCCTTGACTTTGCGCAGCTCTTCTGGCCGGGCTTTGAGCACGTCGCGTATGGAGCCGAAGCGCTGCATGAGTTCTTTGGCCAGGGGCTTGGTGTCCCGGCGGGGTATGACAAAGGTGAGTAGCGCCTCCAGCAACTCATAGTCGGCAAGCTGCTTGGGGTCTTTGCGCAGCCTTTCCTTCAGGCGTTTGCGGTGTCCGATGTAATGTGGCGAGTCAGTCATTGTGCGGCGGTTCCAGGCTGGCGCTGTCAACGGGGAAAGCGGCGGCCGGCCGGCGCTGGAGAGGGGCCGAAAAGCTGCGCCAGTCCCGCCAGCAGCCGTTCAAAGGCCTGGTCCTGGGTGACTTCGCCGGATTTCACGCCATAGTCCGCGGCCAGGGCCAGGTCCCAGACCATTGCCAGCTTCTCCGGCCCCACGCGCATGGCGGCGTCGCGTTTTTTTTGCACGGCAAAGAGCGGCAGGCCCGGAACGCTGTCAGCGCCCATGGCCAGTTGCCACAATATGCGGGCTTCGCGGATGAGCATGGTGAGAAAATAGAAGAGCATCTGGTCCCCTCTGGCGTCCAGCGCCTTTCGCCACACTTTTATGTTGGCCCCCCCGGCCTGCAGTGCGTTGATGAAGTCAAATATGGACATGTCCGGGGTGTAGGCCACCAGCGAAAGGTGCTCGCGTGTCACAGTCCGTGAGTCGTCCAAGGCCAGTTCCAGCTTTTCCAGTTCCCTGTCCACGGCGGACGCATCCGGAGGCAGGGCGGCCTGCAAAGCCTCCTGAACGCCGGGTGCAAACCGGGCGGATACGGACTCTGCCCATTGGGTAAGATAGCTGCGAATGGACTTTTCGTCCAATCCTTTGGATATCCAGGTCCAGCCTTTCTTTTCGGCAAATTTCCAGCATGGCTGTTTGGCCAGAGCGGTTGGCGGCTTGGGTTGCTTCTTGCCGTCCGCCGGGCTTTCCAGGCAGAAAACCGGCCATGCTTCCGGGATAAACCGCTTCAAAGATTCGCTGAGCTGCTTCCAGGAGTCCGTAAGCAGTTTTTCTGCGTGGCGGACAACCACCATCCGCTCTTTGGCCATCAGGCTTTGCAGGGTCAACTTTTCCCAGAAACGCGGCGTCAACCCCTCTTCAGCCCAGAACACCCAGCGTTCAAACTCGCCGCCGGCGGAAGGGGGATGCTCGGCAGCCAGGGATTCGATGCGTTTCTGGATAAGCTGGCTGTCTGGGCAAATGAGAAAGAAGAAACCGGGCCGGGACATAGTCAGAACGCGTGCCTCATGCGGTCTGACAGTTCACGGGTGAGCAGGGCAAGGATGCGCTTGACCGCCACGCGCTCGTCCATGCTTACAAAGCTCTCGTAGGCGCTCAACGTGCCGGAGGACCAGAGCAGCGTATTATCGTGGGCGGAATGCACAGTGGCTTCCATGTCGATTTCAGCAATTTTTTTCAGGGTCTTGTCGCGGCGGTTGCGGACTTTGGCCAGGTTTTCATAGCGCAATACCCGCAGTTTGAGCAGAACTTGGGCCTTGTCTCTGCTGGTCCAGGTCACCAGGCCGCGCTTGGCGAATTCTTCCTTCACCATGGCGCGCAGTTCAGCCTCCAGCCAGGGCAAAGTGGCGGGGTTCTCCACTTCTTGAATGGCCATGGTCCGGAACCCCGGTCCCAGGACCATAGGCGATGACTGCTGCGGCCCGGCTGAGAAGCGATAGCCGCACCCTGAGACCGCCACAGCCAGAATGGACAGCACCGCCAGAGAAAATAACGGACGCAGCTGCAAAGGTCGATCAAGCCACAACCACATTGACCAGCTTCCCGGGAATGACCACCACTTTTTTCACGTTCTTGCCCTCTATGTGCTTTTGCACGTTTTCCTCGGCCAGGGCCAGTGTTTCTACCTCTTCGTTGGCGGCGCTGGCCGGCACGGAAAGCTTCGCCCGCAGCTTGCCGTTTACCTGGACGACGACGATCACTTCGTCGCGGACCAGGGCGTCTGGGTCGTAGGACGGCCAGTCCCACAGAACCAGCTGTTCGGAGTAGCCGATGCGCTCCCACAGCTCTTCGCACACGTGGGGGATGAACGGGGAGAGGAGGACCAGCGTTGTGCCCACGGCAGAGGACAGCGCCTTGCGGCCTTCTACCAGGTCAACCAGGGGCTCCTTGACCTGGTAGAGCGTGTTCACCAACTCCATGAGCGCGGCAATGGCCGTGTTGAACTGGAAGCGGTCGGCCATGTCGTCGCCGACTTTTTTTACGGTCTGGTGTTCTTTGTGCCACAACTCCTTGACGGCGGCGTCGGCCATGTCCGGGCTGGGGGTGTAGCTGCAGGGGCCGGATGGCGTCAGCGCGTCGCCCAGGTCCGCCGCCAGCCTCCAGACGCGGTTCACGAACCGGCTGGCCCCTTCAATGCCCTGCTCGGACCAGTCAAAATCTCGTTCCGGCGGCGCAGCGAAAAGGCAGAACAGCCGGACTGTGTCTGCGCCGTATTTGGCCACCATTTCGTCCGGGTCCACCACATTGCCTTTGGATTTGGACATTTTGGCGCCGTCCATGAGCACCATACCCTGGGTGAGCAGATTGGCAAAGGGCTCGTCTATGGCCAGGTAGCCGTAGTCCCGCAGCACCTTGGTGTAGAACCGGGAGTAGAGCAGGTGGAGGATGGCGTGTTCAATGCCGCCTATGTACTGATCTACGGGCAGCCAGTAGGGGGTCTCGCTGCTGAAGGGCGCGTCGTTGTTGCGGGCCGAGGTGTAGCGGGCATAGTACCAGGAGGACTCCACAAAGGTGTCCATGGTGTCGGTCTCGCGGCGCGCCGTCTTGTTGCACTTGGGGCAGGGCGCGTTGAGGAACGATTCGGTTTGCGGCAGTGGGGAGCGGCCGTCTTCGCGGGTCTGTACGTCCATGGGCAGCTTGACAGGCAGGTTTTCCTTGTTTTCCGGAACGATGCCGCACTGTTCACAGTAAAGCATGGGGATGGGCGCGCCCCAGTAGCGCTGGCGGGAGATGTTCCAGTCCTTTAGACGGAAATTGACGGCGCGCTTGCCAATATCTTTGGCTTCCAGATGGTCGGCTATGCGCTGTTTGGCGTCTTCGTTGTCCAGGCCGGTGAACTCCCCGGAGTCTACAAGCACGCCTGGGTCTGGACAGGCTTCAGTCATTGTCGCGGCGTCCAGCTTGGCGTCCTTTGGTTGGATGACCACCTTGATTTCCAGATTGTATTTTTTCGCAAAATCAAAGTCCCGTTGGTCGTGGGCGGGGACTGCCATTACTGCGCCTGTGCCGTAGTCCATGAGCACAAAATTGGCCACGTATATGGGCATCTTGCCGCTTGTGAGCGGGTTGATGCAGTAGGCGCCGGTAAAGACGCCCTCTTTTTCCAGGTCGTCGCCAGTGCGTACGGTCTTTTCCAAGGATGTGACCTTGGCTACAAAGCCGCGCACTGCGTCGGCTTCGGGTCTGCCCTGGATGAGTGTTTTTACCATGGGGTGTTCTGCGGCCAGGGACATGAAGGTGGCGCCGAACAAGGTGTCTTGCCGGGTGGTGAAAACGCGGATGGCGTTGTTTGCTCCGGCAACGGGTTCAGCCAGGGGAAAGTCCACCTCGGCTCCGATGGATTTGCCTATCCAGTTGCGCTGCATGGCAATGACGCGCTCGGGCCAGCGCTTTTCCATGGCGTCCAGCGACTGCAGCAGCTCGTCAGCGTAATCGGTGATGCGCAGGAACCACTGTTCCAGCTCTATTTGCTCCACCATGGAGTCGCAGCGCCAGCACTGGCCGTCGATGACCTGTTCGTTGGCCAGGACAGTGTGACATGTTTCACACCAGTTCTGGTACGCCTTTTTGCGGTAAGCCAACCCCTTTTCCACCATTTCGATGAAGAACTGCTGCTCCCAGCGGTAGTATTCCGGGTCGCAGGTGGCCAGTTCCCGTCGCCAGTCGTAGGAGTAGCCCATGCGCTTGAGCTGGGTGCGCATGTTGTCAATGTTTTCGTAGGTCCACTTGGCCGGGTGGATGTTGTTTTTAATGGCGGCGTTTTCAGCTGGCATGCCGAACGCGTCCCACCCCATGGGGTGGAAGACGTTGTAGCCGCGCATGCGGGAAAAGCGGGCAAGCACGTCGCCGATGGAGTAGTTGCGCACGTGGCCCATGTGGATGCGCCCGGAAGGATAGGGAAACATTTCCAGGACGTAGTAAGGTTTTTTGTCTGGTTCCGGTTCGCAGTGGAACGCGCCTTCTTGTTCCCAGATGCGTTGCCACTTGGTTTCTATGGCGTGCGGGTCGTATGTGCGTGTTTTGTCCATGTACTATCCTTAGGGATCAAAAAGAATGAGGTTATTTGGCCTTCACTTTGCGCCAGAGCTGGGCGATTCTTTCGCGCTTGCGCATTTTGTTTTTACGGTCGGCGCGTTCGTGGTCTTCAAAGTCGTATTCCGGGTCAATGCGCAGGCCGTCCAGCGTGGTTTCCCAATTCACGGCGCTTTGATAAATGGCGGAGCGGTCCAGGCCCACTTCCAGCAGGATCACGCATTCCATGACGTATTGTGGCCAGAACCTTTCGCCCCACAGAGCCAGCGCTTTTGAGACTGGGCAGCCCAGGAGCCGGGCCAGGGAGTCGGTCTCCAGCCACCAGCGCGTCCAGCCCATTCGATTGAGAATGTCTGCCATGGACCCGGGCCAGGAGTCCAGTGCATGCATCCCGCCTGGGGCCTCCACCATCAGCTCGTAGTGCTGCCGGTCCCGGTCGTCCGGCCAAGAGGTGACAGTGGCTTCCGGCCCTTTTGCGCCGCCGATGGCGTTGCGCAGGGAGACCTTGTGAAAGTCTTTGGGGCATTGCCGGGCGTCACGGATGAATCCGATCCTAACCATGTTTTTCGTTTTTGGCGGCTGCGTCCAAAATTCCGTTGATAAAACTCGGGGAGTTGGCGTCTCCGAATTGTTTGGCCAGCTCCACGGCTTCGTTGATGGCCACCTTGACCGGCACGTCCGGACGGTGAAGCATTTCGTACATGCCCAGACGCAGAATGGTCAACTCTATACGGCCGATGCGCTCAATGCGCCAGTGCTGGGAGTGGCGCGTAATAGCTTCGTCCAGTTCTTTTTGCATGGACCACGCGCCGTGGACTAAATCCCAGGAAAACCCTTCAGCTTCTGTTTTGCCCGTGTCGAAGACGGCCGGGTTGTCCAGGAATGCCTGGCGCAGGGCGCGCCCGTCTTGCGCTGGAATATAGCCCAGGCCGTAGAGCACCTGGAAGGCCCGCTCGCGGCTGGCGCGTCGGCTTTCTTTCTTGGTCATGTGGTTACAGTTGCTCCAGCACGCGAATGGTTTCCAGCGTGGCCGAGGCGGCTTCCACGCCTTTGTTGCCGGCTTTGGAGCCGGCCCGCTCAATGGCTTGTTCCAGGGTGTCCGTGGTCAGCACGCCAAAACCCACCGGCACGCCCGATTCCAGGCTAACGCTGGCCAGCCCCTTGGAAACCTCAGCCGAGACATAGTCGAAATGGGGCGTGGAACCGCGGATGACAGCGCCCAAGGCAATGACTGCGTCATATTTGCCGCTGGCGCAAGCCTTTTTGGTCACCAGAGGGGTTTCGAACGCGCCGGGCACGCGGATGATGGTCAGGTCGTCCGGCTCGGCCCCATGGCGCAACAGGTAGTCAACCGCGCCGTCCACCAGGCGGGAGACGATAAAGTCATTGAAGCGGCTGGCCACAAGAGCGAACTTCAGGCCGCGTGCCTCGTACTTGCCTTCCACAGTGCGCAAATTGGTCATTGAGTAGTCCCCTTATATCTTAGAATTGTTCTTCATTTCAAGAAGATGGCCCATCTTGTCTTTCTTGGTCTGCAGATAGCGGATATTTTCAAAACAGACGTCGGTTTCTATGGGCACGCGGTCGATGATTTCCAGACCGTAGCCGGATAAGCCGACGATTTTTTTTGGGTTGTTGGTCATTAGCCGCATTTTTTTAATGCCCAGGTCCACCAGAATTTGGGCGCCCACGCCATAGTCCCGCAGGTCCGGCTTGAAACCCAGCTTGGTGTTGGCTTCCACGGTGTCATATCCTTCGTCCTGCAAGGCGTACGCCTTTATTTTGTTGGCCAGGCCTATGCCCCGGCCTTCCTGGCGCATGTAAAGCACCACGCCGCGGCCTTCTTCAGCCACCTTCTTCAGGGCGGACTGCAGTTGCCCGCCGCAGTCACACCGCAAGGAGCCGAGCACGTCGCCGGTCAAACATTCGCTGTGCACCCGCACCAGCACAGGCTCCTCGCCCGAGACATCGCCCATGATGATGGCCAGGTGGGCGTTTTCGTCCAGTTCGTTTTCATAAGCGCGCACGGTGAATTCGCCACCAAAGCAGCTGGGCAGCTTAGCTTCGGCCACGCGCTTGACCGAAAGCTGGCCGAACTGCATGCGGTGGGTGATCAGGTCGCGGATGGTGGCGATCTTCAGATCGTGCTTGGCGGCGAATTCCTGCAAATCTGGCAGGCGGGCCATTTCGCCGTCGTCGCGCATGATCTCGCAAATGACCGCGGCCGGCTTAAGCCCGGCCAGTTTGGCCAGGTCAACGGAACCTTCGGTCTGGCCAGCCCGGACGAGCACGCCGCCGGCCTTGGCCTTGAGCGGGAAGATGTGGCCCGGCGTGACGATGTCTTCCGGCTTGGCGTCGTCCGCCACAGCCGCCTGGATGGTGGTGGCCCGGTCATAGGCGGAGATGCCGGTGGTTACGCCCTCGCGCGCCTCTATGGAGACGGTAAAGGCCGTGCCGAACTTGGACTTGTTGTTGGTGGACATCATGGGCAGCCGCAGGTTCTCCACCATGTCCGGATGCATGGCCAGGCAGATGAGCCCGCGGCCGTGCGTGGCCATGAAGTTGATGATTTCCGGGGTGACCTTTTCCGCGGCTATGGTCAGGTCCCCTTCGTTTTCGCGGTCCTCGTCGTCCACCAGGATGATCATTTTTCCCTGGCGAATGTCCTCTATGGCCTCCTGGGCCGAGCAGATTGTCATGTGTGCACCTCTCTATTGCGTCTACGCACAGCAGCCGGTCTTGTTGTTTACCGGATGCGGCGCCAGCCATTCGTCGTAAAAGGGTTTGAATGTGGGCAGCTTGTCCGCCACAGCGGCCCAGTTTATGTGTTCTATTATTTCAGGGACGTCTTTACGTTTTGAGAATTTTGTTCCCACTTTGTTTTTTATAGCGCTTGCTAAAAGCTGCGATATTTTTTTCTGGCAGCACTTTTTCTGTCTGTCATACGGCAAGTGCGCTTCGGGGTTTTCACATCGCAAGCCTTTTGATTGCAATTCCTGCATAACAATACGGGCGTTCTGTTCGCTGAAATACGATGCAAGGCAGCTGTCGCCGTCAGCTACGATCCATATCTCCGGTTCAGGATGCGCAAAATAGACGTATGTTTTATTCCTGTATTCATGCTTTACTGCGTCGCACAATTGCTTCTTGAGTTGTGCAAGATTTTCGTAACAGTCGGTGTCCCACAAAATTAATACGGCCTCTGGGATTGTCGGGGCTTTTTTTCGGTGAATAACGAGCCCGTTTTTAAAAAGACTGTTTATATCTTTGCCTGCTCTGGAAATATCGCCGGCAAGCTTTGCGTCCAGATTCAGCTGCACCCCTTTGGGCGGCGGCGTTGAGCCTACAGGAACCACCACCGGCGGCGTATGTTTCGATTCACGGAACAAGGCATTCACAAAACGTTTGTTTTTCTCCGTGTATCCTCTCTGGCAGACCAGGGCGAGCTTCATGATTTCGGTTCGCTCCAGCCGCCTACTTCGGGCCGACCGGCCCGGTAAAGCTCGCCCAGCCGGTAATGGTTCAGCCATTCGCTCAGGGGCTCCGGGTCAAGGGCGTGGAACATGGCCAAACCTTGTGCGTCCTGCTCGCAGACCAGCACGTGGCCGGCGTCCTCCAGCTCCAGCTGGTCCAGCAAATCCGGCGAATGAGTGGCAATGATCACCTGGGTCTTCTCGGCCGCCTTCCAGATCATCTCCATGAGCGGTCCCATCCACTCCGGATGCAAACCCAACTCCGGCTCGTCAATGAAGATGAGCGGCGGAGGCTCGGGATGCAGCAGCACAGCCGCCCACATGAGCATGCGGATGGTCCCGTCGGACAAGGTGGCCAGGGTGTAAGGCGTGTCCGAGTTTGAGCGCCAGTATTTAAAGCCAATATAGTTCTCTCCCACCGGAGGAGTACGAATTGTTTCGAAATCCTGGTCTATGTATTTTGTAATGAATTGTTCTAATGCTCTTTTCGTTTTGTAATGCT
Source organism: uncultured Desulfovibrionaceae bacterium (assembly GCA_964440345.1). GTDB lineage: Bacteria > Desulfobacterota > Desulfovibrionia > Desulfovibrionales > Desulfovibrionaceae > CAYTSA01. The sequence goes on along the minus strand of CAYTSA010000043.1, from coordinate 20,023 downwards.
TCGAGTTTTCTAAGAGAAAATAAACATTTTGAATATTAAGACCGTTTTCTGAAAGAAATGTATTGTCCGGATCAATCGTCGCGATATTTCCTTTTACTGCAGCAGTAGAAATATTATTAGCATTATAAAAAAGAGATTTAATAAAGAAGGAAGAAATAAAATCAGCTTGCTCAGAAAACAGAGCTCTTTTTCTGGAAACAGCCAAATCCGTTGACAGCACAGGCTTTCCTAAAACGGGCCCAGCATGTCCAGGGTAAGACTCATAAGAAAGCCACAAAGAAAGTGAATCAAAGTCTGGTTTGAAGGTGCATTTATAGAAGAGAGGCGTTTTATCAACAACATGCGCGAAGTGGAAAGCCAAAGAGATATTACTGTCAGGTGAATGTTTTTGTGTAATGGCGCCAAGGCCGCCATGATGCTTTACAGCTCTCCAAATTGCATCATCTTTATACGATTCCCCAAGAATACTTCTCACAAACCGTAGCGCCTCGCCAAGATTGGATTTTCCTGAACCATTAGGCCCGATCAGAAACGTCGGATTGGTGAGCGGTATCTCTCCATCCGGCTGATGCGGGCTGGTCAGGTTCTTGAACCCGTCGATCTTCACCTTTGTGATGAGGGTCGCGGCTTCGTATGGCGTGGTCGTGTCGCTCATTCTTAAAACCCGTGCTTGCGCAGAAAGTCTTCGGTTATGGGGGATTCCTTGGGAACCGTCCCTTTCGTGGTCCAGGCAAAGAGCATGCGCTGGACGTACTTGCCGATGATGTCGGTCTCCATGTTTACTGCGGTTCCCGCGGTCCAGCCGGAGATGGTGGTCTCGCGCTGGGTGGCCGGGATAATGTTCACTTCAAGGAAGGTAGACCCGCAATCATTAATAGTAAGGCTGATCCCGTCAAGGGCAACCGAGCCTTTGGCAACCACTTGGGGGCCGAAATCTTCCGGGAATGTTATCCGGTAAATGCGCGACTCCCCAGCCGGACGTACGGATTCGATCCGGGCCAGGCAGTCCACGTGGCCGGAGACAATGTGTCCGCCCAGCCGGCCGCCCAGGGCCAGAGCCCGCTCCAGGTTCACGGCCGATCCTGTGCGCAACCGACCCAGGTTGGTCTTGGACATGGTTTCAGCCGAGGCGTAGGCGGTGAACCAGTCCTGGCCAAAGGTTTCCACTGTAAGGCAGACTCCGTTCACAGCTATGGATTCGCCTGCCGCGTAGGGCGCAATATCCACAGCCGGCCGCAGCCGGAATCTGGTCTCGCCGCCCTTGGCTTCTGCGGCCAGCACCGCAGCTGTTGTTTGGATGAGGCCGGTGAACATGCTACTCGCGCCCCTCGTCGTTTGCATTGCTATCCGGCCGGAAGGTCATGAGCACGTCCTCGCCCACGGGCTCGCAGCCGATGCGCCGCAGTTGCAGGGCTTCGGTCATGGTTTCCGGGCTGCGGCCGGCGAACAGGGGCCGGGCTGCGCTGTCGCCCAGGACCTTGGGCGCCAGGAAGAGCAAAAATTCGTCAGCCAGTCCGGCCTGCAGCAGGCTGAGGCCCAGCTTGCCGCCGCCTTCGCACAGGGCGTAGTGGACCGCGCATTCGTCGTAAAGCCGGCGTAGGCCGTAGTTAATATCCAAGCCGCGCACGGTCATGGGCAGTGCCCAGATGCGCACGCCCTGGGTGATGAGCGTCTGGGCAAGCTCGGACCCGGCCATCTTGTCCGTGGTCCAGAAAATGGTCTGCCCGGGCCGCTGGGTTGTCAGCTTGCAGACGTGCTCTGGCTCCGGCAACCGGGTGGTGACCACCACGGCCAGGGGCTGGTTGCCTTGGACGTTTTCTTTTTGTTCAATGAGCCGGCAGGTCAGGTCCGGATCGTCTTCATAAAAGGTGTTGCCGCCCACGATGACTGCGCTGCAGCCCTGGCGCAGTTGGTGTACGCGCTGTCTGGCCGGCTTGCCGGTCACCCACTTGGAATGCCCGGTACGGGCGGCTATGCGGCCGTCCAGGGTGGAGGCCAGCTTGAGCAAGCAGTAGCTGCGCTTGTGCTGCTTCCAGGCTACGAAGTCAGCCAGCAGGTCGCTGCATTCCTGCTCATTCCAGCCAGTTTGAACCTCCACGCCGTTTTGGCGCAGGAACTCCACGCCGCCGCCGGCCACGTCTGCATTGGGGTCGTGCAGACCAACCATGACGCGTTTTATGCTGGCGTCTAGTATGGCCTGGGTGCAGGGCGGTGTCTTGCCGTGGTGGTTGCAAGGCTCCAGGGTCACCCACAGGGTGCAGCCGGCTGGGTTTATGTGTTTGTCCCGGGCGGCTTGTATGGCTTCTACCTCTGCGTGGGGCTGGCCGCAGGCGGTGTGCCAGCCTTCGGCCACGATGAGCGATGCGCCGGCTGTGAGCACGGCGCCAACGCAGGGGTTCGGAGCAGTGTGAAAGCGGCCCCGCCGGGCCAGCTCCACAGCGCGGGACATGACCGGGGAGTGCAGCGCGCTCATGGGCTATGCTCCCGGGCTTGCGTCAGGCGGCAGGTTCAGGGGGTCGGGACAGTCCATTACCTCGTAGCGCACGCCGGCCTCTTTGAGCATGTCCTGGGCCAGCTCGTCCGGGTAGCCTTCGGCAAAGAAAATACGGCCTACAGAGCAGTTGATGAGCATCTTGGTGCAGATGAGGCAGGGCTGGGTGGTGCAGTAGATGTCCGCCCCAAGCAATGGCACGCCGTGCACGGCGCACTGGATTATGACATTCTGTTCTGCATGCAGGCCGCGGCAAATTTCGTGCCGCTGGCCAGAGGGCACGCCCAGCTTTTCGCGCAGACAGCCTACGTCCAGGCAGTGGGGCAGGTTGGTGGGCGCGCCGTTGTAGCCGGTGGCCAGGATGCGTCGGTCCTTCACGGCCACGGCTCCCACCTTGCGGCGGATGCACGTGGAGCGCTCCGCCACCAGAAAGGCGATGCGCATGAAGTAGTCAGGCCAGGAGATTCGCTGTCGCATTGTCTGCTCGCTGACCTCGGGCCGGTTTCAGCCGGCCCGGGGATTTACCATGTAAAGAGCGGGTACTGCCTGGCGAAGGTTTCCACGTCCTTGCGGATTTCCTCCAGCCGGGATTCATTGCTGATATTGGCTATGGCGTCGGCAATCCAGCCGCCCACCATTTCCATTTCCTTTTCCTTCATGCCCCGGGTGGTCAGGGCTGGCGTGCCTATGCGCACGCCCGAGGTGACAAAGGGCGAGCGGGTCTCAAAGGGCACGGTGTTTTTGTTCACAGTGACGCCGGCCAGGTCCAAGGCAATTTCTGCGTCCTTGCCGGTCACATTCTTGCTGGTCAGGTCGATGAGCATCAGGTGGTTGTCTGTGCCGCCGCTGACCAGGTCGAAGCCTGCGCCGGTCAGGGTTTTGGCCAGTGCTTTGGCGTTGTCAATCACCTGTTGCTGATAGGTTTTGAACTCCGGTTTCAGGGCTTCGCCAAAGGCCACGGCCTTGGCCGCGATGATGTGCATGAGCGGGCCGCCCTGGATGCCCGGGAATATTTGGGAGTTCAGGGTCTTGCCAAACTCTTCCGAGGACAGGATGAGCCCGCCGCGGGGGCCGCGCAGAGTTTTGTGCGTAGTGGAAGTGGTGAAATGCGCGTGGCCGATGGGCGACGGATGCAGTCCGGCGGCGATGAGCCCGGCAATGTGGGCCATGTCCACCATGAGCTGTGCGCCTACTTCGTCGGCAATGGCCCGGAATTTGGCGAAGTCGATGGTCCGCGGGTAGGCGCTGGCGCCGGCCACGATGACCTTGGGCTTGTGTTCGCGGGCTTGGTTGGCTAGCTGGCTGTAGTCTATGGTCTGGGTTTCTTTGTCCACGCCGTAGAAGACCACATTGAAGAGCTTGCCGGAGAAGTTGACCGGGCTGCCGTGGGTAAGGTGGCCGCCGTGGGAGAGGTCCATGCCCAGGATGGTGTCGCCCGGCTGCATGGCGCCGAAGTAGACAGCCATGTTTGCCTGGGATCCTGAGTGAGGCTGCACGTTAGCGTATTCCGCTCCGAAAATCTCCTTGAGCCGGTCCCGGGCCAGGTCCTCGGCCAAGTCAACAAATTCGCAGCCGCCATAGTAGCGTTTGCCCGGGTAGCCTTCAGCGTACTTGTGGGTCATGACCGAGCCGCAGGCTTCGCGCACCGCCGGGGAGGTGAAGTTCTCAGAAGCAATGAGCTCCAGCTTGCTCACCTGCCGGTCGATTTCCTGGGTTATGGCCCGGCCAACCGCCGGGTCTTGTATGAGAAGTTCTTGCATGGCGTGGACAATCCTTGTCATTTCTCGAATTTTTTAAATAAAATACAGGCGTTGGCGCCGCCGAAACCAAAGGAATTGCAGAGCACGGAGCTGATGTCCTGGTCACGGGTTCCGTCGCCCAGGTAGTTCAGGTCGCATTCGGGGTCAGGGTTTTCGTAGTTGATGGTGCCAGGCAGCTTGCCGTGGATCAGGGACATGACGCTGAACACAGACTCAACGCCGCCGGCGGCGCCCAGTAGGTGGCCGATCATAGACTTATTAGCGGATATGGGCAGCTTGGAGGCGTGACCGCCGAACACGGATTTGATGGCCCGGGTTTCGCACAGGTCGTTCAACGGGGTGGAGGTGCCGTGGGCGTTGATGTGGTCCAGCTCTTCCGGGGCCATTTCCGCTTCTCGCAAAGCGGCTTTCATCGCCAGGGCCATGCCGCGGCCGTCTTCTGGCGGAGCGGTCATGTGGTAGGCGTCGGCCGAGGCGCCGTAGCCTGCGACTTCAGCCAGGATGTTGGCGCCGCGGGACTGGGCGTGCTCCAGGGATTCCAGCATCAGCATGCCGCAGCCTTCGCCCATGACAAAGCCGTCGCGGTCCTTGTCAAAGGGCCGGGAGGCGCGTTCGGGCTCTTCGTTGCGGCGGGAGAGGGCCTTCATGGTGCTGAAGCCGGAGATGGCCAAAGGCGTCATGGTGGACTCCACGCCGCCGGTTATCATGGCCTGGGCCCGGCCCAGTTTTATCTCCGAAAAAGCCGCGCCAATGCCGTGCAGGGCCGAGGCGCAAGCCGAGGTGGTCACATAGTTCGGGCCCCGGACCTTGCTGAAAATGGAAACCTGGCCGGTGGCCATGTTGGAGATGATGATCGGGATCATGAAGGGAGAGACCCGCCGCGGGCCGTCGTTCACCAACTTGGCGTGGTTGTCCTCGATGGTTTCCAGTCCGCCCAGTCCGCACCCCAGAATGCAGCCCACGTTTTCTTCCTCGCCGTCGAACGACTCCCAGTTTGCGTGCTGCAGAAGCATCTGGTTGCAGGCCACGGCAAATTGGGTGAACCGCTCCATGCGCCGGGCCTGCTTCATGGGGATGTACTTTTCGGGCTCAAAGTTTTTGACTTCCCCAGCAATAGTGGTGGGGGTAGGGTACTGCTCCAGGTCGTAGGCGGTGATGGGGCTGATGCCGGACTTGCCAGCAAGCAGGTTCTGCCAGCTGGATTCCAAGTCCAGACCCAGCGGGTTCACAGTGGCCAGACCGGTCACGACAACCCTGTATCCTATCATAATGCGTCCTTGTTGCGAAAGCTGATGGTTGGCGGCGCCAAAGCGTCGCCGCGTCAAGGCGCGCAATACAGCGAGCGCTCCGCCCCGGTGAGCGGAACGCCCGGCATGTCTGTATGTAACGCGCTGTTACTGCTTGGATTCAACGTAAGTGACGGCGTCTTTGACCTTGAGAATTTTCTGCGCGTCGTCGTCGTCGATTTCCACGCCAAATTCTTCTTCCATGGCCATGATCAGTTCCGTCAGGTCCAGGGAGTCGGCTCCCAGATCGTCAACAAAAGAAGCGTCGGGCTTTACTTCGTCAGCAGAAACACCGAGCTGTTCAACAATAATATTTTTTACTTTTTCTTCCACAGACATGTCGTCCTCCATTGAGGTGTGTTGAGTGGTTGCTGGAATACGGGTTTCAGACTCCGGAGTGAAAATTACATGTACATGCCGCCATTCACGGAAAGGACCTGTCCGGTGACATAGCCGGCCTTGTCCGAGACCAGAAAGGCCACGGCTTCAGCCACGTCTTCCGCAGTTCCGAACCGCTTCAGGGGAATGTGTTCCAAATATGCAGTTTTTGCTTCATCAGGCAGAGCCTGGGTCATGTCGGTGTCGATAAAGCCAGGGGCCACGCAGTTCACGGTAATGTTGCGGGCTGCCAGCTCCTTGGCGGCGCTTTTGGTCAGTCCCACCAGGCCGGCTTTGGCGGCTACGTAGTTGGCCTGGCCGGCGTTGCCCATCAGTCCGACCACGGAGCCGATGTTCACGATGGCGCCTTTGCGCTGTTTGGTCATGATCTTGCTTGCCTCGCGCAGGCAGACAAAGGCGCCTTTCAGATTTATCTGCAAGACGAGGTCAAAGTCCTCGTCCTTCATGCGCATGATCAAGCCGTCCTTGGTGACGCCGGCGTTGTTGACCAGCGCGTCCAGCTGGACCTTGCCCTTGATTTCGGAAGCAAAGAAGTCAGCCACGGATTTGGAATCGCTGGAGTCCAGCTGAAAGGCTGTGGCGGCGCCTCCGGCGGCCTGGATTTCCTGCACGGTTGCGGCGGCTGCCTCCGGCCGGCTGACGTAAGTGAAATAGACCTGCAAACCGTCTGCGGCCAGTCGCTGGGCGATGGATTTGCCTATGCCGCGGGAGCCGCCGGTGACCAGGGCGGTGGAAATGAGTTCGCTCATGAAAGAAGTATCCTTGGGTAAAAATGGGTGGGTTTACCTACCGTAAAAGAGGCTGTTCTGCAATTGCCCTTTCAGTCCGCGTCTGTTCAGGCTTTGGCGAAGCGGAGTAGGCCGCAGCCCCAGGTAAAGCCAGCGCCAAAGCTGGTGATAAGAACAGTCTGGCCGGGTTTTACCACGCCGGTTTCATAAGCCTCCGCCAGGGCGATGGGCACGGCTGCGGCAGAGGTGTTGCCGTAGCGGTTCACGTTGACGAAAACTTTTTTTCTAGGCAGGCCCAGTTTTTTGCCAACGGCTTCGACAATGCGCAGGTTGGCCTGGTGCGGAATGAACACGTCCACGTCGTCCACAGCCAGGTTGTTGTCGTCCAGCACTTTTCGGGAAATGGACTCCATGTTGCGCACGGCGTTTTTGAAGACTTCTTGTCCGGTCATTTCCACAAAAAAATCGCTGCGCACCTCGTCGCCCAGTTCGTAGCGGCGTTTGGAGCCGCCACCGCGGATGGTCAATAGTTCAGCCAGGGAGCCGTCGCTGGCCAGCTGCAAATCCAGAATTTCCGCTTTTCCTGGGCCCCGAACAGCGCCGCCGATGACAGCGGCGCCGGCGCCGTCGCCAAACAGCACGCAAGTGGCCCGGTCTTTCCAGTTGACCCGGGAGGAGAGCACTTCCGCGGGAACAGCCAGAACGACGGCCTCGGGATCAAGCGCGGTGAAGGCCCGGGCGGTTTGCAGCGAATAAAGAAAACCGGAGCAGGCTGCGTTGACGTCCATGGCGGTCAGGCCCCGCAAACCGAGTTTTTCCGCCAGCATGCAGGCGGCAGAGGGGCAGACGTAGTCCGGCGTCAAAGTAGGGAGGAGGATGTGCGTCAAATCCTCCGGGGCCAGGCCGGCGTCGGCCAGGGCGTTGCGAGCCGCCGCCAACGCCAGGTCGGAGGTCGTCGTCTCCGTATCGGCTATGCGGCGTTCCTGGATGCCGGTGCGGGTGGTGATCCATTCATCGTTGGTGTCCACCATCTGCTCAAGGTCGGCGTTAGAAAGGACTTTGGGGGGAACGTAATATCCGAGGCCGAGAATGTGTGACCGGTGTGTCATGTTGGCAACCTTGCTCATGCGCCGCGCCGTGGTCTCGCGGGCGCGCGCACATTGACTGACTATTTATTGTCGGATGATTTGGCGAACCGGAGCATGTTTTCGTTGGCGGAGAGTTTTTCCACCAAGTGGTCATTGGCCTTGTTTTTGATGAATGCAGCCGCCATGTTCACCGCTGAGTGGATGGCCCGGCTGTTTGACGCGCCGTGAGTGACCAGCACAATGCCTTTGAGGCCCAGCAGCGGGGCGCCTCCGTATTCTGCGTAGTCCACATAGCTGGCGAATCGCCGCAGCGCCCCCCAGGAAAGCAGCGCGCCCACCCGGGAAAGCCCGGTTTTCAGGTGGCGCTTCAGAATGCGGGCCAGCGACGCGCCCAGCCCTTCTGAGAGCTTCAAGGCTACGTTGCCCACAAAACCGTCACAGACCACGATATCCACCTCGCCTGCAAAGATGTCCCGGCCTTCCACATTGCCCACAAAATTCGGCATGCCGGCTTGGGAAAAGAGTGCATACGCTTCGCGGACCTGGGTGTTGCCCTTGCCTTGTTCCTCGCCGATGGAGAGCAGGCCGATCTTGGGTTGCGGCCGCTCCAGGACGTCGCGGGCAAAGACTTCAGCCATAAGCCCGAACTGGAACAGATGGTGCGGCTTGGAGTCCACGTTGGCGCCGGCGTCTATGAGCACCACGCGGCCTTTTTCTGAAGGCAGCATGGAAGCCAGGGCCGGGCGCTCCACACCTTTGATGCGACCCAGGATGAACATGCCGCAGGCCACGGTGGCGCCAGAGTTGCCAGCGCTGACAACGCCTTGGGCTCTGCCTTCTTTTACTAGCCGGCAGGCTACCTGGATGGACGAATCCTTTTTGCGCCGCAACACGTCAGAGGGTTTTTCGTCCATGCCAGCCACTTGGCTAGCGTGAACCACCTCCACATCGTTGCCGTGCTTGGCCGCTTTATCCAGTTCTGCCTGGATAGCCCCCTGGTCGCCGACCAGAATGAGCTTGTGTCCGTACTCTCTGGCGCTGGCCAAGGCTCCAGGGACGATGGCGGAGGGGCCAATGTCCCCCCCCATGGCGTCCACGGCCACGGTAACGGCCGCAGACTGCGTCACATCAGGCATCGGCAGTGGTCAGAAACTGACGTCCTTTGTACTGGCCGCAACTGTCGCACACGCGGTGGGGCAAGGACGGCTCGCCGCATTCACAGTACACCACTGTGGGAGCCGGGGTGCGCAGATGAGCCCGGCGCATGTTCTTTTTAGATTTGGATGTCTTTTTTCTGGGTACAGCCATTTCACTATCCTCGTGTTTTGCAAACGCATATATTAAGGTTATTGTTTCCGCGCTACTTTGATCCCCCGTAAGGGAGCCATGCGCGGGTCCAGTTCTTCAGTATAGCAGCTGCAAGGGGTTGTGTTCATATTGGCGCCGCACAGGGGGCACAGCCCACGGCAGGACTCCTTGCACAGCGGCTTTACCGGCAAAGCCAGCACAAATTGTTCCCACACCAAGCCGGCCACGTCCAGTTCATACCCGGCTTTTGTCTGACGGATAAACGTGGGTTCCGGTTTCTCTGCCTCGCTGTCGTCCGGTTGCTGCGCTTGGTCTGCGTCCGGATAGGGCTCGAACTCTTCAAACCCGGCGTCGAGTTTAATGGCGGCTTTTTCCGCGCACCGGTCGCAGGGCGCAGTCAACTCTCCGGACAACCGGCCGCTCACCAGTACGCCGTCAGACTGCGGCAGCAGATTCACATCTGCGCGCAACAAGCCGGCGTCGCTTACGCTGACGTGGAATTCTTGCAACCGTTCTTTCCAGAACTCCGCGTCATTAAATGAAAATTCCCGGCCATGAGCCGGGATGTCCCTCAGGGGCGTCCAGACAGCAGACATGCTCACCTCGCAGACGGGTTTAGTTATATGGGTTGGGATTGCATTGTCAAGAAAAAAAGACTTGCATTTTTACTTCGGGACAGGTAAGAACTCCTTTCTCGGTCGCGCGGTGCGCCGCGCTAGCCAGTGGAGATTCGCAATGATTCGCGCCCAGGTCAAGGCCTTTGCACAAAGGCGGCCCGCCAGGCGTACTGCCAGTATAAGGAGAATTGAGAGATGAGCAAGGTGTGCGATTGCTGCGGCAAAAGGCCCCAGGTAGGGAACAACGTCTCCCACGCCAACAACAAAACTAAGCGCCGGTTCCTGCCGAACCTGCAATCGGTGCGTCACCAGCTGCCTTCCGGCGAGGTGAAAAAAATCAGCGTCTGCACCCGCTGCCTGCGCTCTGGCAAGGTGGTCAAGCCCGCCGCCCGGCCCAAGGCTGCAGCGTAACAATTTTTTTTGAGTGAATATATCGGCAGACCCCCTGGAGCGGCGGCCTTTCTTTCGAGAAGGGCCGCCGTTTCGCTTTTACGCGCGCTCAATATGGTGTAACAATGCCGCATGCGCCACTCTTCTGATCTACACGCCGCGCCGGCCCGGCCCAAAGCCACCCGGAAGCAAATGGCCGCATGGGCCTTCTATGACGCAGCCAACAACGGCTTTGCCACACCTGTACAGACCTTTATTTTCCCTGCGTACTTTGCCAAGGCTGTGGCTGCAGACCCCACTGCCGGCACAGCCTTGTGGGGCAACATGGTCGGCCTGTCCAGCCTGGCCATAGCTCTGGGCGGCCCCGTGCTGGGCGCCGCCGCCGACCGCATGGGCCGGCGCAAGCCTTGGCTTCTGGCGTTCACGCTGCTGTGCGTGGCGGCCACGCTGGGCTTGTGGTTTGTCCAGCCGGACCAGACGTATGTTGCGCTGGCCCTGGGCTTTGCCGCTCTGGGGATCATTGGCAGTGAGTACTCACAAATATTCTACAACGCCATGCTGCCGGACCTGGTTCCGTCTTCGTATATGGGCCGCTGGTCTGGCTGGGGCTGGGCTGCAGGCTATGTGGGCGGGCTGGGTTGCTTGCTCAGCTGCCTCTTCCTGCTGGTAGGTGAAAACGCGCTTATCACGCTGCCGCGGGAGTCGGCCATGCACGTGCGGGCTACGTGTCTGCTTTCTGGCGCATGGTATCTGTTGTTTGCCGCGCCACTGTTTCTGTTCACCCCGGATGCGCCAGCCACAGGCGCCAAGCTGCGCGAATCAGTCCGTCAGGGCTTGGCCCAACTGCGCGGCTCTTTGCGCAATGTCCGGCGCTATGCGCACATCGTGCGGTTTCTCATCGCCCGCATGCTCTACAACGACGGGTTGACAACAACCTTTGCCTTTGGCGGCATATTTGCCGCCGGCGCGTTCGGCATGAGCGAATCCCAGGTGCTGCTGTTCGGCGTGGCCTTGAACATAACGGCCGGACTGGGCGCTGCGGCCATGGCCTGGGTGGACGATTGGATAGGGCCCAAACCGACCATTTTGCTCTCGCTCGTCGGGCTGCTGATCCCGGGTGCGGTCATGTTGGCCACGCACAGCGAGACTGTGTTCTGGATAGCCGGCTGCGTGCTGGGACTGTTCGTGGGACCGGTGCAGTCGGCCAGCCGGTCCTACCTGGCCCGCACTGCGCCTGAGGAGCTGCGCAACCAGTTTTTCGGACTTTTCGCCATGTCCGGAAAGCTGACCAGCTTTGCGGGGCCTTTGCTTGTGGGCTGGGTCACCTGGCTGGCGGGCAGCCAGCGGATAGGCATGAGCGTGGTGTTGGCGCTGTTTCTGCTTGGCGGCGCAGTGCTGCTGACCGTGCCGCGAGCTGCAAAAATGGAAGAATGAGAATTTATTTCTGTACTTGACCTGATTCAATCTTTATTATACTAGTGAATAGAATAATCATGTGGAAAGTCAGACTGCATAAAAAGGCAGCGAACCAAGCGTCAAAGCTGCCGCAAAAAGTGCGAGAGCGACTTGTTGCGCTAGCCTTGGAAATTGAGGAGCATGGCCCTGTTCGCGGCAATTGGTCGAATTACGGCAAGCTTGGCGTCAAGCGCCGCCATTGTCATTTGAAAAAAGGACGGCCAACATATGTTGCTGTATGGGAAGAAAAAGACAATAGCATCATTATAAAGGTGGGTTATGCTGGAACACATGAAAAAGCGCCATACTGAGACCATAGAGCTGCGCTTTGTCGGACCGGTGTCCATGCGCGGCCAAGCCGTAAAAGCTCTGGCAGAGATGGGATACGTAGAGTCGTCTGACTCCATCCCCTGGCGGGAGGCCTTTCCAGAGCTGGACGAACGCCCGGCGTATAGCATTGCGCTCAAGTCTTTCCGGGAAATGCGCGGGTTCACCCAGACAGCGCTGGCCAAGGTTGCTGGCATACCGCAGAGCCACATCTCTCAGATGGAGCGCGGCAAGATGAGTATTGGCAAGGAACGCGCCCGGCGCCTTGCAGACGCGCTGGACGCTGGCTATCGGGTGTTTTTGTAGCCTGTTTCCCGCCCGCAAGGCAAAGGATGGCCCGGCGCCTATGACAGTATGCGCCGCCGGCTGAATACAGTGAATCACTGAACATGCTGTCTTTCTGCACGCTATGACAAACCACACAAGTTGCAGCGCCAGCGCCACAAGCCAGGGCCCGGCAGTTTGCCCGGCGCCTGTGGTTTCCGAAACGGCCAAACCGTCGTGGGCGGCGTCAGTGCTCCTGGGGTCGCAACACTCCCTGCTGGTTCTTTTTGGCGTAGTCCTTGTTCCCGCCATGATTACGCAATTGCACGAGTTGCCGCTTGAAGAGGCCAACCACATTCTTTTCGCCACCATCCTGAGCGCAGGGGGGGCCACATTGCTGCAGGTGCTGCGTTATGGCTCTTTCGGCCTGGGCATGCCGCTGTTCATGGGCACTGCCGGCGCCTACCTGGCCTGTTCGCACGCCGCTGTTGCGATGGGAGGCGTCAGCTTGCTGGTGGTGATGAGCGTCCTGACCGCCCCCATCTTTGCCATGTACGGTTTCTTTTTGCGCTATCTTCGCAGGATTATTACGCCCACTGTGGGCGGGGTGGTCATTATGCTGGCTGTAGCCGGGCTGCTGAAGGACGCCACCATTACCTGGACCGGGGACATGGACCTTGCCTGGATAGACGCGGCTCCCAGGCTTATCGTTGGGGTGGTCACCATCTGCGCCATGATGGCCGTCTCCTGGCTGGGCGGGGACTCGTTGCGCCCCTGGTCGTTGCTGGTCGGCCTGGGCGTGGGCGTGGCGGCGGCGTGGCTGGGGGGGATTCTGGATGTGTCGCTGCTGCGGGAAGCCGCCATTATTGGCGGGCCGCCCAGGCACATTGAGTTTGCTCTACTGGATTTCGAGCTTGCGCACGCTGTTTTGTGGTTAACCTTTGCCATGGCCGCGGTGGTGACCTGCGTCAGCTATACGGGAAACGCCATGGCCATCCAGGAGATAGCCGGTCATTCCAGGGGCATGGAGGATTACGAAGCGATTCAGGGCGGGCTTTATTCCTGCTCCGTAAGCACGCTGGCGGCCGGTCTGCTGGGCGGCATGCCCCTGGCGCCTAATTCGCCAAACCTGTCGCTCTTGAAAATGACAGGCGTCACCGCCCGGCGGGTTGGCGTGGCTGGCGCCTTGTTCCTTGTGGTCATTTCCTTTTTCCCCAAATTTCACGCTGCGGTGCTCAGCGTGCCCGGCCCGGTGCTGGGCGCCATAGGCGTCTATCTGGTGGCGCAGCTTTTCGCCACGGGCATGGCCATGGTGGCCAGCGAGGGGCTCTGCTTTCGCAATGGGCAGATAGCCGGTCTGTCCATAATCCTGGGCATAATGGTCGAAAGCGAGCTGTTTTTTCCCAACGCCTTTCCGGAGTTCCTGGAGCCTCTGTACACCAACGGGTTTGCCATCGCCGGGTTGACGGCCATTGCCTTGAGCACGCTGCACAACGTCATTCTGGAGCGCTGGGACACGTTCAGCGTCAATCCCTCCATGGAGGAACTGCCTGTTGTCCAGTCGCACATTGAATCCTTGTCAAAAAAGTACGGCCTGGGGCCGCTTTCTGCCGGCTATCTCGGGCTGGCCTGCGAAGAGGCGCTGCAACACGTTCTGAACGCTTCTGAGATGGAAGAGGGCGACAAGACGGTAACATTTCGCCTCAAATCGGCCTCCGAGCACATAAAAGTGGAAATATCGCTCAGCGCCAGGGCGGAGAGCGTAGCGCAAGCGCAGCAATTCGAACCGCACCAGGCGGACGAAGAAGAACTGCGCAAACTCGGCTTGTTCCTGCTCAGTAAAGTGGCGCACAATTTTGGCCAGATTTATATCTCCGGGCACACCTTTATTTCCTTTGAGGTGGCGGCGGAGTAGGGCTGCGTCGTTTGCCAAGCTCCGCAAGAGCCTGGAAAAGACTTCCATTCCTCCTACCCATCCGTAATCGGCGCCCGCACGTGTATGGGTTCCTTCACGCCGTAGACCTTGTGGAAGGCTTGCAGCCGCAGCATGGCTGCGCGGGTGAGCTGTTTGCCCTTGGACAGGAGCAGGTGGCCCTCCAGGGTGAACAGGTTGGCGGCCAGGATCATGTCTTCCTTCAGCTCCTTCAGTGACACGGCCTTGGGTATGTAGCCTTCTTCCTCAAAGATGACTTTTTCGAACACGGCCAGCAGCTCGGGGTCGTAGGCGCCCTCGCGGTTTCTCAGGTCGGATATGGCTTCGGCCCTCTCCTTGCCGGCGTGCTCCAGGTCGTCAAAGTCCAGGGCTATTTTCAGCATGCGCGAGCCCAGGGGCGGCGTGATGTCCGGGTCGTCCATGCGGATGTTCTGGTATTGGATCATCTCGGCCACCTCGGCCATGCGCGGGATGTGGGTAAGGAAGTTCGCCCCCACCGAGGGGTGCATGTCGTAAACCTGGGCTTCTTCCGGTGTAAACTGTTCACCGCGGAATTTTTTCTGCAGCACCTCTTCGGTAAGCATGACCCCGCCTATTTGCGAGAGCATGGCTCCCAGCTCCAGCCGCCACAGGTTTTTGGCGTTCATGCGCCGGGCCATGCGGCCTATGTAGCGCTTGGCCCGTTCGCCGCGGCCAAAAGCCTCCGGGTTGACCAGGGAGAGGATTTCCGTGAGCACGTTTACGCTGCCGCGCAGGGTGCCGCGCAGCAATTCTCGCTCTGCGGTGACCAGCCGGTGCTGCTCCAGGCCGGCTTCCAGGGCCTTGATCAGCGTCTCGGTGGGGCAGGGTTTGGTCAGAAAGCGGAATATCTGGCCTTCGTTCACCGCGGCCATGGAAACTTCCAGGTCGCCGTGGCCGGTAAGCATTATGCGCACTGTGTCCGGGTGCAGCTCTCGGATGGCGGTAAGCAGCTCAATGCCGTCCATTTCCGGCATTTTCATGTCTGAGACCACCACGGCGTAGGGGCCCTTTGTACGCACAAGATTCAGGGCTTCTGCGGGGCCCAGCGCGGTGTCAAAGGTGAAGCGCTTGCGCAGGGTGCGCTTGAAGGAATCCAGTATGTTCTGTTCGTCGTCTACAAAAAGGATGGCGTTGATCATGTGTTCTCCTGCTCGAGGCGAGCTTGGCATTCATCGAGCCATATTTCCAGTGAATCCGACAGATTCAGACGTTCCAGCAGCTCCCAGTCCAGGTCTGGCCGGGGCGGGCCGTTTTCGGGTCCGTTGATCTTGTGTTCGATCCATTCTGCTGCGTGCACGGCCAGGGCGGCGTTGAAAGCTTCTTCTTCGCCGCGGCCAGGGCTGTGGTGGAACCGAACCGCCTGCATGATGGCGTCATCCTCGCCCCACAGGCCCAGCAGATAGGCTCCCACTTCGGGATGGCCTGCGGACCAGGTCTGGTTCTCCAGCTCCAGGAGCGAGGCTTCCCCAGCCTCCGCTCGCTGCAGCAGGTCTTCATATTCGCTGCTCAGTTCAGCCGCCAGCACCAGCTTGCCCACGTCGTGCAGCAGTCCGGCAATGAACGCCGTGGAAGCCATGTCCTTGTGGTCGGGCCTTTCCCTTTCCACGATGTGCCGGGCCATCCAGCCGGTGTTGAAGCTGTGCTCCCACATTCGGCCCAGCAGAGGCACGACACCGCATTCCGGCCCAAAGGAGTGAAACAGATGCACGGATTTGGCCAGGCCGCGGACAATGTCCGTGCCCAGCAGATTCACGGCCTGGCCAGGGGTTGTGATGGATCTGAAGAATCCGAAAAAGGAAGAGTTGACCAGCTTGAGCAGGCTGGCCGAGAGGCCCGGGTCCCGGCCGATGAGTTTGCCCACAGCCTGCAGCGAAGGTTCTGTTTTGGCCAGCTCTTTTTCCAGCTCCAGATACACAGCGGGCAAGGCGGGTAGCGACTGGATGCGGTTGGCCACCTGCCGCAGGTCTGTCTGCAGCATGGACTGCAGTTCGCCGGCGCGTTCTATGATGCGGACCAGGTTTTCGGCTTTGCACGGCTTGCTGAGAAACTGGTGGGTGGGCTTCACCGATTCGAGCACTGCCTGGTATTCGGAATGGCCGGAAAGAACCACGCGGGCGGCTTCCGGTCGGATTGTACGCACCAGCCGCAGCAGCTCGGCTCCGCCCATGCCAGGCATGCGCATATCCGTGACCACCACGTCGTACGGCGCGTTCGTGAGTTTCTGCACGGCTTCTTCGCCGCTGAGCACGAACTCCATTTCCCAGTCCTTGCGCAACGCGCGCAACATGCGGCGCAGGCCGTGCAGGACGTTTTCCTCGTCGTCAACGAACAGAATGCGTTTTTTCACGCCAATGCGTCCTTTGTCAGGGGTGCGGGTTTTTGGGGCCCATGTACAGGCAGTTTGATGATGAATGTGGAGCCTTCGCCAGGCTGGGACTCCACATCAATGGCGCCTTGGTGTTTGTTGATAATGATGTCGTGGACAATGGCTAGCCCCTGGCCAGTGCCCTTGCCCACTTCCTTGGTGGTATAGAAGGGGTCGAAGATGCGGTTGCGGACCTCTTCAGGAATGCCCACGCCGGAGTCGGATATGGCTATGACGGCGAAGTCGTCCTGTGCGCGTGTGGAGATGGTTATGCGGCCCTTTGCAGCCGGGTGGGTCCCCAACTTTTCGGCGATGGCGTGGGCGCCGTTGACCACTATGTTCAGCAGCACTTGATTTATGTCGCCGGGCCGACAGGTCACGGGCGGCAGGTCTCCGGCCAGGTCGGTTACCAGCTCGGCCACATACTTCCACTCGTTGCGGGCCACAGTGATGGTGGACTCCACAGCCTTGTTCAGGTCCACGGGCTTCATGTCTTCTTTTTCCTCAATGCGGGAGAAACGCTTCATGGCCTGGACAATGGTGGTGACGCGCTGCACGCCCTCCAAGGATTGTTCTATGGCCCGGGGAATCTCTTCGTTCAGAAACTCCAGGTCCGCCTGGTCCAGGGCTTTTTCCACGGCTGTGACCGCGGCGGCCATATCCTCGTGCGTCTTTGCCAGCTCCAGCAGCGCCGCTTGCTCTTGATACAGCCTGGTCAGGTCTGCAAAGGCGTCCTTGATAAAGCTCATGTTGTCGCCAATGTATTGCACCGGGGTATTGATTTCGTGGGCGATGCCTGCAGCCAGCTGGCCGATGGATTCCAGCTTCTGGGATATGTTCAGCTGCCGCTCCAGGTTGCGGCGGCGAGTGATGTCAAAGAGAATGCAGACAATCATGTCCTTGCCGTCATAACGCAGGGGAAGCAGGTTGCGGGAAACGGGCAGTTTGGCGCCGTCCGGCAGGGTCAGGGTCCCGGTCTGGTCAAGATTTTTGTTGTCGCTATCGGCAACTGCAGCGGCCGGGTCGTCCAGCGTAATGGGTAGGGCCTGGTCCAGGGGCTGGTCCTCCAACTCTCCAGGAGAGCGCCCAGCCAGCTCGGCGGCCCGGTCATTGGCCGAGATAATGGTTCCGTGTTCTTTGTCTACCAGAAGGATGCCTGCTTTGATGCCTTCCAGGATGGTGCGCAACATTTCTTCACTTTCGGTCAGTTCTGCAGTGCGCATGGCCACGCGCAGCTCCAGTTCCTGCGACATTTCCCTCAGCTGGCGGTTTACGCTGCGGATTTCGTTTTCGGCGGCTTGGCGGTCGGTCACGTCGCGAACCACGCCGGTATAGAGCAGCTTGTCGGCCACAGGCAGCATGGTCACGGCCAGCTCCAGGGGGAATTCGGAACCGTCCTTGCGCAAGCCTTCAGCTCCCCGGACTTTGTCTAAAATTGTAGACGGCGCTTGTGGGTCGGTGAGCCGTTTTTCCATGGCGGCGTGATGTTGGTCCCGGTAGCGGGCCGGCATGAGCATTGAAACGTCCTGGCCCAGCGTTTCTCCTGCGGTGTAGCCGAAAATGCGCTCTGCCGCGGGATTGAAGCTGAGGATGCGGCCCTGGAAGTCTATGGTAAGTATGCCGTCGGCGGCGCTGTTGAGTATAGCTTGCAGCCGATTCTCGCTTTCCAGCAGCTTTGCGCGAGCCTGTTCGGACTCCTTAAGCGCCCGGGTCTGGTCTTCCAGAGTGGCGTTCAAGGCGGCGTAGGTTTGTTCCAGCTCCCGGGACATGGCGTTGAACGCCTTGGCTGTTCTCGCCAGCTCGTCGTTGCCGCGTACAGGTATCTGGTAGCCCATGTCCCCTTCGGCCACGCGCTGTGAGCCGTGCGCCAGGTCGTGCAGCCTTCGGGTGAGCAATACTCCCAGGCCAAGCGAAAAAAGAGCGGAGAGTCCAATTGCCGCGCCAGCCAGCAAGTAGAACCGCTGCCGGGCTTTTTTCTGAACTCGTTGTATGCTGGCGGCGGAGAGGCCCAACTGCACCTGGCCGAATTCCATGGAGTCCACGGCGATGGGCGCGGCGGCGTGCAATACTTCATTGTTCACGTCTTCCAGAGAATGGTCCGGCGAAAAGACCGCGTCCAGGGCCTCTGGCGCTCCAGCTTGGGCCAGTACAGTTCCGGCGCCGTCCACAAAGCGGACAAAAATGATGTCCGGATATGAAGACAGTTCGTCCACAAAGGACTGCAGGGTGGCCAGGTCCGTGGAAAGCACAGCGTCGGTGGCGGTCAAAGCCAGGTTTTCTGCTGTTTGGGCGGCGCGTTTGAAGAGTTCCTCTGCGTTTGTTTCACGCAGCAGGGCCATGGCGTTGACGATGATAATAAAGAGCAGAACGGCCTCTATGGCCGCCACGCCGAAAATGGTCTTCAGCCGAAAGGACACTGGTCTCTCCTCATTCGTCTTATAGGGCCTAAACAACTGTCTGTTGCGTTTGGTTATACTTGCATCATGCTGCGTTTTCAGTAAATAAAGGTTTTTGACGTAGCCCTGCTACACCTGCAAGCCATTTTTCGCTTCAGCCTTGCCTACTGCAATTATTCCGCAAACCCGCAACGAAAGTTATTTAGAAATAGACCCACGTACATGCGAAAGCATATCCACGCCCAGGCTGCGCACGTCATCCCAATCAGCATTTTTCGCTGGCTGTATCCCATTGAAATTAATCGTCTTAAGCAGCTCGCGGCCGTTGGGGTCTTGATCCATGTCCGTCATGGCTTTTTGCAGGATTGCAGCGTGCTCTGGCGGTACGCGGGGGTGCGCGGCAAAGGCGTGGGGCGTGTATTTTTCTGTGCGCCAAAGCACCTGCAGCGAATCGCGCGCCGCAGGGTTTGCGGCGCCAAAGGCCTCAAGAGTGCGCATGATGCCGCCGCCGGCGGGATATAATCCTTTGGAAATACTCAGATACACGGAATCGTGGGAGGAGACGTAGACAGGCTCAATCTCGACGCCGGCCTGTTGGAAATGCGCCCGCGGCAGCACGCTGGCTGCAAAGGCGGCCGGGGCCGGGAAGGCTATTTTTTCTCCCGCCAGTTGGGCCAGGTCTGTGATTGGACTGTCCTTTGGCGCTACGAGCACGCCTTGGATCATCTTGTCTTTTTGCCGGGCAAAGGCGACATAGCCGGGGTGTTTGTGGAAAACGGTGTAGTGATAGGGATTCATGTAGGCAATGTCGTAGGCGCCGGCAGCGCACTGCTCTTCGAAGGCGGGAATGTTTTTGGCGGTTTTGAAGACCAGGCCGAAGCCGGTTTTATCAGAAAGGTACAGGAAAATAGGTCCCCAGGCGCGGGCCAGGGCGGTGGCTGATTGTTGCGGGACTAAAGCAAAGGTGTAGCTGGGGTGTTCTTGCGCATAAAGGGGACTGAAAGCCAGTAGAAGAAATACAAGTGAAAAGATGAGGTTTTTCACGGCAACTCTCCCTTTTCGAGCTGATAGACACACACAGCTGCGTATAGTTGATGTGAAGTGTGCCCGAATCGCAACAAGAAGAGAATTATAATTTTCGGCTATGCCCTTTGCTCCGAAGCTCCCACATCTGTCAGTAAAGTCGAGGTCTCTG
>CAYTSA010000042.1:0-29248 GCA_964440345.1 uncultured Desulfovibrionaceae bacterium | reverse complement strand
TAAACGCGCCATACAACCAGAAGTACGCCACCCGGCTGAACCTGGGACCGTTCATTGACGGCCGCGAGCCGGGCATTTACCGCGTGGTGACCACTCTGCCCGGCGAGTACTCCGGTCCGCAGCGTTGGGTGATGCTCACGGACATGGGCGTGGTGACCAAACAGTTCGGCGACGGCCTGCTGGTCAGCCTGACTTCTTTCAGCACGCTGGAGCCCGTGGCCGGCGCCCGGGTGACCATTCTGGACAATCAGAACCAGGCTCTGGCCTGGGGCGAGACCGACGCCCAGGGGATTTGGCGCATGGACGGGCTGTACGACATGCTCAAGAATTATCAGCCCTTCCTGCTGGTGGCGGAAAAGGGCGAGGACATGTCCATGCTCTCCTTCCCCATCTCCGGCACAGATATGACAGGTCTGGACGTGGCTGGCGTTGAAACCTCCGCCCAGGGCTACACAGCCTATATGTATGGAGAGCGGGACATCTACAGGCCTGGGGAGACAGCGCAGGGGATGGCCCTGATCCGCGACGCCGCGTTGCAGCCTGTGGGCCCCATGGCTTTACGGCTGGCGGTGACCGGCCCCCAGGGCCGGGAGGCCGGGGTCCACGCTGTGCAGGCGGACCGCCAGGGCCGGGCGCAGTTTTCGCTGAATATACCTGAATACGCCCTGACCGGCGCCTACACTGTGCAGCTGCTGGCCGGCGAGACAGCTATAGGCGAATACCGCTACCAGGTGGAGGAATTTGTCCCTGACCGCATCAAGGTGCAGATAACGCCTCAGACCGCGGACCCTGGCCCGGGCGAGGAGCTGGCCTTTGACGTGGCCTCCAGCTATTTCTTCGGCCCGCCGGCCGCGGGCATGGCTGTGGACGCCCGGGTGCGTCTGGCCCAGGCGCCCTTCGCGCCAACAGAATACCCCGGCTACGTCTTTGGCGATCCGGAAAAACAGTTTGACGACAGGCAGTTGCTGCAGACGGAATCCCGTTTGTCTGCAGCGGGCGAGGCGTCCTTTAGAGCCCAAATCCCAGAAAGCTTGCAGCCGCCGGCCGCGCTGCAGGCGGTGATAACGGCCAGAGTGCGCGAAAAGGGCGGCCGCGGCGTGGCCGCGCGCCAGTCCGTGACTGTGCACGCCTACGAGCGCTACGTGGGCCTGAAGCAACTGCCCAAGAACGGCTATGAATCCGGCGCGACTATTCCTTTCGCGTATGTGCTGGTCACGCCGCAGGGCCAGCCGGCCCAGCCGGCGGCGGTGACGGCGGAACTGGTCCACGACCGCTGGCAGACTGTGCTACGGCAGGATCCTGCCGGGGGCTGGCGCTACGAGTCCGTACGGGACAGCAAGGTAGTGGACCGAAGGGAGCTGGCCGTAGCGGCTTCGGGGTCGTTCAGTTTTACAGCGCCGAACGTGGGCTCTTACCGCGTGGTTGTCCGGGACCCGCAGACCGGGGCCGCGGCGCAGCTGCAGTTCTACGCCGGCGGTTGGGGATATTCGCCCTGGGCGGTGGAGAATCCGGCCCGCATGGAGCTGGTTCCGGACAAGGAAGAATATGGCCCCAAAGAAACGGCCAAGCTGCAGGTCCGGGCGCCGTTCCCGGGCCGGCTGCTGGTCACCGTGGAGCGCAATGGCGTCTACGACGTGATTACCCGCCACATGAACGGCAACACGGCCACAGTGGATATCCCGCTGCAGCAGCTTTACGCTCCCAACGTGTACGTTACGGCCATGGTGCTGCGCAAAGCCGCGGACGTGGAGCCGGGCGAGCCCGGCCGGGCCGTGGGCGTGGTTTCCCTGGCTGTGGACCGGGAAGCCAACAAGCTGCGGCCGATTATTGCCGCGCCGGAGCAAGTGAAGCCGGAAACAGAGGTCCAGGTCTCCGCGCAGACCGCGCCGGGCGCCACGGTGACCCTGGCCGCAGTGGACGAGGGCGTGCTGCAGCTCATTCAGCAGAAGACCCCCGCCCCTTTTGATCATTTTTACGCCAAGCGCAAGCTGGCTGTGGACACGTACGACATCTACTCCATGCTTCTGCCTGAAGTCGGACCCCAGGCCGAAGGGCCGGCTGGCGGCGGCCAGGCGGACATGATGGGCCAGTTTGTGCGCACTGAGGGGCTGCGCCGGGTCAAGCCAGTGGCCTTCTGGTCCGGCCCGCTCACCGCCGGGATTGACGGAAAGGTCAAATGGTCTTTTACGCCGCCAGATTTTCAGGGCGCGCTGCGCATCATGGCCGTGGCCGCCACGGACAGGCAGTTCGGCGCCGCGGACGCGCAGGTGGTGGTCAAGAGCCCGCTGCTGGCCCTGCCCACCTTCCCGAGGTTTCTGGCCCCGGACGAGACTGTCCAGGTCCCGGTCACCATACGCAACGACACGGGCGCGGCTGGGGAATTTGCCGCATCGCTCACGGCCAGGGGCGCGGCCCAGGCCCCGGGAGACGGCCAGACTGTGACTCTGGACACGGGCGCGGAAAAGACAGTCTATTTTGACTTGGCCACAGGCCCCAACACCGGGCCTGTCTTCTGCACAGTAACGGTGCAGGGCCGGGACGAGGAGTACGAGACCAGCACGGAGCTGCACGTGCGTCCGGCCCTGCCGGCGCGGACTCTGGCCAGCTCTGGAACGCTGGAACCGGGCGAAACGGTGCTGGAGCCGGATGTAGCCCAGTTTCGATCTGGCGAGCTGACCCGGTCCCTGTACATAGGCGCAACACCGCTCATGCGCTTTGGCGGCGATCTGCAGGACCTCATCGCCTATCCTTACGGCTGTCTGGAACAGACTGTTTCCCAGGCGTTTCCGCTCATCCGCTATGAATGGCTGGCCCAGGCGCTGGACCCGCAGAGCGCCGCGTCCCAGGAGCCGGCCGGGCTGGTGCAGCGGGCCATTGGCCGGGTGCGGTCCATGCAGCTTTCCTCTGGCGCGTTTGCCCTGTGGCCAGGCGGCGACCAGCCTCATGACTGGGCCACGGTCTATGCGCTCCATTTCCTGGCCGACGCACGGTCTGCAGGCTTTGGTCTGGGAATGGGATTGCTGGAGCCAGCCGTCACCTATGTGACCGGGCTGGTGCGCAACCTGGAAAACCGGGCCGGCAGGGAGCTGCAGCTGAAGAGCTACGGCCTGTACGCCTTGGCCCTGGCCGGCGCCGCCGAACGCGGCGTGATGGACCAGCTGCGCGACGGCGAGGCGAGCAAGCTGGCGGCCGGGGACCGGGCCATGCTGGCGGCGGCCTATGCCCAGCTGGGCGACATGCAGTCCGTGCAGAACCTGCTTGCGGCGCCGCTGGAGCCGGCAGTGACGGAGCGCCACAGTGGCGGCAACCTGTCCTCGCCCCTGCGGCAGCGGGCCATGATTTTGCTGGCCCTGCTCCAGGCCGCCCCGGACGACGAACGCATCTCCGCTATGGCGGACGAACTGGTCCGCCGGCTGGGCCAGGCCGGCCCGCTGACTACCCAGGAGGCGGCTTTCGGTTTCCTGGCTTTGGGACGCTATTTCAGTTCTCTGTCCATGGGCGGCCCCTTCCGCGGCCAGGTTTTCCTGGGCGCTACGCTGCTCGGGGACTTTGCCAGCAATGCGCCTCTGCGCTTGCAGTCTATAACGGGCGACGCGTCGTTGCGGGTGGTCATGGACCCAGGGGCAAACGGCAAGGCCTTCTATGGGCTGAACGAGCGCGGCGTTCCCCCGCGGGATGCATATTCTCCGGTGGAGGACGGGCTGGAAATCTCTGTGGAGTGGCTGCAACGGGATGGTGCTGCTGTGGATATGGCGGACATTGCCCAGGGCGACCTGCTCATAGCGCGCATCCAGGTTCGTTCACTTTCCGGCCCTGTGGAAAACGTGGCGGTCTCGCTGCTGTTGCCGGCCGGGTTCGAGGTGGAGAATCCCCGCCTGGCAACCACGGAGCAGATAACGCCGGGCGACGGCGCGCAGTGGCGCACGGCCTACCTGGATATCCGCGACGACCGGGCGCTTTTCTTCGGCGATTTGCCGGCGGACACAGCTGTGCAGCATCAGGTGCTGCTGCGGGCGGTGACGCCTGGCCGTTTCACTGTGCCGCCGGTGCAGATAGAGGCCATGTACCAGCCGCAGCTGCGGGCGTCTGGGGCCGTGGGCGAGGCTGTGGTGAACACCGTCAGGTAAGCGGATGTCTGGAGCGTGCGTCATACTCCGGGCGGGGCGCTGCGCCGGTCTGGTTTGCGCGGCCTTGTCGGCGTGGTTGATAGTTGCAGGATTCGTGCTGGACGCGCTGTTTCCTTTTCCGCGTCATGTGCTGGAAAAGCCTGCGTCCACCAGAGTATTTGACCGCAAGGGAGAACCTGTGCGCTTTTTCCTGGCCACGGACGAACAATGGCGTTTCCCGGTGCGGCTGCAAGACGTGTCTCCCTTGTTGCTTAAGGCGGTGATAGCCAGCGAGGACCGGTGGTTTTACGTTCATCCCGGGGTGAACCCCCTGGCCGTGGCGCGGGCGGCCTGGGCCAATCTGCTGGCCGGCAGAGTGGTCAGCGGCGGCTCCACCATACCCATGCAGCTGGCGCGCATGGCTCAGCCGCGAGAACGGACCCTGTGGGCCAAATGCGTAGAAGCCTTGCGCGCCCTACAACTGGACGCGGCCTATTCAAAAGACGAACTGCTGGAATTTTATTTGAACATGGCGCCCTACGGCGGCAACGTGGCTGGCGTGGGCGCCGGAGCTTGGTTTATTTGCGGCAAAGCTCCCTCCCGGCTGTCCTTGGCGGAAGCGGCTCTGTTGACGGCGCTGCCCCGCGCGCCCAACAGCTACCGGCCAGACAGGACGCCAGAGGCTGCGCGGCAGGCCAGGGGCCGGGTGCTGGACCAATTGGCGGACCGGGGCGCCATATCCGCCCGGGAAGCCGCTACGGCAAAGCGCGCCGCCTTGCCCGCACGCCTTGTCGGCGCCCCCATGCAAGCGCCGCACGCAGCCAGGCTTGCTCTGCAGCTCAGCGGGCGGCAGGCGCGCGTCACCACCACAATAGATATGGACATGCAGCGCTCTGTGGAAGCTGTGCTGGCCGGCCGGGCGGGGTGGCTGCGCCGGCAGGACCTGGCTAACGCCGCGGCGGCGGTGCTGGACATACACAGCCGCGAGGTGCTGGCCATGGCCGGTTCTCTGGATTTTTTCGAGCAGTCTGCGGCTGGGCAAATGAACCTGGCTTTGGCCGAGCGTTCCCCGGGCTCCACGCTCAAGCCGTTTCTCTATGGTCTGGCCATGGACCAAGGGGTGCTGGTCCCTCAGTCTAAAATATTGGACTTGCCCACGGACTACGCCGGCTATGTGGCCCGCAACTACGATGAAACGTACCGTGGCGAAGTGACTGTGGAACAGGCCCTGGCCGAGTCGCTCAACGCGCCGGCGGTGCGTGCTCTGGCCCGGGTGGGCGTGTCCAGTTTTTTGGATTTGCTCCTGGCCGGCGGGCTGCGGACCTTGGACCGGCCGGTTGCGTCGTACGGTCTGCCCCTGGCTTTGGGCGGCTGTGAGGCGCGGCTGGTTGATCTGGTGAATCTGTACGCCTGTCTGGCGGACAGGGGCGCGTACAAGCCCTGGCGATTGCGGGCGACCACTGCGCCGCCAACAGAAAAACGCTTGTTGAGTCCAGAGGCTGCGCATCTGGTGCTGGAAATACTGCAGCAGGTAGAGCGGCCAGACCTGCCCCAGAGTTGGGACCTGGCTGCGGACGTTCCAGCCGTGGCCTGGAAGACAGGAACGTCGTTCGGGCACAGGGACGCCTGGGCCGTGGGCGTCTCCGGGAGCTTGGCCATAGGCGTCTGGGTTGGCAATCCGGACGGCGCCGCGCGTAAAGGCATATCGGGCTCCACCCACGCCGGACCTGTTCTTTTTGATCTTTTTCGGGCTTTGGAGCGCAGGCCTGCGCCGTTGCCCAGCGCCGAAGGGCTGCAGTATTCCACAGTGCAGGCCTGCGCCGTTAGCCGGCAACTGGCCGGTCCGGACTGTCCTCATACAATTTCCATGCGCGTTATTCCAGGTGTTACGCAACTGGAACGGTGCAGCGCGCACCGGCGTATTTTTGTGGACTCCGCCACCGGGGAACGGCTGGCGGGCGATTGTGTGTCCCGGCGGCCTCACGAGCCGCGCGTGGTGGAGGTTGATCCGGCGGAGCTCACGGCCTGGCGCATGTCCCGGTCCGGAGAGCACACGGATACTGGCTTGCCGCGGCTCAGCCCCCTATGCATGGCCGCTGCGGACGATGGGGCTCTGGCCATCGTGTCGCCCGATTCTTCCACTCCCTACCGGTTGCGGCGCTGGGCGCCTGATTCGTTCCAGCGTATTGCGCTGCTGGCCCGTATGCCGCAGACCGGGGCTAAGCTCAGCTGGTACCTTGACGGCAGTTTGGCCGCCACTGCCGCGGCCGGAGAACAGCGTTTCGTGTACGTGCCGCCAGGAGAGCACCGGGTGTCGGTGGTGGACAGCGCAGGGAGAATGGACGCAGTGTCGTTTTCTGTGCAATAATGGCCTGCGAAGAAGTAACAACAGGAGGTTGTTATGTTGATCTATTTGATGCAGCACGGCGTATGCTTGTCCAAAGAGTTGGACATGGACGAACCGTTGAGCCCGGTGGGCCGGGAAACGGTGCAGAAAAGCGCGGAAGCCATGGTCCGGCTGGGATTGTCATGCGAGATGCTGCTGCACAGCCCGAAGACCCGCTCCCGCCAGACTGCGGACATTCTGGCCAAGGCCTTGGGCTTGCCGGACTCCATGCGCCGGGAAACAGAACACGTAAAGTCCATGGCGCTTGTGGAGGCCACCGTATCGTACCTGCGCGACCTTGGCGTCAGTTCTGCGTGCATTGCCGGGCACATGCCGCACATTGGCTTGCTGGTTGGGCACGTGATCACCGGCGGGGCCAAAGCCGCTGTAAAAGTGGAAAACGCCGGCTTGATTTGTCTGGAGATAAAAGATTTTACGCCAGCTTTTGGGACGCTTGTGTGGTGCTTGCCGCAGAAGCATCTGCATCTGCTGGGCCGGGATTGACCGGCAGGGCGAATATGAATTTAGAGCCCTGGCCCAGGGTGGATTCCGCCCAGATGCGTCCACCGTGGTGTTCCACGATCTGTTTGCAGATGGGCAGGCCAAGGCCGGTGCCTTTGGGCCGGTCGGTCAGAGTGTCGCCTACTTGGCGAAATTTTTCGAACACAGCCAGCAGCTTGTCTTCAGGTATCCCCATGCCGGTGTCTTCGACGGCAATGTAAGCCTCGCCGTTGTTCACCCCAGCGCTCAGGGTAACGCCGCCTCTTTCCGTAAACTTCACTGCATTGGAGAGCAGATTGATGACCACCTGGATGAGGCGGTCCCGGTCTGCAGTTAGCACAGGCAGGTCTGGCGCCAGGTCCATGTGCAGCGGTATGTCGCTTTGCTCAAAAAGCGATGACGTCGCAGTGGCCGCCTGGATGATGAGGTCTTCCAGCGGGGCGTCTTCCTGCCGCCATTGCATGCGGCCGGATTCCATTTTGGCGATGTCTAGCAGGTCGTTGATAAGTTTTGTGAGCCGGTCGCCCTCGCGTTCTATAATGCCGATATTACGCCGTACTTTATCCACAGCTTTAGCCACAGATTGAGAAGGCGACGCAATGCTGGGGAAAATGGCGTCCTCCAGTTTGATGCGCACCATGGTGGCAAAACCGAGAATAGACGTGAGGGGCGTGCGCAGCTCGTGAGAGACGGTTGACAAAAATTCTGTCTTCATTCTGTCAATATCTTTGAGTTTTTCTAGGGCTTCGAATAGGCGCAGGTTGACCAGTTCAGTGGCGCTGTTGGCGTTTTTCAGGTCTTCTTCGACTTGTTTTCGGGTGGTGATTTCCTTTTCCAGCCGCTCGTTCACTTCCATAAGGACGACAGTATGCTTTTGCCGCAGCTCGGCCAGCACGTCCAGCAGTTGCTTCACAGACACGATGCCAGTGACTGCGCCCTCCTCTGTGACCACTACATGGTCATATATGTGTGATTTGGCTCGGCTCATGGACATGCGGGCTGCGTTTTCCACCAGCGTGGAACTGTCCAGGACCAGGGGCTTCGGGTCCATGATTTTGGAGATGGGCCGCTTGGAATAGACCGCCACCCCGAATTGTTGGCTCAGCGCCCGGTCCAGGCGGTGGCTCATGACCAGTCCCAAGGGACGCTGGTTTTCCACGACAACGACGGCCATCAATGGCTCGTCTTCGCCAAAGATGGATTTGACCTCGCTGACCAGTGTCTCCGGCCCTATTAGGTGGACAGGCTCCACCAGGTCCCGTATGGGCATGGCAAGCAAACGGGTGTGTTCTGACATGAGCGCTCCTGAAACGCAGTCACTACAGGCCGCAATCGGGAGCTGTTTCCCGGGGCGTCTTTTTTCATAGCGACAAACTCCCGGGTTTTCATGGCGATAGTGCTACAAATGTATCGCCAATGCGTAAACCTTTTTCAAAAACGCATAGTCAAGCCGCGGCTAGAGCGATTTCAGCTCTTCTTCCAACTGCTGCAAGTATTCGGAAAGCATCTCTTCCGTCACATCACCCATGTGGCCAATGCGAAAGCAGACTGGTTTGTGCTCAGCCTCCAACCCGGCGTTCAGCTTGCCGTACCCCGGATCGAAAAGGTAGCCTCTCGCACGCATGCGCTCTTTCAGGTCCTTGAGTTGTTGCACGGTGGTTCCCTCTGGGGCTTTGACGGCTGTCAGCGTGGGGGAACGGTGGTTGGCTGGCGCCAGCAACTCCAGACCTTTCTGCTGGCCAACCCATTCAGCCGTCAAGGAGCGCAGCCGCTCGTGCCTGTCAAAACGGTTGTGCACGCCTTCTTCATTGACGATGTAGTCCAGCTGTACCGCCAGCTGGTTGGCCAGGGCGCAGTTTGGCGTGGTCAGGGTCTGTTGTTTGCGGGCCGAGGAAAGCAGCTTGAGAATATCCGAACCATAACCCCGGTTGGCCACCTTCTGGGCCTTTTCCTCGGCGCTTTTGTGGACAAAAAGAACGCCGAACCCAGCCGGCAAACCCAGGGCCTTTTGCGTGGCTGTGGCGTATGCGCCGGGCTGAACGCCAGCCAGATTGGCCGGTCCTCCGCCGAATATGGACACCCCGTCCACCACCGGCAGTACGCCGTAGCGCCGCGCCAGGCGGCACATTTCTTCAATGTCGTTGACAACGCCTGTGGAAGTCTCGTTGTGGGTGCAGGTCATCACTGCCGGGCTGTGTTCCTGCAGGGCGTACTCCAGCAGGGCCATATCCACTGTTTCGCCAGATTCAAACCGCAGCTGCTCGGCTTTTTTTCCGTTGACCTGGGCCAGAGTGTGGAACAGGTCGCCAAAGGCGCCTACGGATACATTGAGCACGGTTTCGCTTTCTGCCGCCAGGGACCGGATGCAGGCCTCCATGGCTGTGGTTCCGCTGCCGTTCGCAATGAGGACGTCCCAGTCCTTGTCGTCAGGGTCCAGGTTTGCCAGCGCACGCAGGTTGCGCAAGGCGGGTTCGAACCGTTTGGCGTTTTCAGCATCGCGGTGGCCGAATTCAGGCAGTGTGCAGGCTTGCCGGACAGGATCGCGCAGCCAGGTAGGGCCGGTGATGAACAGCGTCAGCTGGGTAAAGTCATCGCCAAACATTGCAGAGGTCTCCTAGTAGTGTTTCCGTATTAGACAAGATGTGGAATACCAATCGCATAGTAGCCAAGCGCTGTCCAGTTATTCTGGGTTTGGGGCGTTGGTTGGGCCTTGAGCCAGAGCCTGTAACCCGCCCAGAGAAAAGGCTGTAATGAGTTTGGCTAGCCGCGTAATGTCGGATTCTGTGAGGGGGGCCAGGGCGTCCTGAGCCTGCAGCAACGGCCAAGCGTGCATATAGTAAAAGCACTGGCCGGCTATGGAAAACGAGGCGTGCCGCACCAGGTCCGGCGGGGAGTCTGGTCCAAGCAACTCTTGAACCACAGCCCGCAACACCTTGCTGTGGGGCCGCACGAACAGGTCCACCAGCCGGTTCATATCTATGCGCGGGTTGGATATTTCTCGGGTTATCAATCGACCGGCAAGGGACTGCCGGCCATCGCCGCCGCCGTCCAATATGCAGCGCAGAAAATTGTCCACAAAAAGGTACAGTCTGTGTTCAGCCGGAAGGCCGGCGGACTGGCCGCGTTCTGGGGGCCGCTGTTCCAGATTCTGGCGCAGCAAATCCTCAATGACAGCTTGGTACAGCCCTAGTTTGCCGGAAAAATGATAGTTTACAGCAGCCACGTTTACCCGCGCCCGGCGGCAGATTTCACGGATCGAGGCGCCGTGGTAGCCGTGCTCCATAAACACTTCCGCCGCGGTGCGGCGGATGCGGTCCTTGACGGCGTTGTGTCGGGCAGGCATGGCGTTTTCCTGTGTACAACAATGGTTGATAGTAGTGTTGCATACGCAGCCTTGGGCTTTTATGTCAATAATGCGCCAGGCCGCCTTGCCCCCAACGTGATTCTCGGATAGCACTAAGAACAACTGAAAGCTTAGGCGCGCAAGGTCCGGGCGAACACATGGGCACGCAATCAGATATGGATATTTCCCATCGCATAGAGCAGCTGGAGCAGGAGCTAGCCCAACTGCGGGAGAAAAGCGCAGAACAGGGCTGTACTCCGGACAAGCCGATGGCCTGTTGCCGCATTTTTCACAACCACAGCGCGGTCATGTATCTGGTGGACAAGCAAACACTGGCGATAGTGGAGGCCAACGCCGCCGCCTGCCGGTTCTATGGCTACCCGCGCGATGCGTTCACGGCGATGCGGCTGCCGGACTTGAACAACTTGAGCGAAGGCGAGACCACGCGGCTGATCGAAGACCTGGCCGGCATGGGCGGGGGGGAGCCCGCCCGGAAGCAGCCAGTGTGCGAGCATGTGCTTGCAGGCGGCGAGCGGCGGATGGTGGAGCTGCACGGAGGCCACCACGCATGTGACGGCAGGGAGCATGTGCTGGTGGTGGAAAATGACGTAGCCGGCGTCAAGCAGACTGAGAAACAACTGCGGGAGTCGCAGCAGAAATTTACCGCAGCCTTTCACCAGGGGCCCGCCGGGCACGCCATTGTGGGAGCTCATAGCGGCGAAGTGCTGGAAGCCAATGAGCACTGGCTGCAAGTGCATGCAGTGGAGCGCGACGAGGCTGTTGGCGTCCCGATTTTTCTCCTGGGCGTTTGGTCGCAGGAACAGTGGCTCATTTTCCAGGAGATAGTGCTTTCGCACAGCCTGATGGACAACATGGAGTTCCCTTTCCATCGCAGTGACGGGCAAACCGGCGCTGGTTTGTACTCCGCCAGCCTGGCCGACATTGGCGATAAGCAGTGTATCCTTGTGTCAATGCTGGATATCACCAACCGCTTTGAGGCCGAAAAACGGCTTCTGGCCCGGGAAGCTCGATATCGGGCTATAGTCCAGGACCAGAGCGAAATGATTTTCCGGCGCGACATTGAAGGCCGGCTGACCTTTGTGAACCAGGCCTACGCCCGGTATTTCGGCAAGACCCGCAAAGAATGTCTGGAAGAGAACTTTCGCCCGCAGATACCAGCAGAAGACGCAGCCCGGCTGGAGAAGTTAACAAAAACGCTGACTCCGCAACGTCCGGCGGCGACCTATGAGCACCGCATCATATTACCCGGCGGCGCAGAGCGCTGGCAGCAATGGACCTCCAGAGCGCTGTTCGACACGCACGGGAACGTCGCCGGCTATCAGTCTGTAGGCAAAGACATCTCTGAGCGCAAACAGGCCGAAGACGCCCTGGCGGCTCTGAACCGCCAGTTGGAGGGCATGGTGGCGGAAAGAACCCGGGAGCTGGAGAACAAGGCTGCAGAACTGGAAGAGGCGGTGGAGCGCTTGCAGGAGCTGGACCGCATGAAGTCAATTTTTCTTTCTTCCGTATCGCACGAGCTACGGACGCCTCTGACCTCCATGTTGGGATTCGCCAAACTTATTCTGAAAGATTTCAATAAGCATTTCGGCGCCATGGGAGAGGGGAGTCCCTTCCTTGCCGCCAAAGGCCGGCGGATAGTGAAGAACCTGGACATCATCCGGCATGAAGGCGAGCGGCTCACCCGGCTGGTGCGCGACGTGCTGGACCTGGCCCGCATTGAAGACGGCCGGATGCAATGGCGCGAAGATGTCTTTCCTTTGCGTCAGTTGGCGGAAAAGGCGGCGGACGCGGTGCGGCCCATGTTCTCCCTTAATGAGGACGTCGCCTTCAAGGTGCGTGTGGATATTCCCAGGACGCATATCCGGGCGGACCTGGACAGGCTGGTTCAGGTGCTCATAAATTTGCTGAACAACGCCGGCAAGTTCACAGAAAAGGGATCAGTACAACTGGACGTTTTTTTATCTGATGAAGGAACAGTGCGCATGGTGGTCTCTGACACTGGTCCGGGCATACTGGAAGAGCAAAAGGAAAAGATTTTCGACAAATTTTTTCAGGCCCGGCACAACGACACAGTGAATATAAAACACAAAGGGGCCGGGCTGGGGCTGGCCATAAGCCAGAATATTGTGGAGCACTATCAAGGCTCCATACGTGTGGAATCCACAGTGGGCAAAGGCAGTTCTTTTATCGTGGACCTGCCGAAAACGCTCATAGTGTCGAAACCTGACGCAGTAGGCGAGGCGGCTGCATGCTGACGGTGGAGAAAGTGCTGCTGCTCAAGGGCGTCGGCTACTTCCGGGAGTTGCCTGGAGAAGTGCTGGCGGCTGTGGCGGGCCTGTGCGAGGAGGTGGAGGCGGCTCCCGGACAGACTGTCGTGGCTGAAGGCGAGCACGAGGATAGCCTGTACGTGGTGGCGTCCGGCCGGGTGCAGGTGCGCTCGCATGACAAAATGCTGACGCAGCTGGGCGTGCAAGAGGCCTTTGGCGAGCTGGCGGCCCTGGACCCTGGGGAACGCACCGCCACAGTGTCTGCGCTGGAGGAGTGCCTGTTGCTCAAACTTTCGCATGAGGACTTGTACGATCTGATGGCCGCTCACGCTGGTCTGCACGAGAACATCATCCGCGAACTGAGCCGGCGATACCGCAAGGCGCTGCTGGAGCTGAACCGCAACGCATGCGAAGACGCGAAACAAGCGTGATGGACGGCAGGACGCCGGGCGCGGCCCCGGCCGATACAGCTGCAAACAGGCAGGCGGCGCAGGAGCGCCGGCTGGTGCGCTTGCTCACGGCTCTGGCCTTTTGCGGCGGGCTGGGCGTGGTGTTGTTGTTTGCCGGCTCCCGTGCGTTGTTTCTTTCCTACTTTGGGCAGGGCGAGCTGCCCCTGCTGTACATGGGCGGCGCAGCCGGGGCCATGGCGGCGGGGTATGTCGCCTCTCGGTTGGAGCCTGTGCTGCCGCGCCGGTTGTTTTTCCCAGGGCTGCTGGCCCTAAGCGGAATTCTCTTGCTGGGAGTCAGGGTTTGGCTGGCGCTGGGCGGAGAAGAATGGCCGGTGCTTGTGGCTGCGCTGTGGTTCGAGGGCTGCTTTGTTCTCGTCAGCCTGGGCGTGTGGGGACTGGCCGGCGAGCTGCTGGACCTGCAGCAGGCCAAGCGGCTTTTTGGCGCTATTGGCGCAGGGGAATACGCTGCAGCCGCGGCAGGCGGCGTTGCCGGCGTTGCGCTGGCTTCAGTGTCCAGTGCGGCTGACGTGTTCACCGTGGCAGGCGTCTCTCACGTTGCCGGCGCTTTTATTGCAGCTATGGCTGTGCGGGCAAACAGCCAGACGAACCGGTCCAGCCGCCCTGCCAGCAAAAAACCCGAGCCTTTTTCCAGCTCCCGGGCTTTTCGGGACAGGTACGCCGTGCTGCTGCACGTGCTCTGGGGCGTTGGCATAGCGGCCCTGGTGCTGGCCGACGCAGCCCTGAACGTTCAAGCCGCGCGTTACTTCGGCGATTCTGCCTCTTTGACGCGTTTTTTTAGCGTCATGTGCCTGGTCCTTGCCCTTTCGGTCATGGGGGTTCGGGCCCTGGCCTCGGGCCGGCTGCTGCAGCGTTTCGGCCCGGCAAACGTGCAGCTTTTTTTACCGCTGGCCCTGGCGCCTGCGGCGCTGGCCGTTGTCGCCGCCGGCGTTGCAGAAGCCGGCACGGTTGTTCTTTTCTGGCTGGCCGCGGTGTTGCGGTATGTGGACTACACCGTCCGCTACGGCGCGCACCGGCCGGCGTTTCTGGCTCTGTACCAGCCTGTGCCGAGCCATTTGCGGCTGCGCGTGCAGGCCTCGGTGGAGGGCTTGGCGGATCCACTTTTTACAGTGCTTGCCGGGCTTTCCCTCTTGCTCATCCAAAATATGTTTTCTCTGGGGGCTCCGGCCATGGCCGGGGTTCTCCTGTTTGTCCTGGCCGTGTGGACCAGCCTGAGCCTGTTGCTGCGCAAGCGCTATGCTGCGGCGGTGGACGAGGTGCTGTCCCGGCGTGGGCTGGGCGCGGCCGATATGGAGTTTCTAGACGAAAGAGCCCAGAATATTCTGGCCCGCCGGCTGGAAAGCGATGATCCCAACGAAGTTATCTTGAGCGCGGACATCTTTGAGACGCGGTTGCCGGAGTCCATGGAAACCGTTGTCATGACCAACCTGTACCACAGCTCTGAAGACGTGGTGCTGGACGCCCTGGAGCGCACGGAACGGCTGGCTTTGCCCATGGCTGCGGAAATGGCTCTGGACCTGGCGCAGTTTTCGGATTCGTCCCGGGTGCAGGCGGCGGCGCTCAAGGCGTATGCAGCAGCTTTCCATGCCGACGCCCTGGAGGTGTTGCTCCAACGCCAGGACGCAGAAGAGCCTCTGGTGCGCCGGGCGGCTGCCGCCTCTCTGGTGCGGTACGGCGGCATAGAAGGCGTGCTCGCCGGCGGGCGGTACATATTGGATATGGCCGGGTCGGAGAAGGCCCGGGAGCGCAAGGAAGCGGCGGTTCTGTTGCAGGCGGTGGCCAACCCGGCGTTTTATCGGCCGTTGTTGCCGTTGCTGGCTGATCCAGACCGGTCTGTGCGCCGGGCGGCTCTGCAGGCGGCGGCGTCTTTGGGCGCTTCCCGGTTGGCTGGTCCCTGCCTGGAAGCCGGCAACGCGCAAGGTCTGGCGGGCCGGGCGGCGTCGGCGCTGGCTGCTGTGTGCCGGGAGCAGCCGGAGAAACTTTTGGAACTGTGCAATGCGCCGGAGCGGACTACGCAGGAACGTCGTTGCCTGGCCATGGCCGCCGGCCGGTTGGACGGCGCAGCAGCCGTGGAGACGCTGGCCCGCCTGGTCCTGGACAAACATCCGACGGTGCGCCGGGAAGCGCTGCACGGTCTTCGCGGCCGCGAGGCTGAAGCAAAGTACAGTAGAGAAGAGGTCCGGGCTTTGCTAACAGCTGAAGCCATGGAGACGTGCTGGCAGCTAGGGGCGGCGGCCCGGTTGCAGGATATGGCCCCGCAGACGTCAGCCCTGTTGCATGAAGAGGCGGAACAATCCATACGCCGGTCTCTGGGGGTGTTGTGTTTACTACGGCCTGCGGCGGCCCGTGGGCTGGAGGGGCTGGCCCGCCACAACCGTTCAGAGCGGGCTTTTGCGCTGGAGGCGGTGGAGGCGCGGCTGGACAGGGAGTTGCTGGCCCTGGCCCTGGCGCTGGCTGAGCCTATGGAGCCTGAGGAGCGCCTGCGGGCTCTTGAGCAGACAGTCTGCCGGCGGGACGCGCCGTCTTCTGCAAAAACCGTCATACAGAACGTCATTCTGCCCCGCGATTATTTTGTCTGCGAGTTGACCAGTTCCATGGCCTTGTATGAGCTTGCAAAAGCGGACGCAGCCCTGGCTGCAGAGCTGGTCTGCAACGTCCTGGAGAGCTCGAACAGCCTTGGCGAGGTGCGGGAAACCGCCGCCAGCCTGACTGCAGTCTGGAACGCGGGGAACGGCTGATGCGGCTGGAGCGGCTACACGCAGACCAGGCCGGGTTGGTGATGCAGCTGCAATTCGCAGTCAGTGAGTCACTGTCTGATCCTGGCTTGTTCGAGGTGTCGGATATGGACTTGGTCCAGACCATGCTGGGCGGGCGCGGGTTCATGGTCGGCGCTTGGGAGGAAAATGAGCTGGCCGGCGTTTTGGGGGTCTACTACCCGGGATATGCTCACGAGAATATGGGCAGATTGCTCGGCCTGCCGGAAAACGAGCTGGATTCTGTTGCGCATCTGGAGTTTTGTTGTGTGCATCCTGGCCATATGCGCAAGGCCATGGCCACGCACTTGTTGCGTCATGTGTTGCGCGAGCTGCCAACCAGCCGAAGTTGCGCGGCGGCCAGCGCTTCTCCCTTCAACTACCCCAGCCTGCGCAATTTGATGCACGAAGGGCTGCGCATCAGAGCCATGGCCGGTTTGTACGGCGGAAAAATGCGCTATGTGTTGCATCTGGACCGAAGAGAGCCTGTTCGCCGGTCTGGCTGCGGCGGCGAGAATGTGGACAACACGGATTTTGCGCGCCAGAAAAAACTGTTGGCCCAGGGGTGGGCTGGAGTGGCAGTGGAAGGGACAGCGCAGGTTTTTACGGTGCGCTATGCGCCGCCGGCCGGGGTGTTTAAAAGCCATTCCTCGTAGACGGCGGCCAGTTTGCCGTCCCCTCGGGAGGCCGCCAAGGCGGCGTAGCATTTTGCCTTGTGCTGTAGCTGGCCTGGTTCTTTTATAACGGCGCGCACAGCTTGAAGCACAGCGGCCGCTTCTGGCAAGCGGTTGTCTGGGTCGCTTACCGACAAGGCCGCGGCAAGCTTTTCATAGTTTGCCAGGCTGGGGCAAAGCAGCGACTGCGTGCGCCGGACGCCGGCCGCCGCCTCGGTTCTACCCAACTGGCTCAGTTGGACAGCCAGCATGTCGTAGCCGTCGTCAAAGCACGGCTCTATTTCCAGTAAATCGGCGAGGTCTGCACGGCTGTTTCCCCGAATCTGTTTAAGCAGCTCCAGCTTGCGCAGCCGCGGCAAACGCGGGTAGGGCCGCAGCCACTCCGTGAGACCCATGGCGTAGCCTTCTGCAGCGTACAGCCGGTGTACGTCCGGCTGCAGCAGAGGGCCCGCTTTGCGGACCAGGGTGGAAAAATTGTGTTCTTCATGGTCGAAACGGCCTGGGGTGCTGCTGGTGAAGTGAAGCAGCCGGCCAGCGGGAATGCAGACGCAGGCGTTGCCTCCGGCTGTGATGCGAGCGCACAGGTCCACATCTTCCAGGCCGTTGACATACTCCTCGTCAAAGCCCCCCAGGCTGTGGAACAGCCTGGCCGGGACAAGCACCGCTGCAGCGGTCACAGCCTGGCAGCGGCGTTCCCGGTTCACAGCAGGGTGGGACTCGGGAAAATGCTCGAAAACGTGTTGCAGCTCCAGCCCTGGGCCCACACCCACGCCGGCGTGTTGAATCCGGCCTTCATCTGGATAGGCGAGCACCGGCCCCACAGCGCCCACAGCGCTGTGGGCCTCCAGGTACGCCAGCAGCGGGGAAAGAACGTCGTCCACGCACAAGGCGTCGTTGTTCAGAAAAAAGAGCATTTCACCGCCGGCGGCCTGGGCGCCGGCGTTGCAGCCGCAGGCAAAGCCGAGGTTTTTCTCGTGGCGCAGATACATAAACCGGCCGCCGAAAAGCTGGCGGCCCAGAGGCTCGCACTCTGCAGCAGTGGCGTCGGTGGAGCCGTTGTCCGCCACAATGACCTGGGGCTGCGGCGCGCTGGCGTTGCGGGCCAGGGCTTGCAGGCAGTGGCTGGTAAAGTGGAAATTATTAAAAACCGGAATGATGACAGAGACGCGGTGCATGCTGGAAAATGGTGTTTTCAGAGCGCGAAATGGGGCCTAGCCCGGCAGGGTAACATGGACCCGGGTGCCGTCTTCCACAGAGGTTGTGAAATATATGTTCCCGCC
This sequence comes from uncultured Desulfovibrionaceae bacterium, assembly GCA_964440345.1. GTDB lineage: Bacteria > Desulfobacterota > Desulfovibrionia > Desulfovibrionales > Desulfovibrionaceae > CAYTSA01. The sequence goes on along the minus strand of CAYTSA010000042.1, from coordinate 11,450 downwards.
GTACGCATTGGCGATGAGTTTGGAGGTGTACGCGCCAAGGCCCGTGCCGTCCTTTTTCCCATAGGTAACGTAGCGGTCGAAGAAGGAGTCGCGCACCGGCTCCGGCACCACGCCGATGTTATGTGTTTCCAACCGCACAGGGGAGCCGGAGTAAACGCGCACTGTGATCACGGATTCTTTAGGGGCGGCCTCCACAGCGTTTTGCATGATATTGGTGACGATGGAGGCAAAATGCAGGTCCTGGCCGTACACCAGCACTTGCTTGCCGTCCTGCGCCGCTGGCAAGGGCGCGTCATCGAGCATCAACATGATGGTCTGGCGCCGGTCCCGGGCCATTAGTTGCAATTCCTGCGCCGCCTGGCGCACGATTTCCAGCAGGTCAACTGGCAAGGGCGATGGTTTGAACTCCCCGTGCTCCATCTTGTAGAGGTCCAGGGGCAAGGATATCATGCGCAGCAGCCGCCGGCCGTTGTCGTAAATAAGGTCTGCCAGGGTTTTCTGGTCTTCTTCCAGAGGGCCTTCCTTGAGCAACTGGGCCAGGCCGATAACGCCATTGAGCGGGGTTTTCATGTCGTGGCGGACGATGCGTTCCACATCCTGGCGCATCTGCTCGGTGCGGGTTCTTTCTGTCACGTCCACGCCGGTGACCAGCATTTCGTTGGGGCTGACAGGGGTGACGAACAGGTCCCACACCTTGCCGGCGAATTCTACGCCTTGTTGGTGCAGGGTCTTGTACACTTTCTCAATGGTAAAAGCATCTGTGGAAAAGCGTTCCATCAAAGGGCCCGGGCAGAAAGGGCCGGCGCATTTGTGTCCCTGAATGCGGCCAAGCAACGCTTCAGCCAGTTCATTCATGGCCAGCACGCGGCAGCTGGGGTGTTGTAATAGGATGGCTGGATGCGGCAGGCCGCGGAGCATGCGCTTGGCGAAATCCATCTCTGCCTGTTGCAGCCGCGTTTGGGCGACCCGTTTGCCGCAGCGGAGTACAGCCTCCAGCAGCTGGTTGCGGTCTAGGGGTTTGACCACGTAATCATCCACGCCCAAGGCTATAGCGTCTTTCAGCAATTTCTTGTCGTCAAAAGCGGTCGCAAAGATGAGCGGCGTATGGGGCGATATTTCCCGTAGCGCCTTGCCCAACTCCACGCCGTTCATGCGGGGCATCATGATGTCGGAGATCACTACGTCTGGTGAATGACGGGCAAATACATAGAGCGCTTCGCGTCCGTCTTTTGCAGTGAATACTTGGGAGGCGGCGTCAGAAACAATGCCGTCCAACAATCGCAAGGAGGTGGGATCGTCGTCTACGCAAAGTACAGAAAAACTGGATGCTGGTTGATCAGAAACCACAAAAAAACCTCTAAGTTGACATGTTTTTTCCACAGTAACACAGGAAATCCCGGGTGTCAGTAGACAAATATTCTAGTGCAATTCACTCTAGAATCCACCGCGTGGCGGCGTTGGCCAGGCATCCCGGTACAGGCCAGGGAGGAGTTGGCTCAGGTCAGCACAGGCGCGATACGTTCCATCGTTACGTCACAGTAGGGGCGACCCTTGCGGCCGCCCGGCTTGATGCTCTGCAGTGGGGGATGTTTTCCAAGCTACACAGCGGTCAGTTCAACTTCTCCCCAGGCGGCCATGGCCCCGCCGCACTGGGCGAAGACCCCGCGCAGGCCTGGGGACAGCGTGGACCATTCCCGGGCTTTGCGCAGCATTGCGTCCAGGTCCTTGCGTTCGTGGAGCATGTTGCACAGGGCTGTGGCTGCGGCGTCGGCAAAGGCGCCGTTAGAAGAAAGGACGACTGCCAGGTCGCCCCGGCCCAAACTGACGGAGTGGCCGATGCGGGCTGAAGACGCGCACACCGCCAGTGGGAACTGGCTCGTCGCCAGCCGCAAGCCAAGCGTTACCCCGGCTTCAGGATCCGGCAACAAGCCAACGGTTCTTTCCCGGGTGGAGCAAAGAAAAAGATCGCCGCCGTTTTCCACCAACACGTCCGGGCTGTGCAGCTGCAGAGCAAGCGCTATCCGTTGGGCCACGGCGCCGGCCACGGCGGCCATGGGGCCCACGCCGCAGTCTGCCGCCGCCGCCGCCATGTCGCGGGCAATCTCTGGGGCGCCGTTGCTGACGGAAATGGGCGAGAAACTATGCAAGAACGAGGGCTGCAAGGCGTTGTGCGCTTTGAGCAGCGAGCGTTGCCGGCACAGTTCTTTGGCGGCCAGTTCGCTCATGTCGCAACAGGCAGTTATCCACAGGTCGCTTTCCTCCACAACCACCTGAAAGGACGTCTCGCCGTCCAGGCGCTTGCTCTGTGCGCGGTAGGAGCGGCGCCAGTCGCGAAAAGAGGCGTCAAGCATCAGTAAACAATGACCACTTTGCAGCGGTGCAGGAAGCTGTTTTCCTGAGCAGCAGCAGCGGCAAGCTTCTGGGCGTCAGCGTCGTCCAGCGCCAGGTCCGAGGCGCCGTTCGGCCCCAAGGACACTGCGCGCACCGTCAAGGGAGCGCCGCCCAAGTCCGGGTTCTGCTGCGCCTTGGCCAAATCTCTGTAATATCTAGCTAGTCCTCGTGACGCCGCCAGTTGCTGGTTAACATAACCGCCAGGATAGAGCTGATCCTGGGCTCCGAACAGCTTGGGCCGCAAGCTGGGGGCAAAGTCCAGGCCCCGGGCGTCCACCACCAGGCCGGTGTAGTCTAGCAAAGGCTCGGGGGCGGGCTCAATTGGCGCAGGCGGAGCAATGGATATGTCTGGCGGCGCCGGGGGCGCCGCAATGTCCATGTGCTCCAAGGCCGCCAAGCGCTGTTCCATGGCGGCGGTGCGGCGCTGCAACTCTTCGGCGTGACGTTCGGTTGCGTCCAGCCGCTTCTGCATGGCGGCCAGGTCTTGCGCCAGGTCCGGCGGCAGCGTTTCAGAAGCTTTCTCTGGGTCTGCGTTGCGCCGGCTGGCGTCCTTATTCAGGGCTGCGATCAGCTTTTCCACCATGGACAAGCGGGTCTCCAGGTTCGCCAGCAGGTCTGGGGCAGGCTTCGCTACGTCGTGCGTTTCTTGCCGCTCCAGGGCCAGCTCGGCCAGTTTGCCGGTCAACGGGGCGAGGACCACGGCCCGCCAGGAGCCGTCGCTACGGGCTGTGGTTTCCTGCACTGTGGAGCCTTGGATGAGCCCGGATACTGCGGCGGACACGGCGTCGCTACGGGTAATGAAGTCTTGCACCGTGGTTTGTGAATCAATACGCACGCCTTTCAAGGTTTCCAGGAGGTTGCGCCTGGCGTCCAGTATGGCGGCGCGTTCAGCCATGGCCCGGGCCTTTGCCCTGTCATAGACGCCTGCCGGCGGGACGCCTACTCCCACGGCCAGCGCGGTAAGGTCTTGCCAATTAATGCGGCCGTAGGCGCCGACGCGCTCCACAGGCGAGGCCGCCGGCGGCTCCTGGGCGCAGGCCAGGGGCGGGCTTATGCAGACCAAGGCTGCAAAGGCAAAACAAAGTAATGTAGCGCGCATGTGCATCGTTTATTGTGTTTCCTTTGCAGGGCAGTTGTTGACAGGCGCGTCCAGACTGGGTTCCACATTTACGGCGCCCAGGAAGCTTGCCTGGTCTGGCTGAACCGCGCCCCAATAGTTGCTGTGCAGGCGCAGAACCGCTGGAGAGAAATTCTGCACCTGAAAAGGGCTGTTGTCCAGAAAGTTAGACTCGTCGATGTGCGGCGAAAGGGTCCGGCCTTCAGCCACCAGGCCTCCCATGCCGCGGCTGCCTTGCACCGTGCTGCAGCGGATGTGGGGACTAGCGTTTTCTTGCAAGAGCAGGCCGGCGTGGCGCGCGTTTTCAATGTTCAGCCCTGTGATTCGGGGAGCGCAATTGCGAACTGCCAGGCCGATTTCCGGGCTGCGTAGATGCAAATGCTGGAGAAGCGCTTTGGCGCTGTAGAGGCGCACTCCGGCAAAGGAGCCTCCCTGCGGAGAGAAGACAACAGGAGCATCAGGCTCTCCATACACGTGAAGCTCGCCGCCTTCCACATGCAAGGCCGCAGAGGGGCCAAACCGCACGGCAACGCCGGGCCCCAGGTGCAAGGCCCCGCCAAGCTCCATGCGAACAGTCCAGGGGGCCTTGAACGGGCCGTCCTCAGCCAGGAGCAAGAACTCGCCAGTGACAGCGCCGGGCAGCTCGCCCTGTAGCCTGGGCAGTTCCAGCAAGTGCGGCGCAGGCAAGGGAACGCCCCTGGCCCTGGCCGGTTCGCTGACGTTGCCGGCTTGGTCGCGGGCGGCGACGGCTGCTTCATACGGTGTAAAATTTCGCAGCCCGTCTACCACAGCCTGGGGTTGGTTTGTCTGCGCGGCTGTTCGGAATGTTGTCTCGCCCGGCCCGCGCAGGCTCACGGTGTAGACTAGGCCGGGTTCGCCGGCTGGCCATTGCACCCGCAGCCCCTGGTCCCTGGGTAAAAGGGAAACGTTTGCTGGCGCAGGCGGCGGCACGGCGTCTATGTCTATCAGCCGGGGGGCGTACACCGCGCCGGCCTTGCCCCCAGCGGGATTGACCAGTTCCGCCTTGGCCGCCAGGTTATCGCCTGCGTCGCCTGGGCGCACAATCAGGACGCCTTCGTATATTTCTTTATCCGCCAGGGCTGATCGGATGAGGGCGATTTCTGCAGGCGTCAAGGGTTGGCCGGCAGACTGGGCTTGGCGGCCGGCCAGTTCCAAGGTTTCCCGGGCAACGTCCTTTTTTGCCTGGGCCGGCAACGGCGCCAGCGGCGCCGTGCGGTTCACCCCCTCCAGAGAGGCTGTCGCCTGGCAGTTTGGCGAGCCCACCAGCCGGAACCGAATGCGTTCTCCGGCGGTCAGGGGTTTTTCTGGCGCCAGGCACAAAAACAGGTCTATCACGGGTTTGGGCGCCGCAGCTGCAGCCCAGCCCGGCGGCAGCGAGGCCTCTATGGTGGAGACCATTTCCCGAAACAAATCGTCGGCTTCACGCAGCAACTGCACCCCGCGTAGATTCCACAGGGAGGAGAATGCGTTCATGGCCAGCCCCCAGGGCGTAAGCGACACCCCGCCGGCCAAGCCCCGGCTGACGTGTTCTGCCCGCCAGAGCAACTCCCCTTCGGGCAGAGAGTGCATTTCTACCTCGCAGCCCACTGCGGCCTGGGAAGCCAAGCCGGCGTACACCCGGTCAAAATGCGTCACCTGGCCGGTTACCAAGGCGTCTGCGCCCAGTACGGCGTGCAGTTTCGCCGGGTCCTTCCGGAGCATGCGCAGCAGCTCCGGCTGGTCCTGCACGTTTGCAGCTTGCAGCCTGCTGTCCACCTCCAGCAGCTCAACGTCGCGAAAAGGCAGGGACGCCAAGTGGTTGTAAAAGGCCCTGCGAACAATGTCCGGCGGTGATTCATCCTCCATGGCCATGGACCAGTCTGCAGGGTCGCCGCCAAAATATCCGACAGCCACAGAGCGGGGCGGCGAGGTTTGCAGCGCTGCGGAGGCTTCGTATTCACCTGAAAATGCGTTGAGAGCGCCTTCGCTGACAGAACCCGCCGTGACGCCGCCAGCATGGGGCGCGTTGCCCCTGGGGGCGGGGGATGGTCCGCAGGCGGCCAGCAATGCGGCGCAGAAAAAAAACGCCATCCATTTTGCATGGAGCAGAGGTAAACAATGACAAGCCATTGGGTGCATTTGCAGGCGGCTCTCCGGCGCAGGTGCATGCCCCTGAGATGGGCAAAAGTCTTTGCATGATTATTATCATAATACTATCACACCTCATCAAGAACGCGCAATAAACGCTCATTGTGCAATAACGCTCATTGTGCAACAGCGATGCGTGGAGGCAAGCCAGGCAGCGCGCAAGATCAGGGTGGCTGCGGCGAAGCCGGTTTGCGGTAAGGTCCGGGAGAGGTTCCGGACAACAGGCGGCTTGGCTCTGTGCGTCGCCCGGCGCGGTCGCTTTAGCTGCAGTATGCGCTGCTATTGCAGTCTGTTGCATGCATTTTGTTGGTGCAGGCTTGAGTTTTTTTACAAAAAGTAAGAATCCGGTCTTGATTATAACGCCATATTGCTTTTCAATGGCGTGAAACTAAGGGCGGCCGAAAGAGCGCCCCGCCGCTGTCTACGGCGCGAGCGAACTGAAACCGCGCTTTTTGGTTCGCGTTATTGCGCTGCATGCATATATGCATGCAGCAGGCTCTACGTGAGAGACGCAGGCAAGCTGTCCCTGGCCGAACGCCAGGAGGTCACTGGAGGACTTGTTGAATCAATACGATAGGCACGAGTATTGCGAACGCGAGGTGGACAGAAAACGCGTCTTGGTGGTTGACGACGACGGAGCTGTGTGTGAAACGCTGGCCGGCGCTCTCAAATCCATGGGCATGTCGGCGGTTATCTATGTAGATTCGGAAGAGGCGCTTCGCGACACGTCGCAGCAGTGCTATGGGTTGGCGTTCATTGACCTGGGCATGCCAGGCGTGACCGGACTGGACTTGGCCCAGGAGCTGCGCAACCGCAAGCGGTTGGAAGAAATAGTCTTCATGTCCAGCCACGGTACGTTTGAAAAACTGTTCAAAGCCATCAAAATAGGCGTTTACGACTTTCTCGACAAACCATTGAGCGTGCCGGAGGTCCGGCTGCTGCTGTCGCGGTATCTGGAGCGCATTGCTTTGCAGAAGCGCATACAAGAAACCGAACAGAGGCATAAGGCGCTGTTGCAGAATGCGCCCATGCTGATATTCACTTTGGGCCGTAATTTTTCGCTGGAGTTTATCAACAGGGCTTGCAACCAGATGCTGGGCTATGCGCCAGAGGAGGCTCTCTCCACGCCGGGCTGGTTCGTTGAGCGGGTGCATCCCTCTGACAGGGACAAGGTCCGCGAAGCGTTTGTGCATGCGCTGGCTGGCCCGGGAGCTTTTTCGTTGGAGTGCCGCATGTTGCACAAAAACGGTTCTGTTGTGCACGGCATAGTGCGAACCATTCCCAGCTCGTATGAAGAGAGCGCAGCGTCTTTTTTACGGGCGGAGCGCGTGGATGGCATATTCGTAGATATAACAGACAGAGTTTACCTGGAACGCGCCCTGGTCCAGAACGAAAAACTGAAGACTCTGGGGGCGATATCCTCTGAAGTGGCGCATGAGATTCGCAACCCGCTCATGTCCATTGCTGGTTTTGCCCGCCGGTTGGAGAAGAAATCTCCAGAATCGCCGGAAGTGAGCATTATTCTTCGAGAATCCATGCGCTTGGAAAAGCTGCTTAACCGCATCCGGGATTATCTGCGGCCGGTGGAGATGGAGCCGGCAGAGTGCGACCTGAACGATGTGCTGTCAGAGTGCGTAGCGTTGCTGTATCCGGAAATGGAGAAAAAAGGCGTCTGGTTTCAACTGGATTTGGCGGAGAATCTGTCGCCCATCGTGGCTGACAAGGAGTTGTTGAGCCAGGTCTTTGTGAACCTTATGCGCATGTCTTTGCAGTCTCTGGAGCCGGAAACATCTTTTGCCGCCCGCACTTTTGAAAGCGAAAGCAACGTACATGTCGAGTTCCGCAACCGGCTGGAAGCGGCAGACCTGAATCCAGAATTGCTGTTTATGCCATTTGACGCTGGCGGCGAGTCTGCGGGCTTGCCCCTCTCGTACCGGCTGATAAAGAACATGGGAGGCTTGCTTACCTTTGCCTCTGACCACGGCGCGGCTGTTTTTACCGTGAGTTTGCCCAAAAGCGGCAAGGACAACCAGGCCATGCCCCCGCTGCCGCCAGAAGATTCTGAGGACCGCTACTGCTTTGAACCGGCAACCGGTCTGTTGCCGCGCAAGCGGTTTTATGACTTGCTGACCCGGTCCATGCGCATTGCGGTCCAGGATGGGACGCAGCTAAGCATGGCTGTGATGCAGTTGGAAGGGTTTTCAGAATACGGAGCCAAAAACGGCGAGGAAGCCGCCAAGACTCTGGACGAGCAGGCAGCCCTGGCAGTTGGCGGGGTGTTGTGCAAGGGCGCGCTGATGCCGGCCCGGCTGGGCGATGGCTCATATGCAGCCATTCTGCCGAATGTTGCCGTGCGCGAGGCAGAGGACTTGTCCCGGCAACTCTGCCAGGCTGTGGAGCGGCTGGGGTTTGACATGGGCGACGGCCGTCACGCGTCCCTGAATGTGGGGGCCGTGACTGTGACGCTGACGCGGGCTATGCAGCCGGATGACTGTGTTTCTGCCGCCATGAGCGAACTGCGCAAAGCCCGGGCCAAAGGCCGGGGCGCCTGGCGGGCAAAAGAAATGCGATTGTAACCGAAAAAACGTTGCACGGCGACATGGTTGTCATGGATTATCTATGAAATTGAGAGCACATTGTTTTTTTACGCTTCCCCGCCACAGGAGGGGCTGTTAGAATGGCTCATATACTTGTTGTTGACGACGATTCCATCTCACGCAAAATACTCTGCGATATTCTCCAAGAAGAAGGCCATGACGTTGTTGAAGTAGGCGACGGCGCTGAGGCTTTGGCCGCCATCCAAAAGCAACAGCCGCTTGAACTGGTCATAACCGATATTTTTATGCCAAATATGCAGGGCCTGGAACTCATATCCAGGCTGATGAAAGAAGTTCCGGGAACCCCGATGATAGCCATAACCTCGGGCGCCTCGCTTTCAGCCAAGGAGTGCCTGGATAGAGCACGGCGGGCAGGGGCGCGGAAAACATTGACGAAACCTTTTGACCGCAACGATGTTTTGCAGGCTGTGAGCAGCCTTGTAGGCTAACGCCGTCAACATGCCTGATACTGTTCGCGTTCCTGAGCAGGCTCTGCTGGCGGTGAAGACTCTGACGCCATACGGGGGCGCAGAGAATTTTTGTTTTCGGCTGCGGCGGTATCTGCTGGACCGGGGCTGCGAGGCAACAACCCTGTGCGGCGAAAACGCAACGGACGAAGATATTGGCGTTGTCGAGACAGGGGTGGTTCGACCGGGCAGATTTCTGAAAACGCTGTCTTTTTATCGCCGCTCCGGGGAGTGGGCGGCAAAGCATGGCCAGGGCGTTCCCAGCATGTCATTCGGCAATACGCCGGGATGCTCAATTTTTCGTTCTGGAGGAACGCACCTGGATTTTCTTATCCAGTCATTGCGCGCCCAGCCCAGCGCTGCAGGCCGGCTGGCCAAGGCCGTCCGCCGGGCGTTAACCCCGGCCAACTATCTGCGTTTGCTGCTGGAGCCGCGGCTTTACAACCATCCAGAAACAAAAATAATACTGGCTATTTCTCAAACCACGGCCCAAGCGGTGCGCTGCCGGTATCCGCAACTGCAGGCGCACATCGTCACCTTGCCGAACGGGGTGGACAGGTCCCGGTTCAATCCTGAAGCAGCGCAAACGCTGCGGCCCGGCGGACGGGAACTGCTGCAAGCCCGCACCGGCGACATTGTTGCGGGGTTCTGCTCGACGAATTTTGCACTCAAAGGATTGCCCCGGCTCATCCAGGCGTTGGCGCTGCTGCCGGAGAATTTCCGGCTGGTTGTGGCCGGCGGCCGGCGGCCGGGGAGCTGTCTGCAGCTGGCCCAAAGCTTGGGGGTGCAGGACCGGGTGAGGTTTCTGGGCAAGGTGGCGGACATGCCCAGGTTCTACGCCGGGTTAGACGTTTTTTGCCACCCGTCGTATTACGACACCTTCGGCAGTGTTGTTGCAGAGGCGTTGGCCATGGGCGTTCCCGTAGTAACCACGTCCCTGGTCGGCGCATGCGGCTTGGTGGAGGAAGGGGTCAATGGCCATGTATTGCCGGATGCGGCGCCGCAGCCTCTGGCTCGCGCGGTGGAGTCTGCGGCGGACCTGAAGCAGCCAGTTGCAAGCAAGGTAGAGGACGACGCCGCAGTGTTCGCTGCGTACAGCAATCTGTTGGCGTCCGTGCAAGAGTGACGCACAAGAAAGTGCGACAAGGAGAAGGAAATGCAGATAAGCCGTGAAGGCCGCGTAGGCCGGGTCTTTGTACTCCGGTTGGAGGACGGCGACACGCTGCCGGAGAGCATCGAAGCTTTTGCCGCAGAAAAAAAGGTGCGCTGCGGATTGTGCGCGCTGCTGGGCGGCGTGGGCGGCGGCAAGCTGGTGGCGGGGCCAGAGGACGGCAACGCTCGTACGATTGTCCCTATGCTGCAGGATATTGCCGCTGTGTACGAAGCCGCGGCCGTGGGCACGCTGTTTCCCAACGAAGCCGGCGAGCCGAAGCTGCACATGCACGCTGCCTTGGGCCGGGGAGATGCACCTTTGGCCGGCTGCGTGCGCAAGGGCGTCGATGTGTGGAAGCTGGCCGAGGTGGTGGTGATAGAACTACTGGACACAGGGATGGTCCGGACTATCGATCCGGCGTTCGGCTTTGAAATATTGAACCGAAAAGAGTGACAGCCGGCCAGCATGGCCGGCTGTCACAATGCGTGCAGAGGGCGTTTACGCCGCCTGAGATTCTTCAGTGGCGGCTACGGCTCCAGCCAGTTCCTCGTCCGAGAAAAGCCGGGCTGCGTCCAGAATGATGATAAAACCGTCTTCGCTTTTGCCCATGCCTTTGATATAGGCAGCGTCAATGGACGCGCCCATGCGCGGTGGCGGGTCAATCATTTCTTCTGTCATTTCAATAACTTCTTGAACAGAATCGGCCAATGCGCCGATGTTCTGCTGCTCTTCGCCGTCCATTGAGCGTTCGATGATGATGACGCAGGTGTTCACAGTCATCTGGGTGGGGCTCATGCCGAACTTGCGGCGCAAGTCCACCACAGGCACGGCGTGGCCGCGCACGTTGAGCACGCCGCGCATGGCCGGCGGCGTACGGGGGATGCGCGTAATCTCCTTATCGTCGAGAATTTCACGTACAGAGGCAATGTTCAGGGCAAAAAGCTCGTCGCCCAGCGTGAATGTAAGATATTGGTTGTGTTCATCAAAAGTTTTTTCTTCCATGCTGCCCCCTCGTGTATTTGCTTGCTGCGCTAGAACCGTTCGAAGTCATCGTCGTTGTGGTCGTGGTCGGCGCCCATGTCAAGCGACACTCCGGCGCCGGCTGCTTTTGTTTTTTTTGCCGCTGTCTGCTGAGGCAAGGCTTTGGGCTTGCTGGCGGGTCGTTTGGCGCTGCTCTGGCCCACATTGAAGAAGGTCATGGTGGACATGAGCTGCTGGGCCTGGCTGGACAGCTCTTCCGAGGTTGAGGCCATTTCTTCGGAGGCGGAAGCGTTTTGCTGGATAACCTGGTCCAGCTGCTGCACTGCCTTGTTTATTTGGTCAGCGCCGGAGTTCTGCTCTGCGCTGGAGGCGGATATCTCCTGCACCAGCTCTGCCGTGCGTTGAATATCCGGCACGATGTGGCTGAGCATGCTGCCGGCTTTTTCAGCAATCTGCACGCTGGAAGAGGAAAGCTCGCTGATTTCGGCGGCGGCGCCGCCGCTGCGCTCGGCCAGCTTGCGGACCTCGTCGGCCACCACGGCAAAGCCTTTGCCGTGTTCTCCGGCCCGGGCCGCCTCAACGGCGGCGTTCAGGGC